>DASVQN010000017.1:0-202016 GCA_036389155.1 Solirubrobacteraceae bacterium
CGCCGTCGCCGACGTCGAGCGCCGCGATGTCGAGGCACAGCCGGCACAGGACGCACTCGTCCACGTTCTCGGCGACGATCTCCACGCCTCCGCCCTGCGTCTGGCGGTAGATGTCGACCGGGCACACCTGGCTCAGGTGGACGGCCAGCTCGGGCTCCCGCGCGACCGCCTCGTCCTCGACCTCGATGCCGATGAAGATCCCGTCGGTCCTCATCGCGAGCCCCCCCTGACCCACTCCGGGACGGACACGCCCGGCGGCGGCCGGTGCTGGACGTGCGGCGGGAGCTTGGACTTCATGATGTCGGGGATCTCCGAGATCTCCTCGGCGACCGTGATGCCGGCATCCGCCAGGCGCGCGATCTTCTCGGCCGCCGTGTCCTCCTTGCCCTCGACGATCGTGCCGGCGTGACCGAAGCTCATGCCCGGCATCTCGTCCATGAAGCGCCCCGCCATGAACGCGACGATCGGCATGCGGCAGTCGGTGTCGATCACCCAGGCGGCGAGCTCGGCCTCCATCCGCCCGCCGGGCTCGGTGTAGATGACGATGCCCTCGGTCTGCTCGTCGGCGGCGAAGAGCGGCATGAGCTCGGCATACGTCGAGCCGATGATCGCGTCGCCGCCGATCGACACGGCGGTCGACTGGCCGAGCCCGGCGGCGGTCAGCGTCGAGGACATCTCGGTCGTCATGCCGCCGGAGCGGCTGATGACGCCGATCGGCCCGTGCGTGTAGGCCTGCTGGGCGTTCTTCGCCGGCCCGCCGATGCCGCCCATCTTGATGACGTCGGGGACGATGATCCCGAGGCAGTTCGGGCCGATGATCCGCGCGCCGCGCAGGTTGGCCAGCTCGACCATCTGCGCCACGTCCGCGCGCGGGATGCGCTCGGTGACGATGACGATCAGCTTGATCCCGTTCTCGATCGCCTCGAACACCGCGTCCTTGGTGAACGCGGGGGGGACGGTCACGACCGACCCGTCGATCGGCGACCCGTGGTGCGCGACCGCCTGCTGCACGGTGTCGAAGACGGGCACGCCGTGGACGTCGCGGCCGAGGCGGCCGGGCGTCACGCCGCCGACGACCTTCGCGCCGGCGCCGTAGTCGAGGCACTCCCGCGTCAGGTTCACCGCTTCGCGGCCCGTGATGCCCTGGACGATGAACGTCGTGTTCTCGTCAACCAGAATCGACATGGCTCAGGCCTCCACGGCCATGCGGGCCGCCTCGTGCATCGACGTGGAGCGGTCGGCGTACCGGACGCCGTAGCGCTCCAGGATCTTGAAGCCCTCGTCCTCCCACGCGCCCGGGATCCGGAAGATCGAGATCTTCTCCGCCGGGTCGTAGCCGAGCTCCAGGCACGCCGCGATGACGCCGCGGGCGACGATGTCGACCCGCGTGTTGGACACGATCGACATCATCACCGCGATCTTGTCCACGCCCGGCTTCTGGAGCACGAGCTTGGCCAGGCCCTTCGCCTTCTTGACCGACGGGTTGCCGCCGATCTCGCAGTAGTTCGCCGGCTTGCCGCCGTACTTGCGCACGGCGTCGAAGAGCGTCAGCGAGCCGCCGCCGGCCCCGATGACCAGGCCGAGGTCGCCGTCGAACTCCGTGACGTTGCCCGCGACGCCGCGGTGGTCCATCGCGTCGACGGCCTCGCCCGCGATCTCGAACTCGGTGGGCTCGCGCGCCTCTCGCGTCTCCTCGTCGCCCACGCCGAGGTCCTTGAGCAGCTGCTTGTGGCGCCCGCGGGCCTCGTTCTCCATGTCCATGTGCGCGTCGAGGGCGACGAACGAGCCGTCCTCCATCTCGGCCAGCGGGTTGATCTCGGCCAGCGTCATGTCGTAGTCGACGAAGAGCTTGGCCAGGCGCGACACGATCGGCACGAGCCGCTGCAGCGGCTTGCCGGTCACGCCGGTGGAGGCGATGACCTCCTTCGCCTCGTAGTCGCCGAAGGGCAGGATGTTCGAGAAGTGCCGGCGCCCGACCTTGTCGGGCTGCTCCTCGGCGACCTGCTCGATGTCGATCCCGCCGACGGGCGAGAAGATGATCACCGGCTGCTTGCGGATCCCGTCCCACACGACGCCCGCGTAGTACTCCTGCTTGACGCTGGCCTTGGGGTCGACCAGCACGCCGCGCGGCATGTGGCCGTTGATCTCGAGCTGGAGGATGTCCGCGGCGTGCGCCCCGGCCTCCTCGGGCGTGTCGGCGAACTTGACGCCGCCCGCCTTCATCCGCCCGCCGGTGAGGACCTGGGACTTGATGACGGCGGGGCCGCCGATGCGCTCGGCGATCTGCTTCGCCTCCTCCGCATCTCTGGTGAACCCGTAGTCGGTGACTGGGATGCCCGCGCGTTTGACGACCTCGCGAGCCTCGTATTCGAAGAGTCTCATGCGGCCGGTGACCCTACAGAACGGGCCGTGTTGGCCGATGTTTCCTGGCGAATGCGCCGCGCGCTGGTCATCCTGACCGCGGTGGCCGCGATGACCGGCACCGCTGATGCCGCCGCGCCCGTGCGCGGAGGGGCTCTCTGCTGGGACTTCGACCGCGTGGGGACCGACAGCGCGGACCACATCGAGGGGACCTCCGGGCCCGAGCACGTCGCCGCCTACGCGGGCGACGACGAGGTGCTGGCGTTCGGCGGCGACGACTGCGTGGCCGCGGGGGCGGGCGACGACGTCCTGCACCTGGGGCCGGGGAACGACGAGGCGGCCGCGGGCGCGGGCGCCGACGCCGTCTTCGGCGGGCCGGGGAACGACGTCCTGCTGCCCGGCCTCGGCGCCGACCGCGTCGAAGGCGGAGAGGGCGACGACCTGATCCGCTCCGAGCCCGGCGACGGCGGTGCGGACCGGCTCGACGCCGGCCCGGGCGACGACGTCGTGCGCGCCGTGAACGGCGGCGCCGACACGGTCCTCTGCGGCCCCGGGTACGACGTCGTGATCGTCGACCGCGCCGACGCCGTGACCGAGTGCGAGCGGGTCGTCGTCGCGCGGCGGCCGGCGGTCGAGGCGCGGACGCTGCGGACCGGCCTGCGCCCGGCGTTCTCGTTGCGGTGGCGGCGCGGCGAGGTCGCCGCGGCGGACGTGACGGTCACGGTGACGCAGCGGCCCTCGCCGCGCCCGGGCTGCGCGGTCGGCGCGTGGGAGCTGCGCGGGCGGACGCTGCGCTGGCGCGGCCGGCTCGGCGCCTGCCCCGGCGAGTACGCCTTCGCGCTGACGGCGACGGCGGGGCGCGACGCCCCGCCGGCCGCCTGCGAGCGCCTGCTCGGCGCGCCGCCCGCGGGCTGCGCGCCGGCAGAGCAGCTCGGCGCGGTGGTCGTCCCGGTCCGTTAGGCGGCCGCCCGCCTCGCGGCCGCCTCCGCGGGCACGTGGTGGTTGCCGCGGAACACGTCGGCCGGGTCGTAGAGGGCCTTCACGCGCTGCAGCCGCGCCCACGTCTCCTCGTCGAAGAACGCCCGGGGGTCGCTCGGCTCCTCGACGAAGTTCGGGTAGTAGCCGGCGGCGTACGGGCCCATGCTCGTGTGCAGGGCGTTGAGCGCGGCGTGGATGGTCGCCGCCGAGTCCTCGTCGACCGGCACCCCGAGCGCGAACAGCGCAATCTCGCCGGGCAGCGTCGCCCGCGCGCCCGCGCCGGGCGCCTTGCGGGCCAGCGCCCCGCCCATGTGCCGCAGCTGGAGCATCGCGACCGAGGTGCCGGCCGGCGCGCCGGGCCCGACGACGTCGAGCACGGCGTCGACGGCCTCCGCCGGCAGCCCGGAGAGCTGCCGCGTGGTGCTGGCGATCGGGAGCGGGTCGGGCGGGTCCATCGCGAGATCGCCCAGCTCGATCGGCGGCACCATCGCGAAGGTGTCGAGCGACGGGCCGAGGTCGCGGACGGGGCGCAGGAGCTCGCGGCCCTCGGCCTCGGTGCCCAGGTGGGCGCCCATGAGGACGGCGAACGACCCGCCGCGCGCGAACTCGGGCACGAACGGCGCGTCCGGGAAGTGCAGCAGCGACGCCCACGTCATCGTCTCCTCGGGCAGCGCCGGCAGCAGCTCGCGCCACGTGTGGAGCAGCTCGCCGGCGCGCTCGAACGGGAAGAACATCGCGCCCGCGTACAGCTCCTCGACGGGGTAGACGGCGAACTCGATCGCGGTGACGACGCCGAAGCTCCCGCCGCCGCCGCGCAGCGCCCAGAACAGCTCGGGCTCGTGGTCGGCGTCGGCGCGGACGAAGTGGCCGTCGGCCGTCACGAGCTCCATCGCCGTGACGCTGTTGGTCTGCAGGCCGTACTTGCGCGCGAGCCAGCCCATGCCGCCGCCGAGCGAGTAGCCGGCGATGCCGACGTCGGGCGACGAGCCGTGCAGCCCGGCGAGCCCCTGCTCGGAGAGGAGCGGCGAGACGCGCTCCCACTTCACGCCGGCGCCGACGCGCACGCGCAGCGCCGCGCGGTCGATCGAGATCTCCTGCAGCTCGCGGACGTTGACGAGGATCGTGTCCTCGAGGTCGACGAGCGGCCCGGCGTTGTGGCCGGTCGCCTGCGGGGCGATCCGCAGGCCGTGGGCACGGGCGTAGCGGACGAGCGCCATGACGTCGTGCACGTCGATGGGGAACGCGACGGCGGCGGGGCGGATGTCGAGCGTGACGTTGAACGCCTGCCGCGCGGCGGCCCAGTCGGGGTCCTGCGGGCCGACGGCGCGGCCCTTGATGATCGTGTTCAGCCTGGTCGTGAGCATGGGCCGATGCTCGCGGCCTCCCGGCGCCGGAACCATCCCGCAAGCTGGGGGTTTTGGGTATGACGAAGATCCCTCGAACAGGGGATAGGCAGGGCTCGCGCGCGGCGGTACGGTCCCTCGTGACATGGCTCACGATCTGCGAAACGGGGAAGGCGCGCTCCGCGAGATGGAGCGCCTCTCGGACGCCGGCCTCACGGCCCAGGAGCTGCTGACCGAGGCCGGGCGCGTCATCGACCGGGTCGTGCCGTCCGATGGCTACTTCCTCGGCGCGACCGATCCGGAGACGTCGCTGTGCATCGGGGCGGGCGTGGTCCACGACCTGCCGCTCGAGATGTGCCAGCCCACCTGGGACCATGAGTTCCTGGTCCCGGACTACATGAAGTTCAGCGACATCGGCCGCAGCGGCCGCTTCGTCGCCGACGTCCACGAGGAGACCGGCGGCAACCCGGACCGCTCGCCGCGCTGGCGCGAGGTCCTCGCCCCGCAGGGGTTCGTCTCGGAGGTGCGAGCGACGTTCACGGCCGGCGACTCGATGTGGGGCGTCGCCCAGATCGACCGCCTCGGCGACGCGCCGCGCTTCTCCGACCTCGAGAAGGCGTGGCTGGCCCAGGCGGCTCCGATGCTGGCCCGCGGGCTGCGCCGCGCGATGGTCGCCCACGAGCCCGTCGCGCCCTCGGCTCGCGGCCCGGGCGTGCTGCTGCTCGACCCGGCGTGCAACGTCGTGTCGGCGACCAGCGAGGCGGCCGCCTGGCTGGACGACATCGACGGCGTGCCGACGGGGCTGCCGCTCCCGCTCGAGGCGAGCGCCTACGCGTCGCGCGTGCGGGGCACGCCCGCCGGCGCGCCGGTCCCGAGCGGCCGTGTGCGGACGCGCAACGGCGTGTGGCTGCTCCTGCACGGCTCGCTGCTCGAGGGCACCGACCAGCTCGCCGTAGTGATCGAGCCGGCGAAGGCCGCCGACGTCGCCCCGCTCATCGTCGAGGCCTACGGCCTGAGCCAGCGCGAGGTCGACGTGACGAAGCTCATCGCGCGCGGCCTCGGCACGTCCGAGATCGCGGCAACGCTCTTCCTCTCGCCGCACACCGTGCGCGACCACGTCAAGTCCGTCTTCGAGAAGGCCGGCGTGTCGAGCCGCGGCGAGCTGGTGGCGAAGGTGTTCGCCGACCACTACTCGCCGGTCCTCGAGCACGCCTAGACCGAGGCGGGCTCCAGCTCGTACGCCTCGGCGAGCTCGGGGTCCTTGCGCGCCAGCATCTCGGCGAGGTCGACCATGACCTTGCACTGCTTCCACGTGGCGTCGTCCTGCATCTTGCCGTCGATCATGTGGACGCCGCGCCCGTCGGGGATCGCCTCGATGACCTTCTTGGCGAACAGGACCTCCTCCGGGTCCGGCGAGAAGACCTTCTTGGCGATGTCGACCTGCACGGGGTGCAGTGACCACGCGCCGACGCAGCCGAGCAGGAAGGCGGCGCGGAACTGCGTCTCGCAGCCGACGGTGTCCTTGATGTCGCCGTACGGGCCGTAGAAGGCCAGCAGCCCGGCGCTCGTGCAGGCATCCACCATCCTGGCGATCGAGTAGTGCCACGGGTCCTGCATGTACGACGCCCGGCTGGCGTCGACCTCGCCGTTGGGCGGGTCCTCGATCGTGCGGTAGCCCGGGTGCCCGCCGCCGACGCGCGTCGTCTTCATGCGCCGGGACGCCGCGAGGTCGGCCGGGCCGAAGCTCATGCCCTGCATGCGCGGGCTCGCGGTCGCGATCTCCTCGAGGTTCACGACGCCCATCCCCGTCTCGAGGATGGCGTGGACGAGGATCGGCTTGGACAGCCCGGCCTTCGCCTCGAGCTGCGCGAGGAGGCGGTCGACGTAGTGGATGTCCCACGGCCCTTCGACCTTGGGGACCATGATCACGTCGAGCTTGTCGCCGATCTCCGTGACGACCTTGTAGAGGTCGTCCAGCACCCAGGGTGACTCGAGCGAGTTGACGCGCGTCCACAGCTGCGTGTCGCCGAGGTCCATCTCGCGGCCGACGCGGATCAGGCCCTCGCGCGCGGCCTCCTTGCGCTCGACCGGGATCGCGTCCTCCAGGTTGCCGAGCAGGATGTCGACCTTCGTGGCGAGGTCGGGCGCCTTCGCGACCATCTTCTCGTTGGAGAAGTCCAGGAAGTGGATCATCCGCGAGGGCAGGAACGGCACTTCGCGGACCGGCTCGGGAGCGTCGATGGCGAGGGGCTTGGAGAAGTCGCGAGGGTTGCGCATACGCCACGAATCCTAGGCGTACGCCATCCTCCTCGGTCATGAGCCACGACTTCACCACGGAACAGAGAGAGCGCGAAGCGTCCGGAGCCCACGCCTACGGGCGCTACCTCGAGGAGTTCGAGGAGGGCGCGATCTACAAGCACTGGCCGGCCAAGACCGTGACCGAGGCGGACGACCACCTGTTCTGCCTGATCACGATGAACCACCACCCGCTGCACATCAACGACGTCTACGCGGGGCAGTCGCAGCAGGGCCGCAACGTCGTCGTCGGGCCGCTCGTCTACTCGCTCGCGCTCGGCATGTCGGTTTCCGACGTCAGCGGCAAGGCGATCGCGAACCTGGCCACCGAGGAGCTCTCGCACCCCGCTCCGGTGTTCCACGGCGACACGCTGTTCGTGGAGTCCGAGGTGCTCGAGAAGCGCGAGTCGCGCTCCAAGCCCGACCGCGGCACCGTCAAGGTCCACACCCGCGTCTTCAACCAGGACGGGACGCTCGTGGCCGAGTTCAAGCGGCTCGTGCTCGTCCCGCGCAAGAACCCGGGCGACGGCAACGCCCCCGCCGAGCAGGGCGAGGGCGTCGGCGCGCCGTCGGGTGGCTGACGCAACCTGCGTCTCACACCGGCTTCCGCAATACCGTGGGGGCAGGAACCGACTCGACGGACCCTGCTCGTGTCAAGTGTTGCGTGCTGCCGGGTACGTAAGACTGTTGCCTTTCCGGCCCGAACTTTGAGCCTGCCTTGGGAGTTGAAGAACGAGTGAGCACGACCGCTGTCCCGACGTCCCATAAGAAGCTGTTGGCCTGGGTGGAGGAGGTGGCCGACCTCGTCACGCCCGCCGACGTCCACTGGTGTGACGGGTCTGCGGCCGAGTACGACGCGCTCTGTCGGCTGCTCGTCGACCACGGCACCTTCCAGCGCCTCTCGGACGCCAAGCGGCCGAACTCCTACCTCGCCTGGTCGGACCCCAGCGACGTCGCGCGCGTCGAGGACCGCACGTTCATCTGCTCCGAGCGCGAGGAGGACGCCGGGCCGACGAACAACTGGAAGGCCCCGTCGGAGATGCGCGAGACGATGGACGGCCTCTTCCGCGGCGCGATGGCCGGCCGCACGATGTACGTGGTGCCGTTCTCGATGGGCCCGCTCGGCTCCGACAAGAGCCAGATCGGCGTGCAGCTGACCGACAGCGCGTACGTCGCGGTCTCGATGCGGATCATGACCCGCATGGGCGCCAAGGCGCTCGACGTGCTCGGCGAGGACGGCGACTTCGTCCCGTGCGTCCACTCGATCGGCGCCCCGCTGGCCGACGGCGAGGAGGACGTCTCGTGGCCCACGAACGCCGAGACGAAGTACATCGTCCACTACCCCGAGACGCGCGAGATCTGGTCGTACGGCTCGGGCTACGGCGGCAACGCGCTGCTCGGCAAGAAGTGCCTGGCGCTGCGCATCGCCTCGGCCATGGCCCGCGACGAGGGCTGGATGGCCGAGCACATGCTCATCCTCAAGCTCACCTCGCCGGAGGGGAAGGTCAAGTACATCACCGGCGCCTTCCCGTCCGCCTGCGGCAAGACCAACCTGGCGATGCTCGACCCGACGATCGAGGGCTGGAGGGTCGAGACGGTCGGCGACGACATCGCCTGGATGAAGTTCGGCGAGGACGGGCGCCTGTACGCGATCAACCCCGAGGCGGGCTTCTTCGGCGTGGCCCCGGGCACCGGCTACCACACCAACGCCAACGCGATGGCGGCCATCCGCGAGAACGCGGTCTTCACCAACTGCGCGCTGACCGACGACGGCGACGTGTGGTGGGAGGGCATGACGGAGGAGCCGCCGGCGCACGCGATCGACTGGCACGGCAACGACTGGACGCCGGACAGCGAGAAGCCCGCCGCGCACCCGAACGCGCGCTTCACGGTGCCGGCCTCGCAGGGCCCGACGATGGCCGACGAGTGGGAGAGCCCGCAGGGCGTGCCGATCGACGCGTTCCTCTTCGGCGGGCGCCGCGCGACGGTCGTGCCGCTCGTGCGCGAGGCCTTCGACTGGGAGCACGGCATGTTCCTGGGCGCGACGATGAGCTCCGAGCAGACCGCGGCCGCGTTCGGCCAGGTCGGCCAGCTGCGCTTCGACCCGTTCGCGATGCTGCCGTTCTGCGGCTACAACATGGGCGACTACTTCCAGCACTGGCTGGACATCGGCCGCCGCGACGGCGCGAAGCTGCCGAAGATCTTCTACGTCAACTGGTTCCGCAAGGGCGAGGACGGCAAGTTCCTCTGGCCCGGATTCGGCGACAACTCGCGCGTCCTGGAGTGGGTCTTCCGCCGCTGCGACGGCGAGGGCGAGGTCCGCGAGACGCCGATCGGGCTCGTCCCGGCGGAGGGCGACCTCGACGTGGAGGGGCTGTCGATCTCCTCCGAGCAGGTCCACGCGCTGCTCGACGTCGACGAGGCGGCCGTCAAGGCCGAGCTCCCGCAGGTGCGCGAGCACCTCGAGAAGTTCGGCGATCGCCTGCCCGCGGCGATCCGGACGCACTTCGAGCAGCTCGAGCAGCGGCTCGGCTGAGCCGGCCGGGGCGTCGCTAGACGCCCGGCGTCGTGACCGCGGACGGCTCGTCGCTCGACGAGCCGCTGCGGTCGCCCGAGCCCGAGCCGCTGGTGCCGGAGCCCGACGTGGTCGTCGTGCCTCCGTCGCCGGATCCGCTCGAGCCCGAGCCGGAGGAGGAGCCGCCGTCGTCCGAGCCCGAGCCGCTGGAGCCCGAGCCGGAGGTCCCCGAGCCGGAGGTGCCGCTCTCGACCGAGCCCGAGCCGCTGGTGCCCGAGCCCGAGGAGCTGCCGCCATCGCCGCCGGAGCCCGATCCGCTCGTGCCCGAGCCCGAGGAGCTGCCGTCGTCGCCGGATCCCGAGCCGCTGGAGCCCGAGCCGGACGAGCCGCCGTCGTCGCCGGAGCCCGAGCCGGAGGAGCCGCCGTCACCGGCGCCCGAGCCGCTGGAGCCGGAGCGGTCGTCGTCGCCTGAGCCGGAGCCCGAGGAGCCTCGGTCGTCGCCGGAGCCGCTGGAGCCCGAGCGGTCATCGTCGCCGGAGCCCGGCCCGCTCGACTCGCGGCGGTCGTCGCCGGCCTCGCGCCCGCGCCGGCCGTCGTCGCGGCCGGACGGGTCGTCGTCGCCGGAGCGGCCCTCGCGCCGCCCGTGGCCGTCGCGCCCGTGGCCGCTGCCGCGCCCTCGCCCGCGCTCGCCCGGCTTGCCGCGACCGCGGCGGTCCTCGGCGGCGTCGGAGGTGTCGTTCTCGTCGGTCACCGCGCCTCCCGCGAGGCTGGCCTGCTGCACCGTCCGGTCCCCGCCGCGCCGGTCGTCGCTCTCCTGCTCGACCACCGCGGCGCCGCCCGCCAGCGCGCCCGCGGCGAGCAACGTCGCGCCGCCCTTGACCAGCAGCGCGCCGGCGCCCGCGGTCCCGCCGCCGGCGACGATCTCGGCGACGCGCTCGGTCAGCGGCACGTTCGGGCCGCCGCTCGCCGCCGACGCCGCGGCCCACTGCACGACCGGCCCGGGCGTCAGCGCCGTCGCCGCGGTGCGCAGCGTCGCCCGGGCGCGGTAGACGAGCCCGCGCACGGCCCCGTCCGTCACCCCGAGCGCCTGCGCGACCTGCTGGTGGCTGTGGCCCTCGACGGCCGTGCGCAGCAGCGCCTCCCGCTGCAGCTCGGGCAGCGCGGCGAGGCCGGCGAGCGTCCGCCGCACGGCGATCCGCCGCTCCAGGTCCTCCTCGGGCGCGCCCTCGCCGCGCAGCGCGTCGTCGAGCTGGTCGTGGTCGTACCCCGACTTCTTCAGCGCGTTGACCGCCGCGTTGTGCGTCACCCGGTACAGCCAGGCGCGCGCGTCCAGCACCTCGGTCCCGCGCCCCAGCGCCTGCCACGTGCTCAGGAACGCCTGCTGCACGACGTCCTCCGCGGCCTCGGCGGGCAGCAGCATCCGGCGGCAGTAGCTCTGCAGCGGCTTGCGGTAGCGCTCGACGAGCGCCTCGAAGGCGGGCTCGGAGCCCTGCGCCGCGAGCGCGACCAGCCGGTGGTCGGTCTGCGTGCGCAGGAGGGTGGCGGAGAGGAGGGCGGCCATTGTCGCTCGGGATGTATCGGCGTTCGCGCCCGCCGGGTTCAGCGGCAGAGCGCCTTCACACCGGAAGACAACGGGGCGGGCGAAAGCTCACGCGCGCATCGTCAGGTCGTCCAAGGGGTCAGGAATCCCGGCGCGGATGCCGACCAACTGAACGTGGGTCACCGCGCCTTCCGTCTCCTGCTGCTCGTCTTCGCGCTCGGCCTCCTCGGCGCGCCGACCGTGGCCGCTCACGGGCTGGAGGAGCACGGCGATCCGCGCCAGGCGCTCCCGGACCGCCTGGTGACGCAGCCGGTCGCGGAGGCGGAGGTCGCGGGGCTCGAGCCCGCGACGCCGGACTCCGCCGGCCCCGGGCTCCCCGAGACGTGGTGCGGGACGCCGACCACGACCGACGACGTCGCCCACGCGGCGCAGCCCGCCGACGCGCACGTCCTGAAGCTCGTCTACGCGTACCCGACGGACGAGCCGAACCGCTTCGCCCAGCTGGCCGATCGGCTGCAGGCCGACGCCTCGCTGCTCTCGCGCTTCGTCGCGCTGCAGTCCGGCGGGCGCAGGGCGCCGCGGTGGGAGACCGGCACGAGCTGCGGCCCGCAGTACGTCGACATCCAGCTCGTCGCGCTCCCGCGCACCCGCGCGGCGTACCTCGCCGGCGGCGGCCCCGACTTCGACCTGCTCGCGTCCGACCTCGATCCCGTCGTCTCGGGGCAGCCGGGGCCGCGCAACTGGGTCGTCTACGCGGACGCGATCTACGACGCGACGGCGGGCGTCGCGGGCACCGCCACGCTCTGGGGCGACGACCGCAAGAGCGCCACGGTGCACGACGCGGGCCGCCAGTTCGCGATGGTGTTCGGGCCGCGCACGCTCTCCTCGACCCCGTACGCGTGGCCGAGCGTGATGCTGCACGAGATCGCGCACAACCTCGGCGCCGTCCAGTGGACCGCGCCGCACAGCTCGCACTACGGCCACTGCACCGACGGCGCCGACGTCATGTGCTACGCCGACGGGCCCGGCGTCACGATGACCTACCCGTGCGCCTACATCGCGGGCGTGATCGACGAGACGCTCGACTGCGGCGGCGACGACTACTTCAATCCGACGCCGGCGCTCGACTCCTACCTCGACCGCTCGTGGAACGTGTACGACTCCGCGCACCTCGGGATCTGCACGACCGAGCTCGCGGACGCGTGCGGGGCGAGCAGCGACGGCACGCCGCCTACGGACACGACGCCGGTCAAGGGCACCACCGCGTGGACCACGGGCCCGTACACCGTCGGGCTGCGCGGTGAGGACGCCGAGTCGCCGGTCGACGGCTTCGCCTGGAAGGCCGACGGCGGGCCGATCCACTACGAGGCGACGGCGACCCTGACCACCGCGCGCACGCTCGCCACGCGCGTGCGCGACGCGGCGGGCAACTGGTCGCGCTGGCGCACGCAGGACGTCAACGTCGACAGCGTCGTGCCGCGCATGCAGCTCGACTGCCCGAGCGGCACCTTCCCGGGCACGGTCACCTGCTCGGCGCAGGGCTCGGACGAGTACGGGCCGCCGAAGCTCGAGGCCGAGGTCGACGGCCGCGCGGTGAGCGTGCGAGACGACGGGACGGGGCGGTGGCAGATCCCGGTCGTCAGGGAGACGGCGGGCGACAGCGTCGTGCGCGTGCGCGCGGTGGACCGCGCGGGCAACGCGTCCGACTGGCAGCAGGCGACGATGCGCATCGAGCCGGGCGCGCCCGACGTGACGCTCGAGCGCTGCGACGACGGGTGGAAGGAGCGCCCGGCGTGCGTCGTGCACGTCACCGCGACCGTGAGCCCGGTCGCGAGCGTGCGCTGGCGGGTCGACGACGGGCCGTGGCGCTCGACGTCCGACGGCGAGGCCCTCGTCCCCGACCAGCACGGGCGCCACACGATCCTGGCCGAGGCGACCGACAGCACCGGGAGGGTCGGGACCGAGCGGCGGGAGCTGCTCGCCGACACGTCCGCTCCGGTGCTGACCGTGACCTGCCCCGCGGGCTTCCGGGCCGGCCCCGTCGAGTGCACCGCCGAGGCGTCCGACCCCGAGTCGGGGATCACGACGCTGCGTGCGAAGGTCGACGGCGCCGCGGAGCTCGACGTCCCCGTGGACGGGCGGATCGCCCTGACCGGCGACCGCGACCATACGGTCGACGTCGTCGCGGTGTCGGGAGCGCTTGGCTCGACCAGCGCGACGCGCGAGGTGCGGTTCGACACGGCGCCGCCCGTCGCGAGCGCCGAGTGCCCGGACGGCTGGGCGGCGGCCGCTGCGACGGCCGCCTGCACCGTGACGGCGACGGACGCGGGGTCGGGCCTGGATCGCATCGAGCGCGAGGTCGGCGGCGTCGCGCTGTCGTCGTCGACGGCGAGCCCGGCGCGCCTCGAGGCGAGCGCGGACGGCGAGACCGTCGTGCGCTACCGGGCGGTCGACCGCGCCGGCAACGCGACGCCGTGGGTCGAGCGGACGATCCGGCGCGACACCGTCGATCCGGCCGTCTCCGTCGAGTGCCCCGAGGGGTGGCGCGTGGCGGCGGTCACCTGCGTGGTGAAGGCCGACGACGCGACGTCCGGGCTCGCGACCTTGTCGTGGCGCGTCGGCGACGGCGCGGCGGAGAGCGGTCCCTCGGGCTCCGAGGTCGTCGTGAGCGCCCACGGCGCGCACACCGTGACCGGCGTGGCCGTCGACGGCGCGGGCCGCAGGCGCGAGGTCTCGGCGACGGCGCGCGTCGACCTGACCGCCCCGGTCGGCGGCGTCGCGTGCCCGGCGGGCTGGCGGCGCGAGGCCGTCGACTGCGCCCTGACGTTCTCCGATCCGGAGTCCGGCGTCGCCGAGCGCCGCGTGCGCGTCGACGGCGCGGCGACGCCGGGGGCGCACGTGGCGGAGGAGGGCGAGCATCGCGTCGAGGCGCAGGCGGTCAACGGCGTCGGCGCGGCCTCGGGCTGGGCCGCGGCGACCGCGCGCGTGGACCTGACGGCACCGTCGGCGACGCTCTCGTGCCCCGACGGCTGGAGCGACTCCGCGCCGGTCAGCTGCGAGGCCTCCGGATCGGACGCGCTGTCCGGCATCGCGGGCTGGGAGTACGAGGTCGGCGGCGCCGGGGCTTCGTCGCTCTCGGTCAGCGCCGAGGGCGCGACGGTCGTGCGCGCGCGGCCGCGCGACGCCGCCGGCAACATGGGGGAGTGGCGGTCGGGGACGGCGAGGATCGACCGCGTCGCGCCCGAGGCCCGGCTGTCCTGCGCGCCCGCCGCCGGCGCGACGTACAGCTGCACCGCGGCCGCCTCCGATGCGGGCTCCGGCCTCGCGTCGGTGGTCCTCGTGCGCGACGGGAGCGCGGGCGACGAGGTCGTGCCGGGAGCGCCGTTCGACGTCGAGGCGCCCGCAGAGGTCGCGGTCCGCGCGACGGACGCGCTCGGCCACGCCACGACCAGCACCCCCGTGACGCTCGCGGTCCCGCCGCCGCCCGGCGAAGAGGCCGCGCCGCCGTCCTCCGGAAGGGACGACACCACGCCGCCCGCCGGCGGCGACACCACGTCGCCCTCCGGCGATGACCCCGCGCCGCCCTCCGGCGACACTACGCCGCCCTCCGACGACACCGCGCCGACGTCCGGCGACACCTCGCCCGGCGACGACCCCGCGCCGCGGCCCGCCTCCTTCCCCGGCGACTCGGCACCTCTGCGCCCCGCCGGCGCGCTCGCTCCCGAGCGCGCGACGCTCCGGACGTCGCGCGGGCGCCCCGTCGCGACCGCCACCGTCGCCCCGCTCGACGGCGGCGTCGCGGTCGTCGAGCTCGTTTCCGCGAAGCTCGCGCGCGGCACGTACCGCTTCCGCGCGTGCGCCGGCAATCGCTGCGCGACGCGCACCATCCGCCTCACCCGCGCGCGGCGGCCGAAGCCGCTCACCGTCCGGCTGAAGGCCGCTTCCGGCGCGCGCGTCCGCCTCGTGCTGGAGCGCCGCGACGCGCACGGCCGCTTCCGCGCCGACGCGCGGGCCGCGGCTACAATCGTTTGAGGTTTGAAACCTTCCGAGAACGACGATCAGCAGCCGCAGAAGACCGACCTCCGCCGTATAGGGCGGCTGTTCCGTCCGCACCGCGCGCGGCTCGGCTCCGTCCTCGGGCTCATCCTCGTCTCCGCCGGGCTCGGCATGCTGCCGCCGTTCCTGCTGCGCGAGATCCTCGACACGGCGATCCCGGAGGAGGACACCCAGCTCCTCGCGATCCTCGCGGGCGGGATGATCGGCGTCTCGATCGCGACCGGCGTCATCGGCGTGGGCCAGACGTGGCTGTCGAACCTCGTCGGCCAGCAGGTCATGCACGACCTGCGCACGGCCGTCTACCGCCACCTGCAGCGCATGTCGCTCGCGTTCTTCACGCGCACGCGCACCGGCGAGGTCCAGTCGCGGATCGCCAACGACATCGGCGGCGTGCAGAACGTCGTCACCAGCACCGCGACGTCGATCGTCTCCAACGTCACGACGGTCCTCGCCACGCTCGTCGCGATGATCCTGCTCGACTGGCGCCTGGCCGCGTTCAGCCTCGCGCTGCTGCCGTTCTTCGTCTGGCTGACACGGCGCGTCGGCAAGGAGCGCAAGCGCATCGCGGCCGTCCGCCAGAGCCGCATGGCCGACATGAGCGCGCTCGTCGAGGAGTCGCTCAGCGTGTCCGGGATCCTCCTCGGCAAGACGATGGGCCGCTCGCCCGAGCTGACGCAGCGGTTCGAGGGCGAGTCGTCCGAGCTGGCCGACCTCGAGGTCGCGAGCCGCATGGCCGGCCGCTGGCGGATGGCCAGCGTGCAGATGAGCTTCGCGATCATGCCGGCGCTCGTCTACCTGTTCGCCGGCATGAGCATCGCGAACGGCGGCGGCGCGATCTCGATCGGCACGCTCGTCGCCTTCACGACGCTCCAGACGCGCCTCTTCTTCCCGATCCAGTCGCTGCTCTCGGTCACGATCGACGTCCAGACGTCGCTCGCGCTCTTCGACCGGATCTTCCAGTACCTCGACCTCGAGGTGGACGTCGCCGAGCGCGACGGCGCGCGGCGGCTGCACGACGTCCGCGGCGAGGTCGTCTACGAGGACGTCGGCTTCGGCTACGACCCGGACGGGCCGCCGATCATCGACCACGTCGATCTCGTGATCCCGCCGGGCACGACGACGGCGATCGTGGGGGAGACGGGCTCGGGCAAGACGACGCTCGCCTACCTCGCCGCGCGCCTCTACGACCCGACCCGCGGCCGCGTCACGATCGACGGCGTCGACATCCGGGACCTGACGTTCGGCTCCCTCGCCGAGACGGTCGGGCTCGTCAGCCAGGAGACCTACCTCTTCCACGCGAGCGTCCGCGAGAACCTGAGCTTCGCCAAGCCGGACGCCACCGACGAGGAGATCGAGGCCGCCGCGCGCGCGGCGCGCATCCACGACCTCATCGCCTCGCTGCCCGAGGGCTACGACACCGTCGTCGGCGAGCGCGGCTACCGCTTCAGCGGCGGCGAGAAGCAGCGCATCGCGATCGCCCGCACGATCCTGCGCAACCCGCCGGTGCTCGTCCTCGACGAGGCCACCAGCGCGCTGGACACGCAGACCGAGCGCGCCGTGCAGGCCGCGCTCGACGAGCTGGCGGAGGGCCGGACGACGATCGCCATCGCGCACCGCCTGAGCACGGTCCGCGACGCCGACCAGATCGTCGTCCTCGCCGGCGGCCGGATCGCCGAGCGCGGCACGCACGACGCGCTGCTCGCGCAGGGCGGGCGCTACGCGGCGCTCGCGGCGCGCGCCGAGTCCGCCGCGCCGCTGCCCGCCTGAACGCGACGCCCTACGAAGGGGCCGGCGGCGGGAAGATCGCCGTCTCGCAGCCGGCGAGCGTGTCGGCGGGGTCGGCGTAGACCGTGTCGGCGTCGGCGCCGCAGTCGATGAGCGCATCCGCGTCGCCGTTCTGGTCGACGATCGTGTCCGGCCCGGCGAGCCCGCGCAGCGTGTCGTCGCCCGCGCCGCCCTCGATGCGGTTGGCGATGTCGTTGCCCTCCAGCCGGTCGGCGGCCGAGCCTCCGATGAGCCCCTCGAGCGAGCTGTAGAACAGGTCGTGCTCGCCGGCCGCGCCGTCGTTGTCGGCCACGTCGAGCATCGTGACCGTGAGCGACGTGGTGCGCTGGCCGTAGTCGACGGTGTCGAAGCCGGCGTTGCCGACGATCCCGTCCGACCCGCTGGGAACCGCCCCTTCGCGGAAGACGTCGTTCCCCCCGCCGCCTTCGAGGTTGTCGTTGCCGAGGCCGCCGGTGAGCGTGTCGGCGCCGTCGCCCCCGTAGAGCGAGTTCGGGCCGCTGTTCCCGACCAACGTGTCGTTCCCCGTGCCCCCGGTCACCCGCTCCGTGCTCAGGAAGACGTTGTCGTGCTCGCCGGCCTCGCCGTCGTCCGCGATGCCGTCGACGGCCACCGTCAGGTTGGCCGTCCGGCCCGCGTAGCTGACGTGGTCGTTGCCCGCCTCGCCGGCGATGCCGTCCGACCCGTTCGGCGCGGTCTCCTCGTGGAACACGTCCATGCCGCCGCCGCCGGCCATGTTGTCGTTCCCGGCGTCGCCCCACAGCTGGTCGATCCCGTCGCCGGCGACGAGCTTGTCGTCGTTGCCGCCGCCGTGGAGCTCGCCGCCGCCCGGCCCGCCGATCAGGACGTTCCTGGCGCCGTTGCCGAAGATCCGATCGTTGTGCAACCCGCCGAGCGCGTTCTCGACGCTCCCGTACACCTCGTCGTGCTCCAACGGCTCGCCGTCGTTGGCCGCCGGCTCCTGGTAGAGCGTGATGACGAGGACGTTGGTGCGATCGCTGTAGTCGATGGTGTCGATGCCGCCGTTGCCCGCCAGGCCGTCGGCGCCGTTGCCCGAGGCGCCCTCGTCGAGCGTGTCGTTGCCCTCGCCGCCGGCGACGTTGTCGTTGCCGCCGGCGCCGGCAAGGGTGTCGCTCCCGGGCCCGCCGTCGAGGGTGTTGGCGGCGCTGCTTCCGGTGATCGTGTCGTCGCCACTTCCGCTCCGGACGGTCTCGGTGCTCGTGAAGACGTTGTCGCCCTCGCCCGCCGCGCCGTCGTTCGCGACGCCGTCGAGGGTGATCGAGAGCGCCGCCGCGCGGGCGGTGTAGTCGACGACGTCGGCGCCGTCGCGGCCGGCGTACGCGTCCGCTCCGTCCGTCGTGGGCTCGGCGACGAAGCGGTCGTTCCCGGCGTCGCCGACGGCGTCGTCGTTGCCCCCGCCAGGCGTGATCACGTCGTTGCCCGCTTCGCCGGTGATCCGGTCGGCGCCGGCGCCGGTCATGATCGTGTCCGCGCCGTCCCCGCCGAAGACGGTCGCGGGCAGGCCGACGCCGCGCGTGTCGAGGACATCGTCGCCGAAGTACGTGAGGACCTCGATCCGCTCCCAGCCCCCGGACACCTGCACCGTGTTCGGATCGACCTGCACGCAGTTCGCCACCTCGAGCCGGCTGCCGCAGGCCATCAGGTCGTTGTCGTTGTGGACGACGAGCACACTGGAGGACGGGTGGGTGACCGTGATGTCGTCCGAGACGCCGGGCGACGCCTCCTCGGAGGCCACCCGGAGCCTGGAGAACTCCCCCGGGTTCTCCACGATGGTCACGGCCTGCGCCGGGGCGGCGAGCGCGAACGACGTCGCGAGGGCCGCGAAGGCGAGCTTCACGTGGGAGAGCCGACGCACCGGAAGAGTGAACGCCGATCAGGCGGCGAAGTCAAGTCGCCGGCTCAGCCGTGCCCGCCGTCGGCCGGCGACACGGGCGGGCGCGACTCCTCGGCCAGCGACGTGATCGTCAGTGCGCCGCGGGCGGCGGACTCGAGCACCTCGGTCGCCTCCTCCGCCGACCGGGCGTAGAGCTCGACGAGGAGGTGGATGACGATCTCCTCCTCGCCCGGGTCGCCCTGGTGCTTGTGGAAGCGGACGTGGGTGAAGAACTCGCGCGTGCCGTGCTCGCCGAAGGCGGCGAAGGAGAGGGAGTCGCCGGCCTCGGGACCCGAGCACGTCTCGACCTCGTCGGCGTCGACGGTGACGGTGACCGAGGCGACCCACGGCGTGCCGGCGATCATCCGCTCCCACCGCTCCTCGATCGGCTCCACGCGGCCGTGGGCGAAGCCCAGGTGTGGCTGGTCGTGCATGCAGTCCAGGCACTGGACGACCGCCTCCTGCAGCTCCTCGACGACCTCGGCGCGCTCGCCGGTCGAGGGGTCGATCAGGTGGATGCCCTCGTAGTGGACCTGGACTTCGAGCTTCTGCGACCAGCAGCGGTAGCAGCGAAGCCAGGCGCGGGCGGTGTCCGTGGACATGCCTGCGATTCTACGGGCGTGCCCGATGTGCTCTACGAGGTGGACGGCCGCGTGGCCACGCTGACCCTCAACCGCCCGCAGCGGCTGAACGCGATCACGACCGGCCTGGTCGAGGATCTGCGCGCCGCGCTGGAGCTGGCGTGGGGGGATTCCGGCGTGCACGCGATCCGCCTGCGCGGCGCCGGCAGGGCGTTCTGCGCGGGCTACGACATCGGCTGGGGGGCCGAGACGATGGAGGCGGCGGAGGGCGACCGGCCCTGGGACCCGATCGCCGACTACCGGATGATGTCCGGCTTCGTCGACGCCTACATGCAGCTGTGGCGCTCGCCCAAGCCGGTCATCGCGCAGGTGCACGGGTTCTGCGTGGGGGGCGGGACGGACTTCGCGCTGTGCTCGGACCTGATCGTCTGCGCCGAGGACGCGCGGATCGGCTACCCCCCGGCCCGGGTGTGGGGGTCGCCGACCACGATGATGTGGACGTACCGGCTCGGGCTCGAGCGCTCCAAGCGCCTGCTGCTCACGGGCGACGCCCTGGACGGGCGGCGGGCCGCCGAGTGGGGGCTGGCGAGCGAGGCGGTCCCCGAGGCCGAGCTCGACGCGGCCGCGTTCGCCCTCGCCGAGCGCGTGGCCCGGCTGCCCCAGAACCAGCTGCACATGATGAAGCTCCTGGTCAACCAGGTCATCGAGCAGATGGGCCTCTCGACGAACCAGCTCGTGGGGACGCTGCTCGACGGCGCGGCCCGCCACACCCCGGAGGGGACGGAGTTCTCCAAGCGCGCGCTGGAGGACGTCCGCGGCGCGGTCCGCGAGCGCGACGCGCCGTTCGGCGACTACGGCGAAGGCCCGCGGTCGGTGTGACCGACCCGGAAGGGGGTCGGTTCGCGCGGGCGGCGCGGCCCCGTCCGGAGGCCCCTCTCGGGGCGATCCTGGCCGGTGGGCGGGGGGCTCGGCTCGGCGGGGCGAAGGCGACCGCCGAGGCCGCCGGGCGGCCGCTGCTCGCGTGGGCGCTCGACGCGCTGCGCGAGTCCGTCGCGGACGTCGTCGTGATCGCGAAGCAGGCGACGCCGCTGCCCCCGTGCGACGCGCCGGTCCACCGCGACGAGCCCGAGGACTTCCACCCGCGCCACGGGCTGGTCTCCGCGCTGCGGCGGGCGGGCGGGCGCCCGGTCGTCGTCGTCCCGTGCGACATGCCGCTCGTCCCGCCCGCGCTGCTCGACGTGCTGCTCGACGTCGTCGCCGACGGGGCAGCGGCCGCGATCCCCCGCACCGAGGGCCGCGTCCACCCGCTGTGCGCCGCCTACGCGCCCTCTGTCCTGCACGACCTCGAGTCTGCCGCCCCCGACGAGGCGCTCACCGTCACGCTCGACCGCCTCGGCGCGGTCGTCCTCGACGCGGACGCCGCTGCCGACCGCATGCTCAACGTCAACACCCGCGCCGACCTCGCCGTCGCGGAGATCCTCCTGCGGCGGCGCTAGGCCGCGAGCGCGGCCGGGCGAACGACCGGCGCGACGACGTCCGGCAGGTTCGTGATGACGCCGTCGACGCCGAGGGCGACGAGGCGCTGCGCCTCGGCGGCGTCGTCGACCGTCCACGGGTGGACCGCGAGGCCGCGGGCGTGGGCGCGGGCGACGAAGGCCGCATCGACGTTCGGGTGGTGAACCCCGACCGCGCGGGCGAACGGCGGGATCGCCGCGACGTCGAGGCCGACCGAGCCGGCACGCCGGTAGAGCGCGGCGATCGCGAGCCACCGCGCCGCGTCGTGCAGCCGGGCGAGGGCGGACACGTCGAACGACTGGATCATCGCGCGGCGCTCCAGGCCACGGCGGGCGATCGCGTCGACGACCCGCCGCTCCCACGCGGGGTCGGGGTCCTTGAGGTCGACGAGGTAGCGCGTCCCGGCGCCGTAGCGGTCCAGCACGTCCTCGAGCGCGGGCGGGCCCGGCCCGGCGATCCCGTCCTCGGGCAGGGGATCGTGGACGCACAGCATCCCGCCCGCACGGCACACGCGGACGTCGAGCTCGAGCACGTCGGCGCCGTCGGCGAGCGCGCGGTCGAACGCCGCGATCGTGTTCTCGGGCGCCCGCCCGGACGCGCCCCGGTGAGCGATCAGAGCAGGCGCGCGATCACCCGCTCGGTCGCGTGGCCGTCCTCCAGATGGCAGTAGCGCTCGCGGAACGCCGCGTAGCGCTCCCCGTGCCGCTCCGCGAAGGCCGGCAGCTCGCGCACCGCCTCGATCAGCGCCGCCGTCGTCTCGACCAGCGGCCCCGGCGCCTCCGGCGCGAAGTCCCAGTAGAACCCGCGCAGGCGGTCCTGGTAGTCGGCGAGGTCGTAGACGTAGAAGAGCATCGGCTTGCCGGTCACGGCGAAGTCGAACATGGTCGACGAGTAGTCGGTCACCATCGCGTCGGCGGCGAGGTACAGCTCGGCCACGTCGGCGTGCGCGGAGACGTCGCGCACGGCCGGGTGGTCGGTCGCCGCCAGCCGGCCGGTCAGCATGTAGTGCACCCGCAACAGCAGGACGTGGTCGTCGCCGAGCGCCTCGGCGAACGCCTCGACGTCGAGCGCCAGCGCGAACGCCTTGCCGCCCTCGGCGAACACCTCGTCGTCGCGCCACGTCGGCGTGTACAGCACGGCGGTCTTCCCCTCGGGGATCTCGAGCTCGCGCCGCACCCGCTCGCGGATCGCCTCGCCCTCCGGCGACGACAACACGTCGTTGCGCGGATAGCCGCTCTCCAGCACCTCGCCCTCGTAGTGGAACGCGCGGCGCAGGAGCGGCGTGCTCGCCCGGTTGGGCGACAGGAGGCAGTCCCACCTGTCCACGTCGCGCTGCAGCCGGTCCAGCCGCCCGGGCGGCGCCCACAGCACGTCCCAGTGGATGCGCTTGAGCGGCGTCCCGTGCCAGGTCTGCAGATACGTGGCGCCGGGCCGCTTGGACCACACGAGATCGGTGTGCGTGTTGGCGACGAGGACGTCCGCGGCCTCCAACGCGGCGATACACTGCTTTGACCCGTAGACGGCGGTCTCCACGTCGTCCGGGAACCCGTCGGCATGGGCCGGGTCGACGAGCCAGAGATGCTGGTGATCGCCGCCGGTCGCCGCCCGAAGACCCTCGTAGATCGCACGGGGGCTGTCCGAGAAACGCCCCTCGTAGCTGTGGTAGACGAACCTCATGGCGAGCGGGCCACTGTAATCCGGTTGGATCCCGAACACCGCGAGCGTCCCCCGCAGGAACGCGGGTAGGAAGAAGATCCTGACTCTCCGTCATCCGCTCAACGAACGCTCTCTGCACCGACATGCGCCGCGCGTGTCGGTTCCGTCGTACGACCGCACGGCGCTCACGCCGTCGGTGGTGCACCTCAGCGTGGGCTCGTTCCATCGCTCGCACCAGGCCGTCTACTTCGACGAGCTGGCGCGGCAGGGCCACACGGGCTGGGGGCTCACCGGCGTCGGCCTGCGCCGGCGGGAGATGCGCGACGCGCTCGTCCCGCAGGACTGCCTCTACACCGTCGTCGAGCGCGGGCCGGGCGGCGACCGCGCCCGCGTCGTCGGCGTCATTGGCCGCTACCTGTTCGCGCCGGACGCCCCGTCGGCCGTCGTCGGCGCCCTCGCCGACCCGCGCACCCGCCTGGTGACGCTGACCGTCACCGGCGCCGCCTACGACGTCCGCGCGCCCGACGTGCTCGAGGACCTCGCGCATCCCGGCCGCCCGCGCTCGGCGCTGGGCTTCCTCGTCGCGGGCCTCGACCGCCGCCGGCGTGGCGCGCTCGGCCCCCTGACCATCCTCTCGTGCGACAACATGCCGGCCAGCGGCGACGTCGCGCGCGACGCCATCACGGCCTTCGCCCGCCTGCGCGACGAGGGGCTGGCGCAGTGGATCGAGGAGCACGTCACCTTCCCCAGCAGCATGGTCGACCGCATCACGCCCAGGACGACCGACGCCGACCGCGAGCGCCTGGCGCGCGAGCTCGGCGTGGAGGACCGCTGGCCGGTGATGACCGAGCCGTACGCGGACTGGGTGATCGAGGACGACTTCGCCGCCGGCCGGCCGCCGCTCGAAGAGGCGGGCGTGCGCTGCGTCGCCGACGTCCGCCCGTACGCGCTGATCAAGACGCGCCTGCTCAACGCGACCCACTGCGCGCTCGGCCACCTCGGCGTCCTCGCCGGCCTGCGCGCGACCGACGAGGCGATGGCCGACCCGCTCTTCGCCGAGTACGTCGCGCGCCTCACCGCGGAGGAGATCGCCCCGCTGCTGCCGCGCGTGCCGGGCCTCGACCTCGTGGCCTATCGCCGCAGCGCGCTCGAACGCCTGTCGAACCCGTGCGTCGTCGACCAGCTCGAGCGCCTGTGCCGCGGCGGATCGCTGAAGCTGCCGCGCCACGTCCTGCCGTCGATCGCCGCGCGCCGCGCTGCCGGGGCGCCCCACGCGCTGCTCACGCTCGCCGTCGCCGGCTTCTGCGCGCAGGTCCGCGGCCCGCACGCCCTCGACGACCCGGCCGCCGACAGGCTGCGCGCCCTTGCGCCGGACGTCCGCGCGCTGGTGGCCGAGCTGGGGCCGGTCGGCGCGGATCCCGCCTTCGCGCGCGAGGTCGAGCAGGTCGTCGCGCACATCGAGCGCGACGGCGTGCGCGCAGCCCTCGCCGCCGCGCTCGGCGCCGCCGAGCCGATGGCCGCGTGACCCGCGTCCTGCTCTGCGACGCGGACGGCTGCCTCTTCCCGTCCGAGGAGCCCGCGTTCGTCGCGTCGGCGGAGATCACGAACCGCCTGCTCGCCGACCTCGGCGTCGACCGCCGCTTCGAGCCGGAGGAGCTGAAGGCGTACGCGGTCGGCAAGAACTTCCGCGCGACCGCGCTCGGCCTCGCCGCCGAGCACGGCGCGACGCTGGACCCCGACGACCTCGAGCGCCGCGTCCGGGACGAGAAGGCCGCCGTCATCGCGCACCTGAGCGAGGTGCTCGAGCCCGATCCGGACGTCATCGCCCCGCTGACCCGGCTGCGCGAGCGCTTCGGCCTGGCCGTGGTCAGCTCGAGCGCGCTGGACCG
This sequence comes from Solirubrobacteraceae bacterium, assembly GCA_036389155.1. GTDB lineage: Bacteria > Actinomycetota > Thermoleophilia > Solirubrobacterales > Solirubrobacteraceae > CADCVT01. The sequence goes on from DASVQN010000017.1 coordinate 24,406, forward strand.
GCTCGCCGCGTGCCTCGCCGCGACCGGCCTCGCCGAGCTCTTCCCCGCGGACGTCGTCTTCAGCGCCGAGGACTCCCTCCCGGTCCCGACGAGCAAGCCGGACCCCGCCGTCTACGCCCTGGCCGGCGACCGGATGGGCGTGCGAGGCGACGAGGCGCTGGCCATCGAGGACTCGCCCAGCGGCGCCCGGTCGGCCGTCGCGGCCGGCTTCCCGACGGTGGGCAACCTCCTGTTCGTGCCGGAGCCCGAGCGGACCGAGCGCGAGGCCGCCCTGCGCGACGCGGGCGTCGACGGGATCGTCACGTCGTGGCACGAGGTGGAGGAGCTCCTGCTCCCCGCCGCGGTCTAGCCGTCCGGCTCGAGGACGTCGCGCAGGCGGAGGGCCATCTCGATCTCGGCCCGCCGCGCGACGACGGTGTGCCCCAGGCGCGCCTCCACCGCGCGCACGCGGTTCGTGATCGTCCGCTCGTGGACGCGCAGCCGGGCGGCCGTGGACGCGGCGTTCTGCCCGCAGGCGAAGTAGGCGGCGAGGGTGGCGCGCATCGTCGCCTCGCGCGCGGCGCCCGCCGCGAGCGGCCCGAGCTCGCGCGCGACGAAGCTCGCCGCCCGCGCCTCGTCCAGCAGGCCGAGCGCCTCGAGCCCGACGTCGCCGTACGCCGTGACGGCACCCGCCCGACGGCGCGCGACGCGCTGCGCGTCGACCGCCTCGGCGTGCGCCCGGCGAAAGTCGGCAGGCCCGCCGATCGCGACGCGCGTCGACGCAGGCGGCTCGTAACCGGCGGCCGCGCCCGTGTCCGCACCGCGCAGCCACGCCCACGTCGTCTCGGGGTCCGTGCTGACGGCGAGGAGCGCCTCCGCTCCGAGCGCCGCCGCCAGCTCCTCGGCCGCGAGGTCGCCGTGCGCGCCCCAGGCGACGACGCAGACGTGGGCGCCGTCGAGCGCGTAGCCGAGCAGCGACTCGTCCGCCGGGTCGCCCGCGAGCGCGCTCAGCACCGTGCGCATCCGCTGCTGCTCGGCACCGCGCAGCGCACGGTCGCGCGCCTCGGCGTGCTCGGCCTCGACCCACGCGGCGCAGCGATCGACGTAGTCGAAGAGGAACGCCGCCCCGTCGTCGAGCGCGGCACGCCGCCGCGGACCCTCCAGGCGCAGATCGTCGACGGCGTCGACCCAGGCGCTCCACAGCGCGGCGTGCCCGGCGCGGTAGCACTGCAGCGGCACCGTGACCGGCGCGCGGTACTCGACCGCCGCGCGGGCGGCGGCGAGATCCTCCTCCGGCGGCTCGTCCGGCAGCTCCCACCGCAGCAGCGCCTCGACCTCGCGCCCGATGCTCCCGGCGGCGATCGCCCGGGCCGGCTCGCGCGTCTCCGGCCGCGTCCACTGCGCGAGCGCCGGGCCGGCCCACAGCCGGTCGAGCGCGGCGTCGACCACCTCGTCGGTCCGCGCGGCGACGCGCCTCGCGAGCGCCGCGAGGACGTCCGGCTCGCTTTCCGGAACTCCGGAGGCGCCACCTTTCCGGATTCCGTCAGATCCGGCTCGTCCCATACCGGGAACCCTTGCAGAGAGCGGCAATCGAAGAGGAGACACCGTGCTCGGCCCCGAGAGCTTCATCCTGATCCTGGTCGTCGTGTTCGGCCTGGTCGCGGCGTGGGCCGTCCTGCTCGGCGTCGCCAACCGGCGCCGGAGCGGCACCTCCTCGGCGCGGCCGCAGGAGCGCCGCGACGTGATCGCCCAGGGCGTCGTGACCGAGCAGCAGCTCGCCGAGATGCACGAGGCCGAGAACGCGCGGCTGCGGGCGCGCGGGCGGCGGGAGCTCACGCGCGGCGAGCTGGAGGCGCGGGTCGCGGGCGACGCGCGCACGCGGTGGCGGCTCCTGCGCCTGCGCGCCCGCAGGCGGTGGCTGCGGTGGTAGCTAGCCGCCGATCGCGCTCATCGAGCGCGCCGGCTGCACGAACCCCGGCTCGTTGACGCGGTGCTTGAGCTCCTTGCGCCACACGGCGTCGCGGACGATCCGCTCGAGCTCGGCGTCGTCGGCGCCCGCGCGCAGCGGCGAGCGCAGGTCGGTCTCGCCGATGCTGAACAGGCAGGTCCGGAGCTTGCCCTCCGCTGTCAGCCGGATGCGGTCGCAGTCGCCGCAGAACGGCTCGGAGACCGGGTTGATGAAGCCGATGCGCCCGCGGCCGTCGGCGAAGCGGTAGACGCGCGCGGTCGCGTGCGGCTCGCGCGGCTCGGGCTCCAGCCGGTGGACCGCGTCGATCGCGGCGCGGATCTCCTCGCCGGTGAGGACCTTGTCCATGTCCCACGCGCGGTCGGCGTCGAGCGGCATGAACTCGATGAAGCGCACCTCGAACGGCCGCTCGCGCGCGAACTCCGCGAACGGCAGCACCTCGGCCTCCGTGAACCCGCGCAGGCCGACGGCGTTGACCTTGATCGGGTGCGCCTCCGGGAACCGCGCGAGCGCCTCCAGGCCGGCGACCACGCGGGGGAGGGCGTCGCGGCGGGTCATCTCGAAGAACCGGTCACGCTGCAGCGAGTCGATCGAGACGTTGAAGCGGCTCACGCCGGCGCGCACGAGCGCCTCGGCGTCGCGCTCGAGCAGGTAGCCGTTCGTCGTGACCGCGAGGTCGTCGACCAGCGGCGCGAGCATCGCCGCCAGGCGCGGGAAGTCGCGCCGCACGAGCGGCTCGCCGCCGGTGAGGCGCACGTCGCGCACGCCCATCGACGCGAAGAGCGACACCAGCCGCTCGATCTCCTCGAACGACAGGACCTCGGAGCGATCGAGCCACGGCAGGCCGTCCGCGGGCATGCAGTACTGGCAGCGGAAGTTGCAGCGGTCGGTGACCGACAGGCGCAGATCGCCGATCGCGCGGCCGTGCCCGTCCAGAAGCTGCTCGCGCTGCATCGCGTCCAAGCGTACCCTGCGCTGCCGTGCCCGCCCCGAGGATCGCCATCGCCGCCGTGCTCGCCGTCGCCGCGCTCGTCGCCGGCTGCGGCGAGGACGACGAGGGCGACGTGCGCAAGACGCTCGACGCCTTCGCCCAGGCGACCGCCGCGAAGGACTACCAGCGCATGTGCGACGACCTGCTGTCGCCCAAGCTCATCGAGCAGATCCGCCGCGTCAACCTGCCGTGCGAGGTGGCGCTGCGCACGGGCCTGGAGGACGTCGAGAAGCCGAAGCTCGAGATCAAGAGCGTCAAGGTCGACGGCGACACCGCGAGCGCCCAGGTCCACAGCACCGCCGCCAACCAGGAGCCCTCCGACGACACCGTCAGGTTGGAAAAGGTCGACGGGGACTGGCGGATCGCGTCGCTGGCGTCTTAGAGTCGGTCCATGAACGGCAAGACGGTCTTCATCACCGGCGCGGCGCGGGGGATCGGCGCCGACGCCGCCCGGCGCCTCGCCGCGAGCGGCGCCAACGTGGCCCTGGTCGGGCTCGAGCCCGAGGAGCTCGAGCGGGTCGCGGCCGACTGCCGCGGCCGCGGCCTGGCGATCGAGGCCGACGTCACCGACCGCGCGGCCCTCGACGACGCGGTCGCGCGCACGGTCGAGCGCTTCGGCGGCATCGACGCCGTCTTCGCGAACGCCGGCATCGGCGTCGGCGGACTTATGGACCGCGTCGACCCGGATGCCTTCGAGAAGGTCATCGAGGTCAACCTGCTCGGGACGTGGCGCACCGTCCGCGCCTGCCTGCCGCAGGTCCTCGAGCGGCGCGGCTACGTCCTCATCAACGCGTCGATGTCGCCGCTCGTCTCGGCCTTCCCGCTCATGGGGTCGTACGTCGCGGCGAAGGCGGCGGTCGAGGCGCTCGGCAACTCGCTGCGCCTGGAGCTGAAGCACCGCGGGGTCGACGTCGGCGTCGCGTACTTCTCGTGGATCGGCACCGAGATGGTCAAGGGCGGCGACGCCGAGCACCCGGCGTTCAAGCGCCTGCGCGACGCCATGAACGGCCCGCTCGGCAAGACCTACGACGTCGGCGTGGCCGGCAAGGCGGTCGAGCGCGGGGTCGCGAGGCGCGCGCGGATCGTCGTCGCCCCTCGCTGGGTGCGGGCGATGTTGCCGCTCCGCGGCCTCCTCACCCGGCCGACCGAGATGCAGTTCGCCCCGCTGATGCCCGAGATCGAGCAGCTCATGGAGGCGGAGATCTCCGCCAAGGGCGACGGGGTCTACACGCCGGTCGGCGCCGGCGGCCGGGCCGCCGCAAACGCCGACCGTAGCGGCAACGTGCCAGTTTGAGAACCGCCCAACCCGAGGCGCGCGACCGGCGTTCGTAGCCGTGAAGGAGCGCCGCGGCGCGGGGGACGCGGCCCGGACCACGAATGGTTAGGGCTATGGGGAGATCGATGAGCATCTGGGACGCGCACTGCGCGCGCGCCTGCGACCTTGCACTGCTGCTGGCCGTCGCGGCCGCCCCCGAGGACGTGGAGGACCGCCAGATGGTCCACGGGTTCCTGCTCCACGACATCGGGAAGCGCGTGCTGCCCGACGCGATCCTCAACAAGCCGGGGCCGCTCGACGACGAGGAGCACGCGATCGTCCGGACGCACCCGCAGGCGGGGTGGCGGATGCTCAACGAGGTGGAGTTCGGCGCCCGCACCCGCGACGTGGTGCTCTACCACCACGAGCACTGGGACGGCAGCGGCTACCCGCTCGGGCTGAGCGGCGAGCGCATCCCGCTGTGGGCGCGGATCTTCGCGATCGCCGACGCCGTCGACGCGATGACGAGCGATCGTCCGTACCGGCGTGCGATGACGCTGCAGGCCGCGCTCGACGAGCTGCGGGCGCAGTCAGGGCGCCAGTTCGACCCCGCGCTCGTCGAGCTGTTCCTGGGCCTCGACCGCGAGCGGCTCGGCCGCTACACGGCGGACGCGGCGCGCAGCGTGGCCTCGAAGTCCGTCTTCGGGATGGGGCCGACGCACGGCGAGCTCGTCCCGGCGGCGGCGTAGGCCTCGACGCCCGCACGCACCGCGGCCTCGTCGCCCGTGGCGGTGAGCAGCGCCAGGAAGCGGTCGGAGATCGCCGCGCCCATCGCCTCCCCGTCGCCGCGGCCGGCGGCCTCGTCGAAGGCCGCCACGTCGTCCTCGAAGCCCGACCGCTCGATCATCGCGCGGTAGAACGGCAGGCTCAAGTACGTGAGCAGGTCGCGCCGCATCGTGCCGTAGACGGCGTCCAGGTCGTCGGTGACGGCCGACGGCACCGCCGCGACGATGTCGAAGCCCTCGATCCCCTTGCCCGCCTTCTCGCGGCCCGCCGTGACCTCGGGCACCACGACGTCGCGGATGTAGTTGGGGTTGCACAGCCAGAGGATCACGCCGTCGGCGATCTCGCCGGCGAGGCGCAGCATCTTCGGCGAGAGCGCGGCGATGTAGATGGGCAGGTCCGGGCACTCCGGGATGCCGGCGAGCCTGAAGCCGGTCTGCCACTTCTCGCCGGCGGGCGGGTCCTCGCCGCGCACGATCGCGCGGACGATCCCCGCGTACTCGCGCATCTCGCTGACCGGCTTGTCGATCGTCTGGCCGTGCCAGCCCTCGACGACGGGCCGGTGCGAGACGCCGAGGCCCAGGTTCAGCCGCCCGCCGCTGATCTCGTCGATCGTCGCGGCGGTCTGCGCCATCGTCGCCGGCGTGCGCGTGTAGATCGGCACGACGCCGGTCCCCAGGCGGATGCGCTCGCTGTGGTTCGCGTAGTGCGTCAGGACCGTGAGCGACTCGCGCCCGGCGATGTGCGTGACGTAGCACGCCTCGTAGCCGAGCTCCTCGGCCAGCTGGACGCGCGAGACGGCCTGCTCGAGCGAGCGGCCCACCGAGACGAAGCAGCCGAGGCTCATAGGCCGGACGCTACTGCGCGCAATCGGGCGGCGACGTCCGCCGCCCACGCACCGCCCGTCTCCGTCACGACGTCCGCGCAGATCTCCAGGTCGCGCGCGAGGCGGTCGAGCGGGAAGTCGCGCGCGCCGAGCACGCGCGCGAGCCACGCCACCTGCTCGTCCAGGCTCGTCGTGCCCTGCGCGTCGAGCAGCGCCCAGTGCAGCAGGTACTGGTTGTCGTGCACGCACCACGCCCGGCCGGCGTCGCCGTAGCGCTCCTCCTCGTCGGGGAACTCGGAGCGGTAGCGCCGGCAGACCTCCTGCGCCAGCGCGCGGACGTCGACCGTCTCGCCGCCGGGGGCCACGGCCTCCAGCGGGGCGGCGGCGCCGCTCGGCGCGGCGAGGCGGGGACGCGAGCGCGGCACTGCTACTCCGCGACGACGTGCATGTGCTCGAGCCGCTCGAGCTTGATCGCGGCGTCGAGGTCCGGGTCGATGCGGTCGTGCGACACCTGGTGGTCGCGGCTCTTCATGTACGCCTTGAAGCAGTCGCGGTCGGTCCAGCGGCTGACCATCACCAGCTCGCCCGGGTCACGGTCCGACTGCCAGACCTGCAGGTCGACGAAGCCCTCGAACCCGTCGACGAGCCGCGCGCGCCCGCGAAACGCGTTCACGAGCTCGTCGGCCCGGTCGGCGGGCACACGCAGGCGCGAGAGGGAGACGTACACGGGTCGCGAAGCCTATGCGGATGCAGGAGCGCGCCGTCAAGGCCGAACAGGGCACGCAGGCCGCCCTCGCGCCGTACGAGCGCCGCTTCCGCCGCGCCGGGCTGCCACTGTTCATCGTCGGCTACTCGCCGTACGAGGACGTCTTCACGCGCGCCGTCCCGCTGCTCGGCCTGGTGTTCGTCATCGAGATGCTCGGCGCCGGCGACCTGGACTGGTCGGTGTGGGCCAACCTCGCCGCGGTGGCCGGCGGCCTGGCCATCCTCGTCGCGGGCGTCGCGCTGGTCAACCGCCGGCGCGGCCGGCGCGCTCGGGGTCGGGCTCGTGATGTTCGTCAGCCAGGGCCTGCGGGTGCTGCTCGTGTCGCTCGCCGTCGGCGCGTTCTTCGTCGTCTTCGGCGCGCTGGCCATCGGCCCGGGCGTGCTCGACGCGTGGATCGGCGGCGCGGGCGACGAGGTCTTCGCGGTGCGGCTGTGCGGCGACGAGGCCCGTGCCGCGCCCGCGCCGAGTACCTCGCGCTGCGCGGCGCCGGCTAGCCCCGGGGGCGGCGGGCCGCCTGCTCGAACCGGGGCAGGGCCTGCACGAGCGCCTTTCCGAGCGGCGACAGCTCGTAGAAGTGCTGGGCTGTGCCCGCGCTCGCCTCGATGTGCTCGAGCGCCACGAGGTCGGCCTCGCGCAGGTAGCGGAAGTGGTAGGCGGACTCGCGCAGCGACCGGCCGGCGGCGGCGGCGAACTGGCTGGGGCTCAGCGGCCCGTCGGCCCCGACGGCGCGCAGGATCTGCAGCCGCAGCGCTACGCCCGCGACCCTCAGCCCCGCGGCGACCTGCTCGAGCGGCTCGACCCGCCCGGCGTCGTTCGCCTCGCCGTCCATGACAGGTCCTGAGCGTACAGGATCCCTCACCGATCCTTCGGGAAGAGCATCAGCGCGAGCACCGCGACGAGGAAGGCGATCGTGCCGAAGGTCAGCGCGGTGCCGAGGTTCGTCGCGCCGAACGCTGCGGCGAGCACGGTGCCGGCGAGCAGCGCGCCGAGCAGGACGGCGCCGTCGCGGAGGATCATCGCGCCGCCTCCGCCCGCTGCTCGAGGCGCTCGACCAGCGTGGCGACGTCGAGCCCGGGCTCCTGCTCGGCGAGGAAGCGCAGGGCGCCCCGGCGCCCGCCCAGCGCGCGCAGGCCGCGCTCGCCGTGCTCGGCGGCGAAGTCGGCGAGGGCACTGGTGCGCCGCGCCTCGGCACGCCGTGCGGGGAGGTCGAGGGAGGCGCGGTGCGCGTCGAGCGCGGCGACGAGCTCGTCGATGCCGGTCGCCGGCGCGACGCTGGAGACGGCGACGACCGGCGTGTCCCGGGCGCCGAGCGAGCGCAGCGCTGCGCTCAGGTCGCGGCGCGACCGCAGGGCCACGTCGCCCAGGTCGGCCTTCGTCACCACGAGCACGTCGGGCACCTCCATGATCCCCGCCTTGATGAACTGCAGCGCGTCGCCGGAGCCGGGCTGCACGATGACGGCGACGGTGTCGGCGACCTCCGCCACCTCGGTCTCGCTCTGGCCGACGCCGACGGTCTCGATGACGACGACGTCGAACGCGACGGCGAGCGCCTGGGCGGCGGCGCGCGTCGCCGGCGCGAGCCCGCCGAGCCGCCCGCCGGCGGCGGTGCTGCGGATCAGGACGCCGCGGTCGGCCGGGTCGAACTCGATGCGCGCGCGGTCGCCGAGCAGCGACCCGCCGCTGCGCTTGGAGGACGGGTCGACGGCGAGCACCGCCACGGTCCGCCCGGCGTCGCGCCACGCGCGCACGAGCGCGCTCAGCAGCGACGACTTCCCCGCGCCGGGGGGGCCGGTCACGCCGATGACGTGCCCGCGCGCCTCGGTCCCCACCTCGCGCACGAGCGCGGCGACGTCGTCGGCGCGGGTCCTGTTCTCGATGAGGTTCAGCGCCGCGGGGGCGGCGGAGAGGTCTCGGTCGCGGAGGCGTGCGGCGAGGGTCGACGCCTCGCTCGTCACGCGGACGTCGCGGCCTGCTGCCCGACCAGCCCGACGATGTCGCGCATGATCTGACTCAGGTTGAAGTCCTTCGGCGTGTAGACCGCGGCGACGCCGGCGCTCTTGAGCGGCTCGACGTCGGCCTCGGGGATGATCCCGCCGACGACGACCGGGACGTCGACGCCCGCCTCGCGCAGCGCGTCGATGACGCTCGGGATCAGCTCGCGGTGCGAGCCCGACAGGATCGAGAGCCCCACGACGTGGACGCCCTCCTGCAGCGCGCTCGCGGCGATCTGGGCCGGGGTGAGGCGGATGCCCTCGTAGACGACGTCCATGCCGGCGTCGCGCGCGCGCACGGCGATCTGCTCGGCACCGTTGGAGTGCCCGTCCAGGCCCGGCTTGCCGACGAGGATCTTCACGCGCCGCCCGAGGGCCTCGGACACGCGCTCGACCTCCTCGCGGATCGCGTCGAGCTCGTCGCCGGGGTGGGCGGGATCCGATCCCGCGGCCTCGCCGACGCCGGTCGGCGCGCGGTAGGAGCCGAACACGTCGCGCAGCGCCTGCGCCCACTCACCGGTGGTCACGCCCGCGCGCGCGGCGGCGATCGTCGCCTCCATGATGTTCTCGTCGCTCTCGGCGACGCGGCGCAGCTCGGCCAGCGCGCGCTCGACCTCGGACGCGTCGCGCTGCGAGCGCCACTGCTCGACGGCCGCGCGCTGCTGCGCCTCGGTCTCCGGGTCGACGACGAGGATGCCGCCCTCGGCGTCGGCGGTGAGGGGAGAAGGCTCGGTCTCGGCGTACTTGTTGACGCCGACCAGCGTCTGCTCGCCCGACTCGATGCGCCGGATGCGCTCGCGGTGCGAGTCGACGAGCGCGCCCTTCATGTACGGGACGGCCTCGACGGCGCCGCCGTGCTCGGCCACCACCGCCATCTCCGCGCGCGCGCCCTCCACGAGCTCGGCCACCAGGCCCTCCATCACCGTCGAGCCCTCGAAGATGTCCGGGTACTCGAGCAGGTCGGTCTCGAAGGCGAGGACCTGCTGGATGCGCAGCGACCACTGCTGGTCCCACGGGCGCGGCAGGCCGAGCGCCTCGTTCCACGCCGGCAGCTGGATCGCGCGCGCCCGCGCGCTGCGCCCGAGCGTCACCGCCAGCGCCTCGAGCACGATCCGCTGCACGTTGTTCTCGGGCTGCTGCTCGGTCAGGCCGAGCGAGTTGACCTGCACGCCGTAGCGGAAGCGCAGGTGCTTGGGGTCGGTGACGCCGTAGCGGTCACGGCCGATGGCCTCCCACAGCTGCCCCATCGCGCGCAGCTTCGCGTGCTCCTCGACGAACCGGACGCCCGCGTTGACGAAGAACGAGATGCGCCCGAAGACCGGGCCCATCAGCTCCTGGTCGACGCGGTCGCGGACGGCGTCGAGGACGGCGATCGCGTTCGAGAGCGAATAGGCGATCTCCTGGACCGGCGTCGCGCCGGCCTCCTGCAGGTGGTAGGAGCAGATGTTGATCGGGTTCCACTTCGGGATGCGCGTGACCGTGTAGGCGACCATGTCGGCGATCAGGCGCATCGACGGGCCGGGCGGGAACGCGTACGTCCCTCGCGCGAGGAACTCCTTGATGATGTCGTTCTGCGTGGTCCCCGCCAGCGCGCCCTCCTCGACGCCCTGCTCCTCCGCCGCGACGACGTACAGCCCCAGCAGCCAGGCGGCCGTGGCGTTGATCGTCATCGACGTGTTCATCTTGTCGAGGGGGATCCCGTCCATGAGCTGGGCCATGTCGCCGCGGTGGGCGATCGGGACGCCGACCTTCCCGACCTCGCCGCGGGCCAGCTCGTGGTCGGCGTCGTAGCCGGTCTGCGTCGGCAGGTCGAAGGCGACGGAGAGACCGGTCTGGCCCTTGGCCAGGTTCCGCCGGTACAGCTCGTTGGACTTGGCCGCGGTCGAATGCCCCGCGTAGGTCCGCATCATCCAGGGTCGGTCGGGCTGGTCCAGACGCACGCTCATTGCCGCGGATTGTACGGTGCGAGCCCTATGCGGCAGCCGCTCGCCGAACGGGTGCGGGACTCGTTGAGGCTCCGGGCGCTCGACGTGAAGGACCGCGTCAGCGGCCGGGCCGACCGGCTCGTGCCGCCCCGCAAGCTCGACTTCTCCGGCCATTCGGACTTCGTCGCGACCGGCGACGAGTTCCTCGGCCACTTCCGCTCCTATGGCGACCTGCGCCCCGACGAGGCGGTGCTCGAGGTGGGCTGCGGGATCGGGCGCATGGCGCGGCCGCTCACGACGTACCTGGACGAGCGCGGCTCCTACGCCGGCTTCGACGTCAACCGCGACGGGATCGGCTGGTGCCGGCGCCGCTACGCGCGGCTGCCCAACTTCGAGTTCCACGTGGCCGACCTCTACAACCGGCGCTACAACCCGCACGGCGCCCACGCGGCGAGCGAGTACCGCTTCCCGTACGACGACGGGCGCTTCGACTTCGTCATCCTCACGTCGGTGCTCACGCACCTGCTCGAGGCCGAGGCCGACCACTACATCGAGGAGAGCAAGCGGGTGCTCAGGCCCGGCGGGCGCGTCTTCGCGACGCTGTTCCTCCTCAACGACGAGTCGCGCCGGCTCATCCGGGAGGGGCGGTCCTCGCTGGCCTTCCTCGACCCCGACGACCACGTCTCGGTGGTCGACGCCGACCTGCCGGAGGAGGCGGTCGCCTACGACGAGGGCTGGGTGCGCGAGCGCCTCGCGCCCGCGAAGGACCCGCTCTACGGCTCGTGGTGCGGCCGCGAGGAGTTCACCTCCTTCCAGGACCTGGTCCTTGCGGGTCGTTGACGTCCACCACCTGGGGATGGACCGCGTCCTCGCGGCCTACCTCGTCGACGGCTGCCTCGTCGATCCGGGGCCGTCCGCGTCGCTCGAGGGCCTCCTCGCGGGCCTGGGGGACGAGCGACCCGAGCGGATCCTCCTGACCCACATCCACCTCGACCACGCGGGCGCGACGGGCACGCTCGTCAGGCGCTGGCCCGACGTCGAGGTGTGGGTCCACGAGCGCGGCGCGCCGCACCTGGCCGCGCCCGAGAAGCTCATCGCCAGCGCGACGCGGCTGTACGGCGACGACATGGACCGGCTGTGGGGCGAGATCCTGCCGGTGCCGCGCGAGAACCTGCGCGTGCTGTCCTCCGGCGAGGAGACGATCGGGCCGTGGCGCGTGGGCTACACGCCCGGCCACGCCTCGCACCACGTCAGCTACCTGCACGAGCCGACGTCGACCCTGTTCGCGGGCGACGTGGCGGGCGTGCGCATCCCGCCCGAGGGGCTGGTGCTCGCGCCGACGCCGCCGCCCGACATCGACTTCACCGCGTGGCACGCGTCGCTCGACCTGCTCGACTCGTGGGACGCCGCGCGCGTCGCCGTCACGCACTTCGGCGTGTGGGAGGACGTGCGCGCGCAGCTCGCCGAGTGCCGCGCCGCGCTCGACCGGATGGCGCTGCGCGCCAGCGAGACCGACAGCGCCGGATTCGTCGAGTGGATACGCGCCGAGATCGAGGCGGCGACGTCCCCGGAGACCGCCGCCGTCTACGCGCAGGCCATGCCCCACGACACGCTGCATCCCGGTCTTGAGCGCGCACTGCGGCGGGTAAGCTCGACCCCTGGATGAGCCAGACCATCGAGCTTCCGCGGACGGGCGGGCCGGACTCCGGCCTCGGCGGCGCCTGGCGCGTGATCGTCCTCAACGACGACCACAACACGTTCGACCACGTCGCGCACACGCTGGCGCGCTACGTGCCCGGCGTGAGCGTCGCGCGCGGCTACTCGATCGCCGACCGCATCCACAACAGCGGGCAGGCCGTCGTGTGGACCGGGCACCGCGAGGCGGCCGAGCTCTACTGGGAGCTTCTGCGCGACGCGGGCCTGACGATGGCGCCGCTCGAGCGCGACTGATACGACGCCGGGGGGTCGGCCGTACGCCCTGTACTGTGCAGGACGTGTGTGCCGACGGGCCTCTCCGGGACCCGCGGGTTCGAGAGGCGGAGACAGAGACAACCCCCGCTCAGCGGGCGGATCGGGAGCGCATGCTGCTGCGCCGCTATCACGTGCACGGGGACACCCGTGCGCGCGACGTGCTGGCCGAGGAGATGCTGCCGCTCGCGCGTGCTCTGGCGGGTCGCTACGCAGGCCGCGGCGAGCCGCTCGACGACCTCGTGCAGGTCGCGTGCGTCGGGATCATGAAGGCGATCGAGGGCTTCGACTTGTCCCGTGACGTGCGCTTCTCCTCGTACGCCACGCCGACCGTCCTCGGCGAGATCAAGCGCTACTTCCGCGACAAGACGTGGGCCGTGCGGGTGCCGCGCGGGACGCAGGAGCTGCAGCTCCAGGTCGCCAAGGCGCGCGACACGCTGACCAACCAGCTCGGGCGCTCGCCGACGGTGCAGGAGCTGGCCAAGGCGGTCGACGCGCCCTTCGAGGACATCATGTCGACGATCCAGAGCGCGGACGCGCGGCGCGCGCGGTCGTTCGACGAGCCGGTGGGGGAGGACTCGACGCTGGGCGACTCGCTCGGCATCACCGACCCCGAGCTCGGCCGCGCCGAGATCCGCGTCCTCATCGACGGCGCGCTCGACGTGCTCACCCCGCGCGACCGCGAGATCCTCAGGCTCCGCTTCGAGGAGGACCTGACCCAGACCGAGATCTCGCGTCAGATCGGCGTGTCGCAGATGCAGGTCTCGCGGTTGATCCGCCAGGCGCTCGCGCGCCTGCGGATGAACATCGAGCGCAACGACCGCAAGGTGACGGACGCGGCCTAGAGCCGCCGGCCCGCCGCCGTGCCCAGGCGGAACACCGCTTCCGGCAGCGACCGCGGGGGCTTCGGGCGGCGACGCGGCACGACGATGCCGTGCTTGTCGCGCACGCGCTCGCCGTGGCGCCCGTGCGTGAAGCCCTCCGCGAACAGCCCGCGCAGCGTGCGCTCGTTGCGGTGGTAGATCACGGCATCGGGCGCGTAGGCGAACGACCAGCCGGCCGCGTGCAGCCGCCACGACAGGTCGGTGTCCGACCCGCGCAGGAGCGCCTCGTCGAACACGCGGCGCGCGCCCGCGGGCGGCGTCGCCATCGCCCAGCTCATCGTGATCGCGTACGGCGGGTCGTAGCGCATGAGCGCCGCCTGGTGGTCGTGCACGCGCTCGCCGAAGCGCTCGACGTAGTTGGCCGGGCGCGTCGCAAGGATGCGCCCGCCGGCGACGCGGTCGTCCCTCCCGTCGAGCGCGCGCAGGAGCTCGGCCAGCCACGCCGGATCGGCGACGCAGTCGGCGTCGGTGAACGCGACGACGCTGCCGCGCGCCGCCTGCAGCCCCGTGTTGCGCGCGGCGGCGGGGCCGAGCCGCGGCTCGTCGAGCACGCGTACGCCGGCGCGGCGCGAGGCGACGGTGCGCGTCGCGTCGGACGACGCGTTGTCGACGACGAGCACCTCGTACGACGGGTGGTCGAGCGCGAGCAGCGAGTCGAGGCAAGCGCCGAGCGTGTGCGCCGCGTCGCGCGCCGCGACGATCACCGAGACGTCGGTCACCGCACGACGGCGGCCGACGCGACCTCGAGCAGCGCGCCCGAGTAGCGCTCCACCCAGCGGCCGAGGCCGCCGCGGTGCACCGCCTCCGCGCGTGCGGCGCGGCCCATCGCCTCGCGGCGGTCGCGGTCGCGCAGCAGCGCGATCGTGTGCGCCGACAGCGCCTCGGTGTCCCGCACCGGGTAGAGCAGCCCGGTCCGGCCGTGGTCGATCGCCTCGCGCGCGGCCGGGATGTCCGTCGCGATCACCGGCAGGCCGCACGCGTGCGCCTCGCCGTAGGTCAGCGGCGCGCCCTCGGCGCCCGAGGTGTGCGCCATCACGTCGCAGGCGCTCAGGAGCAGCGGCATCTCCGCTCGATCGATCTCGCCCAGCCACCGGAACGCGTGCTCGACGCCGTGCTCGGCAGCGGCGGCCTTCAGGTCGGCGATGCCGTAGTCGGCGGAGGCGAAGACGTACCGCGCCTCCGGCACCGCCTCGAGAACGCGCGCCGCCGAGGCGACGAGGCTCCGCGGCCGCTTGCCGGTGAGGATGCCGCTGGTGTAGACGACGACCGGCGCGCCCGCGTCGATGTCGAGGCGCCGTCGCATCCGCTCGGCGTCGGGAAGCGGGCGGAACAGGTCGTGGTCGATCGCGTTGGGGATCGTGAGGATCCGGTCGATCCCGCGCGCCCGCAGGGTCTGCGCGAGGTGATCGGCGACCGCGATCACGAGGTCGAGCGACGACAGGTGCCCGACGAAGTCCGCCTCGTGCGCGGGCGGATACATCCCGGATTCGAGCGCCGCCGTCGGGACGCCCTGCGCCACGCACGCGATCGGCGCTTCGAGGCCGCGCAGGACCTCCGGCGCGTACCACGCCTGCGACTCGCGCCCGAGCAGGACGACGTCCGGGCGCCAGCCGTCGTCGAGCGTCCGCTCGAGCGCGGCGCCGAGCTGGTCCTGCAGGCGGGCGCGCAGGTCGGGCTCGAGCGGCTCGCGACCCCGCACGTAGTCGATCGCGAACGGCTCGACCGCGACGCCGGGGACGTCCTTCGCCGCGCGGATCTCGTCGCCGGCGGCCGGCAGGGCCTCGGCGACGGCGCGGACGCGATGGCCCTGTGCGGCGAGCCCGCGCAGGAGGGCCTCGTCGACGATGCAGCCGCCGAACTGGAAGCTCGGGCGGCCGTCGGTGAGGTGGGGGAGGATGGCCAGCGCGAGGATGTCGAGAGGCATGAGCGGGCTAGAGTAGGACCGTGGCTCGCCGGGGGCTGGTCAGCGTCGTGATCCCGGTGCGCAACGAGCGTCGCCACCTTCCCGACCAGCTCGACGCCCTCGCCGGGCAGGCCTACGACGGGCCGTTCGAGGTCGTCGTCGTCGACAACGGGTCGACCGACGGCAGCGGCGACGTCGCCCGCTCCTTCGCTTCTCGCTTCCGCGCTCTGCGGGTGGTCGAGGCGCCCCGCCGCGGGATCAACCACGCGCGCAACGCCGGGGTGCGGGCGGCCCGCGGGGAGGTCGTCGCGTTCTGCGACGGCGACGACGTGGCGGCGCCCGGTTGGCTCGCCGCGCTCGTCGGCGCGCTGCGCGAGGACGTGGACGTCGTGGCCGGCGCGCTGGAGCGGGCCGAGCTGAACGACCGCGACGCCCGCACGTGGCGCGGGACCGGCGCGTGGACCGAGTACCGGCTGCCCAACGGGTTCTTCCAATACGTGCCCGGCGGGAACTGCGCGATGCCCGCGGCGGTCGCGCGGCGCATCGGGTGGGACGAGGACTTCCTGTTCGGCAGCTCCGACCAGGAGTTCTTCCTGCGCGCCCAGCGCCTCGGGCTGCGGATCGCGGTGGCCCCCGATGCCGTGATGCGCCATCGGCTGGCCGAGGACCTGCCGGAGCTCGCGCGGCAGTTCTACGGCTACGGCGCGGGCGGCCCGCTGCTCTACCGCCGCGAGCGCGGGCGGGGGCTGCCGCGCTCGGACACCCGCGCCGCGCTGCGCGAGTGGGCGGGGCTGGTGCTGGGCGCACGGCGGCTCGCCGGGACGCGGGCGGAGCGGGGGGCGTGGGTCAGGACGGCGGCGCTGCGCAGCGGGCGCCTGATCGGCAGCGTGCGCCGGGGCGTGCTCTACCTCTAGCGGTACTGCTCGCGCGCGCCGCCCCGGGGGCCGAGGCCGATCCGCTCCCTCACCAGCCGATCCAGCGGGCCGCGGTAGAGGCTCTGGAAGAGGTACTGGCGACGCGCCCGCTGGATCCGGCGCCGCGCCTGCGCGCGTGGGACCCCGTGCTTGCGCAGGATCGCGCGCAGCTCGCGCTCCTGCACGGTCCGCGGGACGTGCGTCGTCAGCCGGAAGCCCGCGCGGTGGTCGCGGAAGACGTACAGCGGCTCGGGCACCGCGTGGAAGACCGCGCCGTGCTCGGCCATCGTCCACGGGAAGTCGAAGTCGTCGGGGCCGTGGTGGCGGATGCTCTCGTCCATCCCGCCGGCGCGCAGCGCGAGCTCGCGGCGCCAGCACATGAGGTGCTTGACCGGCGCGTGGTCGGCGAACGCGGCCAGCGTGACGTCGTCGCGCGGGAGGTAGGGCTGCGAGAGCGGGCGGTCGTGCTCGTCGACGAACACGCGGCCGGTGTGGAGGAAGTCCGCGTCCGGCCGCGCGCGCAGGTGCTCGGCGAGGACCGCGACGGCCTCGGGCGCCCAGCGGTCGTCGGCGTTGAGCTGCGCGACGAACTCGGTGCCCGCGTGGCGCATGGCGAGGTTGACGCGCGCGGCGAGCCCGCCATGGTCGTCGAGCAGCTCGATCCGGTCGTCGGCGGGGAGCAGCGCCTCGACCTCCGCGCGCTCGGGAGCGTGGACGGCGACGAGCGCGCGCCAGTCCGGCCGCGTCTGGTCGAGCAGCGATCCGATCGCGCGGCGCAGGAACTCGGGGTGCGCGCGGCGCACGGGCACGATCGCGGTGAGCACCGCGCTCAACGGTAGGGCTCCAGGCCGGCGACGACGCGGCGGAAGGGGCCGACGACGGCCGGCGTCACGTCGCGCTCGCGGTAGGCGTGGAAGGCCTCCTCGATCGCGGGCCGCGCGGCGGGCGCCCGGTCGGCGAGCGCGGCGACCGTCGCCCGCGCGGTGAGCGGGAGTGCGGGCTCGGCGGTGTCGAGCGACTGCGCGAACAGCGCGGCGCGCGCCGCGCCGATCAGGTGCCCGAGCCCCTCGTGGTCGTCTGCGGCGAGCCTGAGCGCCGTGCGGTGCTCCTGCACCGCCCGCGCCGCCTCGTCGGCCGCCGACCAGCCTCCGGCCGCGGGGAAGCGGGCCTCCCGGCGGCCGTCGAGCAGCGCGAAGGAGACAGGGTCGCTGAACGGCGCCTGCACCGTCCGCAGCGCGCTGCGGAAGTAGCGCCCGGGGACGAGCAGGAGGACGCCGCCGGCCGGGAGCGCCGGGTACGGCCCCTTCGCCACCGATCGCTGCAGCGCGCGCAGGACCGACACGTCGCGTGCGTCGGCGTCGACCGGCACGAGCGCCTCGTCGGGCCACCAGGGCCGCACGACGGCGCGCCAGTCCGCGAGGGGGAGAGGGGATCGGGCCGCGCCCCGAAGGTGATCGGGCGCCGCCCACCGGCCCCACGGGAGGACGAGCTCGTCGTCGGCGGCGAGGAGGGAGACCACTCGCCCGTCCTCGCCGCCGCCCCGCGCGATCTGCGCCGCGATCTCGCGCGCCAGCCCCGCGGCGAGGTCGAGCGCGGCCGGGACGGGCTCCTCGCGCCGCGCGAGCTCCCGCGCCTCCTCGACCGGGCCGCCGGCGACCGCCTCCGACGCGCGCGCGGTCTCGGCGACGACCTTCTCCAGGACGTCGCGCTCGCGCACCGGCGGCAGCTCGCCGCCGATCGCCCGCCACGCCCAGCGCCACCGGTACTGGACCTCCAGCCACGCCTCGATCCTCGTCGCCTGCGCGGTGGGCGGGCGACGCCGCGGTCGCCGCTCCGGCCCGCGCAGGCGCCGCCACTCGTGCACGTCGTCCGTCCCGCGCTCCAGGTGGCGCACGATCCCGGCCGGAAGCTCGGGCGAGTACGCCGCACCATCGAACGTGAGCACGGTCGCCCCCGCGACGCGCTCGAGGTCTGACGCCCGGTAGATCCTCGGCAGCTCGAGCACGGCGACGGCCACCCACGGCGCGGCGCGCTCGAGCGACGCGTGCCGGTCGGCGACCGCCCGCGCCTCCTCGGCCGTCTCCGTCACCACCGCGAGGTCCAGGTCCGAGCGGCCCGGCGTCGCCTCGCCGGACGCGACGCTGCCGCGCACGTAGAGCGTCGCGCCGCGCCGGCCCGCGAGCAGCCAGCCGCCGTACGCGCGCGCGGCCACCGTGTACGCGAGCGTCCAGAGGCGGCGCAGCGCGGGACGGTCCGCGGCCAGGGCGAGCCGCTGCACCAGCGTCGCGCCCCGCGGCGCCGGCGGGAGCGCATCCCCGAGGGGATGGACGCGGGGAGGGTCTTCGGTCACGGCCATGCGGGACGCAGCATGATGCCGCAGCGATGGTGCACATCTGGGTGCGCACGGACGTCCCGTGGGAGGACGAGGCGGCGTTCGCCGCGCAGATCCCCGAGCGCATGCGCCCGCTCGTCGACCTGTGGAACGCGACGTTCGCGCTGCCCTACCACCGCTTCCGCGCCGAGCTGCGCGACATCGCGCGCGAGAGCCTCGCCGCGGTCGCGGGCGCGACGGTCTCGGAATGGGACGCGATCCCGGCCGGCGCACTCGTCCTGCCCGTCGACGACGACGACTGGTTCGCGCCGGACGCCGCGACGGTCCTCTCGCGCGAGCGCGCGGCGGGCGACGAAGGGCTCCGCTGGACGAGCACGTTCCTCGAGGTCGACATCGACCTCGCGCACACGCTCAGCAAGAACGTCCGCCGCGCGCTGCCCGGCGTCGGCCAGAAGTGGATCTGCACGACGAACAACTACGCGGTCGTCAAGGCCGACGGCGCGCGGACGCTGTGCGCGTCGCACGTCGCCGCGTCGCGGTGGGTCGAGCGCGACGCGCCGGTGCGCGCGCTCGAGCGCCGGCTCAGCGTCATGAACCGCACGCTCGCCTCCCAGACCTCGCTGCGCCGCCACCGCTCGCCGATCGACCGCCCCGGGCTGCTGCGCAAGCGCGCCCGCTACGAGGCGCTGTACGAGCGGTGGGAGCGGCCGCCGGAGGACCTCGCGTGGACGCGCCCGCACGTGGCGCGCATGCGGGCGCTCATGGCGAGACTGGGCTGACGCACGCCGCGCGCGCGAGCGCGCCGGCGTAGCGGTCGATCCAGCCGTGCAGGTCGGTGTGCGGCGCGCTCCGCGCGGCGCGACCCATCGCGCGCCGCCGCTCGTCGTCGCGCAGCAGCGCGATCGTGGCCGCGCTCAGCGCGTCGACGTCGCCGATCGGATAGAGGATGCCCGTCGCGCCGTCCGCGATCGCCTCGCGCGCCGGGGCGATGTCCGTCGCCACCACCGGGATCCCGCAGGCCGCGGCCTCCTGGTAGGTGAACGGCGCGCCCTCGCGCTCGGAGGTGTGGACCATGAGGTCGGCGGCGTTCAGCAGCGCCGGCATCGCGTCGCGCTCGATCTCGCCCAGGAAGCGGAAGACCTCGTGGACGCCGGCAGACCGCGCCGCCTCGCGCGCCGACGCCAGCTCGTCCGGTGCGCCCGCCACGACGTACCGCACGTGGGGGACCTGCGCGGCGACCAGCGCCGCCGAGGCGATCAGGTCCTGCCACCGCTTGCCCGGCAGCAGCCCGCAGACGTGCGCCACGACCGGCGCGTCGGGCGGAACGCCGGCCCGCGCGCGCACCGCGGGGTCGCGCTCGGCCGGGCTGAACTGCGCACGGTCGACGGCGTTGGGGATCGTCACGACGTTCTCCACGCCGTGCGCGCGCAGGGTGTCCTCCAGGTGGCGTGCGACCGCGATCGTCAGGTCGAGCGAGCGGACCAGCTCGACGAACGCCCGCTCGTCCTGCGGCGGGTAGATGCCGACCTCGAAGCCGCCCACCGGCACGCCCTGGGCCACCGCCACGACGGGCACGCCACGAGCGCGCAACACCTCCGGCACGTACCACGCCTGCGCCTCGCGCCCGAGCACGGCGACGTCGGGCCGGCGCCCGTCGCGCAGCAGCCGCTCCAGCGCGGCCTCCAGGTCCGCCTGGCGGCGCGCGACGTTCGCGTCGTCGGGGATCTCGCGGCCGCTCGTGTACTCCACGGCGAGCCACTCGACCTCCACGCCGGGCAGGTCGCCGGGGGCCCGGGCCGCCCCGTCGCGCGGCGCCTCGGCCACCGCGCGCACGCGGTGGCCGGCGTCGGCCAGCCCGGCCAGCAGCGCCTCGTTGTGGATGCACCCGCCGTACTGGAAGCCGCGGCGGCCCTCCACGACGTGGGGCAGCATCGCGACGGCGAGGACGTCGAGGGCCATGAGCGGCGCTAGGTTACGGCGCCATGCCGGCGTCGGGGCTCGTGAGCGTCGGTGCTGCCCGTGCGCGACGAGCGCCGCCGCCTGCCCGAGCAGCTGAGCGCACTGGCCGCCCAGACGTACGACGGCGACTGGGAGCTGATCGTCGTCGACGACGCCTCGCGCGACGGCAGCGGCGACGTCGCGCGCGGGTACGCCGGCGTGCTGCCGGGCCTGCGCGTGATCGAGGTCCGCCCGCACCGCGGCCTGAACCACGCGCGCAACGCAGGGGTCGCCGCGGCGCGGGGCGAGGTCGTCGCGTTCTGCGACGCCGACGACGTCGTGACCCCGGGCTGGCTCGCCGCGCTGGTGGCCGCGCTCGACGAGCACGGCGCCGACATCGTCGCCGGCTCGCTGGAGCTCGACACGCTCAACAGCCCCGTCCAGCACGCCTGGCGCAACCGCGCGCGGTGGGACCAGATGCGCCTGCGCAACGGGCTCTACGCGTACGTCCCCGGCGGCAACCTGGCGATCCGGGCCGAGGCGGCGCGCGAGGTGGGGTGGGACGAGCGCTTCGTGTTCGGCTCCTCCGACGCGGAGTTCGCGTGGCGCGCGCAGCACCACGGCCTGAAGGTCGCGCACGCGCCCGGCGCCGTGATCCGGCTGCGCTACCCGGAGACGATCGGCGAGCTGGCCCGCCAGTTCTACGGCTACGGCGCCGGCGAGCCGCTGCTCTACGCGCGCGAGCGCCACCGCGGCTTCCCGCGCTCGCGCACGACGAACGCGGTGCGCGAGTACGTCCAGCTCGTGCTCCAGCTGCCGAACGTGCTCGGCACGCCCCAGCGGCGCGGCTGGTGGGTGCGGCGCGCGGCCTACCGCCTCGGCCGCCTGCGCGGCAGCCTGCGCGCCCGCGTGCTGTACCTGTAGCGCTAGACGGCCTGCGCGTCGCCGCGCTCGGGCCCGCCGACGATCGACGTCGGCTCCTCCGGTGAGCTGCCGTTGGCGGGCAGCGACCCCTCGATGACGACGTCGGTCCACTGGTAGACGATCGGGACCTGGAACCAGCCCTGGTGGACGACGCGGAAGCGCGTCATCTCCTCGCCGCCCCAGTAGCGCTCCCAGTCGAGCTTGTTCTCGAACGTCGCGGTCTGGATGAACTTGTAGCGGTCGTCGCGGTAGCGGAAGACCGAGTACGCCGTCGCGCCGTAGCGCAGCGCGACCGGCGCGATGTCGGCCAGCGCCTCCGCGAACCTGTCGCCGCGGAAGCCCGTCGCGTACCAGGGGATGTGGACCGCGCCGGCCATCAGGCACCGACCTCCGCGCGGATGGCGGCCGGGCCCTCCGCGGTGCGTCCCTGGCCCTCCTCCGTCGCGCCGACGAGGATCGAGATCTTCCCGAGGTGCTTGTTCTCGTGCATGAGCTGGTGGGCGTTGGCGACGTCCTCGAACGGCATCGTCTTCCACAGCACCGGGCGGATCTTCGACTCCTCGATCAGCGCGTTGGCGAGGTTGCACTCCCACGCGTTGGCGAAGTGCGAGCCGAGGATCTCCTTCTGGCGCATCCACAGGTAGCGGACGTCGAAGTCGAGCGTGTAGCCCGACGTCGCCCCGCAGATGACGACCTTGCCGAACGTCTTCACCGTGAAGACGGACGTGGGGAAGGTGGCCTTGCCGACGTGCTCGAAGACGATGTCCGGCGCGTCGCCGAGCAGCTCCCTGACGCGCTTGGAGAACGCGCGCGACTCCTTGAAGCGCGCCTTCTCCTCCTCGGGCGACTCGCCGCCCTTGCGCATCATGCCCTTGAACTCGTTGCGGTCGATGTAGCCGACCGCGCCGAGCTGCTCGACGAGCTTGCCCTTGTCCTCGCTGGAGACGACGCCGACCGCGTTCGCGCCCGTGAGCTTGCAGAGCTGCGTCGCGAAGACGCCGAGGCCGCCGGCCGCGCCCCAGATGAGCACGTTCTGGCCGGGCCTGAGCTGCGCGCGCTCGATCAGCATGCGGTACGCCGTGAAGTACGTGAGGCCGTACGAGGCCGCCTCCTCCCAGGCCAGGTGCTTTGGCTTGGGAAGCAGCTGCTGGGCCTGGACCTTCGTGAACTGCGCGAACGAGCCCCAGGTCGTCTCGTAGCCCCAGATCTTCTGCGAGGGCGCGGCCATCGGGTCCAGGCCGTGGACCTCCGGGTCCTCGTAGGACGTCTGGTTGCAGTGGATGACGACCTCGTCGCCGGCCTTCCAGCGCGTGACGCCCGGGCCGACCTTCCACACGACGCCGGACGCGTCCGAGCCGCCGATGTGGTGGCCGTACTCCGGGTGGTCGCCGTAGCCGAAGACGCTGACCGGCTCGCCGAGCGCGGCCCAGACGTTGTTGAAGTTCACGCCCGCCGCCATGACGCGCACGATGACCTCGAACGCCCCGGGCTCGGGGACCTCGATCTCCTCGACCTGGAAGGCGTCCGTCGGCTCGCCTTCGCGCTCCTGGCGGATGACCCACGCGGCCATCGTCGGCGGCAGCTCGCCGGGCTCGGTGTCGACGCTGGAGACTTGGGAGAGATCAACGGCCACGGGTTCTCGGATCCTTCGCTTCGCTTGAGGAGGGCCGGGACTTTACCCGTGCTCGGCCACCGGGACCGCCTGGGCGGCGGCGACCGGGCGCTCGACGCGGTCGCCGATCGTCAGCGCGGCCACCAGGGCCCCCAGCGCGGCGAGGCCGGCGGCGACGACGAGGCCGTCGCCGAGGCGCGACGTGAACGCCTCCGCCGTCGGGTTCTGGTCGGCCGCGACCAGCGCGCCCAGCGCGGCGACGCCGAACGTGCCGCCGATCATGCGGCTCATCGAGAGGATCCCCGACGCGACGCCCGCCTTCGTCGGCTCGACCGCGTTCATGGCGGCGCTGGTCATCGGCGACATGACGCTCGCCATCCCGATGCCCATCAGGACGAACGCGCCGAGCAGGAAGTCGTAGGTCGTCGTGGGGGTGATGTGCGACTGCCAGAACAGCGAGCCGCTGACCGTGAGCAGGCCGAAGACGATCAGGTACCGCGGCCCGACGCGGTCGGCGAGCCGGCCGGCTATCGGCGCGACGATCATGATCATCAGCGTCGAGGGCAGGAACCGCACGCCCGCCTCGAGCGGCGAGTAACGCAGGACGTTCTGCATGTAGAGCGCGATGAAGAAGAACATCGCGAGCATCGAGAAGCTGACGATGAAGGCGACGACGTTCGCGCCGAGGAACTGCTTGGCGCGGAAGAACGTGAAGTCGACCATCGGGACCTTCACGCTGCGCTCGACCTGGACGAAGCCCGCGAGGGCGGCGACGGCGAGCGCGAACAGCCCGAGGATGCCCGCCGAGCCCCAGCCCCAGTGGTTGCCCTCGATGAGCGCGAGGACGAGCGAGCCGAGGCCGGTGGAGAGCGTCGCGACGCCGAGCAGGTCGACGGTCGGGACGACGCTCTCGTCGCGCGACTCCTGCGCCGCGACGAGCGTGACGCCGACGGCGACGACGGCGACCGGGACGTTGATGAGGAAGATCGACTGCCACGAGACGTTCTCGACCAGGAAGCCGCCCACGACGGGACCGATGGCCAGCGCGATCGCGCTGATGCCGGCCCACGTGCCCATCGCCCGACCGCGCTCGTGCGGCGGGAACGCGTTGGTGATGATCGAGAGCGTCGCCGGCATCATCAGCGCGGCGCCGGCGCCCTGCACCGCCCGGCCGATGGCGAGCCAGGTGAGGGTGGGGGACACCGCGATCGCCGCGCTCGACGCGCCGAACACCATGACGCCGATGAGGAAGAGCTTGCGCCGCCCGAACAGGTCGCCGAGCCGGCCGCCGGTGACGAGCAGGACGCCGAACGCGAGCGTGTACGCGTTGACGGTCCACTCCAGGCTCGACGTCTTCACGTCGAGGTCGCGCTGGATGGACGGCAGCGCGACGTTCACGACGGTGTTGTCGAGCATGATCATGAAGAGCGCGAAGCACATCGCGCCGAGGGTCCACCAGCGGCGGTTGGACTCCGTGATCGGAAGGCGGTCGGTCATGTGGTCTCCAGGAGGGGGGCGAGCGCGGCGCCGAGCGCGGCGCGCTGTTCGGGGGTGAGGGAGGCGGCGAAGCGCTCGAAGCCGGCGAGGCGCGCCTGCGTGATGCGGCCGGTGGCCTCGCGGCCGGCCGACGTGATGGTGAGGAGCTTCGAACGGCGGTCCTGCGGGTCCTCCCGGCGCTCGACGAGGCCGCGGCGGATGAGGGCGTCGGCGGCGCGGCTGGCGCCGGGCAGCGAGAGGCCGGTGACCTCGGACAGCGCCTTGACGTTCATCTCCCCGCCGCTGTCGAGGATGTTCAGGAGCTTGACGTGCGTGAGGGAGAGCTCGAGCTCCTCGAACAGCGACACGACGTCGGACCCCGCCTCGCGCATCGCGCGGTGCATGACGGCAAGCAGCTGGGCGCCGAGGTCTCGCGCGGAGGCGTTCGTCGTCGTTGCTTGCACGTACGCAAGTATTGCGTGCACGCACGCAAGTTCTGTGAAGCCGCGCACAGAACGGAACGCGGCGCCCGCCGACCTTCGCGAACCTGACGCCCGAGGCGCCCGTCAGGGCTGCAGCAGCTCGTTCTGAGCCGACTCGCGCGGCTCGCCGACGTCGACCGCCGCCCCGGCGATCCCCTTGCCGTTCACGCCGACCTTGTAGGTGCCCTTGCGGAGGTCCGCCTTGAGCGAGGCCGTGTCGCCGGGGCTGATGGGGCCGGTCTCCTGCTCGATGCCGGGCGCGCTGCCCGCGATCTCGTCGGTCTCGAGCGTCACTTCCTGCGCGCTGTCGGTCTGGTTGGTGACGATCAGCGTGATCGGGCCGGCGCCGAAGCTCTTCGGCGAGACCGACACCTTGTCGTTGGAGATGGACGCGCTCACGACGATGGGCGCGGCAGGCCGCGCCTCGTTCTTGTAGTCGCCGTCCTCGTCGCCACAGCCGACGCCGAGCGTCGCAACGCCAAGCAGAACTGCGGCGAAACAGTCTCTCTTCTGCATCCCTCTCCCGAGCCGAGCCCCGAGGCCCGGCGGAACCCTACCCGACTCCCGGATCGGACGTTTGCGCTTCGGCCCCATCCAGCGCCCGCAGGGTGGACTGCAGCTGCTCCCACGCCTCGTGCTCGGCCTGGTCGTAGTCCGCACCCTCGAGCCCGCGCAGCCGATCGGCGTAGTCGCTCCAGGCGCGACGCGTCTCCTGCTCGACGTTCGGGAGGACGGTCGTCATGGCGGCGATGCTACTCCTCCCCGCGGACGTCGCCGCGTGCAATCGCAGGTGCACACCGTCCGGACGGACCCGTAGAAGGACGGGATGGACCTCCTCGACGCGGCGCTGCGCGACACCGAGTTCCTCGTCGTCGACACCGAGACGAACGGGAAGGCGGGCGACGCGTGCGAGATGACGGAGGTCGGCGCGGTGCTTGTCGGCGGCGGCGAGCTGCACGAGCGCTGGGAGACCCTCGTGCACGCGCGCGCGCCCCTGTCGCGCGGGATCCAGCGGTTCACCGGCATCACCCAGGGCATGGTCGACGAGGCGCCGGCGGCGGAGATCGTGTTGCCGGAGCTGGCCCAGCAGCTCGAGGGCCGGGTGCTCGTCGGGCACAACGTCTCGTTCGACCGCCGCGTGCTCGAGCAGGCCTTCGGCCGCGCCGGGCTGACGTGGCCGGACCCGCCCGCGCTGTGCACTGTGGCGATCGCGCGGCGGCTCGCGCCCCTGGCGCGCCAGCGCAAGCTCGTCGCGCTCGCCGGCGCGCTCGGGGTGGAGGTCGAGGTCGCGCACCGGGCGCTCGCCGACGCCGAGACGTGCGCGCGCGTGTTCTGCGCGCTGTTCCCGAAGCTGTGCGCGAACGCGGCGACGGTGGGGCAGGCGCTCGAGCTCATGCGCCCGCGGCGCCGGGCGAAGCCGCGCGACCCGCTGCCCGCGCGTCGCGCGCTGCACCTGCCCGACTTCTCCGAGCTGCCGAACGAGCCGGGCGTCTACATCTTCCGCAACGCCGAGGGCCAGCCGCTGTACGTCGGCAAGTCGGTGAAGCTGCGCAGCCGGGCACGCTCGCACTTCGCCCCGTCGTCGGCGACCGGCGACTGGACCGCCCAGGCGTCGATCGTCGACCACCGCGCCACGCGGTCCGAGCTCGGCGCGCTGCTGCTCGAGTACCGGCTCATCAAGGCGCTGCGCCCGCCCGGCAACGTGAAGCTCAAGCACCAGGATCCGTACGTCTACCTGCGCTGCCGCTTCGACGTGAACTACCCCGTCCTGGAGGTCGCGCCGGAGCCCGCGGCGGGGCACGCGGTGAACGTCGGGCCGCTGCGCGGACGGGCCAGCGCGGTCGAGCTGAAGGAGCAGCTCGACTCGCTTTTCGGCCTGCGGCACTGTGGTCGGAGGATGCAACGGCGCTACCACCCGTCCGCCTACGGGCAGATGGGGCGGTGCATGTCGCCCTGTCTCGGCGACCTGGACCCCAACGTCTACCGCCGCCGCCTGGACGAGGCGCTCGGCCTGTTCACGGGGTCCAGCGACGGCGGCGCGGCGCTGCTCGCGCACGTCGAGGGGCAGATGCGCGCCGCCGCGGCCGAGAAGCGCTTCGAGCGCGCCGCGTGGCTGCGCCGGCGGCACGCGCGGCTGCGGATCCTGCTCGAGCGCCTCGGCCCGTTCCTGCGCGCCGCGCACGCGCATCCGCGGCTGGTGCTGGCCGGGGAGAAGGGCGTCGACGGGCTGGACGCGTTCTGGCTGGTGGGCGGCCGCGTCGTCGACTGGGGCGCCGTGCGGTCGCCGGACGAGGTGGTCGAGCGGACCGACGCGGCGCTGCGGCGGCGCGCCGAGCCGTACGTCCCGCCCGACGAGGTGCAGGAGCTGCGGATCGTGTCGACGTGGCTCGACGGCCGCGACGTGGACGTCCTCGAGCTCGAGCCGCGCCCGTCCACCGCCGCGCTGCGGGGGTTCGCGCAACGCAGCGGCCTGACGGAACTTGCGCCCCTCTCGACGAATGTCTGACTCGCGTTCGGGGCAAGCGCGCTCCACAATCCTGGTTCGCTCGTTACCGAACCACGCCGCCGGACGGAACCGGGGGCCGGATCGAGCGGAGAGCCACGGGACTCAGATCAAGGATGAGCGAGCCTCAAGTCGAGCCGCCGGCAGCGGACGTCCGGTCGTTCCTTCCCCGCCCGGGCGAGCCGGTCGAGGACTACGCCGCGCGTCTGCGCGCGCTGCACGACGACCTCTCGCTGGTCCTCGACGCGGTGGAGCGCGGGCTGGCCGCGGCTGACGCCGAGCCCGCCCTGCGCCCCGAGCCTCTCGAAGTCGTCTCAGAGCCGCACCGCTCGCCGCCGCCCCCGCGGCCTCTGTCCTCCGCACCGCGCGGCAGCGCAAGGGTCGAGGTCATCTCGACGCCGGCTGGGGCAGCCGGCGCCGGGGCCGGGGGCGAGCGTGCGTGGAGCGGACCGCCGGAGCCCGAAGGGCATGCGCCCTGGGGCGGGCGCCGGGCCTCGATGGGCGAGGGGGCGCCGGCCGGGGGTGGACCGGCCGCCCCCTCGCCCGAGCGGTTCGAAGAGCGGCGCGGCGTGGCCGAGCCGTGGGTCGAGCGCCCGCCGCGTCCGCCGCGGGAGGAGCCGTGGGTCGAGCAGCGCGGGGAAGAGCCGTGGGCCGCGGGCGCTCCGGCCGACCCGTGGGCGGCCGCCGACCGCGCCGCGCCCTGGCGCGAGCCCCCGCCGTGGACCGAGCGCCGCCCCTCCGCGTGGCCGCCGCCGCCTCCGCCGCCCGCCGAGATGACCTTCGAGCCGCCGGCGCATGCGCCCTTCGCCGTGCCGCCGCGCCGCCGCCAGCCGTCGCTCCCGCCGGTGGCGATCGCCGCCGCCCTCCTGGGGTGGCTGGTCGCGATCGCCCTCGTGATCGCGCTGGCCTTCGGGCTCTGAGGCGCGCGAAGGGGGCCGCTGTGGGGGCGCGGAGGGGCGGCGATGGTGCGCGGAACCGGCGCGGCCGGAGCGGCCGCGGGTCGGGCCCTCTCAGCCGAAGGGGAGCTCGACGACGGTCGCGGTGGCGGCGCGCTCGCCGACGGCGAGCGTGTCGCCCGTCGCGGCCTCGCGGCGCACGATGGCCAGGGCGATCGGGCCGTGGACGGGGGAGACGACGGCGGTTCCGACGCGGCCGACGACCTTCTCGCCCAGCCGCAGCTCCTCGCCCGGCGCGACCGGCTCCGACAGCCGCAGCCCGCGCAGCCCGCGGTTCGGCTTGCCCTTCCAGTGCAGCCGCGCGACGGTCTCCTGCCCGACGTAGCAGCCCTTGGTGAACGACACCGCCCGCTCGTTGAGCGCGGCCTCCTCCGGGATCGTGGAGTCGTCCATGTCGATGCCGTAGCGCGGGCGCCCCCGCTCGACCCGCACGACCTCGGCGGCGTCCTCGGACACCGGTACCGCACCCGCGTCGACCAGCGCCGCGCGCACCCGCTCGGCGTCCTCGGCATCGCACAGCACGTCGATCCCCTCCGCCGTCGCGATGGCGCGGACGGACCCCGTCTCGATGTGCGCGTGCTCGAGGTCCGGCACGCCCGGGATCACCTCGCGCGCCCGCGGCCCCACGAGCGAGAGCAGCGCGCGCTGCACCGTCCGCTTGTGCAGCTGCACGTCGTAGCCGACGCTGAAGCGCCGGATCATGTCGAACAGCGCCTGCAGCGACACGCGCTCGGTGTCGAGCAGCAGCTCGTCGGCCGCGTCGAGGACGCGCAGGTCGCCCAGCATCTTCCCCTTGTGCGTCAGGAAGGCGGCGTAGCAGCCACTGCCGGGCGTCAGCGCCTCGACGTCGTTGGTCACCTGCCCGTTGAGGAACGCCTTGACGTCCGCGCCGGTGAGCGCGAGCTTGCCGCGCTCGGACCGGTCGACCAGGCCGCAGGCCTCGGTCAGGACCGCGTACTCGTCCGTCAGGGTCGTCGCCACCCGACCGATGGTAGTTTCGACCGCTCCATGGGCCTCGCCGACACCTTCCAGCAGATCGTCGACTCGCTGCCGGACGACTGGACCGACATCGAGCTCGACGTGCGGATCTTCGACGAGTCCCGCTACGTCGAGGCCGCCACCTACATGGTCATGGTCAACGCGCAGCCGTACTCCAAGCACGACTGGCACTGGCGCGTGCACGTCGCGCACCGCTTCGGCCACGCCGCCGCCGCCCCCGCGACGCACGGCACGCTGCGCAACCTCGACGAGGCGGGGATCGAGGGCGAGCTGCGCGTGCGCGAGGTCAAGCAGGGCCGGGCCGAGGTCACCCCGATGTGGGGCCGGCCCGAGTCCGTGCGGCAGGAGTTCCGGAAGTCGCGCGCGCAGTGAGCCGCGTCCTGGCGCTCGTCCCCGACCTCCTCTTCGGCTCCAAGGTGCAGGCGATGCTCGCGCAGGCGGGCCACGAGGTCGAGATGGCGCAGTCCGAGACCGACGTCTGGGACCAGATCGCCGGCACCGACGTCCTCGTCGTCGACCTGACGACCGACGACATCGACGGGACGAAGCTGCTCGACACGCTGCGCACCGGCGGCGAGGCGTCGCGGGTGAAGGCGCTCGCCTTCTACTCCCACGTCGACGTCGACGTCCGTCGCGAGGCCGAGGCCGCCGGCTTCGACCTCGTCGTGCCGCGCTCGCGGATGGCCCGCGAGGGCGCGGCGCTCGTCCAGTCGCTCGCTCCTTAGCTCAGGCCTCTCGCCGGGGCTGCCGACGCTGTGAGGCATGCGCCGCCTCGCCGCCGCCATCCTCGTGCTGCTCGCCGCCGCCCCGGCCGCGCAGGCCTTCCGCCTGCCGCCGGAGGCGCTCGCGCCGATCGCGAACAACCCCGCGACCCGGTTCGCCGGCATCGCGATCGACCCGGTCGAGTACGACGAGGCCACGCACTGCGGCCCGGCGTCGTCGCGATGACCGGGTGGCTGCAGCGCAACGCGCACGGCGTGTTCTGGGGCAGCTACCGGTGCGAGAAGTGGGGCAGGCACTCCGCCTCCCTGCACGCCGAGAACCGCGCGATCGACTGGCACCTGGACGCCTACGACAAGCGCGACCGCGCGTATGCGGCCGGGCTCATCGCGATGCTGCTCGCGCCCGACGCGCAGGGGAATGCGCAGGCGCTCGCCCGCCGCATGGGCGTCGAGGAGATCATCTGGGACTGCTCCTACTGGGGCGCCGGGATGAGCGACTTCAAGCAGTACTCGCCGTGCTTCACGAAGAGCGGCAAGCCGAACAAGAAGGTCGACCGCACCACCGCGCACCGCGACCACATCCACTTCGGGATGTCGAAGGCGGGCGCGAAGGGCCGGACGAGCTTCTGGCGCGTGAAGTAGCCGTCAGCCCAGCCGGAAGGCGCTCGCGACGTCCGGCCGCTCCTCGACCAGGCCGAAGTCCTTCGCCCACTTCGCCCACGCCTCCAGCCGCCCGCGGTCCAGCTCCCCGTAGCGCTTCGCCCCCGCGGTGAACGCCGGGCCGAGGGCGCGCAGCTCGTCGAGGACCAGCTCGCGGTCGACGCCGCGGTTGCGGCGGGCGAGCGTCTCGGCCGCAAGCTCGGGGTCCTTCAGCGCCTCGTCGTAGCCCCGGCGCAGCGCGGCGACGGTGCCGTCGACGAGGTCCGCGTCCTCGTCGAGCGTCTTCTGCGTCGCGCACAGCACGAGCTCGGGGTACGACGGCGCGCCGTAGTCGTCGACCCGGAACTCCTTGAAGCGGCTCTCGCCGCCCTTCTTGCGCAGCGCCACGCCCTCGGCGTTCCAGAACGCCGTCGCGGCGGACACGCGCCGGCTGAGCAGCGCCGGGACCGCGTTGAACCCGATCGTCACCTCGTCGACCTTGGCCGGGTCGCCGCCCGCGCCCTCGACGACCGAGTGCAGGACGGCCGTGTCGCTCGGCAGTCCCGCGACGCCGGCCTTGCGCCCCTCGAGCTGCTTCGGGCTCTTCACGGAGCCCTGCGCGATCACCGCCGCCAGGGGCTTCTGGACCAGCGCCATCACGCCGACGACGTCGCGCCCCTCCTGCCGCGCGAGCGCGAGGTCGGCGATGTCGAGGATCGCCATGTCCGCGCGGCCGCTCTGGAGCAGCCGCACCGAGTCGGTCGAGCTGGACGGCTCGCGCACGCGCAGCTTCACGCCCTCGGCTCCGTCGAAGTCGCGCGCCAGCGCCGTGTAGATGCCGACGTGGACGGCGTTCGGGGCGAAGTCGAGGACCAGCGTGCCGCTGTCGACCCCGCCGCGACCGTCGCTCGTCGCGCCGCACGCGGACAGCGTCAGCGCGCCAACGATCGCGAGGAGGACGGCTGCGCGCACCGCCGAAGTGTGCCGTACCATCCGCGCCGCCGGACGCCCGACCCCTAGGACCTCGGAGGAGCAGTGGAAGCCCGTACCGCCACAGGTGCCCCGCCCGCCCGCTACGACCGCGACGACGACGACCTCGCGCGCCGCGGCCCGGAGGCCTACGCCGCCGAGCTCGTCGGCACGCTGCTGCTCGTCTTCTTCGTCGGGACGATCGTCTCGCTGCACTCGCCGGTGCCGGAGGCGCTGGGCGTCACCGACTGGGCCGTCATCGGCCTCGTCCACTTCCTCCTGCTGACGATGCTCGTCTACACGCTCGGCCAGGCGTCGGGCGCGCACTTCAACCCGGCGGTCACCGTCACGCTGGCGGCGCTGCGGAAGATCGCCCCGATCGACGCGGTCATCTACATCGTGCTGCAGGTGATCGGCGCCGTCCTCGGCGCACTGCTCGTCAAGCTGCTGATCAGCGACGAGGGCGACGCGGCCGGCTATGGCGCGACGCTGATCTCCGAGCCGTTCCTGCAGGGCAAGGCCCTCTCCGGCTTCCTCGCCGAGCTGATCGGGACGTTCGCGCTGATGTGGGCGATCATGGGCACCGCCGTCAACCCGAGGGGCGCGCGCGACTGGGCCGGCTCGGTCATCGGCGGCACGCTGGGCTTCGCGGTCATGTGCATCGGGCCGCTGACCGGCGCGGGCCTGAACCCGGCGCGCGCGTTCGGTCCGTCGCTCGTCGGCGGCGGTGAGGGCGTCGGCGACTTCCTCGTCGCCTACGTCCTCGGGCCGACCGTCGGGGCGCTGCTGGCCGGCGTCCTCTACACCGCGCTGATCCTGGCGCCGGAGGGCCGCGGCGGCCGCCGTCCCATCGACACCCTCAGCGGCGCGGCCGAGAGCCCGCGCGGCGGCGAGGTCGAGCTGCCGAGTGGGGTCGACCGCACGGAGCGAGAGGGGCCGCTGACGTAGACTCGGCGCCGTGCGGCGCCGAGTCACCTTCTCGCGCAACGTCACGCTCTCGCTGTCGCGAACGTGCCGGTGCTACTGCAAGTACTGCGCGTTCGCGACCCACCGCCCGCACCTCCAGGAGCCCGACGAGGTCGTCGCGCTCCTCGAGGGCGCGCGGCGCCGGCGGGTCAAGGAGCTGCTCGTCCTCACCGGCGAGGCACCCGACCATCACCCCGGCGTGCGGCGGCAGCTCGCCGAGTGGGGTCACGAGGACTTCACCGCGTACGTGGTCTGGGCGTGCGAGCGCGCCCTCGAGCGCGGCGTCCTGCCCCACACGAACCTCGGCGTCCTCGGCCGCGAGGATCTCGCCAGGCTGCGCGAGGTCACGGCGTCGCAGGGGCTGATGCTCGAGTCCGTCAACCCGGACCTCGTCGCCCACCAGGGCTCGCCGACCAAGCATCCGGCGGCCCGCCTCGACACGATCCGCGCCGCGGGCGAGCTGCGGATCCCCTTCACGAGCGGGATCCTCGTCGGGATCGGCGAGTCCGAGGAGGACCGCGTCGCGTCGCTGCGGGCGCTGGCGGCGGTGCACGAGGAGTTCGGGCACCTGCAGGAGGTCATCCTCCAGAACTTCGTCCCGCACCGGCGCTACTACGGCGAGGAGCCGGCGGAGATCGCGGCCGAGGCGGCCGAGGGCTTCTGGCGGACCGGGCTGCACGAGGGGCCGGTGGAGGACGCGCCCGCGTGGTCGTCGCCGGTGACGATCGACGACATGAAGGGGCTCATCGCCGAGGCGCGGCGGCTGATGCCCGACGTGGGGATCCAGGTCCCGCCCAACCTCGCCGACTGGTGGCCGGAGCTGGTCGCGGCGGGCGCGACCGACCTCGGCGGCCTCAGCGCCAACGGCGACCACATCTCGCCCGAGCACCCGTTCCCGTCGCCGACGCAGGTCCGCAAGCGCCTGGCGCAGGACGGCGTCGCGCTGAGCGAGCGGCTGTGCGTCTACCCGCAGTACATCGCGCAGGACTGGGTCGCGCAGGGCGTGCTCGACGTGATCAAGACCGCGTACTGGTCGTTCATCCCGCGCCACGGCTCCGGCCGGCGCGACGACCGGGTGATCCGGCGCGACCTCGTGCCCGGCGCGATCGCCAAGGGGCGCGACGGCGAGTGGCTGTCTCCCGACGAGCTGACCGCGCTGTTCGCCGAGACGCGGCCCGAGGCCGTCGAGGACCTGCGCCAGGCCGCCGACGAGCTGCGCGCCGAGGTCGCGGGCGACGAGGTCACCTACGTCGTCAACCGCAACATCAACGTCTCCAACGTCTGCATCGTGGGGTGCGCGTTCTGCGGGTTCGGGCAGGGAAAGCGCTCGCCCGACGCCTACGAGCACGACCGCGACGAGTTCGTGCGGCGCGTCGAGGACGCGGTCGCGTTCGGCGCGACCGAGATCTGCATGCAGTCCGGGATCCATCCCGACTGGTCGCTCGAGGACTACGAGCGCTGGCTGCACATCGCGAAGGACGTCGCGCCCGACATCCACATGCACGCGTACTCGCCGATGGAGATCGCGCACATGGTCGACGTGAGCGGGCTGAAGCCGATCGAGGTGATGACGCGGCTGCGCTTCGCGGGGCTGGACTCGACGCCGGGGACGGCGGCGGAGGTGCTCCACGACGGCGTGCGCGAGCGGATCTCGCCGAACAAGCTGCCGGTGGCGCGCTGGGTGGAGATCATCGAGGCCTCGCACGCGGCGGGCCTGCGCTCGACCTCGACGGTGATGTTCGGCCACGTGGAGGAGCCGTGGGAGCTGGCCGAGCACATGCGCGTGATCCGCGAGCTGCAGGAGCGCACCGGCGGCATCACCGAGTTCGTCCCGCTCTCGTTCATCCCGTTCCACACGCTGCTCGGGCGCACGCACGGCGTCGAGGAGATCTCCCGGGAGGAGAACCTCAAGCACACCGCGGTCTTCCGGCTGGCGCTGGGGCGGTCGATCCGCAACGTGCAGGCGTCGTGGGTGAAGATGGGGCTCGATGCCGCGACCGAGGCGCTGCGCTGGGGCGTCAACGACCTCGGCGGCACGCTCATGGAGGAGTCGATCAGCCGGATGGCCGGCTCCTACCACGGCGTGAAGCTGATGCCGGAGGACTTCGTCGCCGCGGCGCACCGCGCCGGGCGGCCGGCCGCCGAGCGCACGACGCTCTACGAGATCCGCCGCAGGCACCCGCTGCAGCTCGCGGCGTAGCGCCTAGCGGAACAGGTCCTCGGCGGGCGGGCGCAGGAGTGCTGCCACCCCTGGCCCGTCCCCCTCGGTGACGTGCCGCTCGAGCCCGGTGACGACGACGGCGGGCTGGCGGGAGTCCTTGGTGCGCGCGAGGTCGGCCGCGGCGGCGGCCTCGTCGGCGATGGCGATCCAGGTCGCCTTCAGCTCGCGGCCGTGGGGGTCTTCGCGCCCGCGCCAGTCGTCGAGCGGGGCAAGGCCGGCGATCCCGATGGCGACGTCGACCTGGCCGTGGCGCCACGCGCGGCCGAAGGAGTCGGCGACCACGACGGCGGCTTTGACCCCGAGCTGCTTGCGGATGGCGCGTGCCGAGGCGTCGGGGTCGAGCGGGAGGAGGACGAGCGTGCCCGGCTGTGCGTTGGACGCGTCGACGCCCGCGTTCGCGCAGACGAAGCCGTGGCGCGTGCGGCAGATGAGGACGCCCCGCTCGGCGCGGACGATCTCCTCGGACTCGTCGAGCACGACCTGCACGTGGCGCGCGTCGTCCTTGCCCTGCTCGCGCGCGACGCGCTGCGCCTCCGCGCCGGGTGTCACGTCGTCGAGGCGCACCACACGCCCCTCGGCCTTCGACACGACCTTGTGCGCGAGCACGAGGACGTCGCCGTCGGCCACGCGGCCGCGCAGGAGCGCACCGAGGTCGTCGCCGGGCCGGATCTCGGCGATGCCGTCGAGGGCGCGGGCGGCGATCACGCGCTCACGCGCTGGACGGCGGCGAGGTCGTCCGGCGTGTCGACGTCGAGCAGCAGGCCGGGGACCTCGTCGAGGACCGCGGCGGGCGCGAGCCCGAGGTGACGGTCGCGGCTGCCCGGGCCGAAGGCGGGGTGGATGGCGTCCGGCGGGGAGAGGAGGAGCGCGTTCGTGCCGGTGCCGTGGCGGTCGGGGACGACGACGACCCCCGGGCCGGGGTGGCGCTCGAGCAGGCCGTCGACCTCGTCGCCGGAGAGGAGCGGGCAGTCGCCGGGGACGAGCAGCGCGCGCGTCGCGCCGAGCTCGAGCGCCCGCGCGATGCCGAGCTCGGCGGCGGCGTTGTGCCCCGCGAGGACGGGCTCCTCGACGACCTCGAAGCCGTGGGCCGTGGCCGCCGCCCGCGCCGACGGGTCGGCGGTGACGACGAGGACGGCGTCGAGCCGCCGCGCGGCCGCGAGCGCGTCGAGGACGCGCTCGGCCATCGACGCGGCGAGCGACGCGCGCTCCGCGTCGGCCAGCGCCGGCGCAGCGCCCGCCGTCGCGTCCGCTTCGCAGAGCGGGCTCGCCTCGCCGGCGCGCGGAGCGGCCGCTTCGCGCGCGCCCGGAGCGGCCACTTCGCGCGCGCCCGACGCGGCCGCTTCGCGCGCGCCCGGCGCCGCTCCTGCACCCAAGCGCGACTTCGCGCTCTCGAAGCGCTTGATCGGGAGGATCGCGACGGTGGCCACGGCGCGAGGCTACTGCGGAGCGGCTCGGCTCCCCGCTAGCCCGAGGGCGAACTCGAGCGTCTCTCGCGCCACCCGCTCGCGGCTCGCCGCGTCCGCCATCAGCGTGCCCGTGACGAGCGACGTCACGTCGAGCTCCGCGCGCTCGTCGGTGACGATCCCGTCGACGAGGCCGGCGTACGTCGAGGCGATGCCGCGCGCGTCCATCGTCTGCCCGGCCCACGCGAGGAACGCCGCGGTCGGGCCCTTGAGCACCTCGCCGTCGACGATCGGCGAGAC
The DNA here is from genome assembly GCA_036389155.1 of Solirubrobacteraceae bacterium. Classification (GTDB taxonomy): domain Bacteria; phylum Actinomycetota; class Thermoleophilia; order Solirubrobacterales; family Solirubrobacteraceae; genus CADCVT01. Next base: position 60,999 of record DASVQN010000017.1, read on the forward strand.
GGCGACGACGGGCGCCGGAGCGCTGCGCAGCGCGTCCGCCATCCCCGGCACGGCGAGGATCGGCCCGATCGAGATCACGGGGTTCGACGGGCCGATGACGATCGCCCGCGCCGCCGCGATCGCCTCGAGCGCCTCGAGCGGCGGCGACGCCGCGCGGACGCCGTCGTAGTCGACGCCCTCCACCGGCCCCGCGCCGCCGCGGCGGATCATGAACTCCTGGAACGCCCACCACTCCCCGCCGGCCAGCACGCGCGTGCGCACGGGCGCGTCGCTCATCGGCACGACGCGGCCGCTCACGCCGAGCGCCGTGCGCAGCTCGTCGAGCGCCTCCGTGAGCCGCGCGCCGCCGGCCAGCCGCTCCGCCCGTCGCAGGCACACGGCGAGGTCGCGGTCGCCGAGGTTGAACCAGACGTCGACGCCCAGCTCGCGCAGCATCTCCATCGCGTGGAACGTGTCGTCGCGCAGGCCCCACCCGCGCTCGTCGATGCGGTCGGCGAGCCAGTAGGTGACGAGGTCGGGGTCGGGGGAGACGTGCGCGCCGTAGATCTCCACGTCGTCCGCCGTGTTGGCGATCACGACGAGCTCTTCGCCGACGACGTCGAGCATCCCGCGCGCGAGCTTCGCTCCGCCCGTGCCGCCGGCGAGGACGACGACGGGCCTGTCCCGACGATCCTCCGCGGCGCCCACCGCTACTTCTTCGGCTTCAGCGGCGGGAAGAGGTCGCCGTCGGGCAGGCCGGTGATCCGCACGCCCGCGTGCGTCTTGTAGCGCCCGTTGATCCCGATGAGCAGCGCGGTCAGCGGCTCGACGAGGCGGGCCATCTCCAGCGGCCCGGCGTCCACGCACCGCAGCCCCTCGATCAGCTCGATGATCCCGGCGATCCGCCGCTTGTCGTCGCGCTTGGCGCCGCAGACGAGGACGTCCTCGTCGAAGCGCGCGTCGAGGTCCTGGAGGACCGGGCCGGCGACGGTGTGCAGCGCGCTGACGACCCGGACGCCGTCCGGCACCATCTCCTGCGCGGCCTGCGCGCACGAGCCCTGCCAGATGCCGATCGTGCGCGTCGCCTTGCCGCCGAGCGGCGCGGCGAGCGGGACGGTCGCGTCGACCACGATCTGCCCCTCGCGCAGCACCTCGCGCAGGTTCAGGAGGTTCTCGGCCTGGTTGCGCAGAGGGACGCACAGCAGCACGACCTCGTTCGCCTGCGCCGCCTCCTCGTTGACGCGGCCCTCGAACGTGCCGGAGGGCACCTTCTCCCGCGCGCGCTCGGTCGCCTCCTCGGCGCGACCGGCGTCGCGCGAGCCGATCACGACCGGCACCCCCGCGGCGCCCAGCCGCACGGCGAGGCCGAAGCCCAGCGCGCCCGTTCCGCCGATGATGGAGACGCCCTCAGGCAAGGCGGGCGACTGTATAAGGTGCGCTCGCAACGATGGCTCCCGAAGGCGCCGAGCGCACCGACGAGTTCACGGTCGAGGGGATGCTCCTCACCGACGTGGGCGGCACGATCCCGGTCAAGGTCCTCTCGACCCCCGGGATGATCGGCATGATGGAACGGTGCTCGGCGATGCTCGCGCTCGAGCACCTGCCCGAGGGCCAGGCGACGGTCGGGTTCGAGGTCTGCATCAAGCACGTCGGCGCGGCCGCCGAGGGCGCCGTCTGCACGGTGACGTCGAAGCTGCGCGAGGTGGCCGACGAGCGCAAGTGGCGCTTCGACGTCGAGGTCCGCGAGGGCGATCGCACGCTGGGCGTCGGCACGCACGAGCGCCGCGTCGTCAAGCGGGCATGAGCAACCAGTGAAGACGTCCTGAGCTGCGGGTATGGTGTATGCATGCCCGATGACGCCCGCGACGCCGTCCCGCCCGCTCCTCCACCCCCTCCCGCCGAGGAGCACGGCATCAATCTCGGCCACGGCAGGGCGATCGGGGTGCGGCCCTTGATGATCGCGTCGCCCGCCGATGCGCCCGGGATTCCCAATGTTCCTGCGTCACCGGTGGCCGCCGTACCTGCGGCCGGCCCGGCCGCGGTGACCCCGAACGGAGGGGGCGGTGGCGACGGCACCTCTACCGCAACGTCTTCGGGCAGCGGTACCAGCTCGGCCGAACCCGATCGGTGATTCCGGACACCCTTCTCGGCCTCCTTCTCTTCATCGGCAGTATCGGCCCCGGCTATGTCTGGGTGCGCGTTGCCGAGGTTCGCCGCCCCCAACAGCAGCGAACGGCGATCCTCGAGGCCGCGGAACTCGCCTTCGTAGGCCTGCTCTGCACGGCGACGGCCGCGATTGCCGTCCTGACGGTGGCTCGTGAATGGAAGTGGCTCGGCGTGGATCTCGACGCTTTCGCGTCGGACGGCGGCGCGTACCTCATCGCCGAGCCCACCAGGGGGATCGGGGTGATACTCGCCATTCTCGTGCTCAGCTTCGCGCTCGCTCTGGCTGCGGCGCGCGTTTGGCATCGGGAGGCGGCGACGATCCTCCCGGGATACTCGGTATGGGACCGGCTGTTTCGCCTCGATGACGACAAGGTCGCGATCTACGCCGCGGTCGAGTTGCGCGATGGCCGCCGTTTCGCAGGTTACGTCTACGCATGGGACGTCGGCGCCGGCGAAGACGATCGAGAACTTGCGCTGCACGCTCCGATCACGGTGCAACGTGCCGGCGAGGGCGCAGTAGCCCTTGACCCGCGATTCCACTTCTTGTCGCTGCGGCGCGATGACGTCGTGTGGCTATCGGTGGCACAGACACCGTCGCCGTTCGAGGACAAGGTATGAGCGACGGGCTCCCGCAGCGCGTCCGCATCCGCGAGGTCGGCCCTCGCGACGGCTTTCAGAACGAGCCCGAGGTCATCGCCACCGACGACAAGGTCGCGCTGATCGACTGCCTCGCGCGGACGGGGCTGCAGCGGCTGGAGGTCACGAGCTTCGTGCGGGCCGACGTCATCCCGCAGCTCGCCGACGGGCCGAAGGTCCTGGAGCGCATCGAGCCTCCGCAGGACGTCTCGCTCTCCGTCCTCATCCCGAACGAGAAGGGCCTGGAGAAGGCCCTCGAGCAGCGCGAGCGCTTCCACGAGGTCAACTGCTTCCTGAGCGCCAGCGAGACCCACAACCGCAAGAACGTCAACCGGTCGATCGAGGAGTCGCTGAGCGGGCTGGAGCGCGTGCTGCCGCGTGCGGCGGAGGCCGGGCTGCACTGCGAGGGGATCATCAGCGTCTCGTTCGGCTGCCCGTACGAGGGGGACGTGCCTGAGGAGCGGGTGTTCGGCATCGCACGGCGCCTGCGCGACGCGGGCGCGGTGGAGATCGGCTTCGGCGACACGACCGGGATGGCGAATCCGGTGCAGGTGCGGCGCTTCTTCGAGCGGGCGGCGGAGGAGGTGGAAGGGGTCGAGCTGACGGCGCACTTCCACAACACGCGCGGGCAGGGCCTGGCGAACGTCCTCGCGGCGCTGGAGGCGGGCTGCGAGTCGTTCGAGTCGAGCTTCGGCGAGCTCGGCGGCTGCCCGGTGCCGAAGGGCGCGACCGGGAACATCGCGACCGAGGACCTCGTCTCGATGCTGCACGAGATGGGCGTCGAGACGGGGATCGACCTGCCGAAGCTCGTCGACTGCGCGCGCCGCGCCCAGCAGGTGCTCGGGCGGCCGCTGGGCAGCCACACGCTCGTGGCCGGGCCCGTTGACTGGCATCGCTGACGACATCACGGCTCTGGCCGGCATGGTCCGGGACTCCGCCGACGCGGGCGAGAGGGCGGCCGCGGAGTACGTGGCGGGGCGACTGCGGGGGATGGGCTTGGACGACATCGAGCTCCAGCCCTACCGCTGGCCGCGCACGCACGTCTGGGCGCAGCTCCCTCATCTGCTCGCATCGCTCGGGCCGCTGTGGCTGCGCATCGCGTCGCTCGTCTCGTACGAGCTCGACCAGAGCGGCCGGGCGCAGTGGGTCCAGCGCTTCCTGCCGCGCGGCCGCGGCCTCAGCGTAATCGGGCGCGTGCCTGCGAGGGGGCCGGCGAAGCGGACGGCCGTGCTCGTCGCGCACCTCGACGCGCAGCGGACCGGCCTGATCTGGAACCGCCACTTGACCGAGCCGGGCGCGAAACGGCGCCTCGCGCGCCACGCCATGACGCCGTCCGCGCTCCTGAGCGTGCCGCCCCTGCTTCTGCGGTCGCGCAGGCTGAAGCTGCTCGGGCTCGCCCTGCTGCTCGACACGGCGACCTCGCCGACCGTCCCCGGCGCGAACGACAACGCGAGCGGCGTCGCCGCGGTGCTCGAGGTCGTGCGCAGGGTCGTGGCCGATCCGCTCGAGGACACCGAGCTGCTCGCCGTCTTCCCCGGGGCGGAGGAGGCCGGGATGGGCGGCATGCGCGCGGTCGTGGAACGGGCCGCGTGGGACCCGGCGACGACCTTCGTCCTCGGGCTCGACACCGTCGGCTCCGGCACGCCGATCCTCGCCGAGAAGGAGGGCGCGCTGTTGCCGCACGCCTACCGCGAGGAGGACCTCGAGAGGGTGGAGCGTGCCGCGCCCGGGATCGGGCGCTGGCGCATCGCCGCCTATACGGACCCGGTGATCGCGCGGTGGAAGGGGATCCCCAGCGCCTCGATCCTCAGCGTGTCGCCCGAGCACGGCTTCTACACGCGCTACCACCGCATGGACGACGTGCCCGAGCACGTCGACCTCGGCTGCGTGGAGCGCTGCGCGGACGTCGCCGAGGCTGTCGCCCGCGGGCTGGCTAACGGCCGCTGAACGCCGGCTGGCGCTTCTCCGCGAAGGCGCGCGTGCCCTCGGAGAAGTCCTCGCTCTGCGCGCACAGCTCCTGCACCGTGACCTCGTGCTCCAGCGTCGCGGCGAGCGCCGGCTTGGCCGCTCCGTCGAGGATGCGCTTGGCCAGCCCGACGGCCTTCGGGGCGCAGGCGAGCAGCTCGTCGACCAGCTGCTGGGTCGCGGCGTCGAGCTCGTCCGCGGGGGCGACGCGGTTGACGAGCCCGATTCGCTCGGCCTCCACGCCGTTGATGAGCTTGGAGGTCATGATCAGCTCCTTCGCGCGGCCGAGGCCGACGACGGAGGGCAGGCGGGACGAGCCGCCGACGTCCGGGACCAGTCCGACACGCGTCTCCGGCATCCCGATGATCGCGTCCTCGGCCATGACGCGCAGATCGCAGGCCAGCGCGAGCTCCATCGCCCCGCCGATACACGCGCCGTGGATCTGGCAGATCGTCGGCTTGGCCATCTCCTCGGCGAGGTTCCACGTGTCGATGATCGGGCGGCGGAACGCGCGCAGGCCGCTCGGGTCGGCGGCGAGGCCCGCGAGGTCGGTGAAGTCCATCCCGCTCGAGAACATCGGGCCCTCGCCGCGGATGACGACGCAGTGGACCGCGGCGTCCATGCGCGCGGCGTCGAGCGCATCACGCAGACCGAGCACGACCTCCGCGTTGATGGCGTTGCGCTTCTCGGGGCGGTTGAGGACGACGTGGCGGACCGGACCGCGGTCCTCGGTGGTGACGAGGCTCATGGGAAGGAGGCTACGCCAGCCACTAAGGTCGCCGCCGTGCTCCCCGTCACACCCCTGCGCGTGGGTCTCGCCGGCTGCGGCCGGGCGGCGGCCGAGCTGCACCTCCCGGCGCTCGCGCGGGTGGAGGGCGTCGAGGCGGTCGCGGTGATGGACGTCGATCGGGCGCGAGCGCGCCGCGTGGCGGAGCGGTTCGGGATCGCGCGGGTGCACGACGACGTCGAGGCGCTGGCGGCGGACGTCGATCTCGTCGCCGTCTGCACGCCGCCGGCCGCACACGCCGACGCCGCGCTCCTCGCGCTCGCCGCCGGCCGGCACGTGCTGGTCGAGAAGCCGCTGACGGTCGACCTGGCCGAAGCGGACGCGCTCGTCGAGGCGGCGGAGGGGAAGGTCGCGGCAGTCGGGTTCAACCTGCGGGTCCACCGGCAGATGGTCGCGGCGCGCGAGGCGCTCGATGCCGGGCGGCTCGGAAGGCTGCTCCTGGTCCGCTCGCACTGGGCGGCCGGATCGCGCGGGTCCGGCTGGCGCGGCGGGGCGGGGGGCAGCGCCCTGTGGGACATGGGGATCCACCACCTCGACCTCTGGCGGCTGCTCGGCGGCGGCGAGCCGCGCGACCTGCGCGCGAGCGGTGACGCCGCGACCCTCGCCCTCAGCGCCCGGACCGACGACGGCGTCGTCCTCGCGACGACGCTCGCGACGGGCACGGCCGACGCGCACGAGGTCGAGCTCGTCGGCGAGCGCGGCCGGATGAGCCTGACGCTCTACCGCGGCGACGGCCCGCGCTTCGCAGGAGAGCGGCTCGCGAGGCGCGCGCTCGACGCCGCGGCCGACCTCCCGCGCCGCGCCCGGGCCGCCCGGGGCGGAGGCGACTACCTGCTGAGCTACGCCGCGCAGTGGGAGGCGATCCGCGACGCGGTGCGAGGCGGAGGCTCGCCGCCGGCGACGTTCGACGACGGCCGCGCCGCGGTGGCGCTCGCGGTCGAGGCCGAGGACGCGCTCGCGCGCGAGGGGGCGCCGGCGTGAGTCATCCGGCCTCCGCGCCCGAGCCGCGCGCCGACGGCGCCGCAGCCGCGCCCTCGCTCTCGGTCGTCATCGCGACCCGGTCGGGCTGGTCCTCCATCCCCCGGACCGTCGCCTGCCTCGCCGAGCAGACGATCGCCGACCGGATCGAGCTGGTCTTGGTCGCGATGGGGGCCGAGGGCGCGGCCGCGGAGAGCCCCGCCGTCGGCGCCGCGCCGGAAGCGGCCGCGGGCGCGGAGAGCCCCGCCGCCGGCGCCGCGCCCGAAGCGGCCGCGGCGTTGTGGGGCCACCGCGTCCTCGCCGCCCCCCACGCGCGCTCCGTCGCCGACGCCAACGCGGCGGGCGCGCGCGTCGCGCAGGCGGACGTCGTCGCCTTCGGCGAGGACCACGCCTTCCCGCTCCCCGGCTGGGCGGAGGCCCTCGTCGCGCGCCACCGGGAGCCGTGGGCGGTGGTCGGGCCGGTCGTCCGCAACGCCAACCCCGGCACGCTCGTCAGCTGGGCCGACTACGCGCTCGGCTACGGCGCCTACGCCGAGGGGCATCCCGGCGGCGAGGTCGCGACGGCGCCCGGCCACAACTCCTCGTACAAGCGCGCCGTCCTCGAGCGCCACGACGACGCTCTCGAGATCGCGCTGGAGGCCGAGTGGGTCTTCCACCTGCGCCTGCGCGAGGAGGGCGAGCGCGTCTGCCTCGAGCCGCGCGCCGTGATCCGCCACGTGAACTTCGGGATGCTGCGCCCGTTCCTGGCCGTCACCCGCCGGCACGGGCGGATCGCGGCCGCCGCCCGCGCCTCCGCGTGGCCGCGCCCGCGGCAGCTCGTCTACGCGCTCGGCTCGCCGCTCATCCCCGCCGTCCGGCTCGCGCGGATCGTCCGCGCCCTCCCGCCCGAGCAGCGCGCGCGCTTCCCGAAGCGCGCGTACGTACCGCTCCTCGCCGGCCTCGCCCTGGATGCCGCCGGACAGGCCGCGGGGTTCCTGCGCCCGTCCACGCCCGAGGACCGCGCGGCCCTGAGCACGCTCGAGCTCGAGCGCGTCCGCTTCGTCCCGGCCGCCGAGGTGGCGGCGCTGCCATGAGCGAGCCGCTGGTCGCCGTCGTCGTCCCCAGCGCCGGCCGGCGGCCCGAGGGGCTGCGACGGTGCATCCGCGCGCTGCAGGACCTCGACTGGCCGCGCGAGCGCCTCGAGATCGTCGTCGTCGACGACGGCGGCGGCGCTCGCGCCGAGGGCGTGCGCGTCGTCCGGCACGCCAGCGCGCGCGGCCCGGCCGCCGCGCGCAACACCGGCGCGCGCCACGCGAGCGGCGACGTCCTCGCCTTCACAGACGACGACTGCATGCCCGAGCCGGGCTGGCTGCGCGCGCTCGTCCCCGCGGTCCGGCCCGGAGTCGCCGCGGGCGGGCGCACGGTCAACGCGCTCGCCGCCAACCGCTTCGCCGACGCCAGCCAGCACATCGTCGACCTCGTCTACGCCCACTACAACCGCCGGGCCGCGCGCTTCTGCGCCTCGAACAACCTCGCGCTCCGCGCCGAGGACTTCGCGGCGGTCGGCGGCTTCGACGAGGACCGCTTCCCCTTCGCGTCCGAGGATCGCGACCTGTGCGACCGCTGGCGCGCCTCCGGCCGCACGCTGCGCCTCGTCCCGCAGGCGGTGGTCCACCACGCGCACGAGCTGGACCTCAGGGGCTTCGTGGCCCAGCACCTCGCCTACGGCCGCGGAGCCGCGCGCTACCACGCCGCCCGCGCCGCTCGCGGCACCGGACGCCTGCGCGACGAGACGCCGTTCCACCTCGACCCGTCGCTGTACCTGCGCACGCTGCGGCTGCGGCCGGCCGGTCGCGCCGCACGGCTCGCCGCGCTCCTCTCGCTCTGGCAGGCGGCGAACGCCGCGGGGTACCTGCTCGAACGACGCCAGGTGCCATAGATTCCGGCCGTATGGCTGAGATCAAGAAGGTGGGCGTCGTCGGCGGCGGCCTCATGGGACACGGCATCGCGCAGGTCACCGCGACGGCGGGCTACGACGTCGTCGTGCGGGAGGTCGACCAGTCCGTGGTCGACAAGTGCATGGGCAAGATCAGCAAGCAGCTGGCGCGCGCCGTGGAGAAGGGCCGATCGACGCAGGAGGACGCCGACGCGATCCTCGGCCGCATCCAGACGACCACCGACTACGCCGACCTCGCCGACTGCGACCTCGTGATCGAGGCCATCACCGAGTCGCTCCCGCTCAAGCTCGAGATGTGGCGCGAGGTCGACGGGATCGTCAAGGACGAGGCGCTGTTCGCCACGAACACCTCGTCGCTGAGCGTCATCGACCAGGCCGCGGCGACCAAGCGGCCGGAGCAGTTCCTCGGCCTGCACTACTTCAACCCGGCGCAGGTCATGAAGCTGGTCGAGGTCATCCGCGCGGTGACGACGTCGGACGAGGCGTTCGCCGCCGGCCAGGAGTTCGCGAAGTCGCAGAACAAGCTCGCGATCCCCACCAAGGACAAGGCGGGCTTCATCGTCAACCGCCTGCTCGTCCCGTACATGCTCGACGCCATCCGCGCCTTCGAGGAGGGCGTCGGCTCGATCGACGAGATCGACGAGGCGATGAAGGCGGGGGCGGCCCACCCGATGGGGCCGCTGACGCTGGCCGACTTCGTCGGGCTCGACACGCTCGGCTCGATCTGCGACGTGATGTTCGACGAGTTCCGCGAGCGCCGGTTCGCGCAGCCTCCGACGCTGCGCAAGATGCTCGCGGCCGGCTGGTACGGCCGGAAGTCCGGCAAGGGCTTCTACGACTACGCGGGCGAGCAGCCCGCACCGAACCAAGGGGTGTCATAGCCATGAACCGCCTGCTCGCCGTCGACGAGGACCGTGGCCGCCTTGCGGCGCTCGCGTCGATCCTCATCGCCCTGTTCGTCTACGCGCTGCTGGCGAGGTACACCGGCTGGGCGGCGGGCGTGAAGTTTTTCATCAGCGCGGTCGCGGCCGCCGCCGTGCTCGGCCCCGCGGTCGCGCTCGAACCGCGCGAGGGGCCGCCGCCCGGCTGGCTGTCCGCGATCCTCGTCGCCGGCTTCGCGCTGGCGACGGCCGCGCTCGTCACCCTCGCCGACGTGCTCGGCGCGGACAGCGACAACCTCGCCTCGGGCACCGTCACGTGGGTCGCGTTGCTGCTCGCGCTCGGGTTCGGGTTCATCGCGCTGCGGCGCGACTCCGCCGTCTGCACGCTGCTCGCGGCGGCGAGCGCCGTCGTGGCGGTGGTCGCGGCGGTCGACTGGATCTTCTCGCCGGACGGCGCGTCGACCTTCCGCTACATCTTCGTGCTCGAGGGCCTCGTGCTGGCCGCCGCCGGCGTCGCGCTCTACCGGGACCGCGGCCGGCACGGCGTCGTGCTCGTGGCGCTGGCCGGGGTCGTCATCCTCGTGCTCGCGGCGAGCTTCGGCGCGAGCCTCATCTCGTTCGGCGACGGCGGCGCGGAGGGCGCCGGCGGCGCGTGGGAGCTCGTGATTCTCCTCTTCGGCTTCGGCCTCGCCGTCTTCGCCGCGCACACGCGCGAGCCCGGCCCCGGCTACGTCTCCGCGGCCCTGCTCCTGGCCTTCGTGGTCCTGCAGACGGGCGGGGCGGAGGAGAAGTTCCTCTGGTGGCCGCTGCTCCTGCTGCTCGGCGCGGGCGGCGCGGTCGCCGCGTTCCTCGCCGGCCCGCGCGGGACCGCTCCCGGCGGCGGCACCGCGCCTCCGGCCGAGACAACGCGGGAAGTGCGCCTGTGAGCGACCTGCAGGCGGCGATCGAGCGGGCCCGCGCAGGCGGGCCCGAGCGCCACCGCTCGAAGTCGGCCGAGCAGGGCAAGCTGCCGGTCCGCGAGCGCATCGCGCGGCTCGTCGACGACGGCTCGTTCGTCGAGGAGGCGCTGCTCGCCAACTGGCAGGAGGAGGGGCTGGGCGCGGACGGGGTCGTGACCGGGACCGCGACCGTCGGCGGCCGCGCGGTGTGCGTGATGGCCAACGACCCGACGGTCAAGGCGGGCTCGTGGGGCCCGAAGACGGTCGAGAAGATCATCCGCATCCAGGAGCGCGCGCTGCGCCTGCGCGTGCCGATGGTCTACCTCGTCGACAGCGCCGGGGCGCGGATCACCGACCAGGTGCAGATGTTCCCCGGTCGCCGCGGGGCGGGGCGCATCTTCTATACCGAAGTGCAGATGAGCGGGCTCGTCCCGCAGGTGTGCGTCCTGTTCGGCCCGAGCGCGGCGGGCGGGGCGTACATCCCCGCGTTCTGCGACGTCGTGATCATGCGCGAGGGGAACGCGTCGATGTACCTCGGCTCGCCGCGGATGGCGGAGATGGTCATCGGCGAGAAGGTGTCGCTCGACGAGATGGGCGGGGCGAAGATGCACACCGGCGTGTCGGGCGTCGGGACGCTGCTGGCCAAGAGCGACGAGGAGGGCATCGACCTCGCGAAGCGGTGGCTGTCCTACTTCCCCTCGAGCTGGGAGGAGGCGCCGCCGGTCGCGCCGCCGGCGCCGCCCGCCTCCGACGAGCCGATCCGCGACATCGTCCCGCTCGACGAGAACAAGCCCTTCGACATCAAGAAGCTCATCGACTCGCTGGTCGACGCCGAGTCGTTCTTCGAGGTCCACCCGCGCTGGGCGAAGGAGCTCGTCGTCGGGTTCGCGCGGCTCGACGGCGCCGCCGTGGGGATCGTGGCCAACCAGCCCAAGCAGAAGGGCGGCGTGCTGTTCGTGGACAGCGCGGACAAGGCGGCGCACTTCATCTGGCTGTGCAACGCGTTCAACCTGCCGCTGCTGTTCCTGGCCGACGTCCCCGGCTTCATGATCGGGACGGCCGTCGAGCGCCAGGGGATCATCCGCCACGGCGCGAAGATGATCAGCGCGGTGAGCGAGGCGACGGTGCCGAAGCTGTCGGTCGTGGTGCGCAAGGCGTACGGCGCGGGGCTGTACGCGATGGCGGGTCCGGCGTTCGACCCCGACGCGTGCATCGCGCTGCCGACCGCGTCGATCGCGGTCATGGGCCCCTCCGCCGCCGTCAACGCCGTGTTCTACAACCAGCTGCAGGCGATCGACGACCCCGGCGAGCGCGCGCGCCGGACGGAGGAGCTGCGGGCCGAGTACGCGGAGGACATCGACATCCTGCACCTGGCCTCCGAGCTCGTCGTCGACGCGGTCATCCAGCCCGAGGACCTGCGGGACGAGCTGATCAAGCGCTTCGCGGCCGCGTCGCACAAGTCGCGCGACTGGCCGGCGAAGCGCAACCCCGTGCACCCGGTGTAGCCGATGGCCCGCGGCGACCTCCTCTGGACCCCATCCGCCGACATGGTCGAGGGCGCGACGATGACCCGCTTCATGCGGTGGCTCGACCGCGGGCTGGAGACCTACGACGACCTGTGGCGCTGGTCGGTCGACGACCTCGAGGGGTTCTGGGCCGCGATCTGGGAGTTCTTCGGCGTCGAGGGCGAGTACGACGCGGTGCTGGGCAGCCGGAGCATGCCCGGCGCGGAGTGGTTCCCGGGCGCGCGGCTGAACTACGCCGAGCACCTCCTGCGCGAGCGCGAGGGCACGGCCATCGTCCACCGCTCCGAGCTGCGCGAGACGGCAACCGTCTCGTGGGCGGAGCTGCGCGAGCAGGTCGAGCGCTGCGCGACCGGCCTGCGGCGCCTCGGCGTCGGCGAGGGCGACCGCGTCGTCGCCTACCTGCCGAACATCCCCGAGACGATCGTGGCCTTCCTCGCCACCGCCTCGCTCGGCGCGATCTGGTCGAGCGCGGCGCCCGAGTTCGGCCCCCGCAGCGTCGTCGACCGCTTCGCCCAGATCGAGCCGAAGGTCCTGCTCACCGTCGACGGCTACCGCTACGGCGGCAAGGACTTCGACCGGCGCGAGATCGTCGAGGGGATCCTCGGGGAGCTGCCGACGGTCGAGCACACCGTCTGGCTGGCGTACCTGCACGACGAGGCGCCCGAGGGGACGTCCTGGGCCGACCTCCTCGCCGAGCGCGAGCCGCTGCAGTTCGCGCGCGTCCCCTTCGACCACCCGCTCTGGGTCCTGTACTCCAGCGGCACGACCGGCCTGCCCAAGGCGATCGTGCACGGCCACGGCGGGATCCTGCTCGAGCACCTCAAGAAGATGCACCTGCACCTCGACGCCCACCCGGGCGACCGCGTCTTCTGGTTCACGACGACCGGCTGGATGATGTGGAACTTCCTGGTCGGCGTGCTGCTGACCGAGGCAACGATCCTGCTCTACGACGGCAACCCCGCCGGCGACGTGCTGTGGGACTTCGCCAGCGAGACCGGCATGACGTGCTTCGGCACGAGCGCCGCGTACATCGCGGCGTGCATGAAGCAGGGCGTCGAGCCGAAGGGGAACGGCCGGAACCTGGACGCGCTGCGCAGCGTCGGCTCGACGGGGTCGCCGCTCGCGCCCGAGGGCTTCCGCTGGATCTACGACCACGTCGGCGAGGACACCTGGTTGTTCAGCACGAGCGGCGGCACCGACGTCTGCACGGCGTTCGTCGGCGGCGTCCCGCTGCTGCCCGTCTACGAGGGCGAGCTGCAGGGCCGCTCGCTCGGCGCGAAGGTCGAGTCGTGGGACGAGGAGGGCCGCCCGCACACCGACCGCGTCGGCGAGCTCGTCATCACCGAGCCGATGCCGTCCATGCCCGTCTTCTTCTGGGGCGACCCGGACGGGACGCGCCTGCACGAGAGCTACTTCGACGTCTACCCGGGCGTGTGGCGCCACGGCGATTGGATCGAGATCACCTCGCGCGGCACCGCGATCATCAGCGGGCGCAGCGACTCGACGATCAACCGCGGCGGCGTGCGCATGGGGACGAGCGAGATCTACCGCGCCGTCCTCTCGCTCGACGAGATCGTCGACGCGCTGGTCGTCGACCTCGACGACTACATGCCGCTGTTCGTCGTCCTGCGCGAGGACGCGAAGCTCGACGACGACCTCATCGCGCGCATCGCCAGGCGCATCCGCGACGACTGCTCGCCGCGCCACGTGCCGAACGAGGTGCGGGAGATCGCCGAGGTCCCGCGGACGCTCAGCGGCAAGGTGCTGGAGGTGCCGGTCAAGCGGATCCTCATGGGGGTCGACCCCGACAAGGCCGCCAGCCGCGACTCGCTCGCCAACCCGCGCTCGCTCGAGCCCTTCGTCGAGCTTGCCGGAGCCTTCAGCCCGCAGGCGTGACGTCCACGAGGCGGGTCATCGCCTCGTGCCCGGGGAACGCGCAGTAGAGCCGCCACCTCCCGGCCGTCAGCTCCGCGCGCGCGGTCACCGTCGTCTCGCCGTCGGTGTCGTCGACGACGCGGCGCGACGCGGCGACCGGCTCGACGCCCTCCGCGAACAGGTTGTGCTTCGACGCGTCGACGTTGCGGAACTGGAAGAGGACCTCGCCCGCGGGCACGCACGTGCGCGTCAGCCGCAGGCGGAAGCCGCCGACGTCCTCGGCGGTGACGCCGAGCCACGGCGACGGGTCGCACCCGGGCGCGGCCGGGGGAGCGTCGGGAGCGGGAGCGCCGGGCTGCCCGGTCGCTGCAGGTCCGTCGGCCGGCGGGGACGGCCCGTCGCTCGGGACGCGGCCGGCCGGAGCGACGACCGCCGCCGCCGGCGAGCCCACCAGCGGCATGCGCCAGCTCAGCCGGTGCACGGCGCGCTTCTTCGCGCCCGCGAGCGTCCGCTTCGGCGGGACGTGGCCGTGCGCGCGACGCGCCTCGGCCGGCGCGGCGACCACGAGCGCGGCGGCGAGGATGAGCGCCGCGAGCCTCACTTGACCACGGCGTAGCGCGCGAGGGCGGAGGCGCCGGGCACGATCCCCTCGGCCTCGGTCCCCAGCCAGTCCTCGAGCAGCGAGCAGTACAGCGACCGGAAGTCGGCCGTCGCGGGCAGGTTCCCCTCCTCGTCGAGCGTGCCGAGCCCGGGGTGCTCGCCGATCATCGTCCCGGCGGCCCTCGTCCCGACGAGGAAGCCGACGCCGGCCGCGCCGTGATCGGTCCCGGCCGACCCGTTCTCCTCCGGGCGGCGCCCGAACTCGCTCCACAGGTGCACGAGGACGCGCTCGGCGAGCCCGCGCGTCTCGAGGTCGGCCTGGAAGGCCGCGACGGCGTCGGACGTCGCCTTCAGCCCGTCCTCGAAGTCCGTCTTCTGGCTGGAGTGCGTGTCGTAGCCGCCGGCGGCGTCCATCGTCGCGCAGCGGATCGGCAGCCCCGCGCCGAGCATGCGCGCGAGCGACTCGAGCCGCGTCGCGAGGTCGTTGTCGGGGTACGCGGCCCCCGCGCCCGGGGGCGGCAGCGTGTCGAGCTGCGAGCTGAGGATCGCGGCGTTCGCCTGCGCCTGGTTGGCCTGGCCGAGGATCGGGTTCGTCGACGGCAGGGTCCCGAGGCGGCCGAAGCTGGCGGCCATCGCGTCCTCGATGCGGTCGTCCCACACGCCCGGGCTCTCGAACCGGTAGGAGTCGGCCGACGAGGTCGCCGCGACCGCGACGTTCGTCGTGGCCAGCGTGGGGGAGAGCTGGCCCTGCAGCGACAGGCCCTGGATCGCGTTGTTCGGCTGCCCGACGCGGTCGAGGTAGCGGCCCAGCCAGCCGGTCCGCGCCTGCACGTCGAGCGCGCCGACCTCCCAGAAGTGGCGCGAGGTGAAGTGCGACTGGTTGGGGTGCGTGTAGCCGACGGCCGGCATCACGCTGACCTTCCCGGCGCCGTGCAGCCCGGCCAGCGCCGACGCGGCGGGGTGCCACATCAGCCGCGGGTCCTCGCTGAACGTCGTCCCGCCGCTGACCTTCAGCGTCGGGCGCAGCGACAGGTAGGTGGGATCCTCGAAGGGCGCGAGCACGTTCAGTCCGTCGATGCCGCCGGAGAGGAAGATCGACACGAGCACCGGCGCCGGACCGGTCGACGCGGCCATCGCGATGCCCTCCTCGAGCGCGCCGCCGGCGATCCGCCCCGCGCCGTAGACCGACAGCGCCAGCCCGGCGCTGCGCAGCAGGAAGCCGCGGCGGTCCATGCCGGTGCCCGCGGGCAGCGGCATCCCCGGCTCGATGGCGGGTAGGCCCCGGCCGGCGACGGCGCGCAGGGCGGCGGAGCGCGTGTAGTCGTTGCAGCAGCTCACGAGGTCTGGAACTCCGGGCAGGTGGCGATGAGGTGGCGCAGGGCGGTCTGGCGCATCGCGCGCA
Organism: Solirubrobacteraceae bacterium; assembly: GCA_036389155.1. Taxonomy (GTDB): domain Bacteria; phylum Actinomycetota; class Thermoleophilia; order Solirubrobacterales; family Solirubrobacteraceae; genus CADCVT01. The sequence continues at coordinate 76,668 of DASVQN010000017.1, forward strand.
GCCACGACTGCTCCCAGCTCGCGAGCACCGCGGGCAGCGCGGTCTCGGCGAAGTGCTGGAGCTCGGCCACCGTCGCCGCGCCGAGAGTCGGGTGGCCCCAGTGGGCGAGCGCCTTCGCGAGCGCCTCGGCGGGCGTCTCGGTCGTGCTGTAGCTCTCGCCGTCCGGCATGTCGGGATGCAGCGCGTACCAGGCGACGTCCCAGCGCCCCTTGATCGTGGACGTGTCGAGCCACCCGTTGTCGTTCCAGCCGGCGACGTTCGGCGGGTGGAACAGCAGCTGGCCGGCGCCGTCGCCCAGCCACGACCAGTAGCTGACGTCGATCCCGCGCTGCCGCGCGCGGAGCAGCCCCGCCGTATAGACCACCGGCGGCTTGACCATCGGCGCGTCCGCCGCGTAGAGGTCGGGGTGCGCGAGGATCGCCTCGACGATCGGCCGGATCTGGAACCCCGACGAGACGTACAGCGACTCCAGCGAGGCGCGCGTCGCGTCGGGCGGCGGCGTCGGGACGAAGTAGCTCCACAGCTTGCGGACGAAGAACTCCGCGTGCATCGGGTGGTGCAGGCAGAGGCGGACCGCGTCCTGCCAGTCGAAGGTGCCGGTCTGCGCGTGCCCGCTGCCCGCCCACAGCGTCTTGACGCCCGTGTCGTGGCGCTCGGGGTCGAAGCGGAAGTTCACGTAGCCCGCGTCGTCGTCCCAGTCGGCGTCCCACCCGGTGAGGGCGCGCGCAAGCTCGCGGACGTCGGCCTCGCTGTACGCGCCGCGGTCGGCGCCGAGCGTGAACAGCTCCATGAGCTCGCGCCCGTAGTTCTCGTTCGGGCCGTCCTTGTGGTTCTCGACGCCGCTGAGGAACAGGAGCATCGCGGGGTTCTTCGTGACCTCCAGCGCGAGCGTCTCGAACGAGCCGAGCGCGTTCGCCCGCAGCAGCTGGTTCTGCTCGATCATCAGCGCCGCGTTGCCGACGTCCTCGTTGGACGTCGCGAACCAGTCGTGCCAGACGAGGGTCATGCGCTCGACCAGCGGCTGGTCGCTGCGCACCATGCGGTCGAGCCACCACAGGTGATCGTGGCCCCACGCGTTGTTCGGGTCGATCGGGTGGCCGTCCTCGTCGTGCGGCGCCGGGCCGCGAGCTGCGCGGCGCCGGTCGGCCGCGTGAGGGAGCGGATCGCGCCGCCGAGGCCGAGCGCGGCGACCCGCGCGACGTCGCCCGGGCGCGGGCCGAAGCCGGCGCGCCACAGCAGGCGCTCGGCGTCGCGCAGGCTCAGCGGGATGAAGGGGCCGTCGTCCGCGGCGGGCGGTGGAGCGGGAGGCGGGCTCTCGGCGGGAGCGCCCCCGGGGTCGGGGGCGAGGGCGGCGGTGGTGACCGGCGGCGCCGCCGCGGACGGGACCGGAAGCTTCGCGAGCGGCGTCGGGACCGGTGCCGCGGCCGGCCGGCGCCGCCGCTTGTGACAGACCTTCCGCTTGCGTCCGGTCCGCTTGTTGCGCACCACCTTGCAGTGCTGCGCGGGCTGCTTCTTCTTGCGCTTCTTGCGCTTGGCGACCTTCACGTCCGCCTCCTGCATCGGCGGGACGCCGCTTCCGTTGGAGTTCCGGGCGTCCGTCGCTGGACGCTCCTGCTCACCGGACGTCGGCGTCCAACCGCCGGACCAGCCGCAACGCCAGCTCGAGCGTGGCCGCCATCGCGGCGTCGTCGGCGTTCGCGGGCGTGTCGGACCGATCGCGGGCGCGCGGCGCGCGGCCGCGGCCGTCCAGCGCGCCGACCGCGATCGCCGGCCAGCCGGCCTGCCGGGCGCGCAGCGCGCCGGTGACCCCGCGGCCGCGGTGCCCGCGCCCGCCGGCATCCGCCGCCAGGGAGACGAGCCGGGGATGCAGCCGCGTCCCCAGGATCGGGCCGTCGTGGGTCCAGAACCGCGGCTCGCCGCCGGCGCACGGCTCGACGGCCAGCCCCGCGACCCGCTCGGCTGACGCGCCGCGCCGCCGCGCGCGGACGTAGGCCTGCATCCCCAGCGACGGCCCGTCGCCCGCACCGGCCAGCACGAGCTCGACGTCGAGGCGCCGCGGCGGGCGCTCGTCGAGCTCGGCCACGAGGGCGACCGCGACGGCCGCCGCGCTCGCGCTCGCGTTCGCCCCGGTCGCGGGCTCCGCCAGCGCGAGGTCGACGAGCAGCGCGGTCGCGACGATGCACACGACGGTCGGCACCAGCTGGAGCGCGCCGAGCCACGCGGCCTCAGCCCCGCCCACCCGCGCCCCGGCGCAGCCGGCGACGGCGACGAGGGCGAGCGAGAGCAGGCCGAGCGGCGACGGCCACCGCCCGCGCAGCGCGCGGCGGATCGCGGTGTCGACGCGGCTCAGCATCCGCGCGGCGCCGGTCGTGGTGCGCGCGGCGTCGTACGGCGCGGTCACGATCAGCTTCACCGGCGCGCGCTCGTCGGGCGGCGCGGCCACGAGGTTCTGCGTCGCCCGCCGCGGCCACAGGAGGGCGAGCACGCGGACGCGCCCCGTGACCTCGCCGAGCGCGGACAGGGCGGCGACGCCCGCGATCCCCAGCCCCAGTTCGGGCTGGTCGACGCTCACCACGCTGCCCGCGATCCCCAGCAGCGCGTGGACGAGCCAGATCGCCGCCCACTGCGGGCGCACCCAGACCGTCTCGCTGCGGGGGCGGCGGCCCATCGCCCTCAGCCGCGCGGCCAGCGCGCGGCCGGCGCGCCGCTCGGCGTCCGTGCACGCGCCGCGGCGCTCGATCTCGGCGATCTGCCTCATGATCGGAGCGGGGTCCATTCTCGTACTCTTGCGCCAAGCATGGACGAGACCTCCCTCGCCTTCGCCGGCGCGACCCGCCAATCCGAGCTTCTCCGCGCCGGCGAGGTCTCGCCGCGCGAGCTCGTCGAGACCTACCTGCGGCGCATCGAGCGGCTCGATCCCGACCTGAACGCGTTCCGCAAGGTGCTCGCCGAGCGAGCGCTGACCGAGGCCGACCAGGCCGCCGGGCGGCTGCGCGCGGGCGACGACCGGCCGCTCCTCGGCATCCCGGTCGCGGTGAAGGACGACGTCGGCGTGGCCGGGGAGGTCCGCACCGACGGAACCAACGCCTACGGGGAGCCCGAGCGCGAGGACTGGGAGATCGTCCGGCTGCTCCGCGCGGCCGGTGCGATCGTCATCGGCATCACGAACGTCCCCGAGCTGACGATCTGGCCGTTCACCGAGACGCCGACGTGGGGGATCACCCGCAACCCATGGGACCCGCAGCGCACGCCCGGCGGGTCGAGCGGCGGTTCGGGCGCGGCGGTGGCCGCGGGGCTGGCGTCGCTCGCCACCGGCTCGGACGGCGGCGGGTCGATCCGCATCCCGGCGGCGTTCTGCGGGCTCGCCGGCCTGAAGCCGCAGCGCGACCGCATCCAGTACCTGCCGGGCGGTGGGCCGCACTGGCACGGGCTGTCGGTCGTCGGAGGGCTCGCGCGGACCGTGGCCGACGCGGCGCTGTTCTACGAGGCGGTGACCGGTCTGCCGTGGCGCCAGGCGGCGGCCGACGACCCCGGGAAGCTGCGCGTCGCGCTGTCGGCCAAGGTGCCGCCGGGGATCATGGCGAAGGTCGAGCCGGGCCTCCTGCGCGCCACCGAGGAGATCGCCGAGCTGCTGCGCTCGCTCGGGCACGAGGTCGTCGAGCGCGACCCGGACTACGGCGTGGCGGGGCTCCACTGGGCCATGCGCTGGATGGCGGGCGTGCACGACGACGCCCGCGGCATGCCGCACCCCGAGCGCCTCGAGCCGCGTACCCGCTCGATGGCGCGGCTCGGGGCCGTCGTCAAGCGCACCGGCGGGCTTCGCTGGGGCGACGAGAGCGAGGCCACCGACGCCACGCGCATCAACGCGATCTTCGACGACGTCGACGTCGTGCTCGGCCCCGGAACGGCGAGGCCGCCGCAACCGGTCGGCGCGTACACCGGCGCCGGCTTCGTGCGCACGTGGAACGGCGTCACGGCCACGGTCCCGTTCCAGGCCGTCTGGAACCACGTCGGCAACCCCGCGATCACGATCCCCTCCGGGCTGAGTCCCGAGGGGTTGCCGACGTCCGTGCAGCTCGCCGGGCGCCCGGACGGCGAGGAGACGCTGCTCGCGCTCGCCGGCCAGATCGAGCGGGCGCGCCCGTGGGCCGAGCGCCGGCCGCCGCTCGCCGGGTGAGCGACGACCTGCTCGACCTCGCGACCGAGGCGGCCCGTGTCGCCGGCGCGCTGCTGGCCGAGCGCTTCGGTGCGGAGGTCGCGGTCGTGGCCAAGTCGACGCCGACGGACCTCGCCTCGGAGGCCGACCTCGCCGCCGAGCGGGCCATCCGCTCGCTGCTGGCCGAGCACCGGCCGGACGACGCGCTGCTGGGGGAGGAGGAGGGCGGCGCGGCCGGGCCGCTCGAGCCGGGCCGCGTGCGCTGGGTCTTCGACCCGCTCGACGGGACGATCAACTATCTGTTCGGCGTGCCGCAGTGGTGCGTCAGCGTGGCGTGCGAGGACGCGGACGGCGCGCTCGCGGGCGTCATCCTCGACCCGCTGCGCGACGAGCTCTTCGCGGCGACGCGCACGTCGGGCCCGCTGCTCGACGGCGTGCCCGTCGGCGCGTCGCCGGCGCGGCCGCTGGCCGAGTCGCTCGTCGTGACGGGCTTCGGCTACGACGCCGGCGTCCGGGCGCGGCAGGCGGAGATCGTCGCCCGGATGCTGCCGGCCGTGCGGGACGTCCGCCGCATGGGGAGCGCCGCGCTCGACATGGCGTGGCTCGCGGCCGGGCGCTACGACGCGTATTTCGAGCGCGGCGTCCAGCCGTGGGACGTCGCCGCCGGGACGCTGCTGTGCACCCGCGCGGGCTTCGAGGTCCGCGACCTGCCCGCCCGCGACGGGCTGCCGTCCGGCGTCCTCGCGGGGCGCGGCGAGCTGCTCGACGAGCTCGCCTCGTTCGGCCCCTAGCCTCCCTGCACCCGGACGCGCTCGGGGTCGACGAGGAACTTGATCCGCTGCTCGCCCGGCTGGAGGAAGGGGTACTCGTCCTTGTCCAGGTACTTCTTGGCCAGCGCGTCGATGTGCTCCTTCGCGCCGTCGTGCGTGTCGACGCTGATGCGGCCGCGGACCTCGACGTACTCGTAGGGGTTCTCCTGGTTGTGGACGGTGATCGTCACGCGCGGGTCGCGGCGGACGTTCGCCGGCCAGGCGCGCCCCTCGGAGCTGTTGAGCGCGACCTTCCCGTCCTCGACGTGCTGCCAGACGACGACGCCGTGGACCGTGCCGTCTTCGCGGATGGTGGAGAGGTGGGCGAAGTTCGGCTGCTCGAGCAGCTCCTTCGCGCGTCCTTCGATCGTTGCCATGTGTGGGTCCCTACCCACGGGGAACGCAGGCGAGCGCGTGTAGGGTCGCGTCATGGTGCGCAAGACCGTCCTCGTCACGGGCACGTCGAGCGGCATCGGCCGCGTGACGGCCGAGCAGCTCCTCGGCCGCGGGTTCCACGTGCTGGCCGGCGTCCGTCGCGAGGACGACGCCCCGCCCGGGACCGAGCCCGTCCTCCTCGACGTCACCGACGCCGCCGCGATCACCGCGGCGAAGGCGCTCGTCGCCGATCGCGCGCCGCTCGTCGGCCTCGTCAACAACGCGGGGGTCACCGTGCAGGGCCCGCTCGAGTTCCTCTCCCTCGACGAGCTGCGCCGCCAGCTCGAGGTCAACGTCGTCGGGCCGCTCGCGCTGACCCAGGCGCTGCTTCCGGCGCTGCGTGCGGCGCATGGGCGCGTCGTGATGCTGTCCTCGATCGGCGGGCGGACCGCCGTTCCCTTCCTCGGGCCGTACCACGCCTCGAAGTGGGCCATCGAGGGGCTGAGCGACGCGCTGCGCCAGGAGGTCGAGCCGACGGGCGTCAAGGTGGCAATCGTCGAGCCGGGCAGCGCGGACACGGAGATCTGGCGCAAGGGCCAGGAGAGCGCGGCCGACCTGCTCGCCGGCCTGCCCCCGGAGGCGCGCGAGCTGTACGGCCAGCGCCTCCAGGGGTTCCAGGCGCTCGCGGCGAAGACGGCCGAGCGCTCCTTCCCGCCGTCGAAGGTCGCCGACGCGATCGTGCACGCGCTCACCGCCCGGCGCCCGCGTCCGCGCTACCTCGTCGGCGCCGACGCGCGGATCCAGCTCGGCCTGCGGACCCTGCTACCCACGCGGGCGCTCGACGCCGCCGTGCGCCGGCTCGCCAGGAGCTAGTCCACCGTCACGCGATCGCGCCCGCGCATCCGCCGGCCGCCGATACCCGGGGTGGGACTCGAACCCACACGCCCCGAAGGGCAGAGGCTTTTGAGGCCTCCGCGTCTACCGTTCCGCCACCCGGGCCGGGCAGCTACAGGCTACGCGGGCGCGGGGGACGGGCTGCGGCGGTCGTCGCGCTCGTCGTCGCCGTCGTCGTCGCGGCCCGGGCGCCGCTCGACCTCGACCTGCCAGTTCTGGCGGAAGCCGCTCATGGCGAAGGCGACGAGGAGGACCTGCACGGGGATGATGAGGATGGTGATCATCCCGAGGACGCTCGCGGCCAGCGCGGGGTCGGTGAACCCGTCCTTGTCGCGCGCGAACCACTCCGGCGCGGAGACCGCGGCGAAGATCAGCATGATCGTCGCGAGCGCGGCGATGACCGGCAGCATCCCGCTGCGCCAGCGGGCGATGTAGAAGCCGACCAAGAGGTAGATCAGGATGTAGGCGATCTGGATGAGCTTCGCGCCCTGGAGCGCGTCCCAGCCGCCGATCGTCACGATCGTCATGAGCGCCGCGCTGACCAGCACCAAGAGCACGACGACGGCCTTCGTCGCCTTGCTCGAAGCCTTGTCGCGGTTCGGGTACTCGAGGCGTACGTCGTCGCGCCGTGGTTCGGCCATGAGGCGGAACATACAATCCCGCGGCCGTCCGCGCGACGGTAGTCACGGCCCGAGCGGGCGTGGTGGAACCGGTAGACACGCCGGCCTTAGGAGCCGGTGGCGCAAGCCATGGGGGTTCGAGTCCCTCCGCCCGCACTCGTGGTCCCGCGCCATATCACGGGGTCACGATTGACCATTGCGGGGAAGATCCCCGCAGCGGACATTTTGCTTACTGACGCTTTGGACGCATTTGCAGCGGAATCGCACGGCGGGCCAGCCGTCGGACCGGTTATGGTCCGGCGCGTTACCCGTTTCGAGCGCGCCACGGACGGCGCCTGACAGGAGGGCCGAGCCACGCCGGAACACGTCATCGACCAGCGGATCGTCAAGGCGCTTGCACACCCGCTGCGCATTCGGATGCTCACCGTGCTCAACGAGCGCGTGACGAGCCCGAGCGAGCTGGCGGGCGAGCTCGACGAGCCGATCGGGAACGTCAGCTACCACATGCGCACGCTCGCCGACCTGGGGATGGTCGAGCTCGTGCGCACCGAGCCTCGTCGCGGTGCGGTCGAGCACTACTACCGCGCCATCGAGCGCCCGCACCTGCCCGCCCAGGACTGGGCGACGCTGCCCGCGTCCGTGAGGCGCTCGTTCTCGGACGTCACGGGGCGCGCGATCCTCGACGACTTCCTGGCGGCGGCGAAGTCCGGCGCGTTCGATCGCGAGGGGGCACGGCTCAACCGGCTGGAGCTCAAGCTCGACAAGAGGGGCTGGGAGGAGATCGCCAAGCTGCTCGACGACTTCTCGCAGCGCGTCGAGAAGATCGCGGCCAAGGCCAAGGACCGCAAGTCCGGCGGCGGCGATCCGGTCAGCGGCTCCGCGGTGCTGATGCTGTTCGAGTCCGGCGACGGCGGCTCCACGGGCGGCAAGCGCGGCGGCAAGCGGTAAGAGGTCGAACCAGAAACCGTTTCGTCGGGGCGCCGCGGGGTAGTCCGCGGCGCAACGAGATCCGGAATCCACGGACGGTGCATCGGATGATGGAACGGAGACAGGGGCGACCCTCATGAGAACTGGACTGGTCCTTGGCGCCGGAGGCGTCGTCGGGGGGTCGTGGCTGATCGGCGCGCTGGACGCGCTGGAGTCCGAGACGGGCTGGAGCCCGACGAAGGCCGACATCATTACCGGGACCTCCGCGGGATCGGTCATCGGCGCGCTCACCGCGGCCGGCGTCGAGCCCTCGCTGATCGCCGCGTACGCGAGCGGCGGCGCGGGCGACGAGGTGGCCGAGGTCGCCGCGCGCGGCGAGCAGGTCCTCGAGGCCGGCATCGGCGACATGCCCTACCGCCTCCAGCGGGCGCTGCCGCCGCTTGGTCCCGGGTCCTGGCGCATGGCGGTCTCCACGCTCCTGCGCCCCCTCGACCACGCCCCCTCCGCCCTGATGGCGGGGTGGCTGCCGCGCGGGTTCATCTCCACGCGCCCGATCGGGGACCTCGTGGACCGGTTCGTCGACGGCGACTGGCCGTCTTCCGACGGTCGCCAGTACTGGGCGGTCGCGGCCGACTACGCGACGGGCAAGCGGACCGCGTTCGGCCGGGCGGACGCCCCGCCGGCCGACGTCCGCGACGCCGTCTCCGCCTCGTGCGCCATCCCCGGCTTCTACCACCCGGTGAAGATCCGCCGGCGCCGGTACGTCGACGGCGGCATCTGCTCGCCCTCGAACCTCGACCTGTTGTGCGGCGAGGACCTCGACCTCGTCGTCTGCCTGAACCCGATGTCGTCGCTCGCGCGCATGACGCCGCGCAGCACCGGCGAGCGGGTCGCCGCTCGCTTCCGCGCGCAGGCCGGCCGGCGGCTGGGCCGCGAGGCGAAGAAGCTGCGCGAGAGCGGGACCGACGTCCTCATCCTCCAGCCGACGGCCGAGGATCTCGCCGTCATGGGCACGAACTTCATGGCGCGCGACCGCCGCGAGGAGGTCATCGAGAGGGCGATCCGCACCACTGCCCGCCAGCTCCGCCGCCGCCGCGGCCGGCCGGGAGTCGTCTTCCCGAAGCACGCCCCGGCCTGGCGCCGCACGGCCGCCCGGGCCGCTGATCGGCGCGCCGCCTAGGGCTACACTCCCCCCGCTCCCCGGGGGAGTGAGTTAACGGCTATGCGCGCGGTCTCCAAAACCGTGAATCCGGGTTCGAATCCCGGCTCCCCCGCTCGGGGCTAGGCCTTCGCCTTCGCCTTTTCCTTCGCCTTCGAGCCGCCGCTCTTGGCCTTCGAGGAGCCGTCGGCCTTGCCCTTCCCGTCGCTGCGCGCCGCCTCGAGCGACTCGCGCAGCGCGGCCATGAGGTCGGGCACCGCGGCGGGGACCTCCGGCTCCTCGGGCGCCTTGATCGTCTTGCCCTTCTTCTTGTCGCGGATGATCTTGCGCAGGCGGTCGCGGTGGCGGTCCTTGTACTGCTCGGGGTCCCAGTCGACGCTGAGCTCCTCGATCAGCGCGACGGCGTGGTCGACCTCGCCCTTCGACGGCTGGTGCTTCTTCGTCGGCAGGTTCGGCAGGTCGTCGGCCGACCGGATCTCGTCGGCGAACTTCATCGTCACGAGCTGGAGCACGCCGCCCTGAACGCGCAGCGCGACGAGGTACTCCTTCGTCCGCATCACGAAGCGGCCGAGCGCCACGCGATCCGTCGCCTCCATCACGCCGACCAGCAGCTTGTACGCGCGCAGCGCTCCCTCGCCCTCGGCCTTCGGCACGAGGAAGTACGGGTGGTCGAAGTAGATCGGGTCGACGTCCTGGAGGTCGACGAACTCGGAGATGTCGATCGTGCGCGTCTTCTCCGGCTGCGCCGCCTCGAGCTCGAGGTCGGTGAGCATCACGTAGCCGTCGCCGTCGGACCGCGGGTAGCCGCTCGCGACCTCGTCGTACTCGATCGCGACGTCCTCCTCCTTGCAGTAGCGCTCCACGTGCAGCCGCGCGCCGGTCTTCTTGTCGAGCTGGTTGAAGTGGACGTCGCGGTCCTGCACCGCGGAGACCAGCGCGACGGGCACGTTGACGAGCCCGAAGGAGAGCGAGCCGCTCCACAGCGAACGCGGCGCCATCAGCCCTTGCTCGCCTTCAGCGACGCCTCGAGCGCGGCCATCAGGTCGTCGGAGTCCGACGCCGGCTCGGGATCGGGCAGCGTGATCTGCTCGCCCTTCTCCTTGGCCTTGACGACCTCGAGCACACGCTCGCGGTAGGTGTCCTCGTACCGCTCGGGCTCGAACGTCGCCGCGAGCGTCTCGACGAGCATCCCCGCCATGTCGATCTCCCGCTTGCCCGGCTTCTTCGACGGCTCGTCGACGTCGAGGCTGTCGGGATCGACGAGCTCGTCGGCGAAGCGCATGATCTGCATCCGCAGGACGCCGTCGACCGGCCGCACGCTCACGAGCTGCTCGCGCTGGCGCAGCGAGACCCGCCCGATCCCCACGCGCCCGCTCTTCTCCAGCGCCTTGACGAGCAGCGCGTACGCGTCCTCGGCGTCCTTCTGCGGAGCCAGGTGGTACGGCTTGCCGTAGAAGACGGGGTCGATGTCCTCACCGGGGACGAAGTCCTCGAGCTCGATCGCCTTGCGCGCCGGCTGGTCGGCCGCCTTGATCTCGTCGTCGGAGAGGACGACGTACTCGCCGCCGGAGACCTCGAAGCCCTTGACGACGCGATCGCGCGGGATCTCCTTGCCCTTCTGGTCGATCAGCCGGTGGCCGACCTCGCTGCCGTCCTTGACGTGCAGCTCGCGGAAGCGGATCGCCTTGTCCTCCAGGGCGCCGTAGACCTTGATGGGGACGTTGACCGCCCCGAAGGCGACGGCGCCGTTCCAGATCGAGCGAGGAGCCATGAGGCCCCCTTTCTACCCGAATCGGCGGCGGCTACGAGGCTTCGAGCTCGCCGCTGGCGAGCAGGCGCTGCACGGCGAAGATGAAGCGGGCGAGGCGCGAGCCGTCGGCGACGGGGAGATCCTCGAACTCGATCGCCGTCATCTCCGTGGTGGCGCGCACGATCCTGCCGTGGCACGCGATCCCCGGCCGGTCGTCGGGGACCTCCATCTCGAGGCCCACGACCTCCTCCGGCTCGCCGAACCCGCTGCCGGCGAGCGAGACGCCGACCGCCGAGACGTCGAGCGTGTGCCCCGACACGCGCCGGCCGTCGCTCGTCAGGACGGTGACCTCGATCGGGATCCGCAGGCGAGACGCCGTGCGCTGCTGCGGCACCTGGACGCCGTCGCGCACGCTGAAGCGCAGGTCGTCGGCCTCCTCGCCCCAGGTGGCCCGGCCCTTGAGGGCGACGGGCATGCCGCGGTGGCCGAACATCAGGCTGGCGGCGCCCTGGATCTCCTGGCGCGTCACGCGGGGGGCGACGACGGGCCGCAGGGCCGCCTCGTCGCGGTTGACCGCGACCACGCGGCACCGAAGCTGGGTCGTGCCGACCAGCAGCGTCACGTCCTGCCGCTCACGGAGCCGCCTCACGTCATGGTGATCGGCGGCTCGGCGCAGATGTTGAAAAGGGACTACAGCCCTGGCCAATGGCGGGCGACGAAACCGCCGGTGGAGCGCAGGTCGTTGGAGAACCGCGAGCCGGTCTTGCCGCGGTTGGCGGCGCTCGTGTCGAAGCGCACCCCGGCGACGTAGAGGAAGACGTGGCCGGGGCTGGAGTACACCGTCAGCCACTTGCCCTTGCCGGGGCGGCCCCACTTCATCAGCGGCCCCGACGCCTGCGGCCCGTCGAGCAGGCCGGCGGCGGCCAGGGCGTACGAGACCGAGCCTGAGCAGTCGTAGCCGGTGTCCTGCCACTTGCCGTGCCCGCCGCCCCACTTGTAGGGCGTGCGGGCGATCGTGTTGCCGGCCTCGATGATCGCGCGGATCTCCGGGGGCGCCTCGAGGGGCGGCAGCGCGACCCCGTTGTCGAGGACCTCCGCGCGGGTGACGGCCTCGTCGTCGGACTGGTCGGGGAGCGGGGGAGGCGGCTCGGGCGCCGGCCGGGGAGCGGTGTCGATCTCCGGCTCGGAGGTGCCGAGGTCCGGCTGCGGCGCTCGCTTCGGCTTGGGCTTGGCCTTCGGGGCCGGCGCCGGCTTCGGCTCCGGCGGCGGTTGGGGCGGATCGGCGCGCGGCGCCCAGCGCCAGTCCTCGATCGAGGCGCGCGGCGGCGCGCTCGCGGGATCCTCGCCGCTCGTGGCGTAGGCGATCGCCGCGGCGCCCAGCGCGCCCACGACGAGCGCGAGGACCACCGGCCATTTCAGTCTCCGCACGGCGGTCAGCATGCCACGTGCACTACCTTGCCCCGCCACTCATGGACATCTTCCAGGCCATCGTCCTCGGCATCGTGCAGGGGCTCACCGAGTTCCTCCCGATCTCCTCGACCGGGCACCTCCACATCGTCCCCGCCTTCGCGGGCTGGGACGACCCCGGCGTCGCGTTCACCGCCGTCGTGCAGCTCGGGACGATGGCGGCGGTGCTCCTGTACTTCCGCCGCGACCTCATCGGGATCGTGACCGGCTTCCTCGCGGGGCTGCGGGACCCAGCGCGCCGGACCTCGCTCGAGTTCCGGATGGGCGTGTACCTGATCATCGGCACCATCCCGATCGGCATCTGCGGGCTGATCTTCAAGGACCAGATCGACGACGCGGCGGAGAGCCTGACGCTCATCGCGATCGCGCTCATCGTCGCCGGGCTCGTGTTGCTCGCGGCCGAGCGGGCCGGCCGGCAGGACCGCGACGAGCAGACGGTGACGGGGCGCGACGCGATGGTCGTCGGGGTCGCGCAGGCGTGTGCGCTCGTGCCCGGGGTGTCGCGGTCGGGCGCCACGATCACCGCCGGCCTGTTCCTCGGTCTGGAGCGCGCCGCCGCCGCGCGGTTCTCCTTCCTGCTCTCCGTTCCCGCCGTCGTGCTCAGCGGCCTCTTCGAGGTCAAGGACATCGGCGGCGAGGGCTCGGTCGGCGCGGTCCCGACGGTGGTCGCTACGATCATGGCGTTCGTCGCCGGCTACGCCGCGATCGCCTTCCTCCTGAGGTTCCTGGTGACCCACTCCACGGCGGTCTTCGTCGCGTACCGGGTGGCCCTCGGCGTGCTGGTCCTCGCCCTCGTCGGGGCGAATGTGATCGACTGACGCCGTGCTCGTCGAGTGCGCGGTCTACGAGGACGGTCGCCGGAAGGCGGGCGACCTGCCGCTCGAGCACGCGTGCGAGGCCGGGCAGGAGGACGGCGCGTTCGTGTGGGTCGGGCTCTTCGAGCCGACGGCGGACGAGTTCGAGGCCCTGCGCAGCGAGTTCAGCCTGCACCCGCTCGCGGTCGAGGACGCGCTCAGCGCGCACCAGCGACCGAAGATCGAGCGCTACGGCGACATGACGTTCGTCGTGCTGAAGACCGCGCGGTACGTCGACGAGGCCGAGGCGGTCGTCTTCGGGCAGGTGATGGTCTTCGTCGGCGACTCGTACGTGATCACCGTGCGGCACGGCGAGGTCAACGACCTGTCGGAGGTGCGCCGGCGCGTCGAGGAGGACGAGTCGCAGCTGCGCCGCGGGCCCGCGGGAGCGCTGCACGCGATCCTCGACTCGGTCGTCGACGCGTACGAGCCGGTCGCCGCCGGACTGCAGACGGACGTCGACCAGGCGGAGGAGGAGCTCTTCGGCGGTCTGGGCGGGCGCGTGACCGTGCGGATCTACGAGCTCGGCCGCGAGGTCCTGAAGTTCTCGCGTGCGGTCGGGCCGCTCATCCCGGCGGTCGAGCAGCTCGTCCGCGGGGGGCCCGGGGTCGACGACGAGATGACCAGCTACTTCCGCGACGTCCTAGATCACCTCATCCGCGTCAACGGGCACGTGGACTCGATGCACGAGCTGCTGTCGAACATGCTCCAGGCGAACCTCACGCAGGTCAGCGTGCGGCAGAACGAGGACATGCGGAAGATCTCGGCGTGGGTCGCGATCCTCGCGATCCCGACGATGATCGCCGGGATCTACGGCATGAACTTCGACCACATGCCGGAGCTGCACTGGCAGTACGGCTATCCGCTCGTGCTCGGGGTGATCCTCGTGGCGTGCAGCGTGCTGTACGCGCGGTTCAAGCGGTCCGGGTGGCTGTGAGCGCCGCCGCGTCGCGCATCTTCGCTGCCGACCTCCTCGCGGGTCGCGTCGCTGTGGTCACGGGCGGTGGGACCGGCCTGGGGAAGGCTTCGGCGCGCGAGCTGATCGCGTGCGGCGCGCGCGTCGTGATCGCGGGGCGCCGCGAGGACGTGCTCTCCGCCGCCGCGCGCGAGCTGGGGGACCGATGCACGTACGTCGCGGGCGACATCCGCGATCCCGAGGACGCCGCGCGCATCGTCGCCGCCGCCGGCCGCGTCGACGTCCTCGTCAACAACGCGGGCGGCCAGTACTTCGTCCCGGCGGAGTCCATCGCGCTGAAGGGGTGGAACGCGGTGTGGCGGCTCAACGTCGGCGGGACGATGTCGATGATCCGGGCTGCCCAGTCCGCGTTCTCCTCTGACGCGATGGTCATGAACGTCACCTTCTCCCCGCACCACGGGCTGCCGGGGATGACGCACTCGGGAGCGGCGCGAGCCGCGGTCGAGGCGCTGAGCTCGGAGCTCGCGCGCGAGCTCGCCCCGGTGAGCGTGGTCGCGCTCGCCGCCGGCCACTTCCGCACCGAGGCGATCAAGAAGTACCCGGCCGGGATCGCCGAGGCCGCGGCCCGCACCGTCCCTTTGCAGCGCCTGGGCGAGGAGGAGGAGCACGCCTGGCTCGTGGCGCTCCTCGCCTCGCCTCTCGGCCGCGCCTTCAGCGGGTCCGTCGTGACCTTGGACGGAGCGCGAGACAACTGGTACGGAGCCTGGCCCCCGCCGGGGCTCGTCGGAGAGGGAGAAGAGGTACCGACCGAGGAGCGCCGTCCGGCCCCACACCAGAGCTAGGGGGCGCAGAGCGGGTGGCGGGAATCGAACCCGTCTCTTTCAGCTTGGAAGGCTGACGTGCGAGCCACTACACCACACCCGCGCGGCGCCGCTGAGTCTAGACGCGGACCCGCGAACGCGGCACGAGCATACGTCCGACCCCCGACGTACATTGCATCGAATGCGTCGGTGTAATCAGTGTGGGCTCGACAAGCCTCTTGAGGAGTTCGCGTGGCACCGGCGGGAGAAAGGGCAGCGTCAGCACCATTGCCGTTCGTGTCAGGCGCAGTACCGGCGCGAGCACTACCTTCGGAATCGACCCCGGTACATCGAGCGTTCCCAGCGGCGGAAGCGGGAGCTCTGGGCCAAGCGCACGCAGCTGCTGCTCGAGTACTTCGCTGACCACCCGTGCACCGACTGCGGGGAGAGCGACCCGGTGGTCCTCGAGTTCGACCACCTTCGCGACAAGAGCTTCAGCATCGGCGCGAAGCTCGCGACGTACGCATGGGACGACATTCTCGAGGAGATCGAGAAGTGCGACGTCGTCTGCGCGAACTGCCACCGCCGCCGGACAGCGCAGCGGAGGGGTTCGAATCGCGCGCGCCTGACGGGCCTCGAGGCGTCAGTCACGCTCAGCGACGCGTCGCGCAGCGGCTAGGATCTGCGACCACGGGGAGTGGCGCAGTCTGGTAGCGCACCCGGCTGGGGGCCGGGCGGTCGCAGGTTCAAATCCTGTCTCCCCGATTCAGGAAAGCCCTGGTATTACGGCGGTTATGCGACCCGGCGGAGCGGGACGGTGACCGGGGTTCATGGAACAAAGTCGCGGGGATCAGCACCGACGACTCAGCGCGAGGCTCTCCAACGAGCTGCCGCGAAGACTTGTCCGCGAGCATCCGCCGTGGAACAACGGGTGCCCGCCGGCGTAGTTGCGAGTGCGCGCGAGCGCGTGGACCGCGCGGGGTATTTCGGACCAGGACCGTACGGTCGCGGGCTCGGTCAGCTGTGGTCGCGCGAACCGGACTCGGAGCCGAGCGGTGCCGGGCGCGTTCTTCTTGTCCATGCCTTCGCGCGCGCGGATCTATATGGATGGATCCCGGTTGGATGTAGCTAGAGGAGCCAGAGGCCCCCCTCGCCCGCGGACGCCCGCAACACGCGACCTTCGTGCAGGATCGCGTCGAAGGTTTCGCGATCGTCCTCGTGACACACCAACGCGACCTGTCCTTGGAACTCCGAAGGCTCGGCGGTGAGTCTGATCGGCTCACCACCTACATCAGCCGCGATCTCTTGGCCCTCCCGTGGGAGTACGCCTTCAACACCCTCGGCGACTGCAACTCGGATCCGCCGGAGGTCGAGGTCGAGTTCGTCGAGTGGCTGCGTTTCGACCGTGGCGGCCAAGCGATGCAACAGATCGTATGGCGGCAGCT
The DNA here is from genome assembly GCA_036389155.1 of Solirubrobacteraceae bacterium. GTDB lineage: Bacteria > Actinomycetota > Thermoleophilia > Solirubrobacterales > Solirubrobacteraceae > CADCVT01. Next base: position 92,840 of record DASVQN010000017.1, read on the forward strand.
CGTTCGCGATCTCGTAGATCTCCTCAAGCAGGCGTTCCTTAGCTTCGGCGTCCGCTTCGCCAAGGCGCATCAGCTCGAAGCGCATGTAGCCTGTCGTCTGCACCTGCAGACCGTGCGGATCGACTCCGAGGTAGTCATTGAGCGGCGCTCCGTCGATGCTTCCGAGCAGGCCCTGGCGCACCATGTCGAAGAGTTGACCCGCGACACGGTGCTGACGGGCATCAAATGGGTGGACCGCCGGCCACGACGGCATCCTGCGCCAGCCGTGCTCGTGGATAACCGCGATGAGGACGAGCTGCTCGTACGTCAAGCGCGAGCCCACCTCCAAGAGCCACGTGGCATGCGCTGGCGCTACGTCTTCTCTGAAGACGATGGCCGAGTACAGATAGGAGAGGTGGCGCAACTTGCGCTCCTCGAAGTCTCGCTGGGCCCGCGCGAGAACCGCCTCTAGAAGCTCATCGGCTCGCGACGCTCCGGCCTGCTCGCTGTTATCGAAGAACCCGTCATCACGAGGCGCTTGTCCTTCATCGAGTCGTCGGTCGATGTCGATGAGCGCGTACGCGAGCGCCGCGCCGGCTCGTGCTTTCTCGCGCGGGCCAAGCTGCCGCTGCTCGAACTCGTCGCCGGCGCGGACCATCGTCTTCTGGACGAGGACGCCGAGCGCCGAGGCCGCGAGCGGGCCGCCGGGGACGATCAGGCCGATGGCCGAGCTCCCCACGGCGGCGACTACATCCGCGCTGTGTCGCAGCAGCGATGTCGCTCGATCGCGCCGTCGTGCTCGTCCACGTGACAAGGTTTGCATGGTCGAGTACTGGCCCTCGACGCTTCGACTGACGCACGCGGCACAGACCGCCCGGGTTGTGTCCGGCGCAGCCAGCGCGACCCGGGCTGCGGCGACGCGCCTTTCGCCCCGAGCTATGGCAGGAAGTGTCGTCTGCACGATCGCCCGCGCGGTCTTTGCGCCGAGATTCCGTCAGCCGGGTACACCACGGTTGCGAGGAGGCGCGGAAGTGCCGGCATAGTACCTCTAGGGTGCAGCGATACGTCCGGCGTCAGTGCGAACGTGCGTTCGTGCCGTCGTCCTGCAAAATCCGTGGCTGATAAGAGCGCTATCGAGTGGACCGAGGCGACGTGGAACCCCGTCACCGGTTGCAGCAAGGTTTCGCCCGGCTGTGCGCACTGCTACGCCGAGACCTTCGCGGAGCGCTGGCGCGGCATCCCTGGGCACCCGTACGAGCAGGGTTTCGATCTGCGGCTGTGGCCTGACCGGCTGGAGGTGCCGCTGCGCTGGAAGCGGCCACGCACGATCTTCGTGAACTCGATGAGCGACCTCTTTCACGAGGACATCCCACTCGACTTCATCCGCCGAGTGTTCGATGTGATGCGGCGTGCCGACTGGCACACCTTCCAGATCCTGACGAAGCGGGACGAACGTCTCGCACACGTCGCAGACGTGCTGGACTGGCCTCCGAACGTTTGGATGGGCGTCACGATCGAGAACCGACGCTTCGTCCGCCGAGCGGATCACCTTCGGGAGGTACCGGCGGCGGTCCGCTTCATCAGTGCGGAGCCTCTTCTTGGGCGGTTGGAAGGCCTCGACCTAGCCGGGATCGACTGGCTGATTGCGGGCGGCGAGTCCGGTCCGCGGCACCGGCCGGTGAAGGTTGAGTGGCTGCGAGACCTACGCGATCGTTGCCAGCGCGAGGAGGTGGCCTTCTTCTTCAAGCAGTGGGGAGGCGCGCGACCGAAGAGCGGCGGTCGCGCGTTGGATGGCGAGGAGCACGACGGCTTCCCCGCTGTCGCCACGCTTGCCGCCGCTTAGCCGACGCGGCGACTTACTCCAGCATCTCGCAGTCGGTCGTAGCGGGGTTGAACCCTCGGCGATGAGCTTTCCCCGTCGTGCGGTTCATGGCGACGAGTTGTTTCGTGCTGTCTCGGAGGTGCTTCAGCGCCGCCCCGAGGCGCACCTTGTCGTACGGCGGCACCTCATCCACGACGTACTCCCAGGCCTCGTCGAATGTGAATTTCGTGCCCGGCGGGAACTTGTCCCGAAGTCGCGCGGCCAGCTCGGGCTTCCACAATTCGAGACCTGGATCTGAAGGCTCGCGAGGATCGAACTGTCGCCCATTTGCAGGGTCCACGTGCCACATCGCTTCGCGCATGGCCTCGACGGCCCGCCGGTGTTTCGTCGCGAAGAAGAGGCAGTACCTGTTCGCTCCCGGGTTCCCTGGCCGCATGATGAAGCGCTCCACATAGAACCGCTGAGGGTTCGGCCCGCCGCCCTCCTTGAGCCGCTCCGCGTACAGGTCCATGAGGCCGAGCGTCCGCTCAGCCGGCGGCTTGCCGACGAGGACGCGCCACCGCTCGTCGCCGAAAATGCTCGTGAGTGTCCGGTCCATCGACGGGTGCTCTAGGAACCGAGCGCCGAACATGCCGACCGGCAGGTAGACGAGTGCCTCGCTGCGCGGGCGGAGCGTCATCTCGACCGCGAGCTCGGGATCCTCGACGCCTCCGAATGGGTCGAGGAACGCGAACACGGCTGTCGAGCGACCGAGCGCGGCGATCTTTGCCCTGATGTCGTTGTAGTGCTCGGAGTACTCGCCTCGGAGTGTCTCGATGTGGATCGTCTCACTGCGAAAACCGGCGACACGGCGCTCCAGTTCTGCGTACCGATCGCGGTCCTCCTCCACGAAAAAGCAGTGGAGGAGCGTGCCCGGCTGCCGCGGCGCGTTGAGGAATGTCCGGATCATCAGGACGGGAGAGCCAGCCTGGCCTCCGGAGTAGACGCCCGGGCCAGCGAATCCGTCGACGAACACCAGATTGCGCACTTCGCCGCGCCCGTGCTGAAAGATCGGCACCCACCGGCTCAGGTATCGCGTCAGCAGGTAGTGCTTCTTCTCCGTATGGTCATCAAGTTCCCAGATGGTGTCGAGCTTTTTCGCCATCGCTCGCTCATCGTGACGAATGCGACGGGCAGATTCGCCCGAGCTGCGGTGGTACTCGACTAGCTAACTGGGCTAACTCCCTAGCTGCTCGACGAACGGGGCGCAGCGGCACCCACTCCGCAATGCGGTGTGTCGTGGCTTGCATCTTGGAAGGGCTGTCGCGCAGCGTCGGAACGCCAGCGCGCGAACGACTCGTTGTGCACTTGATCTAAATTGCGGGGGTGGCTCGCCGCCGGCCGGACCCGCTGACGACCCGACTCCTAGTGGGCGTCGGCGCGACGCTGCTCGCATTCGCCGGGCTCGCGCTGCTCGGGACGCTGGGGTCGTATCGCGCCGACCTGCCCGGGTTCTGGGACTACCCCAGCGGCACGATCGGCGACGGAGTCCTGCTCCCAGGGCTCATGGCGGCGCTCCTCGTGCAGCTGGGCTCAAAGCGCCCTCGGGATCGCTCCGCCGAGAGGCGGTGGGTCGCCGTCGGTGGCTTCCTCGGCGCGCTCGTGGGCGCTGCGGTCCCAGCCAGCTGGTACCTCGACGACGAGACGGCCGAGATCTGGATGTTGCCGACGCCACACCACTACGTCGTTGCCGGCTGGGTGCACCTGGCGTACGTCACGGTCGCGTGCGGGGCGCTCGCGGCCCTTGCCGCGATCGTGCTGCGGCGTGCGCGGCACGGCGTCAGGCGGTTTCGCCTCGCGCCGATGACGTTCGTCGTCGGAGCCGGTCTGGGGATGCTCGTCCTGATCGGCCGCGACGCGATCGTCGGGGGCTCCACGGCCGCGAGCGCGGTCACCCTTGCGGCACTCCTTGCCGCCGCCGCCGTGTTTCTGACGGGCATGGCATGGGCGGGCCGCGTGCATGTGCGGAAGCGAGCGCCGACGCTGGTGCTGCCCGCGGCGATCGTCGCGGTCTTCCTCGCGGGACTGATCGCTCTCATCGTGCGCTGGCCGCCGGACTGGCCGGGCGTCGTCGGCGTCGCCGCGGCGAGCATCGCGCTCGTCTGCATCGCCTCTGTCCTGCAGCTCGACGGCGACCCGCGGCGACGAGCGCTCCGATGGCCGGCCGCGGCAGCGTCGTTCGTGATCTTGATGGCCGGGCTCGTCCGGGCGCTCGACGCGTTCCGACACGACGCGCGGTGGCCCCTGCTCTGGGTCGCCGGGGCGGTCGTCGTGGTCGTGGCGCTGCTCAGCGCGCTCGCGGACAGCGCCGATGCCCGGCAGCGGTTGCTTCGCTACGGCGGGTTCTCCGCGTACTGCCTCCTCATGTTCTACCTCGCGGCGCGCACCTTGGCCCCGGAGATCAATGCGGGCTCGGCCGGCGCGTCGGTAAGCGCAGCGGATGTCGCGTTCGACGTCCTTGTCTTCACGTTCATCCAGTCGCGCTTCAGTCAGATGAGCGAGAACGACCAGACCGCGATCGCGGCGGAGTACGTCGCGCCGGACGAAAAGGGCAGGCCGGTGCCCGCGGTCTCCGATGCCGACCATCCTGGCGACGCGTCGGACGCGCCAGTGATCCTCGAGGCGTCGCTGCTCGGGTTTGCGGTCGCGTTCGGCCTCTTGACGCTGCTCGGCCTGGCCGCCGATCCGCTCGGTCTGAACCGCAACACGGACGTTCCCGGCACATCTTGGCTGCTGCTGCCGGCGGGTGCAGTCACCGTCGTCGCGATCCTCGCGATCAGTGAGGCTGCGTTGGATCGGTGGGAGACCCCTTCGGTGAAGATCGCGGACCTCGACCGACTAGAGCTTCCGCGGTCGTACTGGGTCACGCCCCTGCTGGCGACCGCGACCTGGCTGACGGTCCTCGTCCTGCTGACCGATGGTCCCGTTCACCTGCCGGGTCTGGCGGCCGCAACGGCCGTCTTGATGTTCGGGCTCTACGCGAACTCGCTCGCGCACAACACGATGGTCCTTCAAGAGATCAAGATGGTCCTCGGGCACGTCCTCCTCTGCGTCGCGGTCGGGGCGACGCTCGGCTATGGGGTGTTCTGGTTCGTCGGCTCGGGGATGTGGGAGGGGGGCTCGCCGCTTCCGGCCGTCTGGGTCGGCCTCACGACGTTCGTCTTCTTCATCGGCCAGGCCGCCGTGTTCTGCGTCGCGGGGCGGGCGCTCGCCGCGGGGTTGCCGGTGGTCGAGGACACGACGCAGAAGTTCCTCTCGCGCAAGGCCGTGAGCGACTACGTCGGGTTCGATGCCGTGGTCTTCGGCATCGTCTTCGTCATCGGCGTGACGATCCCGCTCTATGCGGTCACGCGTGACCAGGCGCTGCACGCTTCGTCGCTCAGCGTCGTCGCGTCGATGGTCTTCCTCCCGGGCCTCATCGGCGGCATCGTCTGGGGCCTCGGCAACTGGACCCGGGCCGAGAAGACTGCTCGAAGCGCTCCGGAGGGCAGCGTCCCATGGGTTCTGTTGGTGCGCGCGTGGGGTGACTGGACGAAGGCAGAGGACGCGGACCGCGACCGTCTTGATCGCCTCAGTCAGCATTTCCGCTTTCAACGGTTTGGGGTGGTGGCGTTGACCGCGCTGGGCGTATCGTATCTAGCGTACGACCTGATCGGTTAGGTCTACAGCGCCAGCGCGCGCTCGACGGGCGCCGGGCCGCGACAGTCGACGGTCGACTTGTTTGTTGAAGTGGTGAGTGCCGCAATCGCGAAGCAGTCGGGCATCGGCTAGCGATGCTGCTGACGGCCCGTCATGGAACAAGTCATGGAACAAACTGAGGAAACATGAGGAGAACTCAGCGGCTAGAAACGCCCATGAAACGGGCGAGCGTCACCCGAGCGCACCCCGAACGCTCCGGCTAGGGGCCGGGCGGTCGCAGGTTCAAATCCTGTCTCCCCGACTGCACCGGGAGCCCCCGTTCCGACGGGGCTCCCGCTCGTCTCCGGACTCAGTCCAGGCCCCTGAAGCTGCACCGTGGTACCCGCGGCGGTCGCCTTTCTCCGCCACATCGAACAGCAGCGCTCAGTGGATCGCCGTGTCGCATGCCCCTGCCGATGCAACGTCGCGCTCGTGCGGGGGCCTCAGGGGAGCGGATCCGTTCGGCTAATCATCGGACCCGACCGCGGCACCCAGTCCGCCTGGAGCCCTGGTCGCTCCACACTGACCCGTGGGCCGCCGGTCGCCCGCCCGGGTCGGCCGCCTGCCCGCCGGGGGGTCCGCAACCGCCGCACCGACGGCACGCGCTGGCAGCAGGCGGCCCGTCCCGATCGACGCGGGGCACGGTCGCCTAACGTCACCTGCCGCGCCACGCGGGCGAGCTGCCGGACCTGGGCGAAGCCGCGGCTAGCGCTGTGACATCAGTGCCGGCTGGCGCCGCGTCACGAGGCTGAGGCCGGGCCAGCGCCTAATCGTCGCCACCTCGAGCGCTGGGTCGTCGCGCAGCTCGTCCGCCACCCGATACACCTCGCCGCACGTCATCCTGTCGGTCGCGCCCGTGAACACCGGCCACGTGTCGTGGAGGAAGAGGCAGCCGCCGTCGGCGAGCAGCCCCAGCGCGTTGTGCGTGTCGCGGCGGGCCTGCTCATACGCGTGGTCGCCGTCGACGAAGATGACGTCCGCCGGCAGGCCGTCGTAGGCGCGGAAGAACTCGTCCGAGGTCATCTCCCACAGCCGCGCGGCGCTCACGTCGCACTCGAGCTTCTCGAACGTCGCGTCCACGCCGTGCGCCTGGCCGGCCACCGGCGCGACCGTCGCCAGGCAGTCGCCCCTGAACACGCCGATCTCCACGTAGACCGGGCGGCTGTAGCTCGCCACCACCGAGGCGATGATCGGCGCGTGCCAGCGGTTGAAGGGGACAACCGGGCGGCGATCCGCATCCGGCTCCTCGAGAGATTTCACGTTGTTAGGGTGCCAGGGATCGACGAAGCGCCCCTCCAACTGCGCAGCGAAGGCCTCGACTGGCGCGACTTCGAGGGCGAGATCGTGGCTCTCGACCTGCGCGAGTCCGAGTACTTCGCGGTCAACCGCAGCGGCGCCGTCCTATGGCAGGCGGTGGCACAGGGTGCGACGCGGCAGCAGCTCACCGCGCTGATCGTCGAGCGCTTCGGGCTGGGCGAGGAACAGGCCGCCGCGGACGTCGAGCGCTTCGTGACCGACCTGGAGCGCCGTGGCCTACTCGAACGCGACGCCTAGGCCCGGTGCCCAGCCCGCTCGTCAGCGTCGTCGTCGGCACGTTCAACGGCGAGCGCTACCTCGGCGAGGCCCTCGACAGCGTGCTCGCCCAGGACCACCCCGCAGTAGAGGTGATCGTCGTCGATGACGGCTCGACGGACGCTACGGCGGAGATCGTAGCCGGCTATTCCGGCCTCCACTCGATCCGCCAGCCGAACCGCGGCCAGGGGGCGGCGAAGAACAGCGGCGTCGCCGCTGCGCGCGGCGAGCTGATCGCGTTCCTCGACGACGACGACGTCTGGTTCCCCGCGAAACTGAGCCGGCAGGTGGCGGCGCTCGCGACGCGGCCGGACGCGGCCGGAGCGCTGGCACGACTCGAGGTGCGTCTGGAGCCCGGCGTGCCGCACCCGCCGTGGCTCACACGAACGCGCGAGTACCCGTGGTTCCCGCCGTCGTCGTGGCTGTTGAGGCGCGCGGCCCTCGATCAGATCGGCCCCTTCGTGGAGCAGTCCGTCAACCCGGACCTCGACTGGATGCTGCGTGCGCGTGACGCCGGTGCGGAGTTCGAGATCGTCGAGGGGCCGCTCGGGGCGTACAGGTTCCACGGCGAGAACGTCTCGTACCGGCGCGAGCAGCTCCGCGACGACGGCTTCGAGGCGCTGCGCCGCTCGCTCGACCGGATCCGCGCGAGGTGAGCGCGCCCGCGGCGGAGCGCCTCAGGCTCGACCCGCTCGAGATCGCCGCCATGCGCTGTCCCGGCGTCGACCCCGAGGTCCCCGCCCTGCCCACGCCGCCGCCGGGGCAGACGCCCGTCGCCGCGCTCGAGGCGGCGCTGCTGCCGACGCTCGAGCGGCCGCCGTCCCTCGTCGCGTTCTCCGGAGGCCGCGACTCGTCCGCGCTGCTCGCCGTCGCCACGCGCGTCGCGCGCCGCGAGGGGCTGCCCGCCCCCGTCCCGGCCACCCTGCGCGTGCCCGCCGCGCCGCGCGCCGAGGAGTCCAAGTGGCAGGAGCTCGTGCTCGGGCATCTCGGGCTGGACGACTGGCTGCGGATCGAGCTTGACGGCGAGCTCGACTTCGTGGGCCCCACCGCGCAGAAGGTCATGCGGCGCCACGGCCTGCTGTGGCCGGCGAACCTGCACTTCTTCACGCCGGTCCTCGAGGCCGCGGGCGGCGGCACGCTCGTGACGGGGGTCGGCGGCGACGCCGTGTTCGCCAGCGGCTGGCCGGACCTGCTCGGGCAGTCACGCGTGCGCGCGGCGCCGCGCCGCGCCGCGCGCACGGTGTACCACCGCCTCCCCGCCGCCGCCCGGCGCCGCTACGCCGAGCGGAGGCTGCACCGCGAGGCGCCGTGGCTGCGACCCGCAGCCGCAAAGGCGATGGCGGCCAGGTGGCTCGCGCTGCCGCCGGAGCCGCACGCCGTGGACGCGCGGCTCGGCCACCTCCCGCGGCAGCGGCCGCTCGTGCTCACCCGATACGGCCTCGACCTGCTGGCCGCCGACGAGGGAATGCGAATCGTCAGCCCGCTGCTCGACCTCGGCTTCCTCGCGACGCTGGGCCGGTTCCTCGGCAGGCGCGGCGTGGGCGGCAGGACCGCGGTGATGCGCGCGCTGTTCAGCGAGGTGCTGCCGGAGAAGGTACTCACCCGCGACACCAAGGCGACGTTCGGGGACGCCTTCTGCGGGCCGTCCACGCGCGCGCTCACGGCCGGGTGGGACGGCGCGGGCCTCGACCCCGAGCTGGTCGACCCGGACGCGCTGCGGGAATTCTGGGGAGATTGCAGCGAGTTGAGGCCGCTGGGGCTTACGGCGCTTCTGTGCCAGGCGATCTGGCTCGCAGGGGAAGGCCGTCTTCAGGCCGAATTCACTGATACCGTGCCCGTTACCGACTCGACCACCAGAGGACTCCGATGAGCGAAGACAAGACGACGGAGACGGACCAGCCCGAGCCGGCGAGGGGCGACGAGTACGAGCAGCCTGCGATCATCGCGCTCGGCAAACTCACCGAGGTCACGTTCGGAGCGCCCGGACCTCCCTTCGAGGGCGCGACCAGCTACTTCTAGCCAGAGGCCAGAACCCGATCGAGCAGCGTCCGGCGCGCATCTGCGCCGGGCACCGAGCCGAACGGCAGCAGGACCCTGAACGCGGGCAGGCGCTGCACCAAGCTCGCGTGCGTGTGGAAGCGCGCGGCCAGCCATTCCGGGATGCGCGGGATCGCGCGCGTGCCGCCCAGCGCCACCACCGCCTCTGGCCGCGAGAGCGCGTCGACCCTTAGCGTGTCGTGCTCGGTCGTGAGCGCCGGCAGCACGAGCACGTCGAGGCGCTGCGGGCCCTCGACCGACGCCGGCAGCACCGCGGTTCTGCCGTCCCACGTGCTGTCGCTCCCGCCGCCCAGCAGCTTCGCCACTTCCCGGACCTCGGTCCGCAGCCGGAGCGCGTCGAGCCCGGGGTGGCAGGTCACCTCGCCACCGGCGAAGTCGACCCGCAGCTGATCGTCGCTGACGAGCACGCCGCCGTCCGCGCAAAGGAGCGCGGCGAGCGTCGACTTCCCCGAGCCGCTCGTGCCGACGAAGGCGATCGTCGCGTCCTCGATATGCACGGCGCTCGCGTGGAGCACATGCCGACCCTGCCGCTCCAGGGCGAACAGCACGCCGGTCTTGACGATCCTGTCGGCGACCACATCCGCGGGCGCGCCCACGTGGACGTCGACCTCGACCCGCCGCCACGGCGGGGCGACACGCAGCTCGCAGCGCCCGGGGAAGCGAATCCGCCACGTGTCGCCGTCGAGGCTCCACCACGACCTGGCGGGCGGGGTGCCGACCGCGCCATACGACTCGCCGGGCGGCGGCTCGTCGGGCACCGGCACGCGCGCCGGGCCGCGGCGCACGACCTCGACGTGTGGCTGCATGCCGTTGCCGGCCTGCGCCAGCGGGAGCGGGAAGTCGGAGCGCACGGGCAGGCCGTGCACGATGTAGCCGGGCCGCTGCACGCTCGGGAAGCTATCCGCCGGCGAGCGCCCTCGTCTTCTCCCGCTCGGCCTCGCGCAGCTCCATCCGCGTGAACGCGGTAGCGCGGCCCCCGACAGGCTCGCCTGAACCTCACAAGCGGGCCGCGCCTGCGCTACGGACCGCGGCGGCGAACGCACTCGACCTGTTCGTCCCCGCGGTCCCAGCGGCGAGCGGCTGCGAAGTGGCGCGCTCGCGGCGGTCACCGTGGTGCTCGGTGCGCCGACCGCGGCGGAGTCCTACACCAGCAACTGGAGTTGCTCGCAGTACGGCAGCGGCAGCCGGTGCTTCGACGCCGACAGCTTCTACAGCTGGATCGCGATCCAGATGCGCGTGGACTACTTCCTTCAGCTCAAGATCTGCGCAGACGGCTGGACGGAAGCTGGGTGCGGACCTCCTGCCTGAGCGCCTCGACGCCGCTCAGCAAGGGCAACGGCATCTGGTACAAGAGCGGCGAGCCGAACCACAACATGGCCGGCTTCGCGGCGACACCCAGCGACAACAACATCTGCTGAGGGGACGCCGATGACTCGTGCAAAGCAGCTCGCCCTTGCCGCAGTCGCCACGCTCTGCGTCGGCGCCGCGGTGACGCAGGCCGACTTCTCCGGGCCTCAGCAGCCGCCCGACTCACAGGGACGCCCCGCGGCCGCCAAGCGCCACTTCGCCGCGTTCGCGCGTCCTGACGTCGCCAAGCCCGACGCCGCCTACCGCGCCCGGCTCGAGCGCGGAGTCAAACAGAGCAACCCTGACATCGACGCCGCGAGCCTCCGCCTCATCCGCCACGACGACGCCGTGACCATGTACGCCGCCGCCGGGACCACCACGGTCTGTCACGTGGCCCGGCTCAGCGTCTCGGGGGCGCGAACGATCACCTCGCTCGGCTGCGGGCAGGCAACAGACGAGGCGGGCGTCCCTCTCGTGCACGCCAGCGTGACGCACGCAGAAGACGACAGCGCTCTCGTGACCGCGCTCGTCCCCGACGGCGTCGGACCGCTCACGCTCGAATTCTCGGACGGAACGACGGCTGACCTCGGCGTTGAGAACAACGCTGCTGCCTACCGCGGCTCCAGGCGGCCGGCGACACTCTCGTGGACCGACAGCACGGGCGAGACGCACCACGAAGATGTCTCACTCCCGGCGTCCCCCGGTGGCGCAGCCGACTAGCCAGCCATGCCCACGAGCAGTGACGAGAGACGTTGTACATGTCGGACACGTGCGAGACGCAGATCTACGGCGGCCAGAACGAGTCCCACGGCTGGGTACGCGTCTTCGCGGACAACTTCGGCAGCCAGGCCGGACGAGCGCCCACGGCATGACCGCACCTACCACCTCCGCCGTCGTTGTGACGGTGGCCGGCGAGAGCACCAGAATCACCCCGAACCCCGACGGCACGTACCTCGCCGTGTTCGACGGCAGCCACATCGGCAAGGACACCGACTTCGAGTTCGAGCACTAGGGGACGGGCGCGTCATACGCGCCGCCCACGGGTCGGCGCGCCGCGGCGTCGTCTACCCCCGTCGGCGCGCCGTGCCCCATTCTCTGGCACGCCGTCACGACTCTGGCGGCTCGTATCTGCGCGTCGCGTGACGACATGCTCCGAGTCGGGAGGAGCTTCGGACGTCTCGTGGCGAGGTGGAGAGACCGCTGATCCTCGTCGGGCGTGGTCTCCGCCGCTGACGTGGCCGCGGAGGGTCGGGCTGCTCGCCGCTCGGGATCCGGCGCCCGAGGTCGACCTGCACGTCGTGGAGCGTGGACACGAGGTGTCCACCTCGCTTCCGTGTGTCGCGCGTCGCACCCGGTCGGATGCGCTCACTCCGCTGGGGGTCGCCCAGACGTCAGCCCAAGGCTGAAGGCCGGCCCGGCGAGTCGACCGTCTGGGCGCGTCGACAGTGCAACGCGGCCGCACGGCACCGCCGTGCGCAGGCGTCGTACCTTCCGTGGGCGACGTGATCGCTTTCGAGTTCCTCGCCACCGCGGCCGGTGTGTCCGCGGCATGGTTTTCCCCCGGCCTCTCCGAGCGGCCGGTGCCGCCTCCCGACGAGGTCGCGCACGTCGTCGAGCCCGCCTACCTGCGCGCGTCGCCGGGCGGGCGCGTCGTCGCCCGGATCGACGGGCGCACGCCGTTCGGCTCGGCCCGTGTGCATCCGGTCGTGCGCCGCAGCGGGGACTGGCTCGGCGTCATCGCGCCGGAGTCGCCGAACGGCAGGCTCGGCTGGCTGCCGGCGGAGCACGCGCGACTCGCGGATCGTCGCGTCCGCCTGTACGTCGACCTCTCCGCGCGGACGATGCGGGTCACGCGCGGCGCGCGGACCGTCCGGCGCGTGCGGGTCGCGGTCGGGGCGCCGGGCACGCCGACGCCCACGGGACGCTTCGCCGTCACCGATCGCCTGGAGGGCTTCGGTGCGTACGGCTGCTGCATCCTCGCGCTGTCGGCGCGTCAGCCGAACCTGGCGCAGGGGTGGTCGGGCGGCGACCGCATCGCCATCCACGGGACCGCTGCGACGTGGAGCATCGGCACTGCGGCGAGCAACGGCTGCCTGCGGACGACCGACCGGGACATGCGCCGCCTGGTGCGCCTCGCGCGCCCGGGCACGAGGGTGCTGATCAAGCGCTGAGCCGGAGACCCTCGGGGTCCCCGGCTCAGTCACATCGTGCTGGCCGTCAAGCGGCCGGGATGAGGACGTGCTTGACCTCGGCCATGTACCGGTCGGCCGCGGCGGAGGCCTCCTCCGGCGTCGAGACGGTCGGGCGGGCGTCCATGTAGGCCGCGTACCAGTCCCACCAGTCGTGGGGCTCGGCCGCCTTCTCGAACGCGTCATGGCGCTCGGCCGTCTCGTGCAGCAGCGCGGCGAGGGCTGCGACCTCCATGGTCAGACCCTCCCCGGGATGCGCTCGGTGACCTCCTGGAGGATCCAGCCGTTGCCGTCGGGGTCCGAGAAGGACGCCTGGCTGACGTAGGAGCGGCCCTCCGGGTCGCGACCGGGCTCCGGCGCCGCACCGGGGGCGGCGTGGAAGACCTCGCTGATGTCGATGCCCCGGTCGGCGAGCTCGTCGCGGGCGGCCTCGACGTCGTCGACGACGAGCAGCAGGCGCTGCAGGCGGTCCGCGCCGGCGGGCGCGAACTGGATGGAGGCGGGCGAGCCGGTCGGCGTGAACTGCACGCCGCGGACGCCGGGGGCGAACTCGAGGTCGATGTCGAGCCGCCAGCCGAGCTGCGCGTAGAACGCCTTGGCACGGTCGAAGTCGGTCACCGGGATCGGGGTGACCTCGAGCTTCATCGGGACGGTCGCGAGGTCCTGGCCCTCGGGCGGGGACGGGATGGTGATCTGCGTGGTGGTGGTCATGGTGACTCCTTGTGGATCTAGTAGAGGGGGAAGCGGACGACGGCGAGGGCGATCACGCCGAACCAGAGCAGTCCGTTGAGGACGCGGGAGCGGCGGGCGGAGGGGGAGGGGGTCATGAGGGCGGTCCTTTCGTTCGGCCTGGTTGATGACGTCAAGACTGCTCTCGTCACGCGACCGTCGCGCCCGTGATTCACCCCGGTGTGCGCGCCCGGGTCCCCGGCCGGCGATCAGTGCGGCGTCGGCATGGCGCCGGCGCGCTTGTTCCAGCCGTGGAAGGCCGAGTAGTCGCCCGCGTCCCACGCCTCGCGCAGCCCGGGCGCGCTCAGGTCCCAGTCCGGCCAGGTCTCGGCTCCGACCTCGCGCAGGTCGTGCCACAGGTCGGCGAACGAGGGGCGGCCCCAGAACCAGTAGCCGTTGTAGACCTTGTGGACGACGAGCCCCGGCTTGAGCACCAGGGTGTGCGGGATCATCGGGTCGTTGTCGGGGTCCGTGTACTCCTGGATGTCGAGGTCCTGCTGGACGATGCGGCCCGGGTCCTCGAGGAACGGCCACTGCGCACCCACCGACGCGCGGAACTCCTGGAGGGTGTGGTGCTCGTCGGTCGCGATCGTGACGATCCGGGTGTAGGCGACGGCGATCTTCGCGTAGTTCGCCGCGAGGTCGAGGTGCTGCTGGTGCTCTTTCGGGCAGTAGTGGCCGCGGGCGAGCGTGAGGATCATCGGCTCGTCGCCCTGCAGCTCGCTGAGCTTGCGCGGGACGCTCGTATGGTCCGGCAGCTTGTAGTCGGGGAACGTGGCGCCGGGGGCTATGTCGGGGCGCATCCTGGCCCTGCCATCCGTAGGGGAGCGACCATCATCTCATCCGGTCAAACGCGCATTACCGGAGCGTCGGCGCCCCCCGGGAGCGGCCCCCAAGGCGCAGGACCGTGACGGTCCGCAACAGCCGCCGTAACCTCGCTCGATAGGTAGGGTATACCTATTGGAATGACCGGTCCGCACCTGTCGAACAGCTCCGCTGCCGTGCTCGGGATGGTCGCCCTCGGGGCGCGCTCCGGGTACGACATCCGGCGCGCCGCCGAGCGCTCCGTCCGGTTCTTCTGGGCGCTCGGCCCGCCGCAGATCTACGCGGAGCTGAGGCGCCTGGAGTCCGACGGGCTCGTCGAGGGGCGCGACGACGCCCGCGGCGGCCGCGCGCGGCGCGTCTTCGAGCTGACCGCCGCGGGCCGCGAGGCCCTGCGCCGCTGGCTGACCGCCGACGACGACGTCGGCGCGCTCGAGATCCGCGACCCGGAGCTGCTGCGGCTGTTCTTCGCCGACGCCGTCGGGCGCGACGACGTCCTCGCGCACGCGGATCGCATCCGCCGGCGCTCGGAGGACGCGCTCGAGCACTTCGCCCGCGAGATCGCCCCGGCCGCGGCCAGGACGCGCGAGGCGGGCGCCGAGTTCCCCGAGCACGTCGCGACGTTCGGCCGCGAGCTGCACGAGTTCATCGTCGACTGGTGCGACCGCCTGCAGGCGACGGTCGCCGCGAACGGGAGGAAGGGATGACCGCGACGACCATCCGCGTCAGCGCGGACGTGCCCGCGCCCGCCGAGAGCGTGTTCCGCCGGCTGAGCGACCTCGACGCCCACCGCCACCTGGCCTCGCCCGGCATCGAGGTGCTCTCGCTCGACGGCCGGCGCGGCGCGCGCACCGGCGGCCTCGTCCGGCTCAACGGCCCGCTCGGGCTGCGGGTGATGGCCCGCACCGCGTCCGCGACGCGCAGTTCCCGCGCCTGCTCAGCGGCGAGGCGGAGACCCCGGACGGCACCATCGCGAGCCTCGCCTGGCATCTCGAGCCGCACGGGCCGCAGACGAACGTCGCCGTCGTCCTGACCGCCCGGCCGCGGAGCGCCCGCCACCGCGCGCTGCTCGCGCTCGGCGGCCGCGTGTGGCTGCGCCGCCACCTCGCCACCGCGATCCGCCGCCTGGGCCGGGACGCTCAGCGACGTCCCGCGGACGCGACCAGCCTGCGCCACGCCGAGGCGACCCGTCCGGCCGCGACGCGGGCGCCCATCGCGAACGCGGCGGCGAGCGGCAGCCCGAGGGCGACCGCCTCCTCGATCGGGACACCGCCGACGTGGGCGAGCGGGTCGAGCACGTGACCGACCCTACGCGCTGACCACTCAGCAACGCAACTCCGCACGCCCGCCGCTTCACCGTGGCGGGACGAGTGAGAACGGTTCTCACCGGCCGCTATGGTGCCGCCCGTGCGCAAGGCGGTCTCGATCGGGGTGGGGCTGGCGGCCCTGGCGCTCGCGAGCGGCTGCGGCGACGGGAAGGGCGACGGCGACGCGTCGTTGCTCGTCGTCGCGACGACGAGCCAGCTCGCGGACTTCGCCCGCCAGGTCGGCGGCGAGCGCGTCTCCGTCACCGCCCTGGTCGGCCCGGGCACGGATCCCCACGAGTACGAGCCGCGGCCGAGCGCGGCGCGTGCGGTCGCGCAGGCCGATGTCGTCCTGCAGTCCGGCGGCGACGTCGACGCGTGGCTGGGCGACCTGCTCGACGCCGCCGGCGGCGACGCACGCCCGGTGACCCTCACCGACGCCGTGCACACGCGGCCGGGCGACGGCGGCATCGATCCGCACTGGTGGCAGGACCCGCGCAACGTCCTCGTCGCCGTCGAGCAGATCCGCCAGTCGTTCGGCGAGGCCGACCGGGCGGGGGCGGCCGCCTACGCGCGCAACGCTCGCCGGTACGCCACGCGCGTCGGCGCGCTCGACCGCGCGATCGAGCGGTGCATCAGCGCGGTGCCGCGGGCGCGGCGCAAGCTCGTCACGGCGCACGACGCCTTCGGCTACTTCGCCGCCCGCTACGGCATCGAGATCCTCGGGAGCATCATCCCCGCGCTCTCGTCGTCGGCGAAGCCCTCGGCCCGCGACGTCCGCGAGCTCGTCGCCGGCATCCGCCGCGAGCACGTGACGACGATCTTCCCCGAGACGGCGCTCAACCCGCGGCTCGAGCAGGCGGTCGCGCGCGACGCCGGCGCGCGCGTGGGCCCGTCGCTCTACGCCGACGCGCTCGGCCCGAAGGGCTCGGAGGGCGCGACGTATCTCGGGGCGCTGCGCCACGACGCCGCCGCGATCGGGGGCGGCTTCGGCGCGAGGTGCGCGCTGCCCGCGCGGTGAGCGGAGGCGTTCACATCGGCGGCAGCAGCCCGCTCTGGCGCAGGTAGGAGAGCGCGACGGCGCTCGGGGTCTCCTTGTCGATGTCCACGCGCGCGTTGAGCTCCTGCATGACCTCGTCGGTCAGCCCGGGCTGGACCTTCCCGATGACCCGCGGGAGGTCCGGCCCCGCCTGCTTCACCACGTCGTCGCGGACCACGAACGTCGAGTTGTACGGCGGGAACATGCCCCGGTCGTCGTCGAGCAGGACGATCGGCTCGCGCTTGATCTGCGGGTCGGTCGCGTAGACGATCGAGACGGCGTCGGGCCGGCGCAGGAGGACGTCGTGGCGCTCGACCGGGTCCACCCCCGCGAAGCGACGGAAGCGCGCGCCGTAGACGTTGCGCAGCCCGAGCAGGCAGTCGGTGCGCAGGCGGCACTCCGGCGTCCCGTAGAACACGAACTCCTGGCCGTGGGGGACGAGGTCGCTGATCGTGCGCAGGCCGAGCCGGTCGGCGGTGGCCGCGGGGACCGCGACCTCCAGCGACGTCGTGAACGGCGTCGGAGGGAACGCGGTCAGGCCCATCCGCCGAAGGCACGCGCGGGCGTCGCGGAAGGCCAGCGACGGGTCCTTCGGGATCGTCTGTGCGTCGGCGCGGCAGAACGAGACGAGCGCGGTGCCCGTGTACTCGGGGTAGCCGTCGATCGAGCCGCTGCGCAACCGCTTCAGCGCGCGCCGCTCGTTCTCGAGGTCCAGGCGCGCCGACACCCTGTAGCCGGCGGCGCCGAGCGCCTGGGCGAAGATCTGGCCGAGCACCCGCTGCTCGGTGAAGCTCTTGGAGCCGACCACGATCTCGGTCCGCGCGTTGGCCGCGTTGCGCGTGATCGCATCGCCCCGCCGCTTGGCCGCGATCGGGGGGTCGGAGCCGTCCGTCCCGCCGCCGCCACCGCCGCACCCAGCCGCTCCGATGAGGCACAGCACGAGGAGGATCTGGCCGGCGAGAGCGCGCTGCCGCATCTTCCGAACGAGCGTATAGGGTGGCCCGGAATGCGGACGTTGCTCGCGATCGTCGTCGCGCTGACCGCGTTCGGCGCCCTCGGCTGCGGCGACGACGGCAAGCCCGGCGGCGCCCCCGAGAACAGCGCGATCCAGCGCGATCCGGCCAACGCCGGCAAGCGCATCACGGTCGGCTCGAAGAACTTCACCGAGCAGTACGTCCTGGGGGAGCTCTACGCGCAGGCGCTGCAGGCCGCGGGCTTCGACGTGCGCAAGCGCCTCGACCTCGGCGACGAGAAGGTCGCCTTCAGGGCGCTCAGGCGCGGCCGGATCGACGCCTACCCCGAGTACACGGGCACGGCGCTCACCGCCTTCTACCGCGTGCCGACGCAGGACGTCCCGCGCGACAAGGACCGGTCGTTCGCCCAGCTCGCGGAGGACCTCACGGCCGACGGCATCACCGCGCTCCCGCAGACCCCGTTCCAGAACACCTTCGTCCTGACGTCGACGAAGGACACCGCGGAGGACCTCGGGAACCCGGACACGATCTCCGACCTCGTCGGGAAGGCGGGATCCGGCAGGTCGCTCTCCGCGTTCCCGGAGTGCCGGCCGCGCCCGGACTGCTTCCTCGGCCTGAAGACCACCTACGGCTGGTCGCCCCGGTTCGTGTCCTCCGAGGGCAAGTTCGAGGACCTCGACCAGGGCCAGGCCGACTTCACCTTCGGCTTCGGGACCGACGGCGAGCTCACGCTCGACAAGTACGTCACCTACGACGACGACAAGCAGCTCTTCCCGCCGTACTACGTGACGCTCCTGGTCCGCGACGACGCCGCGACCCGGCTCGGCGACAGCGGGCGCAAGGTGGTCGAGGCCGTGCAGAGGCCGCTGACCGAGCAGGTCATGCAGGAGCTGAACTCCCGCGTCTCGCTCGACAAGCAGCTGCCCGAGGCGGTGGCCCGCGACTACCTGCGCGAGCAGGGATTCGTCAGGGGCGGGAGCTAGCCGGAGCCGACCGCGGCGCGGAGCGCGTCCAGCCGGCGCCGCGCCTCGGCGATCTGGCCGCCCACGCGATCGGCGGGAGCGCGCTCGCGGACCGAGCGGTCGAGCGCGTCGAGCTGTTCGGTCAAAGCGCCGAGCGCGCGTGGATCGGCGGTGGTGAGCGCGGCCCGGTTGTCCGCGAGCGCCTTGCGCACCCGGGCCAGGTCGGCGCGCGCCGCGTCGTACTCGGTCGGGGCCACGACCTCCCCGGCGCGCACGGCCTGCCCGTACTCGATCTGCAGCAGCTCGAAGCCGTTCTCGGCCTCCTGCAGCGCGCGGCGCGCGTCGTCGGCGCGATCCTCCGCGGAGGAGCCCGAGTCGCCGGTCGCCAGCACGATCGCGATCGCGGCGAGCGCCAGGACGCCGACGACGGCCACGGCGACCAGGCGCTGCCGCCGGCGCTGCCGGCCGACCTCGCGGTACAGCGACATCAGCGGCAGACCAGCGCGACGGCGGGCCCGCGGTTGCCGTTCACGGCCGCGGCGGCGCCGGCGAAGATGTCCTCGGCACGTCGGCTGTCGCTGAGGTCGACGACGTGCGCGCCCGACACGACGCAGACCCGCGGCAGCATCGCGGCGACGCCGAGGTTCGTCGTGCCGGCGGCCACGGCGTCGCGCAGCTGGTCGAGGAGCCCCGCGCCGTCGTCGGCGGCGACGACGCGCCGGGTCGGCTCGGCGACCGGGACCGCGCCGAGCCCGTCGACCACGGCGACGCGCGAGCCGCGCTCGTCCGCGAAGACGCGGTAGAAGCCGGTCGCGGCGACGACGCGCAGCGTGTCCGCGTGCGCGCCGGTGGCGTCGGCGGCGACC
This sequence comes from Solirubrobacteraceae bacterium, assembly GCA_036389155.1. Classification (GTDB taxonomy): domain Bacteria; phylum Actinomycetota; class Thermoleophilia; order Solirubrobacterales; family Solirubrobacteraceae; genus CADCVT01. Next base: position 112,220 of record DASVQN010000017.1, read on the forward strand.
GCGCGCTGCTCGTCCTCGTCGAGCGGCCTGCGGGCCGCGACCCCGGACTCGAGCGCGACGGCGCCCGTGGCCACCGCGCGCAGCACGCCCTCCTTGGCCTCGAACATGCTCGTGACGCTGACGGTCAGCGGCGCGGCCCCGGCGTCGACACACGCGCGCTCGGCGTCGCGGACGAGCTCGGCGGCGCCGTTGCCGGACGAGTGGCGCACGAGCTCGACGCGGACCAGCGACAGCGCGGCGCCGATCGACGACAGCACCTCGGGGTCCTCCGGGAGCAGGACCGGCCGGCCGAGCCGCTTGGCGACCTCCGGCGCGAGCGCTCCGCCCGCGCCGCCCAGGGCGACGATCGGCACGTCGCGGCCGAGGTCGTGGGCGCGCCCGGCCTCGGCGGCGGCCTCGGCGATCTTCTCTACCGCGCCGTCGAGCACGTCCCGGGCGACGTCGAGCGCGTCGCGCCGCAGGCGCCGCCCGAGCGCCGCGAAGGCCAGCCGGGCGGCCTCGCCGTCGCGCCCCTCGACGCAGCCCAGCGCGGTGGCCGCACACGTGGCGGTGATCGCCCACGCGCGGCCGTCGGGCGCGGCGACGGTCGCGTAGGCCGGAGGATCGCCCCGCCGGGGCGCAGTGACCCCGGCCTGCGCCTCGCGCAGGTCCGCGGGGTCGGCGAAGCACGCGTACGGAAGGTCGGCGACGTGGGCGCTGCGCGGCCCGACGTCCTCGATGCGGCGCCGGCCGAGGCGGGCCATCGAGCCGCCCGCCGCGCCGACGACCCACGAGTCGACCGACCGGATCGCGGTCGGCCTGCCCATCACCCGCACGTCGCGCAGCACCGTGCGCCCGCGTTTGACGATCGAGACGTTCGAGCTCGTCCCGCCGCACTCGACGACGATCGCGTCGGTCAGGCCGAGCCGGTGCAGGGCGGCGGCGACGCCGGCGGCCGGGCCCGAGCCGATCGTGAGCGACGGCGCGCGGCGGAACGCGTCGAGCGCCATCGCGCCGCCGTCCCCGCGCAGGACGAGCAGCGGGACGTCGATGCCCGCCTCGGCCAGGACGCGCTCGACGACGCGCGCGGTGCCCTCGACGACCGGCAGGATCGAGGCGTTGATCGCCGCCGACACCGTCCGCAGCTCCAGGCCATAGCTGCCCGTCAGCTCGTGGCCCGCGCAGACCGGGAGCCCGCACGCGCGGGCGCGCGCCGCGACGCGGTCCTCCTGCTCGGGCGCGTCGACGCTGAAGGCCCCGCTGACCGCCACGGCCGTGCAGCCGGCCGCGGCGAGCTCCTCGAGCGCGCCGTCGATCGCCGCGTCGTCCAGCCCGTGCGTCGCGTCGAGGAAGACGTGCTCGGTCGCCAGCACGCGACCGGCCGCGAGCCGCAGGTCGCCGACCCTGGTGCGCTTGCGCGCGCGGCGCAGCTCGGGGTGGGCGCCGATGCCGACCACGCCGACGCGCGCCACGTCGCCCTCCAGCAGCGCGTTCATCGCGGTGGTCGTCGAGTAGGCGACGAGCTCGACGGCGGACCGCCGCTCGCCCAGGTCGTCGAGCAGCCGCGTCAGCGCGTCGCCGACGCCGGCGACGACGCCCTCCGGCGCGTGGTGGCTCGTCGGGACGACCGCCTGCGCGAGCAGCGTGACCGGGCTCGTGGAGACGGCGACGGCCTTCGTGAAGGTGCCGCCGACGTCGACGCCGACGCGCAGCGCGGTCACGTCGCCGGCGCCTGCACCGTCGCGCGACGGCGGGCGGGCTGGACCGCGAAGACCCAGATCGCGCCGAGGACGAAGACCGCGAGCAGGATGCTCTGCGCGACGATCCCCTCCCGGGTCGGGTGGATCCCCGTGAGCTCGGCCACGAACACCGGCAGCCGCGCCCAGCCGCCGGCGATCGGCGTGACGCCGATGACGTCGGCCTCCTGCAGCGAGCGCACCGCGTTGCCGGTGAAGGCCACGCTGAGCAGCAGCAGGATCGACGCACCGGTGATCAGCATCGGCTTGATCGGGAGCTTGCGCCCGACGCCGAGCACGGCGTATCCGACGCCGGCCAGCGCGATCGCCGCGGCCACGGCGCCGAGGACGACCCAGAGCGCGAGCCCCTCGGCGAACAGGCTGAGCGCCTGGTAGAAGAGCACGGTCTCGAAGCCCTCGCGGTAGACCGCGGTAAAGCCCAGGCCCGCGAAGGCCAGGCCCGAGCCGGCCGAGATGGCGGCGGCGGTGCGCGCGCGCATGAACTCCATCCGCCGCTTGTGCTCCAGGCGCTGGATCAGCCAGAAGCTCACGATGACGAGGACGACCACCGCAGCCAGGGCGGTGACCGCCTCGAGCACCTCCCGGTTGACCGGGGTGATCTCGAGCACGACCGTCGCGAGGACCCACGTGATCGCGGTCGCGACCACCGCGCCCGCGACGCCGAGGCCGAGCGGGCGCTTGTAGTTCGCGGCGCGGCCGGCCGCCAGCGAGCCGAGGAGGATCGCGATGAGCAGCACGGCCTCGACGCCCTCGCGGAACAGGATCGAGAACGAGAACCCGAAGGCGATGGCGGGCGCGGCGATGCCCTTCTCGGCCAGCTCGCGGTCGACGTCGAGCAGCTGGCCGCGCAGCTTGACCGTCGTGCCCCGGACGTCGTCGACCGGCGCCCCGTCGCGGATCTGGTTGCGCAGCGTCGCGAACGTGAACTCGGCGTCGAGCACCAGGTTCGGATTGCGCAGCCGCAGCGGGACCTCGACGAACTCGAAGTGATCGAGGTAGGCGGTGCGCGCCAGCCTGTAGGCCCGGTCGCGGTCGCCGGCCTTCACCGCCTCGAGCGCCTCTGACACCTTGGCGCGCGCCTGCACCATCTCCCGGCGGCCGCGCTCGGTGGCCGACTCGCCCGCCTCGGCGGGCGCGGCCGGGGCGAGCGCCAGCAGGGCCAGGACGATCAGCAGCAGCGCCGCCGGGACCTTCATCGCAGCGCGGCCTCGGCCTTCCCGAGGTCGGCGATGACGGCCTCGACGGACCTGCGGACCTGCACGACGGGCTTGTCCGCCTTCATGTCGGCGCGCAGGTCGCGGCTGATCTGCTCCTCGAGGCTCTCGTTGAGCTCGTGGTCGCGCTGCTCGAGCGCCTCCTCGACCTCCTCGAAGTGCGAGACGTACGCCTCGGCGACCTGCTCCTCGGCCGCGGCGGCGTCGCCGTCCTCGTACGTCGCCAGCGCGGCCTGGAGCGCGTCGCGGGTCTCGCCGACCTCGCGCAGCGCCGTCGCCGTGCCGCCCGACTCCGACCGGGCGCTCGTGCCGGAGGACGAGTCGTCGTCGCCGCAGCCGGCGAGGGCGAACGAGGCGGCGGTGGCGACGGGGGCGAGACGGCGCAGGATCACAGTGTTAGGGCTCCCTAAGTCGGTGGACGGGAGGAGTGTAGGGAATCCCGTCCGCCGAGGTCGGATAAGCCCGGTCCTGGCGCCGGGCGAGGTTAGGCTGCGGTGGGCGACGCGCTCAGCGCGGCGGCGTGACGAGGCGCAGCCTCGCCTTCCGGGCGAGCGAGCGCTGACCGTCGAGGCGGATCGCGCCGCGCATCACCGCGGCGATCGCGCCGAGCCGGCGCAGGAGGCCGGCGCCGCGCTCGCTGAGGGTGAAGCTCAGCGGGCGCTGCGTGCCGGGCGCGATCGTCATCGGCCGCGCCTTCGGCGTCAGGAAGATGGGGACGACCTTCCGGGTCCGTGCCGACTTGCGCCGCAGCTTGAGCGTGACGGTGCCCAGGCACCGCGGCCCGTCCTTCGGGCAGACGGCGACGTAGCCGCTGGCGACATGGACCGCTTGGCCGCGCACCCTGACCTTCACGCGGCCCGTCCGCTTGAGCCGCCATGGCGCGAGCTTGCGCTGCGCTGCGGGCTGCACCGGTGCGGGTGTCGGAGCGGGAGGCGGGGCGGGGGCGGGCAGGGGGTCCGGTGCCACGGACTGGCGGCTCGGGTCGAGCGGGAAGGCGTCGCGGTCGTCGGGCGCGCCGTCGTTGTCGTCGTCGGTGTCGGCGTTGTCCGGCGTTCCGTCCCCGTCGGTGTCGAGGTTACGGGTCGTCCCCGTCCCCGTCACGACCACCGTGAGGGTCGGGGCGTTGGAGGCGATCGTCACCGTGGCCGACTTGGGGCCGGTCCCGACGGGGTCGAAGCGCATCCGGACCTTGCACGTGTCGCCGGCGTCGAGCGCGGTGCCGGTCGCGCAGTCGCCGGCGGCGCCGCTGAGCCGCGCGAACTGGCCGACGTCGCCCGAGAGCGCGAGGCTGGTCAGCGTCACGGGCTCGCTCCCGGTGTTGGCGACGGTGGCGCTCTGGCCAGCCGCCCCCTCCTCGAGGTCGCGCGACCCGAACGCCAGCGAGGGCGGGTCGCTGGAGATCTCGGTCTGGACGCCGCTGCCGCTCAGCGCGACGACGAGCGCGGGGGCGTTGGAGGCGATGGTCAGCGTCGCCGCCTTCGCCCCGATCGTGCTCGGGTCGAAGCGCAGGCGGACCGCGCAGCTCTGCGCCGGGTCGAGCCGGGTGGTCGTGGTGCAGTCGCCGGGAGCGTCGCCCACGCGCGCGAACTGCGTCGCGTCGCCCGCGAAGGTCAGGCCGGTGAGCGTGACCACGTCCGAGCCGGTGTTGGTGATCGTCGCCGTCTGCGTGGGGGTGGCGCCGGTGTCGAGGTCGCGCTCGCCGAACGTCAGGGCGGCCGGGGATCGCGAGAGCTCGGTGTGGACGCCGGTGCCGCTCAGCGCGACGGGCAGCGAGGGCGCGTTCGAGGCGATGGTCAGGGTCGCGGCCTTCGCGCCGCTCGAGCCGGGGTCGAAGCGCCAGCGCAGCGTGCACGTCGCGCCGGCCGCGAGCGTGGCGGACACGGCACAGTCGGTCGCGGAGTCGGTGAGCCGCGCGAACTCGGTCGTGTCGCCGGAGAGCGTCAGCGCGCTCAGCGTGACCGGCTGGCTTCCGACGTTGGCGACGATCGAGGTCTGCGCCGCGGTCGGGCCGTCGCCGATCGAGCGATTCCCGAACGCGAGCGCGGCGGGCGTCGCGGCGAGCTGCGTCTGGGTCCCGCTGCCCGTCAGGGCGACGCTCACCGGCGCGGCGTTCGAGGTGACGGCGAGCGTGCCGGCCTTCGCGCCGGTGGTGGTCGGGTCGAAGCGCACGCGCAGCGCGCAGGTCGCGCCGGCGGTGAGGGTGCCACCGGCGACGCAGTCCCCGGCGGCGCCGGTCAGGCGCGTGAACTGCGTCGTGTCGCCGGTCAGCGTCAGGCCGCTCAGCGTCACCGGCTCGGTGCCCGGATTCGAGACCGTCGCCGTCGCCACGGCGGCCGGGCCGTCGTCGATGTCGCGGGCGCCGAACGCGAGCGTTCCCGGCGTCGCCGCGACCTGGGTCTGGATGCCGCTGCCGCTGAGGTCGATCGTGCTCGGGCCGGCATTCGAGGTGATCGAGACCGTCGCGACCTTCGCGCCGATCGAGGACGGGTCGAATGCCACGCGAACGCTGCACGCCGCCCCGGCCACGAGGGTCGTGGTCGCGGCGCAGTCGCCCGCGGCGCCGGTCAGCCGCGCGAAGTGCGCCGCGTCCCCAGACAACGTGAGCGCGGAGAGGCTGACGGTCTGCGTGCCGGTGTTGGTGATCGTCGCGCTCTGCGCGGTCGTCGGCCCGTCGTCGATGTCCCGCGCGCCGAAGGCCAGCGCCACGGGCGTCGTCGACAGCTGCGTCTGGATCCCGGTGCCGCTCAGCGCCACCGTGACCGGCGGCGCGTTGGAGGTGATGGTCAGCGTCGCGCCCTTCCCCCCGACGGTCGACGGGTCGAACTGCAGCCGCACGACGCAGCTGTCGCCGGCGGCGAGCGGCGTGCCCGCGGCGCAGTCGCCGCCGACGCCGGTCAGCCGCTGGAACTGCGCCGCGTCGCCGGCGAGCGACAGCCCGGTGAGCGTGACGGGCTCGGTCCCCGTGTTCGCGATCGTCGAGCTCTTCACGGCCGTCGCCCCGTCGTCGATGTCGCGCGCGCCGAAGGCGAGGGAGACCGGCGTGGGGGAGATCTCGGTGCGCGGCACGCGGAAGACCGCGATGCGCTGGTTCAGCCGGTCGGCGGCGTAGATCTGCGTGCCGACCATCGCGAGGCCCATCGGCTCGGTGAGCTGGGCGGCGGCGTAGCCCTGGGCGGCCGCGCGGCAGGTCGTGGCCGCCGTGCAGGCATCGGGGGCGCCCGCGCCGGCGTTGACGCCACTGCCGAACGCGCGCACGAAGACGCCGTCGGTGCCGAAGACGCTGACCCGTGCGTTGTACCGCTCGGCCACGTAGACGGCGCCGTCGCCCACCGCGACGCCGGAGGGGAAGCTGATCTGGCCGGCGGCGCCGCCCTGGCTGCCCGCCCGGCACCCCGTCGTGGTGGTGCAGATGTCCGGGTTGCCGCTGGTGCCGGCGTTGACGGCCTTCCCGAACGCGCGTGCGAAGACCCCGGCGGTGCTGTACACGCTGACCCGCGCGTTGAAGTGGTCGGCCACGTAGACCTCGCCGCCGCTGACGGTCACGCCGAACGGCCCGCTGAGCTGCCCGTCGGCGGCGCCCTGGCTGCCGAAGCGGCAGGCGGTCGCGGCCGTGCAGATGTCGGGGTTGCCGCTGCCCGGGTTGACGTCCTTGCCGAAGGCCCGCAGGAAGGTCCCGTCGGTCCCGAACACGCTGACGCGGCGGTTGCCCTGGTCGGTGACGTAGACCTCGCTGCCGCTGACCGCCAGCGCGACCGGGTTGTCGAGCTGGCCGGCGGCGCCGCCGAGCGTCCCGGACTGGCAGGTGGTCGCCGCCGTGCAGAGGTCCGCGTTCCCGGGGCCGGGGTTGACGTTCTTGCCGAACGCGCGCAGGAAGGTGCCGTCCGTCGCGAAGACGCTGATCCGCTGGTTGTTCTGGTCGGCGACGTAGACCGCGCCCGAGGCGACCGCGACCGCCGCCGGCTGGCTGAGCTGCCCCGCCGCGGAGCCGCCGGTGCCGGTGCGGCACGTCGTGGCCAGCGTGCAGACGTCGGGGTTCCCGCTGCCGGCGTTCACCGCCTTGCCGAACGCGCGCGAGAAAGCGCCGCTCGCCGCGTAGACGCCGATGCGGTTGTTGCTCTGGTCGGCGACGTACGCCTCGCCGCCGGCGACCGCGACGCCCAGCGGCAGGTTCAGCTGCCCCGCCGATCCGCCCGCGGCACCCGGCCCGCAGCCGGTGGCCGTCGTGCACACGAAGGGCGACGCGCCCCAGACGCTCTTGCCGAACGCGCGCGAGAAGACCCCCGCGGTGCTGAAGACGCCGATGCGGTAGTTGGAGGAGTCGGCGACGTAGACCTCCCCGCCGGAGATGGTCAGGCCGGCCGGGTTGTTCAGCTGGCCCGCGGCGCCACCGGGCGCGCTGGCCTGGCACGCCGTCGTGCAGACGTCGGGGCTGCCGCTGCCGCCGTTGACGTTCTTGCCGAGCGCGCGGGCGAACGTCCCGTCCGTCAGGAACACGCTGATGCGCTGGTAGGCGTCGCTCACGTAGACCTCGCCGTTGCTCACGCCGATGCCGAGCGGGCTCTTCAGGCTGCCGCCCGAGGCGGTGGCGGCGCTGCCCGCGCGGCAGCTCGAGGCGGTCGTGCAGACGTCGGGGCTCCCGGCGCCCGCGTTCACGCTCTTCCCGAACGCGCGCGCGAACGTGCCGTCGGTGCTGAAGACGGTGATGCGGTTGTTGTTCTGGTCGGCGACGTAGACCTCGCCGCCGCTGACCGAGATGTCGAACGGGAAGCTGAGCTGCCCGGCTCCGTTGCCGGCCGTGCCGAACGCGCGGGCGAACGCGCCGGCCGTGCTGTAGACGCTGATGCGGTTGTTGGAGGCGTCGGCGACGTAGACCTCGCCCGCGGCCACCGCGATCCCCAGCGGGAAGCTGAGCTGCGCGTCGCCGCTGCCCTGGCTGCCGGCCCGGCAGGTGGTGGCGCTCGTGCAGATGTCGGGGTTGCCGCTGGTCGGGTTGACGTCCTTGCCGAACGCGCGCATGAAGGCGCCGCCCGTCGTGAAGACGCTCACGCGGTTGTTGGAGGCGTCGGCGACGTAGACCTCGCCGCCGCTGACGGCGACCGCGTACGGATTGTTCAGCTGCCCGGCACCGGCGCCGACGAAGCCGGAACGGCAGGTGCTGGCCGTCGTGCACACGTCGGGGTTGCCGCTGCCGCCCATGTTCACGCCCGACCCGAACGCACGCGCGAACGTCCCGCTGGTGCCGTACACGCTGACCCGGTGGTTGGCCTGGTCGGCGACGTAGACCTCTCCCGCGCTGATCGCCACCGACGCGGGGAAGCTCAGCTGGGCGGCCGCCGACCCGCTGCTGCCCGCGCGGCACACGGTGGTGCACAGGTCGGCCGGGCCCGCGCCGAACGCCCGGTCGAAGACCGGGTCGTCGGCTCGCGCCGGTGCGGCGCAGAGCAGCGCGACGCCCAGCGCGAAGAGCGCCGCGAGGGTGCGCGAAACCACCTCCCGAACGGGCATGTGCCCAGTTGATCGGTCGTCACCGCGGTGCCTGAAGCTGGCGCGTTACTGCAACGCGAGCACGAGCTTGCCCGTGTTCTCGCCCCTGAACAGGCGCAGGAGAACGTCCGGGAAGGCCGGGATGTCGCCGGCGACGACGTCCTCGTGCGAGCGCAGCTCGCCGCTCTGCAGCCAGCCGGCGAGCTGCGGGACCGCCTCGGGGAAGCGCTTCGCGTAGTCGAAGATCACGAAGCCGGTCATCGACGCGCGGCTGACGAGCAGCTGCATGTAGTTCGCGGGGCCGGGCGGGCGCTCGGTCGCGTTGTACTGCGAGATCGCGCCGCTGATGACCACGCGCGCGCCGCGCGCGAGGCGCATGAGCACGCTGTCGAGGACCTCGCCGCCGACGTTGTCGAAGAAGACGTCGACGCGATCCGGGGTCGCCTGCCTGAGCTGGTCGCGGAAGTCGCCGGCCTTGTAGTCGATCGCGGCGTCGAAGCCGAGCTCCTCGACGAGCCAGCGGCACTTGTCCGGCCCGCCCGCGATGCCCACGGCGCGGCAGCCCTTGATGCGCGCGATCTGCCCGGCGACGCTGCCGACGGAGCCCGCCGCGCCGGAGACGACGACGGTCTCCCCCTCCTGCGCGCGCCCGACGTCGAGCAGCCCGAAGTACGCGGTCAGCCCGCTGAGGCCGAGCACGCCGAGGTGGACCGGCGCCGGGGCGAGGCTCGTGTCGACCGGCGTCACCGCGCCGCCGTCCGCGACGGCGTAGCGCTGCACGCCGAAGACGCCGTAGACGTGGTCGCCCTCCGCGTGGTCGGGATGACGCGAGTCGATGACCCGGCCGATGCCCGCGGCGCGCATGACCTCGCCGATCTCTACCGCAGGGACGTACGAGCGCCCGGCGTTCATCCACGAGCGCATCGCGGGGTCGACCGACAGGAACTCGACCTCCACGCGGACCTGGCCGTCGGCGGGCTCGGGCGCGGGCTCCTCGACCAGGCTCCAGTCGGAGGCCTGCGGCAGCCCGACCGGCCGCGCGGCCAGGCGGCACTGGGCGTTGACCATCGTCATGCGACGACGCTACAGCGCGGGGCTACCGGGCGACGGGCGGAAGGTCGTGCCGGCCGGCAGCCCGTCGCTGACGCGGTCGGGGAACGCCGCGGGGCGCTTCTCGAGGAACGCCGTCACGCCCTCCCGCGCGTCGGCGGACTGGCCGCGCGCGTACATCGCGCGCGAGTCGGCGCGGTGCGCGTCCATCGGGTGCTGGGCGCCGAGCATCGTCCACAGCAGGCGCCGGGCGAGCGCCACGGAGACCGGGGCGGTGTTGTCGGCGATCTCGCGGGCCAGCGCGTGTGCGGCGGGCAGCAGCTCGTCCGGCGCGTGCACGCTGCGCACGAGCCCGCCCGCGTGCGCCTCCTCGGCGGTGAACACCCGCCCGGTCTCGACCCACTCGAGCGCCTGCCCGACCCCGACGATCCGCGGCAGGAACCAGCTCGAGCAGGCCTCCGGCACGATCCCGCGCCGCGCGAACACGAAGCCGATCTTCGCGCCGGAGACGGCGAGGCGCATGTCCATCGGCAGCGTCATCGTGATCCCGACGCCGACCGCCGGGCCGTTGATCGCCGCGATGACGGGCTTGAGCGACTCGAAGATCCGCAGCGAGACCTGGCCGCCGCCGTCGCGCGGCGTCCCGTCCTCCAGCGTGTCGCGCTCGCGGTCGCGCCAGTCGAACGTCGAGCCGCCGCCGCCGAGGTCGGCGCCCGCGCAGAACGCGCGTCCCGCCCCGGTGACGATGACGGCGCGGACATCGTCGTCGGCGTCCGACGCGTCGAACGCGGCGATCAGCTCGGCGCGCATCGTCTCGGTGAACGCGTTCATCCGGTCGGGCCGGTTGAGCGTCAGCGTCAGGATGCCGTCGGCGACCTCGTACTGCAGCGTCTCGAAGTCCATGGACGGAGTCTTCGCAGATCCGCGCCGCGGGCCGCGCTACCGCGTCAGACGGCGGGGGCGGGCTCCCCGCCCGCGCCCTCCCGATGGGCGCGGTCGACGGCCTGCACGACGTCACCCGGATCGGCCACGCCGACGAACTGGAAGTCCGAGTCGTCGGTGCCCGCGGTGTCGAAGTCGACCGTCCCGACCTGGAGCAGGCGCTCGAGCACGGACTGCGACGTGTTGACGTTCTGCACGCGCTCGATCCGCGTCTGCTGCAGCTTGCGCGCAACGAGCCCCTTCTGGATCCTCAGCCGCTGGTTGGTGATCGAGTAGGTCGTCGTCACCCGCTTGACGAACCCGATCAGGATCGTCAGCACCAGGAGCACGAGGAACACGGCGATCACGGCGCCCTTGTCCACCTCGTCGCCGGTGACCCGCGTCACCCCGGCCGCGATCGCCGCGGCGACCACCGCCAGGAGCAGCCCATTGATGTAGAAGCCGAGCGTCGAGCGCCACGACGGGTGCCCCTGGAAGATGACCTGCTCGTCGGGATGGAGGTCCATGCCGGCGAGCCTACCGGCGGAGGCCCCGGAACCGCCGGGGCCTCCGCCGAGGACGCTCAGCCCTGAGGAATCGTGCTGCTCGGCGGGTCGTCGGCGGCGTTGCTGAAGATGTTCGACGCCGGCGACGTCGACCGGATCACCCCGCCGTCCAGCCGGCGCAGGCCGAACCCGAAGTTCCCCGCGATCTCGCTGCGGGCGATGTCGGTGGTGGAGCCCCCGCCGCGGCTGAACACGCCGAACTGGTTGTCGTGCACGCCGTTGCCCCAGATGCGGGTGAAGACGGGCTTGTCGATGGTGCCGGCCGCCGCCGTGCCACAATTGGTGGCCGCGTCCGGCGTGCTCGCGTTCGTGCCGAACGCGCCGCTCACGACGCCGCACGTGTTGTCGTTGATCAGGTTGCCGCGCAGCGTCATCGTCGTGTTGGTGATCGTGTTGTTGCCGGGCGCGTGGATCACGCCGATGCCGTTGTCGTAGATGTGGTTGTGCGACAGGACCACGCGTGTCGAGGCCGACGTCGGGGCCACCGTGACCGCGGACTTGAACCGGTAGATCTCGTTGTTGACGATGTTCACCCGGCCGGCCGACAGCACCTTGATGCCGGACAGCGACGTCGGCGCGCCCGTGCCGATGCCGTTGATGTCGAGCCCGTCGATCGTGACCTTGTCCGTCGCGGTGGCGTTGATGACGATCGCGTTCGTGCCGGAGACCAGCGCGCCGGCCGTCGGGCCGCGACCGCGGATGGTCAGCGACTTGGTGATCGTGACGCCGCCGAAGCCGCCCGGGTCGATGACGTTGATCTCGCCGCCGTTGGCGGTCTTCGAGATCGCCCCCGCGAAGGTCTTGCAGGGTGCGGTACGGCTGCACGGGTTGGCGTCGTCGCCGACGCCGGAGACCCAGGTACGGGTCGCCTGGCCGAAGGCGGAAGAGGGCAGTACGAGGGCGAACGCGAGAAGAGCGGTCGCGGGCAGGATCCGGCGACGGGGCGGCATGTGAAGACTCTATTCCTGCTCGAAGGCCCACATCAAGGTCAGCGAGAAAGAACTGGACGTATGGACGATGACCAACGAGCAGAACGCTCGTCGATCCCTTAGCGCCTAGCGGCCCAGGCGACGCTTCCGGTGCTGCCGCAGTGGGGGCTGCGAACCTCGAGCGTGCCGGTCACGCGCTTCGCGTCGCGCGAAAAAGCCCCGGAAATCAGCACCTTCGCGTTCTCGTCGGGGTGATCGTCGCTGTAGGTCACGCTGCCGAACGTGCGGATCGAGAACCGCCACCGGCCGCGCGCTCGCTTGATGGCGATCGCGTTCAGCGACGTCCGACCGATGGTTGTCCTGCAACGGAAGTCGAAGGCCGCGATGTCGATCGAGCGCCCCGCGACGGACAGCAGGAAGCGGCCCTTCCTGGCCGTGTACGTCCCCGACGGGCGTCTCAGCGCCGCGGCGCGGGCCGCCGGGGAGCGCTTCGTGAAGGTCAGGACGCCGCGCCAGTCGCCGCCCGTCCGGCAGCGCTCGTACGACGGATGCAGTCGTGCGCAGCCGCGCGGCGGCCGCCCCGCCGGCGCGCCGCGGAGCGGCAGCGCGATCTTCGCCGCGCTCTGGAACCGGCTCGCCGGGACCGTCACCGCAGCCGACGTGAACCACGGATCCGGCCCGAAGCCGTCGGCGAAGCTGAAGCCGGGCGTCGCGTAGAAGTCGAAGATGCGATCGATGCTCTCGCCCTGGTCGGGGCACTGCAGCGGGAACCGCGTCAGGACGGTCTTCAGCGGGTTGAGCGCGGTGATCGCGAAGCTGCGGGTCTCCGGCACGTACCGGACCTGCAGGTCCGCGTCCACGCGCCCGGGGCCCGGCGTCCGCGCCCGCAGCCGGCAGGAGACCGACTTGTCGAGCCGGCGGTACAGCCCGTCGACGTGGCGGTGGGCCACGCGGCCCGTCATCAGCGTCGGTCCGGTCGCGCCGCTCAGCCCCTGCACCGAGGCGCACGGGTCGGGTGCGCCCTCCGGCGCGGGCCCGCACGGCGGGATCTCGAGCCCGCGGCGGAAGGCGATCGCCCAGCGCTGCCTGCTCGAGTCGCTCGCGAAGTTGTGGTCGTCCTTCCCGCCCGGGTTCGGCGGGTGGGCCTTGAAGCGGGTGGCGAACTCGCCGGAGCCGCGGTAGGTGACCGTGAACGTCGCGGCGGGCGCGGCCTGCGCGGCGGCGAGCAGGAGAGCGGCCGATGCGAGGACGGCGGATGCGGGGCGGCGCACGCGGTCGAGGCTAGCGGCGCCCGCCGACCGCCGCACGAAACCGGGTCCCGCTGGATACTCCGGAATATGCACCGGGCTCTGCTTTCGACGACGTGCGCGCTGGCCGCGCTCCTTGGGTTCGCGACGTCCGCCATGGCCGCGGGCGACACCGAGATCCGCGTCCTCTCCGGGCGCGCCGACATCGTGTCCGGCGGCGACGCGCTGGTGCAGGTGATCCCGCCGACCGGGGTGGAGCCGGCAGCGCTGAGCGTCGACGTCGACGGACGGGACGTGACCGGCCAGTTCGCGGTGCGCCCGGACGGCCGGTTCCTCGCGCTGCTCACCGGGCTGAAGGACGGCGCCAACCTCGTCACCGCCCGCGCGCCCGACGGGCGCGGCGCGCACATCACGCTGCGCAACCACCCGATCGGCGGCCCGACGATCGCCGGCCCGCAGATCCAGCCGTGGTCGTGCTTCGAGGGCGCGATCGACCCGCAGTGCAACCGCCCGCCGAAGTACGAGTTCCTCTACAAGCCCTCGGGCGGCGGGTCGCTGCAGCCGTACGACCCGAAGAGCCCGCCGTCGGACGTCGCGACGACGACGACCGACCAGGGCAGGCAGGTCCCGTTCATCGTGCGTCAGGAGACCGGCGCGCTGGATCGCGACGAGTACCGCATCGCCGTCCTGTACGACCCGGGCAAGCCGTGGGAGCCGTGGGCGCCGCAGGACGGCTTCAACCACAAGATGGTGATCTTCCACGGCGCGAGCTGCGACACGGCCTACGAGCAGGCCGACGCGCCGGACGTCCTGAACGAGACGGCGCTGGGCCGCGGGTTCGTGACGATGTCGCACGCCCTCGACAACGCCGGCCACAACTGCAACATCGTCACGCAGGCCGAGTCGCTCATCATGACCAAGGAGCGGGTCGAGGAGCAGTACGGCGAGCTGCGCTACACGATCGGCAGCGGGTGCTCGGGCGGCTCGCTCGTCCAGCAGCAGGTCGCCAACGCGTACCCCGGGCTGTACCAGGGGATCACGCCGCAGTGCAGCTTCACCGACGCCTGGTCGTCGGCCATGCAGTACGTCAACTACCAGCTGCTGCGCCGCTACTACGAGAACCCGGACCAGTGGGCGCCGGGCGTGGCCTGGTCGCCGGACAAGATCAGCGCGGTCGAGGGGCATCCGGACCCGGCGAACGCGATCACGTTCACCGAGGTGATCCCGTCCAGCGGCGAGCCCACCCGGTCGTGCCCCGGGGTGCCGCCGGAGCAGGTCTACGACGAGAACACGAACCCGAAGGGCGTGCGCTGCACGTTCCAGGACTACATGGTCAACGTGTTCGGCCGGCGCGCGCAGGACGGCTTCGCGGCCCGGCCGCTCGGCAACGTCGGCCTGCAGTACGGGCTCAAGGCGCTGCTGGCGCAGAAGATCACGCCCGCCGAGTTCCTCGACCTCAACCAGAAGATCGGGTCCTTCGACATGGACTACAACCCGATCCCCGACCGCACCGACGCCGACCGGCCGGCGCTCGAGCGCGTCTACCGCAGCGGCGCGGTCGACACGGCGGAGAACCTCGACAAGGTCGCGATCATCGACCTGCGCGGGCCCGACCCCGGGGCGTTCCACGACGTCTACCGCACGTACGTCATGCGCGCGCGCCTGGAGCGCGAGCACGGCACGGCGGCCAACCAGATCCTGTGGCGCGGGCAGATCCCGCTCATCGGCGACCACAACTACGTCGACCAGTCGATCATCGCGGTCGACGAGTGGCTCGCGAACGTCGAGAAGGACGACCGCGACGTCCCGCTCGCCAAGAAGATCCTGGACGACAAGCCCAAGACGCTGAAGGACCGCTGCACCGACGGCAACGGCAACGAGCAGCCGGCGTCGGTGTGCGACGGGACGGTCCAGGCGTACTCCGACCCGCAGATCGAGGCCGGGATGCCCTACACCGACGACAACCTGCGCTGCTCGCTCAAGCCGCTGCGGCGCAGCGACTACGGGCCGATCCTGTTCAGCGACGAGCAGTGGGCCCAGCTCGAGAAGCTCTACCCGCAGGGGGTGTGCGACTTCACCAAGCCGGGCGAGGACAGGGTGAGGACGAACGTCTGGCAGACGTACCAGGACGAGAACGGCGCCGTGATCTACGGCGGGCGGCCGCTCGGGCCGAAGCCCGTCTCCGAGCCGTTCGGCCCGCTCGTGCTCCCGCCGCAGCGGCGCTGCGCGAGCCGGCGCAACTTCACGATCCGCCTGCCGCGCGGCGTGCGGCGAGCGCGGGTGTCGTACGCCGGGCGCCGCGCGAAGGTGATCCGCGGCCGCCGGCTGCGGGCGCGGATCGACCTGCGCGGGCTGCCGAAGCGGCGCGTGGTCGTCCGCATCGTCGGCCGCACGCGCAGCGGGCGCGTCGTGCGCCAGAAGCGCGTCTACCGGCCGTGCGCGACCGTCAAGCGGACCGGTCGCACGCGCTGGTAGCCCGCTACCGCGAGGGCAGCGCCACCTTCACCTTCGACAGCGTCGCCTTCCACGTCGCCGGGCTCGGGGCGTAGGTCGGCTCGTCGCGGCCCACGAGCTCGACCACGACGCGGTGGCCCTTGGCGAACTTCCAGCCGTTGCCGTCGAGCGTGAAGCGGAAGCTGCCCTTCTCGTCGTCCGCTAGCCGGTAGGCGCCGCGGGTGATCATCAGCTGCTCGTTCGTGCGCGGGTTGAGGTCCCACAGGCGCGCGATGATCTGGCCGTAGCGGCCCTTCGTCGCGACGCGGCCGGTGATGACCGGCCGGCCGAGGAGCGTGAACGACCGGCGCACGCGGCCGGCGACGACCGCCTTGTTCTTCTTGTCCGGGGTGTGCGGCGAGCAGTGCGACGCCGTCGCGCCGAGCGGGTTGAGCTCGGCCGCGAGCTCCTTGCTCGCCCCGGCCGACGAGATGCGCAGGCGGCTCTTGGTCTGCATGCGCACGGTCCTCGTCGTCAGCTTGTCGTAGCTCGGCGCGGCGTATGGCCCGCCGCCGGCGGGGGCGTCGGACGGGCAGCTCATCGTGAACACCGTCGCGACGCCGGGGCGGAGCTTCGGCGCGCTGCCCTTCAGCCAGCTGTCGAGGAACTGCAGGCCCTGGCGGTTGAAGGCCGCGACGTCCGCCGGGTGGTTCGCGCCCGGGTTGTGCCCGAGGTCGGCGAGCTGCAGCGCGACCGGGAACTGCGGGTCGACCTTCCGCAGGCGGTCGTACGCGGCGAGCGACTGGCCGACGGGGAAGAGGGCGTCCGTCCAGCCGGACTGCAGCAGCAGCGGCGACGGCCCGTCGATGGGCGGCGGGACGCTCGCGACGCCGTGGAAGCTGTAGGCGTTGTCGAGGACCGGCTGGACCTCCGCGCCGAGCGTGCCGGCGTCGAGGCCGGCCTTCCAGCGCTTGACGTCGGTGTCGACGGGCCCGCCGGTCTCGGCGGTGAAGCCTCCGAAGGCGACGAGGAAGATGCCGCCGGCGTAGGCCTTCGTCGGGACGCCGGTGGGCGTGCGCGACCAGGCGTCGGCGCGACCGTTGCGCAGGAAGATGCTCTCGCCGTTGGTCCACAGCCAGCGCGGCCACGCCGCGGTCAGGCTGATCGGCGTGCCCTTCGGGCTCGTCCACGGCGAGTAGCTGCCGTCGGGGTTGCGCACGCGGTCCTTGAGGTAGCCGAGCATCGTCGACGCGCCGCCGCCGTAGGAGATGCCGGTCGAGCCGATGGCGTCGGGCTTGGCGATCCCCTCGTCGACGAGCCGGCCGACCAGCGTCTGGTAGTCGCGGATCTCGTAGCGGATGTCGTCGAGGCGGGTGAAGGACTGCTCGCAGCCCGCCGTCCGCGACTCGGGCTTGCCGCACGAGTCGCCGAAACCGCGCGCCGTGGGGGTGACGACCGCGTAGCCGGCCTTCGCGAAGGACTGCGCGTCGTAGCCCGGGTTCGTGGGGCTCGGCTTGAGGAAGGACCCCTTGTTCCCGCCGAGGCCGTGCAGGAGCAGCAGCGTCGGGAACGGGCCGTCGCCCTCGGGCGGGAGCGTGACGTCGACGTCGATCGGCGTCCCGTCGAAGCTCGGGACGCGCTGGTCGAGCGTGGTCGTCGGGCAGGAGCGGAAGCCGGCCTGCGGTGTGCACTCGTGGCCGAACGGCGTCGGTGCGGCCTGGGCGGTGGCGGGGGAGAACGCGGCGACGGCGGCTGCGAGCAGCGGGGCGCGGAGGCTGAGGCGGGACACAGGGACACCTTGCCACACTCGGCGCCTTGTCTTTGCTGCCAGAAGCGCTGCGGCGCATCGTTCCCGATCGCGCGCGCGACCACGTGGGCCTGCGCGCGGTCGCCGTGGGCTACGGGCTCATCCCGCCGCGGGCGCTGCACTCCGAGGAGGACGTGGCGTTGCTGGCCTCCCTCGCGCGCGGGGCCGCGCGGGTGGTCGAGGTGGGCGTGTACGAGGGGGCGTCCGCCGTGGTGCTGTGCGAGGTGCTGGCGGGCGAGGCGGAGCTGCACCTCATCGACCCGTTCGGCGAGCAGCCGGGCGCGCTGCGGCGGGGGTGGGCGGCGACGGAGTGGGCGACGCGGCGGGTCGTCGGGCGGGCGGCGCGCGGCGGGTCGGCGCCGCGCGTGGTCTGGCACGTGGCGTTCAGCGCGGATGTCGCGCGCTCGTGGGCGGGCGGGCCGGTCGACCTCGTCTTCGTCGACGGCGACCACCTCGAGCCGGGCGTGCTCCTCGACTGGGAGCTGTGGCACCCGCACGTCGCGGCCGGCGGCCACGTCCTCTTCCACGACGCGCGCCTCGGCCGCGAGGGCGGGCGCGGCCTGCCGGGGCCGACCGCGGTCGTGGACCGGTTGTTCCGCGGGGCCGACGCCGTGGCGGGGTGGGAGATCGTCGCGGAGGTCGATCGGATGGTCGCGGTGCAGCGGACCGGCTAGGCGGCCGCGAGGCGACCGACCGCGTCCAGCGCCTCGCGCCGCGAGGGGTACGACTCGATGCGGATCACACGCTCGTCGCGCGTGCGGTAGACCCAGAACAGGGGCGAGTCCGACAGGGCCGCGCGCGAGACGATCCGCATCCGGCCACCGACCAGGACCGCGTGCTCGCCCACCTGCTCGCACGTGTGCAGCGAGGGCTCGAAGCGGATGCCGTCGCGGGTCAGCCGCTCGAGGTACTCGCGCATCTCGGCCGCGCCGCGGACGCCGCGCGCCTCGGGGAACTCGCGCGACATGATCCACTCGCAGTCGTCGTCGACGTGCTCGAGCGTGGCCAGGGCCCCGCCGGTCGCGTAGGCCGCCCACAGCGCATGGACCTGGTCCACCGCGGTCACCCGATCACTCTGACCCGGCCGCGTCGGCCGCGCCTGCCCGACGTCGCTTTGCTACCGCGGTCGGCGGTCGATTTCGAACCAGACGTGCGTGGAGCCCTCGTAGACGCCCCACCGGTCCGTGAGCTCCTCCACGAGGTGCAGGCCCCACCCGCCGGGCTCGCTCATCGGCCGGTCGCGCGCCTTCGGCTCGAACCCCGCGCCCTGGTCGACGACCTCGACGCGCAGCTTGCGCGGCCCGTCCGCCGCGATCTGCAGCTTCAGCGACCCGGCGCCGCCGTACTTGACGCTGTTGGTGACGAGCTCGGAGACGAGCAGGAGGACGTCCGGGCGCACGTCGTCGTCGATCGAGCTCCCGAGCCGCTCGACCGCCCTGCGCGCCTTCCACGGCGCCTTCGCATCACGAGGTATGTCGACGTCCACGATCATCCGGTCTCGCTCGCCGAGGGACTGCGTCCTCGTTCTTCCCATTATGGCGAAGTCCTACGAGCACGTCGCCAGTGCGGCGCTACCATCTCGCCGCGCCAGCGGATGTGGCGGAATTGGTAGACGCGCGGCGTTCAGGTCGCCGTGGGGGCAACCCCGTGGAGGTTCGAGTCCTCTCATCCGCACTCCCCGCGCTACCCTTTGGCGCCGGTACGCGCCGCTATCGTCTAGGGGACTAGGACGCCGCCCTCTCACGGCGGAAACCGGGGTTCGAATCCCCGTAGCGGTACTCCTCTCCCGCAGGTCGTCCGGCCCTCTTCGCGGCGTCCTCCTCGTACAGTGGTCGCGTGCCCGCCCTGCCCTCCGCGGTGGTGCACGTCCTGACCGAGGATCGTCGTCTGGGCGCGCACCTTCCGCCCGAAGAGCTCGCCGCCGCAGCACAGCAGCTGGTCGCGGCCGAGGTCCGTCTGCGCGAGGGCCCGTGGGTCCACGACGAGCGGCTCGGCTCGGCCCCCGGCGACCTCGGGTTCCTGGTGATCGACGGCCTGCTGACGCGCGAGCTGCGCGTCGGCCGTCACGGGTGCACCGAGCTGCTCGGCCCGCGCGACGTCCTGCGTCCCTGGGACGTCGACGACGGCCGCGAGGCCCCGGTCACGCACGAGTCGGCGTGGCGCGTCGTCCAGCCCGCGCGCCTCGCCGTGCTCGACGCGCACTTCGCCTCGCTCGCGGGCCGGTTCCCGCCCGTGATCGCCGAGCTGATGAGCCGCACCCTCGGCCGCTCGCGCGACCTCGCGCTGCTCCTGGCCATCGCCGCGATGCCGCGTCTCGACGCGCGGCTGCTCGCCGCGCTCTGGCACCTCGCCGACCGCTGGGGTCGTGTCGGCCCGCACGGCACGCTGCTCCCGGTGCGGCTCACGCACGAGACGCTCGCCGGCCTCGTGGGCGCGCAGCGCCCGTCGGTGACGACCGCGCTGCGGGCCCTCGAGCGCCGCGGCGCGCTGCGCCGCGAAGCCGGCGGAGGCTGGCTGCTGCTCGGCGACCCGCCGGGCGACGCCGAGCGCGCCGTCAGCGAGCCGTTCCGCGCCGTGGGCTGAGCCGCCGCGGCGCGAACCTGCGCAAGCGCCGCGCCGACGCTCTACGGTCCCGCCGCGATGCGTCGTCCGCTCCTCGTCGCCACGCTCGCCCTCGCCGCCGCGCTCCCGGCCGCGCCGGCCGACGCCGCGGTCACCTCCACGCGCAGCGCGAAGAAGGTGGCCAAGGCGATCGTAGCCAAGCGCGGCATCCTCCGGCGCGCGCGGTTCGTGAAGCTGCCCGGGGAGGGGCGGCCGGTCGCCGTGTCGACGTCGAGGCTCGCGGGCTTCCCCCGCCACCGCCGCTCGTTCGCCGTCCTCAGCACCGGCGACGCGACGCTCATCGACGACGCCGACGAGCAGGACGACCTGTCGACGGACAACGCCGGGGCGCCCTACCGCGGCGCCGCGGTCGACGCCGTCGTCCTGCGCCTCGACCTGCGAGCGCCGAGGCGCGCCAACTGCCTCTCGTTCGCCTTCCGCTTTCTCTCCGAGGAGTACGACGAGTTCGTCGACACCGAGTTCAACGACGCGTTCGTCGCGGAGGTCGGCCGCTCGACGTGGCGCAGCGACCCCGGCGACCCGCGCATCCGCGCGCCGCGCAACTTCGCCCGCGACCGGCGGCGCCTGCCGATCAGCGTCAACGGCACCGGCGACTTCAGCGTCACGCCCGCGGGCGCGAGCGGCACGACCTACGACGGCGCGACGCGGACCCTGCGCGCGCGCAAGCGCGTCAAGCCCGGCAGGAAGGTCCGCCTGACGCTCTCGATCTTCGACCAGGGCGACCACCAGTACGACTCGTCGGTCGTGATCGACCGGCTGACGATCGACCGGCGCGCCCGCTGCCGGACCGGCCGCTGAGGACGAGCGTCAGCGCGACGCGCCGGGCTGCCAGAGCGGCTCGTCGCCGCCGGCGTTCGCGCCGCGGCTGAGGATGAACAGCAGGTCCGACAGCCGGTTGAGGTACTGCACGACGACCGGGTTGGCGTCCTCGACGAGCAGCGCCCGCCGCTCCGCCCGGCGGCACACGGTGCGGCACACGTGCAGCTGCGCGGCGGCGTCCGTCCCGCCGGGGAGCAGGAACGAGCGCAGCGGCTCGAGAGCGTCGTTGACCTCGTCGCAGCGCTCCTCCAGCCACCGGACCTGTCCGTCCGTGGCGCGCAGGCGCTCGGGATCCTCGCCCGGCACCGACAGGTCGGCGCCGAGATCGAAGAGGTCGTTCTGCACGCGCCGCAGCCACTCGGGGTACGCCTCGGGCAGGCCGGGAGCGTTCAGCGCGACGCCGATGTGGCTGTTCAGCTCGTCGATGTCGCCGTAGGCCTCGATGCGCGGATGCGTCTTCGGGACCCGGCTCATGTCGCCCAGATGCGTCTCGCCGGAGTCGCCCAGGCGCGTGTAGATCCTCGTCAGGTTCACTCGTCCCACGAGCGGTAGGATGCCACTCCACATAAGCCCAGGGTCGGAGAGTGGGGGAAGTCCGGTGAGAAGCCGGCGCGGACCCGCCACTGTGATCGGGGGTGCCCACCGCACGCGCAACGGAGCGCAGCCACCGGAAGGCCATCGGCATCCGGGAAGGCGCGGACGGGTCGATCCCGCAAGCCAGGAAGCCCATCCCGACCGGAATGCCGATCGCCCTCGCGGAAAGGGGTGGCTCCTTCATGAAGTCCCTGTCCCGCGGCCTGTTGGCCGCCGTCCTGCTCGCGCTCGTCGCGAGCGCTCCCGCCTACGCGGGTCCCACCGTGTCGATCCGGATCGAGGGGGAGTCGCAGACCCTCGTCCCGCGCACGACCGTCACGCTCGGCGACGGCCAGATCGAGGGCGTCGACGACGAGTGCCCCGCCGACACCATCGCCGGCGCCATCGACAAGGGCACGGCCGGCGAGTGGGACCACAAGTCGTTCATCCAGACGATCAAGGGGGAGACCCACGACTTCTCCCGCAACGACGCGTGGTCGGGCTGGCTGGGGAACACCGGCAAGCTCACCGGCGGCTTCTGCCAGACGCACCTGCAGGAGGGCGACGACGTCATCGTCCAGGCGAACTTCGCCGACCCCGCCAACTCGTACCGGTGGGTCTACCAGCCGCTGTTCCTGCGCGACGTCCCGACGAGCGTCGAGCGCGACGTCCCGTTCGTCGTGCGCGTCGAGGAGATCGTCCCCGCGCGCGACCAGGACGGGTTCGAGCAGGCCGACAGCGGCGAGTTCAGGCCGGCCGGAGGCGTGCGCGTCACCGGAGGCGGCGTGCAGGGCATCACCGACGGCGACGGGCGCGTCGAGCTGCGGCTCGGCCACACCGGCGACTTCACGCTGCTCGCCGACAGCGGTGCCGGCCTGGACCGCTCGCTGCCGATCCCGATCAAGGTCGTCGAGTCGGGGACGCCCGCGCCGCCGCCCCCGCCCGCGCCGCCGTGCCCGCACCGCGGCGACGACGGACGCTGCGGCACCCGCGACCTCGAGGCGCCGGTCGCGTTCATCACGAGCATTCCGGACGGGGCGCAGTTCGGCCGCCGATCCGGCCCGCGCTCGCTGAGCGGGACCGCGGGCATCCTCGGGCCGAACGGCATCGAGGCCGACGGGACCGGGATCCTCATGATCAAGCTGCGCCTCACGCGCCGCGTCGGTGCGCGCTGCTCGACGTGGAGCCCGTCGCGCGAACGGTTCCTCCGCCGCGAGTGCGGCGCGGAGAACGGGTTCTGGTTCCGGATCGGCGACGACGTGGACTGGGACTACCTGCTGCCGGGGCGGCTCGGGCCCGGCCGCTACGTGCTCGACGCCGACGCCATCGACCGCGCGGGGAACCGGCTGCGCGTCCGACGCCGCGGCGAGAACCGCGTGGTGTTCCGTGTGGGCTAGGCCGGCCGCGCTGATGGCGGTCGCGGCGCTGCTCGTCGGCGCCGTGGCCGCGGACGCCGCCGGGCCGCGCGTCCGCGCGATGGTCGTCGGCAGGTCGGGGGCCGTGGTCGCGGGCGTGAAGTCGGTGCGCCTGGACGGCTTCCGGTACCGGCGCTGCCGGATCGGCCGCGCGCTGCCGCTGGGGGCCCTGCACGCCCTCGGCGTGTCGTGGCGCGCGCGGGGCGGGTGCGAGTCCCTGTACGTCTCGCAGATCGGGCGCTCGCGCGCCTTCGGCCAGCAGGGCTGGGTGTACAAGGTCGGCACGCGCAGCGGGACCGCCTCCGCGTCCGACCCGACCGGGCCGTTCGGCAGCGGGCGCATCCGCAGCGGATCGGAGGTCGTGTGGTTCTGGTGCCGGCGGGCGCTGAACTGCCAGCGGTCGCTGAAGGTGACCGGCGAGCGGCGGGTGCGCGTCGGGCGCGTGCTGCGCGTGCGCGTGCGCGGCTACGACGACTACGGGCGCGGCCGCGTGGTGCGCGGCGCCCGGGTGACGGTCGGCCGCGCTCGGGTGCGAACCGACCGCCGGGGGCTGGCGACGATCCGGATGTCGCGGCGCGGCCTCTTCCGGCTGCGCGCGGTCAAGCGCGGGCTCGTGCCGGCCTTCCCGATCGGGATCCGCGTGCGGTGAGGCGGGTCGCCGGCGTCCTCGTCCTCCTGGCCGCCGTGGTGGCGGCGGGCTGCGGCGTGGGCGCCGGCGACACGCCGGGCGACGTCCGGCTGACGGTGACCGAGGGCTTCGGCACGAAGACGCTGCTCGAGAAGCCCGGGCCGTCGGTGCGGGGGGAGGACACCGTGATGCGCCTGCTCCAGCGCAACGCGCGCGTGGAGACGAAGTACGGCGGCGGGTTCGTGCAGTCGATCGACGGCGTGTCCGGCGGGCGCGTCGGCGGCCGGCCGGTCGACTGGTTCTACTTCGTCAACGGCGTGCTGGCGGAGAAGGGCGCGGCGGCGACCGACCTGCGCGGCGGCGACCGCGTCTGGTGGGACCGCCACGACTGGGGCGAGACGAACAAGGTCCCCGCCGTGGTGGGCTCGTTCCCCGAGCCGTTCCTCCACGGGGTGGACGGCGACCGGTTCCCGACCCGGATCGAGTGCGAGCAGTCGGTCAAGGACGCGTGCGCCGTCGTGCAGGCGCGGCTGAAGAAGCTGGGGATCGTCGCCGGGCTCGCGCTGCCCGGGACGTCGAGCGGCGTCGACGTGCTGCGCGTCGCCGTCGGGGTGTGGCCCGACCTGCGCGACGACAGCGCGCTGCGCCAGATCGATCGCGGACCGAAGGCGAGCGGGGTGTACGGGCGCTTCGACGGCGACGAGCTCGTCGCGCTCGACGCGCGCGGGCGCGAGGTGCGGCGGCTCGGCGCCGGCACGGGCCTCGTCGCGGCGACGCGGTTCCGCGAGAACGCGCCGGTGTGGGCGGTGACGGGGACGGACGCCGCGGGCGTTCGGGCGGCCGCCGAGGCGTTCGACGAGAGTGTGCTGGGCGAGAAGTTCGCGCTGGCGATCAGCGACGGGCTGCCGGTGGCGCTGCCGGCGGAGGGCTCGCGGTGATCTACGAGCGGCGCTCCTCGCCCCTCCACGCCGCCCGGGCCGTCGCCTCCGGCGGGTGGTGCGTCGCGCTGGCCGCCGCGGCCCTCGCCTTCCAGCACCCGCTCGTCCTGGGGGCGCTGCTCGTCGCGGTGCTGGCCGGCGCGGCCGGCGCGGGCGTCGGGCGCGAGGTCGCGCGGATGCTCCGCTACGCGATCCCGTTCGCGCTCTTCATCGCGCTCGTCAACCCGTTCGTCTCGCGCAACGGGCTGACGGTGATCGCGCGGCTCGGGGAGATCCCGCCGTTCGGGGAGGTGGACCTGACCCTGGAGGCGCTGGTGTACGGCGCGATGTTCGGGCTGCGGCTGCTCGTCGTCGTGCTCGCGTACGCGGTCGCGACGTACGCGGTCGATCCGGACGAGGTCCTGCGGCTGTTCCGGCGGGTGTCGTTCCGGTCGGCGCTGACGGCAGCGCTCGCGGTGCGGCTCGTGCCGGTGCTGCAGGCGGACGCGCGGCGGCTGGCCGAGGCGCGACGCTGCCGGGCGGGGGAGGACGTGTCGCGGCTCGCGGTGCTCCGCGCGATCGCGGCCGGCGCGCTCGACCGCGCGACGGACGTGGCGGCCACGCTCGAGGTGCGCGGGTACGCCACGGCGGGGCCGAGCCGCGCGGCCGCGCGGCCGTGGTCGCGGCACGACGCGGCGTTCCTCGCGTCCGCCGCCATCCTCCTCGCGCTCGTGGTCGCGGCGAAGCTGCTCGACGTGGCGGACTTCGAGGCGTTCCCGGCGCTTGCCGTTCCTGTCGGCCCCGGCGAGGTCGCGCTGTGCCTCGCGTTCGTGGTCGTCGCGCTCCTGCCGTTCGCCGACCGTCGGGGGATCGCGCCGTGACCTCGCTCGTCTTCGACCGCGTCACCTACACGTACGCGGGCGCGTCCGAACCCGCGCTCCACGACGTCTCCTTCGCCGTCGAGCCGGGGGAGTTCGTAGTCGTCGCGGGGCTGTCGGCATCCGGGAAGTCGACGGTCGTGCGGGCGGCGTGCGGGCTCGTCCCGCACTTCCACGGCGGGGAGTTCGGCGGGCGCGTCGTCGTCGAAGGACTCGACACCCGCGAGCACGGGCCGGCCGACGTCGCGGCCGTCGCGGGCACGCTGGCGCAGGACCCCGAGACGCAGGTCGTCCTCGGCACGGTCCGCGCCGAGCTCGCGTTCCCGCTCGAGAACCGGGGCCACGGGCCGTCGGCGATCGCGCGTGGGGTCGAGGAGGCGGCGCTCGCGCTCGGGATCGCACACCTTCTGGATCGCCCCACCTCGACGCTGTCGGGCGGCGAGCTGCAGCGCGTCGGCCTCGCGGCCTCGCTCGCCGGCCGCCCGCGGGTCGTGCTGCTCGACGAGCCGACGTCCCAGCTCGACCCCGTCGCCGGCGACGAGCTCGTGTGGCTGCTGCGCCGCCTGAACGAGGAGTGGGGGACGACCGTCGTCCTCGTCGAGCACCGGCTGGAGCGCTGCCTGGCCGCCGCCGATCGCGTGCTCGCCTTCGCCGAGGGGCGCCTCGCGCAAGACGGCCCGCCGCGAGACTTCCTCGAGTGGGCCGCCAACGCCTCGCCCGCCCTCGAGACTCCGGCTGCCCGCCTCCTCGAGCGAGCGGGCCTCAGGCCGCCGCCAGCGGGGGTCAAGGAGGCCCGAGCGACCCTCCGAGTACACGGAATGCTGCCGGACAACGACACGGCCGACGAGCGGCGGGCCGATCTCCGGCCGCCCAGACGCTCTGGACCTGAGGGCGGAGCCCGATGTCCGTCTGGGCGGTCGGATGGTCGGACGGCCGCCTGCCACAGCGGCCCGGGCACCCGCGGCCGACCCCTCGCACGCCGTCGGCGCTCCCCCGCGAGCGACGCCGCGCTGGCGTTCGACGGTGTCTGGCACGAGCTTCGCGACGGACCCGCTCTCCTACGCGGCGTCGACCTCGGGATCGAAACCGGCGAGCGCGTCGCGTTGATGGGCCGCAACGGCGCCGGCAAGTCGACGCTCCTGCGCCACGCGGCCGGGCTGCTCTCGCCGACGCGCGGCAAGGTGCGGGCGGCGGGGCGGGTGGCGCTGCTGCTGCAGCATCCGGGCGACTACCTCCTCCACGACCGCGTGGGGGACGAGGCGCCGGCGGCGGCCCGCGCGGCCGCCGGGCTCGACGTCGACGAGGACCGTCACCCGCGCGACCTCTCCGGCGGGGAGAAGCAGCGCCTCGCGCTGGCGGTCGTGCTCGGCGCCGGCGATGATCCGCCGGCCGTCGTCTGCCTGGACGAGCCGACCCGCGGCCTCGACCGCGCGGCGAAGGGCGTGCTCGCGGACCGCCTGCGCTCGTTCGAGGCGGCCGTGATCGTCGCGACCCACGACCCGGAGTTCGCGGCGTCGTTCGCCGACCGCGTCGTCCTGCTCGCCGACGGGCGGCCGATCGCCGACGGGATGGCGGCCGAGGTCCTGACCGGCGGCTGGTACTTCGCGACCGAGACCGCGCGCGTCCTCGGCGGCGCCGGCGGCGCCCTGCTGCCCGAGGAGGGCGCCGAGCTGCTCCGCAGGGGGATGACGGTGGAGGTGCCCCGCCCATGACCTGGCAGCTCGCGTCCTTCTCCCTCCTCTTCCTCGCGCTCGCGATCGGCTTCGGCTGGTACGAGCGGTCCCGCCCGACCGCCAAGGTGATCGCGCTCGTCGCGACCCTCGCCGCGCTCGCCGCCCTCGGCCGCGCGGCCTTCGCCCCGCTGCCCAACGTCAAGCCGACGACCGACATCGTCCTGCTCGCCGGCTACGCGCTCGGCGCGGGGCCCGGGTTCGTCGTCGGTGCGATCGGCGCCCTGGCCTCCAACCTCTTCTTCGGCCAGGGACCGCACACGCCGTGGCAGATGGCGGGGTGGGGCGCGGTCGGGGTCAGCGGCGCGCTGCTCGCGCGCACGTTCGGTCGCGAGCTGGGGCGCATCCCGCTCGCCGCCGCCTGCGCCTTCGCCGGAGCGGCGTTCGGCGCGTGGATGGACCTGCACCTCTGGGTCGTCTTCACCGACCACCAGCCCGGCGAGTACGCCGCGATCTCCGCGCGCAGCCTGCCGTTCAACATCGCGCACGTCGTGGGGAACATCGCGTTCTGCCTGCTGTTCGGGCCGGCGCTCGTGCGTGCGCTGCTGCGCTTTCGCGCGCGCTTCGACGTCGTCTGGCGGCCGATCGTCCCCGCCGCCGCGGCGGCCGTCCTTCTCCTGGCCGCGCCCGCGGCGCACGCGGCCGACCGCTCCGTCGACCGCGCGGTCGCGTACCTGCGCGCCGCGCAGGCCGACGACGGCGGCTTCGCCGGCGCGAAGGGCGTCGGGGGGTCGAACGCCATCTACTCGGGCTGGGCGGTCATGGGCCTGGCGGCGGCGGGGGAGGACCCGGGCGACGCCGCCGCGTCCTATCTGCGCGCGCAGGCCGACAAGGTCCGCGACGCCGGCGACATGGAGCGCACGATCCTCGCGCTCCGCGCGGCGGACGAGGACGCCGACGCGCTGGTGGCCAAGCTCCTCGCCAGGCGCGACGAGGACGGCTCCATCGAGGGCCTGACGAATCGCACCGCGTTCCTCGTCCTCGCCCTCCGCGCGGCCGGGCGGCCGGCGAGCGACCCCGCCGTCAAGGCCGCCGCCGCGTTCGTCGCGCGCCGCCAGAACCGCGCCGGCGGCTTCGGCACCGCCGGCAAGAGCTCCCCGGCGAGCATCGACGACACGTCCGCCGCGATCCAGGCCCTCAGAGCCGCCGGTCGCCGGCCGCGCGACCGGGCCATCCGCCGTGCCGCGGCCTGGCTCGCCAAGCGCCAGGGCACCGACGGTGGGTTCCCGCTGAGCCCGGGCACGCCCTCGAACGCCCAGTCGACGGCCTGGGCGATCCAGGGCCTCGTCGCCGCCGGCCGCGACCCCGGCAAGGTGCGCCGCGACGGCAGCCGGACCCCGCTGGCCTACCTGAAGTCGCTCCAGGGCCCGGACGGCGCGATCCGCTTCAACCGCACCAGCCGCCAGACGCCGACCTGGGTCACGGCCCAGGCGATCCCGGCCCTGGCGCGCAAGCCGCTCCCCATCGCGCCGCCGCCCGCGGCCCGCCGCCGCGCCGCCTCGCCGCTGGCGGCGCTGCTCGCCACGGCCGCCGCCGCGCTCTTCCCGTAGCGAGCCGCCGCCCCGCCGAACCGTCCTATACGGTTCGCGCCCCTCATGCAGGTCGGAGTACCGAAGGAGACCGCCCAGGGCGAGCGGCGGGTAGCGCTCGTCCCGGAGGTCGTCAAGCGCCTGGCGTCCAAGGACGTGCAGGTCATCGTGGAGCCGGGCGCCGGTGATGGCGCCCTGCTGCCCGACGACGCCTTCACCGAGGCGGGCGCCACGCTGGGCGATCCGTGGAGCGCCGACGTCGTCGCGAAGGTCGCGCCGCCGCGCGCCGACGAGATCATCAAGGTCGGCTCCGACACGATCCTCGTCGGCTTCCTGGCCCCGCTCACCTCGCCGGAGTCCACCCGCGCGCTGGCGCAGGCGGGCACGACCGCCTTCGCGATGGAGGCGATCCCTCGCATCACCCGCGCGCAGTCGATGGACGCGCTCAGCTCGCAGTCGAACGTCGCCGGGTACAAGGCCGCGCTGCTGGCCGCCACCGAGCTCCAGCGCTTCTTCCCGATGCTGATGACCGCCGCGGGCACGATCCGCCCGGCCAACGTGCTCGTCCTCGGCGCGGGGGTCGCGGGCCTGCAGGCGATCGCCACCGCGCGGCGCCTCGGCGCGCAGGTCACGGGCTACGACGTGCGGCCGGAGGTCGCCGAGCAGGTCCAGTCGCTGGGCGCGAAGTTCCTCGACGTGGGCGTCGACGCCGCGGGCGAGGGCGGCTACGCGCGCGAGCTGACCGAGGAGGAGCGGGCCAAGCAGCAGCAGGCGCTGCAGGACGCCATGGCCTCCTTCGACGCGATCATCACCACCGCTCTCGTCCCCGGTCGCCGCGCCCCGATCCTCGTCACCGCCGACGCCGTGCGGAACATGAAGCCGGGCTCCGTCGTCATCGACCTGGCGGGGGAGAGCGGCGGCAACTGCGAGGTCTCGCAGCCCGGCGAGCGCGTCGTCGAGAACCACGTGACCGTGTACGCGCCGCTCAACCTGGCCTCGACGATGGCCGAGCACGCCTCGCAGCTCTACGCCCGCAACGTCATGGCGCTGCTCGAGCTGTTCCTCGCCGAGGACGGCAGCGTCTCGCTCGACTTCGAGGACGAGATCATCGCCGGCGCCTGCGTGACGCGCGGCGGGGAGATCGTCCACGAGGGTGCCCGCAAGACCGTGGAGGCCGCCGCATGACCGTCCTCGCCGCAGCGTCCGCCGAGCACACGCCGCTCATCATCGAGATCGCGATCGTCGTGCTCGCCGGCTTCCTCGGCTTCCAGCTGATCTCGAAGGTCCCCAACACGCTCCACACCCCGCTGATGAGCGGGACCAACGCGATCCACGGGATCGTCCTGCTCGGCGGCCTGCTCGTGATCGGCGTGGCGGACGGCTTTGTCAACGACCTGATCCTCACCATCGCCATCGCGTTCGGCACGATCAACGTCGTCGGCGGGTTCCTGGTGACCGACCGGATGCTCGAGATGTTCAAGGGCAAGAAGGACGCCCCGGCCGCTCCCTCGGAGGACGCGCGGTGATCCTCGCGTCGTTCCTGCAGGACTTCGACTTCATCACGGCGCTCTACATCGTCGCGTTCTCGCTGTTCGTGATCGGCATCTCCGGGCTGACCGGGCCGCGCACCGCCGTGCAGGGCAACCGCATCGCGGCGGTCGGCATGGCGATCGCGGTGGTCGCGACGCTGCTGCACCAGGAGGTCGGCGACTGGGTGCTCATCGTCGTCGGCATCGTGGTCGGCACGGTCGTCGGCGTGCCCGCGGCGCGTCAGGTGAAGATGACCCAGATGCCGCAGATGGTGGCGCTGTTCAACGGCGTCGGCGGCGGGGCGGTGGCGCTGATCGCGTGGGCGGAGTTCCGCGACCACGGCGGCGACCTGACCGACCTCGAGTTCGGCATCCCCCTCGTCTTCGCGGCGATCATCGGGTCGATCTCCTTCTGGGGGTCGAACATCGCCTTCGCCAAGCTCCAGGAGCTGATCAGCGGGCGGCCGGTGAAGATCCCCGGCGGCGTCGTCCTGAACCTGCTGCTGCTCGGGATCGCCGTGGGCTGCGGGATCGCGATCCTCGCGGGCAGCGACTCGGAGCTGCTGTTCATCGCGATCCTGGTCAGTGCCGCGATCCTCGGCAACACGTTCGTCCTGCCGATCGGCGGGGCGGACATGCCGGTCGTGATCTCGACGCTGAACGCCTTCACGGGTCTGAGCGCGGCCGCGGCCGGCATGGCCCTGGACAACATCGCGCTGATCGTTGCGGGCATGATCGTCGGCGCCTCCGGCACGATCCTCACGCAGCAGATGGCCGAGGCCATGAACCGGACGATCGTGTCCGTGCTGCTCGGCGGCTTCGGGGGCGAGGCGGTCGCGCCGTCCGGCCCGGAGGGGGCGACGGGCGGGACGGTGCGGTCGACGTCCGCGGCCGACGCGGCGATCCAGATGGCCTACGCGCGCCAGGTCGTCGTCGTGCCCGGCTACGGCATGGCCGTCGCGCAGGCGCAGCACGCCGTGCGGGAGCTGGGGAAGGCGCTGGAGGGGCGGGGCGTCGAGGTCAAGTTCGGGATCCACCCCGTCGCGGGCCGCATGCCCGGGCACATGAACGTGCTGCTCGCCGAGGCGGACGTCCCCTACGACCAGCTCAAGGAGATGGACGAGATCAACGGCGAGTTCGGCCGGACCGACGTCTCGCTGGTCATCGGGGCGAACGACGTCACGAACCCGGACGCCCGCTCCAAGCCCGACTCCCCGATCTACGGGATGCCGATCCTCAACGTCGACGAGTCGTCCTCGGTGATCGTGCTAAAGCGTTCGATGTCCTCGGGGTTCGCGGGCATCGACAACCCGCTCTTCTACAACCCGAAGACGCAGATGCTGTTCGGGGACGCGAAGTCCTCGGTCTCGGAGATCGTCTCCGAGCTCCAGGCGATCTAGGGGGCGAATCCGCGCGCCGCGCTGCCTCTCGGCAGCGTGCGCAAGTCGATGGACACTCGTCCAGTGGTCGGTCGTTCCGGCCCGTGGAAGGCTGCGCGCTCTCGCTGTCCCCGCCCCTCGTCCAGGAGAGTCATGCGCTTCCCCTGTCTCGTCGCCGTGCTCACGTGCGCGGTGCTCCTTCCGCTGCCGTCGGCCGCCCGCGCGACCGACGGGACGTACACCCAGATCCTCTGCGCCAACCCCGACACGGGGAAGGGCGTGGTGCCCGCGAACGGCCGGTTGCCGGACGGGACGACCAACCCGTCGAGCAACCAGTGGGCCGCGGTGTCGGCGGCGGCGTCGCGGTGCAGCGGCGTGGTCGACGGCTCGTCCGGCGTCCCGGTCACGACCGGCGGCGGCTGGTCGACCGGCGAGGCGAACCAGGGCTCCGCGATGTCGTACCGCACGCCGGCCGGGATCGCGTTCGGCGGCGGGACGATCTACCGCTACGGCACGATGAGCGGGCACTTCGGGTGGGCCGTCCAGCGCAGCGGAAAGTGGAACCACATCTTCGGGTTCCCGGCCGACGAGCGGTGCACGTGGGGCGACGGGTGCTACGTGCGGGGGACGCCGGGCACGCCGTTCGGCGACTCGAACCGCGTGCGGATCGGGACCAACGAGATCAACGGGTTCGACGTCAGCGTGCTGTGCGACGTCCCCGGCGGATGGTCGTGCAGCGCGGACGGGTCGCAGACGGTGCGGGTGTACGGCGGCAAGCTCGTGCTCGAGGACCAGGCCGCGCCGTCGCCCGGGGCCGCCTCCGGGAAGCTCGCCACCGACTCGCCGCTCGCGGGTGCCGCCGACCTCGACTTCTCCGCCTCCGACGCCGGCTCCGGCCTGTACCGCGTGCGGGTGCTCGTCGACGGCGTCGTGCGGCTGTCGCGGATCGTCCACGAGAACAACGGGCGCTGCGTCGACGTCAACCCCTTGAACGGCGATGCCTACGAGTTCGCCTACCAGCAGCCGTGCCGGGGGACCGCGAGCGTGTCGCAGACGTTCGACACGCGCGCGCTGCCGGAGGGGGAGCGGGCGCTGAAGGTGCTCGTCGAGGACGCCGGCGGCAACGCGACGACGATCTTCAGCCGGCGTGTGGTGATCGACAACGTGCCGCCGCCCACCAGGGTCTCCGATCCGTCGGTGGACGGCGTCGCGCGGCGGGGGAGCGGGCTGGCGCTGGTCGCCGGGTCGTGGAACGACCATGGCGTTCCCGCGGTGGTCACGCACCAGTGGCAGCGCTGCCGGTTCGACGGCGCGCTGTGCTCCGACGTGCCCGGCGCCACCGGGCCCACGTTCGTGCTCGGCGCCGAGGACGTCGGGCGGCGGATCCGGGTCGTCGAGACGGCGTCGAATCGCGAGGGCGCGTCGCAGGCGGTGTCCGCGCTGACGTCCGTCGTGACGCTCGAGGACGGCACGCTTCCGCCGGACCGCGACGGTGAGGACAACGACGGCGACGGCGAGGTCGACGAGCCGGGCGAGACGCCTCCGGGCTCCGGCGCGGGGAACGGATCGGGCAACGGCTCCGGGAGCGGCTCGGGGTCCGGGAGCGGCTCGGGCTCCGGCAGCGGCGGCCACACGGACAACCCCTCGTCCGCCGGCTCCGCAGTCCGCGTTCCCGTCCCGGGCTCGTCTTCGTCCTCCTCGTCCTCGTCCTCGTCCTCGTCCTCGTCCTCGGTCGAGGGCGTGAACGGCGAGGGTGCTTCGCCGCGGGCGAAGCTGAGCGTGGTCTTCGCCGGATCCGGCGCCACGCGGCGCAGGGTCGCCTTCGGCCGCGCCGTCACCGCGATCGGCCACCTCGTCGACGAGCAGGGCCGGCCGATCCGCAACGCGATCGTGGACGTCCAGTCGACCGCGAGCCTCCGCGGCGCGGCGGCCAGGGCCGTGCAGCCGGCGGTGACCGGTGCCGACGGCGCGTTCACCTACCGGATCGAGGGGCGCGCGAGCTCGCGCACGCTGCGCTTCACGTACCGGTACCTGCGTGCCGGTGACCCGGTCGCAGATGCCACGCTCGTGCTGCGCGTCCGCGCGGCGGTGCGGCTGGCCGTCCGCCTGCGGGGCGTCGTCGTGCGGTACACCGGCAAGGTCCTCTCCGGTCCGCTGCCGCGGGCCGGCAAGCTCGTCGTGCTGCAGGGGCGGGTGCGCGGGGGCCGCTGGCAGACGTTCGCGACCCGGCGTGCGCGGCGCAACGGGACGTTCCGCGGGGCGTACCGCCTCAAGGTCCGCCGGCCCGGAGTGCGCCTGCAGTTCCGCGCGCGCGCCGTCGCCGAGTCCGGGTGGCCCTACCTCGAGGCGACGAGCCGGGCGGTGACGAGGAGGGTCAGGTGAGCGACGCAAGCCGCTCGCGCTTCTTCACCGCGGTCCTGATCCTGCTCCTCCTCGGCCAGCTGACCCATGCGCATCCCGCGCGGGGTCAGCTCGGCGACGCGACGCCGACCTGGTGGCACGAGGCCGCCGGGCTCACGCCCCTCCTCACCGCCCCGCCCCCGCCGAACCCGGCGACGATCTGCGTCATCGACACGGGAGTGACGCCAACCCCCGACCTCGACATCACAGCCCGCTGGGCCTACGACGGAGGAACCCTCGACGACGTCCGGGCAACCGAAGACTCGCCGGGCCACGGAACCCTCGTAGCCCACTTCGCGGCGGGAGCGGTCAACGGCTGGGGAGGAGCAGGAGCCTTCCCGTACGCCCGAATCTCCTCGGTCCGAGTCTTCCCACCCAACGGAGGAGCGAGCTGGCGCGAGTACATCGCGGCGATCTCCCGCTGCCTCAAACTCGACGCCAACACGAAGGTGATCCTCATCTCGATTGGCGGTCAGGAGATCGAGCCGGGGGAGGCCGACGAGCTCGAGGCACACATCGAGCGCGCCCGCGACCGCTACGACGTCAACGTCGTCGCCGCTGCTGGAAACGGTGGCGGGCGTGTGGACTTCCCTGGCCGGTTCACGGCAGCGTTCACCGTGGCGGCGGCCGGACACGCAGGGGACCTCTGCGACTTCAGCGCCGACGGACCGGAGATTGACATCGCTGCCCCAGGTTGCGACCTGCTGCAGAGTGGCTGGACCGGCGCCTCGTGGAACGTAGATGGCTCGAGCTTCGCCGCGCCGCTGGTCGCCGGCTCGCTGGCCGCAGTTCGGACATTCGTTCCCGGGCTTAGTGCTCGCGAAGCGGAGGACTCACTCCTGGATGCTGCGACCCCGAGCTCGCCTCCGGTCTTGAACGCGTCCCGCGCGCTGACGCGCCTCGGCTTCGTTCTCGGCACGCCGCAGATGTCTGCTCCGCTGACCGCTCGACGTGCGGGTAGCTCGCCGGGCGCTGCCGGCATCTCTCCACCATCTAGTCGACCGCTGCCCGCCCCGCTCGTGACGGCTCGGGCCTCCCGTCGCGGCGTCCTCGTGATGATCCACAACCGGCCGCCGGCCGCCCGCGTCGAGTTCGCGCTCGCGCAGCGTCGCCTCGTGCGACGTGCGAGTCGCTTCCTGATCCGCACGCGGCGAACCTACGGGCGGTGTCGACTTCGTCGCGGCGCCCGGACGTCCCCTTGGACGGACGTCCGCTGGTAAGTCCAATGTTCAAGCAACGCTGCACAAACGCCGAACGTCTGCGCGCCCATGTTTTGTGGCTGCGGACGGGTCCGGTCTGCGACGAAGCTCGTCGTCCTAGCTGTGATGGTCTGCCCGATCGTCGCTGCTTCGGCTCGCGGCGCCGTGTACCCGGTCGCCGGGTGCAACGACGCCGCCGGTAACGGGACGATGTCCTGGGGCGTCCGCGCGACGTCAGCATCCGGCCAGTTGGAGACGGGGGCGGTGTGTCCGGCGCGAGCTCCAGATCCGTACGGTTCGCTTCGGGACGGACTCGGGGTGAGGGACGTCGTGGATGCGTGGGAGGAAGGCGCTCCGGACGGGACGTTCAGTGAATGGCGCTTCGACACCCCCGCTGGGACTTCGATCGTCGCGGCGCGCGTCACGCGCGACATCGGGAATCGCGACGAGTGGACGCCCTACGGTCGCATCGACGATGTCGATCAGCCGGGCGAGAGCTGCATGCGCGGCATGAACCAGTCGTTCTGTCGGATCCAGGGCACGCGGACGTTCAGCAACCTCAACGCGCACTCGATCGCGTACGGCGTGCGGTGCGTGACCGCTCCCTATTGCGCTCACCTGTGGGATCTGCACGCCGTGTGGGTGCTGGTTCTCGGGGCGACGGTGACCGTGGATGATCGGGAGGGGCCTGTGGTCTCTTCTCCGGAGCGGAGTGGTGTTGCCGATGGGCGCTGGTGGAATCGGGCTGGGGTTCTGACGTTCTCCGCGAGTGACAACACCGGCGTCAGGCGGCGGCGGGTCGTTGTCGACGGGGTGACGCGGGTAGTCGTCGATGCTCCGGGGGCGTCGGCCGGAGGGTGTGGCGATCTCGGCGTCGGGGTTGCGTACTCGTACGCGCGGCCCTGCGCGGATGCTCGCGGGCTGAATGGGCTCCGCTCTGTCGTGGTGGAGCCCTGTGGCTGGGGGGATGGCGTTCACTCGCTACGCGGTGGAGCGACGGACACCGGGGGCCTGGATGCGCTGAGCCCGGTGCCCGCGAGCGTCCGGGTGGATTGCTCTGCTCCGACGCTCTCGATCGACTCCGGCGCGGCGGAGGTCGTGGCGGGGAGCGCAGTCGAACCGGTGGTCGTGGCTTCGGATCCCGCGTCCGGGGTGTCCAGCGTGGTCGTCGAGATGAGCGTCGATGGCGGCGGGTGGGCGGCCGCTGACGGGCCGGTGATCGCGGAGGCCGGGCGGAGCTACGCGTTCCGTGCGCGGGCGTTCGATGTCGCCGGCAATGCGACCGGATGGGTCGAGAGCTCGCCGGTGCTCGGCTTGGCGCCGCCCGTCGTCGAGGAGGACCCGCCCGACGGTGACGTCGTGGTGCCCGAGCCCTCGCTGCCGGCGCCGCCAGTGGACGTGCTCGCGACGGTTGCGCCGGCGGAGGGGCCCGCAACGACGTCGGCGGAAACGACAACGCCGACCCAGACGCCGACGCCGGCCCCGATCGCGAACCAGCCCGCGAGGGTGGCCGACACGCCGTCAGACCCGCTCCTGCGCATCACGCGCGTCCTCATCGGGCGACGCGTCGTCGACGTCCGCGGTACCGCCGCGGCAGGCCTGAAGACGCGCGCCACGGTCGTGCTCAAGGCGGCCGGGAAGACGGTAAGCAACGAGGTCGCGATCGCGGCTCAGCGGTGGCGTTCGCGCTTCCGGCGCCCGAAGGGAACGCGGGTCAAGACCGTCGAGATCCGCAGTCGGGCCGCCCCCCCGTTCAGCGCCGGCACGACACGCTGGCGTGAAAAGGATCGACCGCCCTTGCGCCGAACCCGGTAGACGGGCCAAACTTCAGGCGGCATGTCCGGTCTGCCGCTTGCGATCAAGGCCGCCGTCGCCGCGGTTCTGGTGGTGAGCATCTGGCGCGCGCTCTACGGCCCGCCGCCCGAGTACCGCGACCTCACCGTGGCGAAGCTCTGGGGCCTCACCGCGGGCATCCTCTACCTGAGCGGCATCTTCGCCCTCGCCGACGAGCGCGCCGGCGCGTGGCTCCTCCTCATCGCCGGCGTCGTCGCGCTCTGCATGGCCTTCTGGCACGCCCGCGGGAACGACGACGACGGAGGCGGGGGAGGGGACCCCGGCGACGAGACCGGCCCGATCGACTGGGACCAGTTCGATCGCGCCCGCCGCGACTGGGACCGCCCGCGGATGCCGGCGTAGCGGCGACGAACCGCGGTGCCGACCCACAGCTACGACGCCGGGGAGCACCTGCGCGTCATCCGCGACGACAAGAACGTCCTGCGCATCCACCATGGCGGCAGCGAGATCGCGACGCTGAAGAGCGTGATCGGCGGCGGCGTCCGCCTCGACGCGCATGGGCGCACGTGGAGGCTGACGACAGACGAGGCCGGCTGGCGAGCGACCGGCGACCCGCCGGCGACGCTCCGCCATCGCGCCCTCCGCGGCGACCGCCTGACTATCGGTGGTCACGAGTACACCGTCTCGAGCACGTCGGTGAAGGGACCGGACGGGCTCCTGCTGCGGGCCGCGAAGACCAAGGACGCCCGCAGGCCGGCGCTGACCATCGAGATCGTCACCCCGCCGCCGCAGAGCCAAGACCCGCACGCGTCGGTCGCGCTCGCGACGGCCGCGCTCGTCATGAGCGTCGACCTGAACCCCACCCGCGCCACGCCGAACTTCAACGGCGACAACGTCAGCGCCGCACTGCGGTACGCGCCCGGGCTCTAGCCACGGCCCCGCGCCGCATACGATGACGCCCCGATGATCGCCCGAAGCGACGCCCTCCAGGCCCTCGCCGCCGAGCCGTTCGACGTCGTCGTCATCGGCGGCGGCATCACCGGCGCGGGCGTGGCCCTCGACGCCGCCACCCGCGGCTACTCCGTCGCGCTCGTCGAGAAGGCCGACTACGCCTCCGGCACCTCCAGCCGCTCCTCCAAGCTCGTCCACGGCGGCCTCCGGTACCTCCAGAACTTCGACCTCGGTCTCGTCAGGGAAGCGCTCCTCGAGCGCCAGCTGATGGTCCAGCTCGCGCCGCACCTCGTCCACCCGCTCCCGCTGGTCGTCGCCGCCTTCGACAACCAGCGGCCGGACCGCGCCATCGGCGCCGGCCTGCACATGTACGACGTGATGAGCGTCGACAAGCTGCGCGGCAGGCGCCCGCGCCGGCTGAGGAGGGGCGAGGCCGAGCCCGCGGAGTGGAGCCCCGACCGCCACCGCACGATCGACGGCGAGGAGGTCGTCAAGCTCATCCCGGCGCTCGCCGGCCGCGAGCCCACCGCCGGCTACCTCTTCTACGACTGCCAGACCGACGACGCCCGCCTCGTCCTCACCGTCCTCGGCGAGGCCGAGCGCTTCGGCACGGTCATGGCCAACGGCGTCGAGGTCCTCGAGCTGTGCGAGCAGAGCGGAAGGACGACCGGCGTCGCCTGCAAGGACGTCCACTCCGGCGACGAGTTCACGATCCAGGCCGACAACGTCGTCAACGCGACGGGCGTCTGGGCCGACCGCATCCGCCCCGAGGAATTGCATGACGAGGCTGAAGTTCCGAGGATCCGCCCCAGCCGCGGCACCCACATCACGCTCGCCGACGACGACCTCCCGCTGAAGGCCGGCGCCATCGTCCCCGCCGGCGGAGGCCGCTCGATCTTCGCCCTCCCGTGGCTCGGCCGCACCCTCATCGGCACGACCGACAACGACTACGACGGCGACAGCCTCGACAACATCCCGCCCAGCTCGGACGACGTCGACTACCTGCTCGACGCGGCGAACACGTTCTTCGGGAGCGACCTCGGGCCGGACCAGATCACCGGCGCCTACGCGGGCGTCCGGCCGCTGATCAGCACCGGCGACCCCAAGAAGTCGGTCGACATCTCGCGCAAGGCCGAGCTGTACGAGACGAGCAGCGGGATGATCACGATCACCGGAGGCAAGCTCACGACGTGGCGGCGGATGGCGAAGATGGCCGTCGACCGGATCGTCGAGCGCGACAACAGCGACGCCCCCTGTCGCACGCACGAGATCCCGCTCGGCTACGCGGTCTCCGCCGACGACCTTCCGCGCGTCGAGGGCGTTCCCGACGGCGCCTACGCGGCCCTCGCCGGCCGCTACGGCCACGCCGCCCACGACGTCCTGCGCGTCGCTGCCGAGCGCGGCGAGCTCGCCCAGCCGATCGTCCCCGGCCTGCCCGACCTGCTGGCCGAGGCGGCGCACGCCGCGCGCAAGGAGCAGGTCACGAGCGTCGCGGACGTCCTCTTCCGCCGCACCCGCCTCGCCCTCCTGGCCGCCAGAGAGCTCGAGCAGGACCCCGAGAAGGTCCGCCGCGTCGCCGAGGCCGCGGGCCGCGAGCTGGGCTGGGACGAGCAGCGCATCGACGCCGAGGTCGAGGCCTTCGCCCGCGAGGCGGCGGCCGAGGGCATCGTCGTCGCCCCCGCACCCTAAGCTGCGCGACTTCGTGCCCCCGGTCGTGTTGAGATTCCTCATGCCTCCCCGCCTGCTCCCCGCCCTCGCGCTCGCCGCCCTGGCGCTGCCCTCGACCGCCCACGCCGGCTGGTTCCCCGCCGAGCCGATCGACGGCCCGAGCCCCGACATCGTCTCGGTCGGCGACGTCGAGGTGGCACGCGAGGGGATGGCCGGCGTCGTCTACCTCAAGCGCGACGCGGGCGTCGAGCACGTCTTCGTCGCCCGGATGATCAACGGCGCGTGGGAGCCCGGCGCCCGCGTCGACCAGGGCCTCGCGCCGCCCGCGAGCCAGCCGGTGATCGCCGCGGCGAACCCGGACCGCCTGGCCGTCGCGTGGGTCAGCGGCGGCTCGCTCTTCACCGCCATCCGGCCCGCGGGCGCACCGGGCTTCACGCCCGCGCGCGTCGTCGCCGAGGGCGGCGTGACCAACCCGTCCATCGACATGTCGATCAACGGCGTCACGTACGTCTCGTACACGCAGAACGGCGACGTCAAAGTCGCCCGCGCCGCCCGCGACGTCCCGGACTTCGCCGTCCTGCCGGCGCCGGTCGACTTCGACCCCGCCCGCGAGGCCGGCACGGGAGCCGACCTGCGCTCGCGCGTGGCGGTCAGCGCGGATGCCAGCGCGGTCGTCGTCTGGGGCGAGAAGAACGCCGACGGCCGCACGCACGTCCACGGCCGGCGCCTCTTCGAGCTCCGCCTGTCCACGGCTGTCGAGGACCTCACCCTGAGCGAGTTCGAGGGCCGCGCCGCCACCGGCGCCGACCGGCCGGAGATCGACATCGAGGACGACTCGAGCTACGCCCAGGTCGCGTTCCGCCAGATGACCGACGGCGGGCCGCGCCTCGTCGGCCGCCGCCTCGTCGGCTCGCAGTTCGACCCGCCGTTCGCCATCGACGGCGGCCAGACGTCGTCGCTCGGCCGCATCGCGCTGACCGGCCGCGGCGAGGGCGTCACCGCCGGCCAGTCCACCGCCAACGAGGTCTGGGGCGGCTCGATCTGGAACAACAAGTTCGAGCGCGTGCAGCGCTGGGACAGCGGCCCTGCCGGGATCGCCCCGCGCCCGATCCCGCTCGTGGGCGAGAACGAGAACGGCGCGCTGACCTGGCTGGCCGGCACCAGCGGCACCGATGCGGTCGTCCGCGCCCGCTACTTCGAGACGGTGCAGGAGCTGAGGATCCAGCCCGAGGTCACGCTCAGCAACCCGTCCTTCGGCGCCGTCGACGTCGACGCCGGGTTCGCGGGCGGGTCGACCCGCGTCTCCGACCACGTCATCGCCTTCGTCCAGGGCTCGGGGGCGGACCGCCGCCTCGTCGCCGCCGTCAACGACGATCCGCCCGCGCGCCCTCTCGGCCAGAACACGACCGCGCTGCGCCGGCTCGAGCGCTTCAAGTGGGCGTCCTCGCGCGACCTGTGGCCGCCGATCCTCTACCGCGTCTTCGTGGACGGCGCGCAGATCGGCGAGACGGCCGACACGCAGCTCCCGGTCGTCGAGGGGCTCGTCGAGGACGGGCGCCACCAGTGGAACGTCATCGCGATCGACCGCCGCGGCCAGCAGACCGCCGGCCCGCCGCGCACCGTGCGGATCGACAACACGCCGCCGCTGATGACGGTCTCGATCGGACGGCGCAGGCGCAGCGTCGGGATCCGCGTGCGGCGCTTCGCCGACCGCGGGCTCGGGGCGAGCGGCATCAGCCGGATCGTCGTGAACTTCGGCAACGGCCGGCGCGTGCGCATCGGGCGGAGCATCCGCTACACGTATCCGCGCGGCGGCAGCTACACGCTGCGCGTCAGCGGGTTCGACAACGCCGGCAACCGCGCCGACGTCACGCGCCGCCTGACCCTCGGCTAGCGGGCATGGCGCCGCGCCGCACCCTGCGCGCCGGCCCGAGGACGTTCGAGCTGGGCGAGCGGCCGTGGCTGATGGGCGTCGTCAACGCGAACACCGACTCGTTCTCGGGGACGGGGGAGGACGTGGAGGGAGCGGACATCGTCGACGTCGGCGGCGAGTCGGCGATCACGGGCCGCCCGCCGACCGAGGTGGACGAGGAGATCGCGCGCGTCGTCCCGGTGATCGAGCGCTTGGCCCGCGCCGGCGCCCTCGTCTCCGTCGACACCTACAAGCCGCCGGTGGCGGAGGCGGCCCTCGCGGCGGGCGCCAACATCGTCAACGACGTCAGCGGCCTGCGCGATCCTGCGCTCGCGGACGTCTGCGCGCGCACCGGCGCGGCGCTCGTCGTCATGCACACCCGCGCGGCGCCGAAGGTGCGCCTCCAGGACCCGGACGCCTACGACGACGTCGTCGCGGACGTCGTCGCGTTCCTGCGCGAGCGGGTGGCGGTGGCGCTCGACCGGGGCGTCGCG
Source organism: Solirubrobacteraceae bacterium (assembly GCA_036389155.1). Classification (GTDB taxonomy): domain Bacteria; phylum Actinomycetota; class Thermoleophilia; order Solirubrobacterales; family Solirubrobacteraceae; genus CADCVT01. Next base: position 154,044 of record DASVQN010000017.1, read on the forward strand.
CCCGAGCAGATCGTTCTCGACCCCGGGCCCGACTTCGCGAAGACGCCGGCGCAGACGATCGCCGTCCTGCGCCGCCTCGACGCGCTGCACGATCTCGGGTTCCCGCTCCTGCTGGCCATCTCGCGCAAGGACTTCATCGGCGCGCTCACCCATCGCAGCCCGAGGCAGCGCGGGGCGGGGACCTTGGCCGCGCTCGCGTACGGCGCAGACGCCGGCGGGCACATCTTCCGCGTCCACGACGTCGCCGGCGCCCGCGACTTCCTGACGGTGCGGGCGGCGCTGCGCGGCGAGAGCGACGTCCCCGAGGACCTCGCGCTCCCCGACGAGCTGCGCCACGAGCGTGGCTAGCCCGTGATGACCTTCTTGGGCGGCTTCGAGCCGCGCGGCAGGCGCGCGATCGCGTCCAGCGCGGCGCGGAGGTCCAGCGCGCCCGCGCCGACCTGCCAGTGCTCGTAGGGCTTCATCGTCGTCCCCGCGATGTCCGAGCCGCACGGCAGCAGATCGCCGCACGGGAAGTCCCACAGCGCGTCGATCCCCGTCAGCGGCGCCGCGGTGCGGACGAGCAGCGCCTTGACCTCGTCGGGCGTCAGGCGCCGGCCGAGGCGCGCCTGCGCCGCGTCCTGCATCACGGCGATCGCGCCGGTGACGTGCGGCGCGGCCATGCTCGTCCCGCTCGACGGCGCGTACAACGCCTCGTACTCGGGCTTGGCCGGGATGCATGCGACCGGGTCCTGCTGCACGCACGCGGTCCCCACGACCGCGACGCCGCCCGCCGTGCGCGCCGCGCGGATGTTCGCGCCCGGCGCCACGAGCGTCGGCGCGTAGTCGATGACCAGCGACCCGTCGACGCTGCGCTGCGGGTCGTCGTCGCCGCGCGACGAGAAGAACGTCAGCGGCTGGTCGCCGATCGTTCCCGCGTGGTCCTTGCGGATCGCGCCGACGCTGATCGCCCACGGGGCCAGGCCGTTCGGGTTGCTCTTGCACGTGCCGCTGCTGTCGGGCGCGCAGTTCGACGATCCCTCGGGCTCGGCCGGGTCGCTGCCGTCCGCGCCGCCCGCGCCGCTGTTGCCGCCGCTGAAGACGACGGTGATCCCGGCGTCGTGCAGCGCCTTGGTGGCGATGGCGAGCGGGCTGCGCGCGTCGAACAGCCCGCCGCCGCTCGGCCCGTAGGAGTTGTTGACGGCGACGACGTGCAGCTCGGGATGGAGGAGCAGGTAGTCGTAGGCCTGCAGCGCGTGGAAGATCACGACCGCGTCGCCCACCGCGAGGCTCACGATCCCCGCGCCGGGCGCGACGCCGGTGTAGTAGCCGCCGGACGCGCTGCCGTCGCCCGCCGCGATCGACGCGACGTGCGTGCCGTGCCCGCTCGTCGTGTCGGTGTCGCACATGACCGGGCACTCGACGTACGTGTGGAAGATCGGCGGCATCGGCGCCGTGTCGTCGAGCGCGCCGTCGACGCCGACCACCTTGACGTTCCTGACGATGCGCTTCTGGAGGTCCGGGTGCAGGCCGTCGACGCCGGTGTCGATGACCGCGACGTTCACGCCGCTGCCGTCGAAGCCCGCGCGGTAGGCGGCCTGCCGGCTCTCGGCGCCGCCGAAGATCAGGTTCGCGGACTCGTGCAGCTCGTGCTCGAGGCGGTCGTTGCGCGTGGTGCGCACGACGCCGCGCAGGCGGCGCGCCTTCGCGATCGCGACGGGGTCGCCGGCGACCGCGGCGAACGGCAGCCGGCGCAGCGCGACGCTGCGCAGCCCGAGCGCGCCGAGCCTCTTCGTCAGCGCCGCGCGCGAGACCTTCGCCGGGTGGAACTGGACGATGCGCTCGGCGGCGGCCGCCGGCGCGGCGAGGACGAGGGCGGCGGCGAGCGCCACGGGCGGGATCAGGCGGCGCATGCCCTCGTGAACGATGTCACGGGAAGGAACATGTGGGCGCCGCTTCGAAGTCCGCTACCGTGCGGGTACACCGGCGAATCGCCGGCCGCTGCCACAACGCGGCCGGATGCCGACCGATTCCAGCGTCTCACCAGGAGGAAGCACCATGGCCGTACTGTCTCGCGACGCCCTCGAGGGCAGTCCGCTCGCAGACCTGCACCTGCTCGCCCGCGAGCTGGGCATCGACGGGTTCCGCCGTCTTCGCAAGGCCGACCTCGTCGAGGCGATCATCGCCCGGCAGGGCGGCGAGGAGCCCGTCGAGGCCGCGGCCGAGGACGCGGGCGACGAGGTCGACGCCGCCGCGGTCGCGGCCGGTGACGACTCCGATGAGGAGGACAGGCCGCGCCGCAGCCGTCGCGGCGGGCGCCGGCGCCGCTCCGCCGACGAGGGCGACGAGGCCGACGAGCCCACCGCCTCCGCCGACGAGGCCGTCGATGCGGACACGCTCGAGGCGTCGGACCTCGCCGCGATCGCGGACGAGGAGTCCGACGAGGACGAGGAGAAGGACCGTCCGGCGCGCCGCTCGCGCGGTGGCCGGGGCGGGCGCGGTGGCCGCGGCCGCTCGCGCGACGCCGACGGCGGCGGCTCCGCCGATGACGCCGGCGCGGATCGCCCGCGCGGCGGGCGCTCCCGCGACGGCGACGCCGAGGGCGGGCGCTCGCGCGGCGGCCGCTCGCGCGACCGCGACCGCGACGGCGACGCCGACCGCGATCGCTCCGAGGACGAGATCGTCGAGGGCACCGTCGAGCTGCTCGGCAACGGCTCGGGGTTCCTGCGCGTCTCGCCGCCCGACCCGTCCGACGACGACGTCTACATCTCCGCGGCGCAGATCCGCCGCTGCGAGCTCGTCAGCGGCGACCGCGTGGCCGGCCCCGTCCGCGCCCCGCGCCGGTCCGAGCGCTACCCGTCGCTCGTCCGCATCGACACCATCAACGGCAGCTCCGCCGACGAGGTCGCCGAGGGCACGCCGTACGACGAGCTGCCCTGCACCTTCCCGACCGAGCGCCTCGCGCTGGGGTCGGACGACCCGACGCTGAAGGCGATCGAGTGGCTCACGCCGCTGGGCCGCGGCTCGCGGGCGACGATCATCGGCGGCGCGCGCGCCGGCAAGACCGAGGCGCTGCGGCGCCTCGCCGGCGCGCTCGCGGCGCAGGAGGACCTCGAGCTGTCGGTCGTGCTCGCGGGCGTGCGTCCCGAGGAGGTCGCGAGCTGGAGGGACGCGGGCGTCGAGCCGACGACCGTGCTTGCCTTCTCCGCGTCGCCCGACGCGCAGGCGCAGGCGATCGAGCGCGCGGTCGACACGGCCAAGCGCGTCGCGGCGCGCGGCGCGAACGCCGTCGTCCTCGTCGACACCCTCAGCTACGTCGACGCGCGGTCCGCGCGGCGGATCCTCTCCGCGGCGCGGAACATCGTCGACGGCGGGTCGCTCACCGTCGTCGCGACGGCGGACCTGCCCGTGGGCGGCGAGACGACGGTGATCGCGCTCGACCCGGTGCTCACCTCGACCGGCCGCTTCCCGGCGCTCGACCTCGTCAACAGCGGGGCGCTGCGCTCCGAGCTGCTGGTGGGCGAGGCGGGGGCCGACGCGATCACGCAGGCGCGCGCCGCGGCCGTCGGCGGCTAGCGGGGCGCCCGCCGCTCAGCGGCCCGCCGCGCCCCTCACCGGGGCGCGTAGGCGACCTTGGACCAGCTCGGCTCCGGCGCGAGCTGGATCGCCTCGTCGCCCCGGTCGGGCTGGACGTAGGCGAACTGGAGGGTGCGGTCGTCGAAGGCGACGCTGAGCTCGCCCTCCTTGACGCGCTGGTCCAGCCAGGCCGAGCGGAAGACGAGGCGCCGCAGCCAGTGGACGAGGCTGCGGTCCGCCGGCCCGACGAGCTCGGGCCAGCAGTCGTTGACGTGCTCGCCCAGACCGGACGCGGGGTCCTGGATCTCCCCGTTGACGGCGAGGTTCACGAGGTCCTCGCGCTCCTGCTCGATCAGGTGCTGGCGGACGAACCCGAGCTTGCGCGCCGCCTGCTCGCAGCGCTCGGAGAAGTCGCGCTCGTTGAAGGTGAAGCGCAGCTCGCCGTACTCCAGGACGAAGTCCTCGCCGGAGTCGTAGTTGCCGCGTCGCTGGGAGTCGTGGGGAGTCGTGTCCATGCGAGGTCCTCGGAGCCCTGCCCCGAGGCGTCGGCATCCTAGGCATGGTTCCTTCCTCGTTTCGCCGGTTGAAAGGGAAGTTGCACGATCCCGGCACCTCCGCCCCGGCGGACCGTGGTAGACACTCGCCCATGGATCTCTCCGGCAAGGCCATCGCGATCACGGGCGCCACTTCGGGAATCGGCGAGGCGACGGCGCTGCTCGCCGCCCGGGCGGGTGCGGCGGTCTCGCTGGCCGGCCGGCGCGAGGATCGGCTCACCGCGCTCGCCTCGCGCATCGAGGAGGAGGGTGGCCGCGCGGTCGCCATCCGGACGGACGTCGCGAAGGAGGACAGCGCGCGGGCGTTCGTGCAGCAGTCCTACGAGCACCTCGGCCGCCTCGACGTCCTCGTCAACAACGCCGGTGTCATGCTGCTCGGCGCCGTCACGGGTGCGGACACCAACGAGTGGCGCCAGATGCTGGAGGTCAACTGCCTCGGGCTGCTCTACTGCACGCACGCCGCGCTGCCGGTGATGGGCGAGCAGGGCGGCGGGCACGTCGTGAACGTGTCCTCCGTCGCCGGGCGGCGCGCCGCGATGGGCGCCGCGGTCTACAACATGACCAAGTTCGGGGTGACGGCGTTCAGCGAGGCGCTGCGGCAGGAGGCGCTGCACGCCGGGATCCGCGTGACGGTGATCGAGCCGGGCTTCGTCGACACCGAGCTGCAGGGGCACAACGCGCCGAAGGACTACGTGATGCAGGCCACCGAGAAGATGCGCGAGACGATCGGCAAGGTGCTCGAGTCCGAGGACATCGCGAACTCGATCCTCTACGCGATCTCCCAGCCCGAGCACGTGAACGTCAGCGAGATCATGGTCGTGCCGCGGGGGCAGCGCAGCTGAACCTCGCGGAGGCCATCGGAGCGATCCTCGGCGAGGCGCCGCCCTCGGACGACGAGGCGCGCGACTGGCTGGCCGCGCGCGGCCTGGGCCTCGTCGAGGTCGCCGACCCGACGTCGTTCTCGTGGCCGGGCCGCTTCGTCGGCCGCTGGCCCTCCGGCGAGCACTCCGTGTTGTTCGGGGTCCCGCCGGGCGTGGTCGCGGGGGACGTGGACGGACCGGCGATCGAGGCCGCACTCGTGGTCGTGCCTCACGAGCCGGCGGCGCGCGTGCTCGCCGCGCCGGCCACGACCGGCACCGTCTCGGCGGTGTACGTCGCGCCGGCCGCGGAGTCGGCGATGGTCGCGGTGCCGTCCGCCTCGGCGGTCGCCGGACGCGGGCTCGAGGGGGATCGGTACTTCGACGGCGCCGGGACCTTCTCCGAGCGCGGCGGGACCGGCCGCGACATCACGCTCGTCGACGCCGCGGCTCTGGCCGACGCGGGCGTCGCCCCGGCGGAGTCCCGGCGCAACGTGGTCGTCGAGGGGCTCGACCTCGACGCGCTCATCGGCCGCACGTTCCGGGTCGGGGAGGTGGAGTGCGTCGGCCGGCGCCGGTGCGAGCCGTGCGCGCACCTGCAGCGACTGACGCGGCCGGGCGTGTTGCGCGCGCTCGTGCATCGCGGCGGGCTGCGGGCCGACGTGGTGTCGGGCGGCGTCGTGCGCGTCGGCGACGCGGTCGCGGCCGTGTAGCTCGCGCTCGGCCGGGGGGCGAGGGCGGGGTCGCGTCGACCTTGTCCGCGCATGACCGATGACGCCTCCACGATCCTGGTCGTCGAGGACGACGACGCGACGCGATCGTTCCTCGCCGACAACCTCCTGGCCGACGGCCACGACGTCATCGCCGCCGACTCCGCACGCCACGGATGGCGGTTGATGGAGACGAAGTTCCCCGACCTCGCGCTGATCGACGTCGGGCTCCCCGACGGCTCCGGGCTCGACCTCGTGCGCCGCGTGCGCGAGGCGGACGGCGTCGCGTCGCGCGTCGATCCGCAGCTGCCGATCCTGGTGCTGAGCGGCCGGCGCGCCGAGCTCGACCGGATCCGCGGCTTCGAGAAGGGGTGCGACGACTACGTCGTCAAGCCGTTCGCGTACGCCGAGCTGCGGGCGCGCGTGGGCGCGCTGCTGCGCCGCGCGCACCGGCGGCCGGGGATGGGGCGCATCCGGGTCGGCCCGCTCGAGCTCGATCCGCCGTCGCGCGAGGTGACGGTGCGCGGGGAGCGGGTGGAGCTGTCGCAGAAGGAGTTCGCGCTGCTGCGTGCCCTCGCGGCCGAGCCGTGCCGGGTGTTCACGAAGGAGGAGCTGTTGCGCGGCGTGTGGGGCTTCCGGTCGTTGGGTGCGACCCGCACGCTCGACTCGCACGCCTGCCGGCTGCGCCAGAAGCTCGGTCGTCACGGCGACCGGTACGTCGTGAACGTGTGGGGCGTCGGCTACCGCCTGGTCGACGGGCCGGTGCCGTCATGAGCGGCGGCGCGATGGTCGCCGCTGTGCTGCCGGGCTGGCTGGCGGCGGCCGCGGTCGTCGTGGTGACGCGGCGGCGGGCGGAGCTGGTCGCGCGCGCGGTCCACGAGATCGCGGGCCCCCTCAACGCCGCCGGGCTGGCGCTGCACGCGGCCCGCCGTGAGCGCGGGCCGGCCGCGCGGCTGGCGGCCATCGACATCGAGCTGCGCCGGGCGGGACGGGCGCTGGAGGACCTCGACGCCGCCCGCGCGGGCGGCCGGGCCCGCGATCGGGCGCGCGCGGTCGATGTCGGCGCTCTGCTCGCCCAGCAGGCGCTCGCATGGCAGGGCTTCGCGCGGACGCGCGGCACGACGCTGCGCGTCTCCGCGGGATCGGGGCTGATCGTGCGCGGCGACGGCGTCCGGCTCGCGCAGGCGGTCGGCAACCTCATCGCGAACGCCGTCGAGCACGGGGGAGAGCGGGTGGAGCTGCGCGCCGTCGCGAGCGGCGACCGCGTGCGCGTGGAGGTCCGCGACGACGGCGCCGGGCTTCCCGCCGCGGTCCCGTCGCTGGTCCGTCGCGCCCGCGCCGGCCGCGGGAGCCGCGGCCGCGGCCTCGCCATCGCGGCGGACGTCGCGCGGCGTCACCGGGGACGGCTGGGCAGCGCGCCGTCGTCGGGCGGAGCGTGCCTCGTCCTCGACCTCCCCGCGCTGCGCCCCGCCGCCGCGGCGGAGGGGCGCCCGTCGCGCCCCGCCGCCGCGACGGAGGGGCAGGCGGCGCGCCCGGCCGCGTCCGGCGGCGGCACGTCGGTGCCCGACGCGCCTACGGACGAGCACGACGTCGTCGCGTCGTCGCGGCGCCCGTCGCTTCGTCTCGCGCCGCAGCCCCCCGAGGACGGCGCGGCGGCATGACCGCCTCCGCCCGGCGCCGGCGCGCGTTCGTCCTCGCCGGGCTGGCGCTGCTCCTCGGCGGCCTCGCGGCCTCGGACGTCGCCGGCCGCGAGGCCGCGCTCGAGCAGCGGCTCGGCCCGACGGTCTCCGTCGTCGTGGCCCGCACCGTCATCGACGCCGGCGACCGGCTCGACCCGCGCAGGCTCACCGTCCGCAACGTCCCCGCGCGCTTCGCGCCGGCCGGCGCCTTCTCCGTCCCGCAGGAGGTGGCGGGCCGACGAGCCTCGGCTCGTATTCCCGCCGGGGCGGACGTGACCGTCGCCGGCCTCGCGGACAGCACGGCCTCCACGACGGGCGCACCGGTCGGCCGCGGCGAGCGCGTCGCCGAGATCGTCGCGGCCGGCCCGCGAGACGTCGTCACCGCCGGGACGCGCGTGGACGTCCTCGTCACCCGCGAGCCCCGCCCGGGCGCGCCCGGCGGCACGGACCTCGCCCTGGAGGACGTCGAGGTCCTCGCCGCGGCGCCCGCGGAGTCCGACTCCGGAGCGCCGCGGATCGCCGCCTCGCTGCGCGTCAGCCTCCGTCAGGCGGTCTATCTCGCCGCCGCCCAGAGCTTCGCCCGCGAGCTGCGCCTCCTCCCGCGCGCGCAGGGGGATCACCGCCACACCGGCCCCCTCGGCTACGGCGCCGGCCTGGGCTGATCGTCCACTCCGACCGCGCCCAGCCTCAAGACGAGCGCTGGGCGACCGACACCCGGAGCGATCCCCATGAACGTGCGCTCGCTCCTTCTTCTCTCCGCCGCCGTCCTGGCGCTCCTCGCGCCGGTCGCCACCGCCGACGCCGCCGCCGCGCGGACGACGTACCCCACGATCAGCAAGATCGAGCCGCTGAACCTGGCGATCGGGGAGACGATGACGATCACCGGGCGCGGGTTCGTCAAGGGGAAGAACCGCAACACCGTGGTCTTCAAGCGCGACGGTCAGCGCGCGATCTTCGCCAAGGCGGCCTCCGCGACGTCGACCAAGCTCAAGGTCGTCGTGCCCGACAAGGTGCTGCCCTTCCTGAGCAAGAAGTCCGGCGTCGACGTGCCGACGAAGTTCCGGCTGCGCATCCTCGCGCGCCGCTTCGGCAAGCGGTACACGGCGCTCGCCTCCTCCCCGGTCATCGCGCCGCTGAGCGCTCGCGCGTCCACGCCGCCGACCGTCGCCACGGACCCGGTCCCCGTCGCGCCGCTCGGTCCGCCGCCGGACTGCGACGCCGACGGCCAGGCCGACAACGTCGACCTGGACGACGACAACGACCACATGAGCGACGCCTTCGAGGCCGTCATCGGGACCGACTCCTGCAACGCGGACACCGACGGCGACCACCTCTCGGACTACTGGGAGTACCAGTCCGCGCTCGACCTCAACCTGCGCGCCCTCCCGTACCCGGGCAAGCGTCCCTACCCGAACCCGCTCTTCAAGGACGCGGACGTCGATTACGACGGCGACGGCCTCGCGGCGTGGCAGGAGCACGCGATGTGGACCCGCTACGCCGCCGGCGGCCCGGACCTCTTCTACAGCGACGGCAAGCAGATGACGGACCCCGCGTCCGGCCTGACCGACGACAACCGCGACGTCGACGGCGACAGCCTGCCGAACTGGTGGGAGGCCAACGGCCCCGGTCTGCGCTCGTGGTGGAAGGCCGTGTACACCGCCGAGACCGACTACGCGGTCGAGTACGCCGACCTCGACTTCCTCGACGCCGACACCGACGGCGACGGGCGGCTCGACGGCGCGGACGACGTCGACCACGACGGCTACACCAACATCCAGGAGATGTACCGCGACCGCGGCGTCCTCCTGCCCGACAAGTTCGACGCCTCCGTCCCGCCGCGGTACGGCTGGGTCCAGCCGTTCAACCCCTGCCTGCCGGATCCCGAGGCGATCACGTGCACCCTGCACCCGCCGGCGCCGGTCAGCTCCAGCTGGCCTCCGTTCAAGGAGATCGGCCTGGGCATCAAGGGGCTCGTCAACGACGTGTACCCGCGGCCGCTGCCGTGGCCGGCCCCGCCGCCGCTGGACGATCCGTCGGCGCCGTAGCCGACGCCTCGAATCTGCTTCTGCTTCGCGCGAGGGGGCGAGTCCGAGAGGGCTCGCCCCTTCTGCGTTCGTGGACACCTCGGCGGCGCTCGACTCCCTCGCCACGTCGCTGCGCGAGCGGCTGCTGTCGGAGGCGTCCGACGAGCGCGATCCGGCCGCGCGGATCCGCGCGCTGGTGGATCGCGAGGCGGGGATGCTCGACGCCGCGGCTCGCGACGAGCTCGCGCAGCGGGTGGCCGAGCGGTCGTTCGGGCTCGGGCCGCTGGAGCCGCTGCTCGCGGACGCCGCCGTCGACGAGATCATGGTCAGCGGCGCCGGGCGCGTCTGGGTGGAGCGTGCCGGACGCGTCGAGGAGACCGACGTGCGGTTCGACAGCGACGCCGAGCTGCGCCACGCGATCGAGCGGATCCTCGCGCCCCTCGGGCGGCGGGTCGACGAGGCCGAGCCGCTGTGCGACGCGCGGCTGCCCGACGGTTCGCGGGTGAACGTCGTCATCCCGCCGCTCGCGCTCGACGGGCCGTCGCTCACGATCCGCCGCTTTCGCCGCCGCGGGCTCTCGCCGGAGGACCTGGTGGCGTCCGGGTCGTGGTCGGCGCCGCTGCACGACCTTTTGTGCGCGGCGGTGCGCGGGCGGCTGAACGTGCTGGTCAGCGGCGGGACGGGGTCGGGGAAGACCACGACGCTGAACGCGCTCTCGGCCTTCGTCCCGCCGACCGAGCGGATCGTGACGATCGAGGACGCCGCGGAGCTTCGCCTGCGCCAGCCGCACGTGGTGCGGCTCGAGGCGCGGCCGCCGTCGCTGGAAGGACGAGGCGAGGTGACGATCCGCCAGCTCGTGCGCAACGCGTTGCGGATGCGCCCGGACCGGATCGTCGTGGGGGAGGTCCGGGGAGCGGAGGCACTGGACATGCTCAGCGCGATGTCGACGGGCCACGACGGGTCGCTGTCGACCGTGCACGCCGGCTCGGCGGCGGAGGCGCTGCGCCGCGTCGAGACGCTCGCGCTCATGGCCGGCCTCGGGCTGCCCCACGCCGCGATCCGCGAGCAGATCGCGGGAGCGCTCGACCTGGTCGTGCACCAGGCCCGGCTGCCGGGAGGAGCGCGGGCGGTGATCTCCGTCGGCGAGGTCGTGCGCGTCGCCGCCGGCCCCGCGGTCCGCGAGGTCTACGCGCTGCGCGACGGCCGCCCGGTGTGGCGAGCGGCGGGACGCGACCTGGCGGAGCGGCTCGGAGTGGTGGCGCCGTGACATCTCGCGCGGTCCCGGCGCCGCGACGGCGACGAGCCGGCGTCGGCGCGGCGCGGACGAGGGCGATTCCTTGACCGCAGCAGTTCTCATGGCCGGTGCGGCGGGGGCACTCGGCGTCCTCGCGGCGTGGGAGGCGCTCGCCGCGATCGACCAGCGACTCGCCGCGCGTGCGCTCGGGCGCTGGCTCGCACCGCTGCGCCGCGACGGCGAGCCGAGCTCCGCGGAGCGCCGGCGCCTTGCCGCGGTCGCCGCTGCTGCGCTGTGCGCCGGCGGCTGGCTGCTCCTCGGGCCGCTTGCCGCTCTGATCCTCGGAGCCGCCGGGCCGTGGGCGGCGAACCGGGCGCTCGCGGCGCGCCGAGCCCGCCGGCGCGCTCGGCTCGCCGCGGCGGCGCCCGCGGTCGCGCGCGCCGTCGCGGACGCCCTCACCGCCGGCCACTCCGTCCGCGGCGCCCTCGGGGCCGCCGCGACCACAGGAGGTCTCGACGGCCCGGCGGCGGCCGAGCTCAGCGCGGCCTCGGCGGCGCTCGACGCCGGAGCGTCGACCGACGACGTCCTGGACCGCCTGCGCCGCCGCGCCCGCGACCCGGGCTGGGACACGCTCGTCGCCGCGATCCTCCTCCAGCGCGACGCGGGCGGCGATCTCGCGCTCCTCCTCCGCGGGCTCGCCGAGCGCGTCGAGGAGGCGCAGCGAGCGAACGCCGACGCCCGCTCGGCGACCGCCCAGGCCCGCTTCACGGCGTGGCTCGTCGCGTCGCTGCCCGCGGGCGCCGCGGTCCTCGCCGAGCTCGGCTCGCCCGGCTACCTCGCGTCGCTCGCCCGAGAGCCGCTCACCGGAGCCCTCCTCGCCGCCTCCCTCACCCTCCAGCTCCTGGCGGTGGTCGCGATCCGCCGCATCGCCCGGACCCCATAAAGCGACACTCGCCGCGTTCGCCCGAGGGCTGTGTCGACTTGTGGGCGCTGGAGCCCCACAATCCGACACACGTCGCGCGGGGACTTCGCGAGTGTCGCGTTGTGGGCGCAGACGGTCGGCGCGAGGGGCGCGCGGGGTCACTGGCGGGGCCGCGGGCCTCGCGGCGCCGGGGGGCGAATCGGGGCGCGCGTCGGCCTCGTGTCTCCGTGGCCGGAGCTCCCACTCTTCTCGCCGCCCTCGCCGGCGTGTGCGCTGCCGGCGCGATCGTGGAACTTGCCGAGGCGCGGGCGCGGCGGACGGGCGGACGGGACCGCCGGCCGCGGCGCGCCGCGCGCCTGCTTCGGCTTCTCGCTCGCGTCGGACGCCGGGCGTCGGCGGCTCCCGCCCCTCCTGACCTCGCTGCCCGCATCGACGCCGCGGGCGCACCCCTCGGGCTCGGCGTCGCCGACGTGATGGCGCTCAAGGGCGGCGCGGCGGTCGCGGGTGCCCTCGGGGCGCTGACGGCGGCCGCCGTCGCTCCCGGCCGGCTCGGCCCGCTCGTCGTCGCGGCGGGACCGGCGCTCGGGTTCTTCGCCCCCGACCTCGTCCTGCGCCGGCTCGCGCGGCAACGCGCGGAGACCATGGCGATCGAGCTGGCGGACGTGGCCGAGCTGCTGCGCGTCGCCGTCGACGCCGGCCTCACGCCGATGCGGGCGCTCGCGGAGGTCGGGCGGCGTCATCCCGGACTCCTCGCAGCGGAGCTGCGCGCGGCCTCGGCGCGGGTCGCGCTGGGCGTCCCGCGGGACGAGGTCCTCGAGCGGCTGGCCTCGCGGGCGCCGGTCGCCGGCGTCCACGCGCTGGTCGCGGCGCTCGGGCGCGCCGAGCGACACGGTGCGCCGCTCGGACCGGCGCTGAGCGCGCTCGCGACGGAGGCTCGCGGGGAGCGCGCGCGGCGCGTGCGGGACCGCGCCGCCCGGGCCGCGCCGAAGATCCAGCTCGTCGTCGCGCTCCTGCTCGTGCCCGCGGTGCTGCTGATGGTCGCCGCGGCGCTCGCGGCGGCGCTGCTGTGACCATGATGTGAGCGTGGACGCCGACGCGATCGAGAGCTTCTTCGACGGCCTGCTGATCGAGCCGGACCCGCTCCTCGACGCCGCGCTGCGCAGCGCGCGGGAGGCCGGCCTGCCGCCGCACGACGTCACCCCGAGCCAGGGCAAGCTCCTGCACCTGCTCGCGCGGGCGATCGGCGCGCGCCGCATCCTCGAGGTCGGCACGCTCGGCGGCTACAGCACCATCTGGCTCGCGCGGGCGCTGCCGCGAGAGGGGAGGCTGACGACGATCGAGCGCGACCCGCGCGCGGCGCAGGTCGCGCGGGCCAACGTCGAACGCGCACGGCTCGCCCGAGCGGTCGAGCTCGTAGAGGGCGACGCGCGCGAGGTGCTGGCCGCCATCGACGACGTCTTCGACCTCGTCTTCCTCGACGCCGACAAGCGCAGCAACCCCGTCTACCTGCGCGAGGCGATGCGCCTCGTGCGCCCCGGCTCGTTGATCGTCGCCGACAACGTCGTCCGCGGCGGAGCGGTCGCGAACGCCGCGACGGAGGACCCCGACGCGCAGGGCGTCCGCGCCTTCGCGGAGGCCCTCGCGGCGGAGCCGCGCCTGCAGGCGACCGCGATCCAGACCGTCGGCACGAAGGGCCACGACGGGTTCGTCGTGGCCCTCGTGACGACGTAGCGCTACTTCACGCCGACGACGAGCTTCCCGCGCGTAACGTCGCCGTCCCGCTTGGAGCCGGCGATCAGCGTGGTCAGGCGATCGAGCGCCTTGCGCGCCTTCGCGACGCTCGGGTCGCTGCCCTGACCCGTCGCGTCGAGGAGCTTCGCGAGCGGCGGGAAGTTCAGGAAGACCGCCGGCTCGAAGCCCTCGAGCTTGCCCGCCGCGTCCGTGAACGGCTTGCTCTCGCCGAGCGGCTCGCCTTTCGTCAGCGCACGCCCGAACGCGGCGTCCGTCACCGCGACGACGAAGCGCTCGTCGTCCGTCAGCGCCATGTGGATCGGCAGCGGCAGGCCCGGCGCCCGCAGCTTCACGCCGACGTCGACGCCGCTCCGCCGCTCGGGCGTCGCCCGCACGTTGCCGACCTTCCCGAGGAACCGAGCGAGGCGCGGGATCGCGCGGCGCGTCGCGGCCGGATTCTTCGTGGTGGCGATCAGGCCACCGCCGATGTCGACCAGCGTCTCGCCGCTGACGAACAGCCCGACGTCGCCGAGCCAGTTCGCCAGGTCACGGCGCGGGTCGATGCCGAGCTGGCGCTCGAGCTGGTCGAGCAGCTTCTCGGGATCCTGGCCGCCGAGCGCGCCCAGCTGCGTGAACTGCGCGATCGCCTGCTTGATGCGCCCGCCGATGTCCGAGGCGCCGGCGGCGAACCACGCGTCGCCCGGCAGCTCGGCGAAGACCTTGCCGGGGCCACCGGCCGCGGCGCCGCCGCCCTTCGCGCCCAGCGCGGCCGACTCGAGCCGCAGCGAGCTCGCGTCGCCGTCGAGCCCGACCGCGATCGTGTCGCCGAGGCCCGAGAGCGCCTGGCCCGCCGCAGCCCCCTGCGCCCCGAGCCCGCTGAAGATCTGCGACAGGCGCACGTACGCGAAGCCCGCGCCGTCGTCCTCGATCGCGTCGCGCGCCTTGTCGTACTCGGACGTCTCGGCCAGCGACTCGCCCTTCCGCGCGTCGATGACGCCCTTGATCGCCTCGTCGCTGCCGAACACGGCGTAGTCGTCGACGATCGCGACGCCGTCGTCCTTCGAGGTGTCGACGATGTACTTCGTCCCGCCGTGGGAGCGCTCGACGATCTGCGGCTTCGGCTCGCCCTTGCTCGGGCGACGGAGCTCGTTCTCCAGGGTCTTCTTCGCCTTGTCGGGATCCTTCGTCGGCGCGACGAGCCCCACGGGCGAGTCCCCGGCCTGGACGCGCGGCACGAAGAACCCGATCCGGTCGCCCAGCCAGGGCTCCACGTCCTCGGAGTACTTGAAGTCGGGGTTCGAGTCGTGCGCGGACTTCTCGAGCGCCCGCTTGAGTGCCCCGCCCGGGTCCTCCTCGCCGGAGAGCTTCTTGGCCAGCTCGGTGACGTCGTCGCCGGGCTTGAGGTTGGCCTCGACGTACACGGCCGCGCGCGCGGGAACGATCGCGGCGGGGTCGGCGGAGGCGTCGCCGGAGGAGCCGCCGCCACCGCAGGCGGCCAGCACGGGGATGGTCGCCGCGACGGCGAGCGCGGCGGCGGAGCGAAGGAGTCGAGGCATAGGCGCGAGACCGTACCAGCGGCCCACGCTGCCCCACCGCGTCCGTGTCGAACCTCAACACGCGCGCAACAGACCGCCCAGGAGCGCGAACGGCAACGCGGCTTGCGCGATTCCAACACTTCCGTCCGACACCGCCTCCCACCGCAAAACCTCAGCATTCATCGGCGATCCGCGCGCCGCAACGGCCTCCGCGAAGAGAAAAGTGGGGGATCGGGTGCAAATTGGGTTGCGGAGTGGGGGAGAGTGGGGTACCGTCGCGACCGCAGACCGGGGTGGAGGGGCTCCTCCCACTCCTCCACCTCGGTCCGCACCCCCTTCATGACGGAACGCATGTGGCCAGCTTCCGCGGCACCTTCGACTACACACTCGACGCCAAGAACCGGCTCACGGTTCCCGCGCGCTTCCGCGCGGTCCTGGCGGATGGGGTCGTGATGGCGAAGAGCACCGAGCCCTGCGTCCAGCTGTGGGTCCCGGCGGACTACGACCGGTTCACGAGCGCCGCGCTCAGCCCGCTGAACCCGGCCAGCCCCGACGCGCGCAAGCTGCGCCGCTTCTTCTCCGCCAACTCGCATGACACCGAGCTGGATTCGGCGGGGCGCATCGGCTTCCCCCCGTTCCTCATCGATCACGCGTCGCTGAAGAAGGACGTCGTGGTCACCGGCGCCGGCGACTGCCTCGAGGTCTGGGACCGCGGCGCGTGGAACTCCTACAACGACGAGCTCGCGACCGAGGCCGACGAGATCACGGCCCGGCTGACCGCCTGACGCCATGCTCTTGGAGATGACCCAGGCCGCCCACGTCCCCGTCCTGCTCGACGAGCTCGTCGCCGTGCTCGATCCCCAGCCGGGGGAGACCGCGGTCGACTGCACGTTCGGCGCGGGCGGGCACGCGCGCGCGGTGGCCGACCGCCTCGGCCCGACCGGCACGCTCATCGCGATCGACCGCGACCCGATCGCCGAGGACCGCTTCGCCGAGCTCGCGTCCGAGGTCTCGTGCCACACGCGCTTCATCCGCGCGTCGTTCGCGGACGGGCTGGAGGTCCTGCAGCACGAGGGCACCGGCGCCGACCTCGTCTTCGTCGACCTCGGCATGTCGTCGATGCAGCTCGACACGCTCGAGCGCGGCTTCTCCTACGTCTACGACGCGCCGCTGGACATGCGGATGGACCCGCATCAGGAGCTGACCGCCCGCGACGTCGTCAACGGCTGGGACGAGCGCGGCCTGACGAACGCCCTCAAGGAGCTGGGGGAGGAGCGCTACGCGCGGCAGATCGCCCGCGCGATCGTCCGCCGCCGGCGCAAGAAGACGCTCGAGACGACGCAGGAGCTCGTCGACGTCATCACGTCCGCGATCCCCGCCCCGGCGCGCTTCGGCGCGGGCCATCCCGCCAAGCGCACGTTCCAAGCCGTCCGGATCGTCGTGAACGATGAGCTCGGCCAGCTGGATCGCGCTTTGCCCCTTGCCTGGGACATCCTCCGCCCCGACGGGCGATTTGCAGGTATCTCGTTCCACTCGCTGGAAGACCGGCGCGTGAAGCGGTTCCTCGCCGATCGCGCCCGCGGGTGCGTCTGCCCGCCGGAGCTCCCGGTCTGCGTGTGCGGCCACGAGCCCGAGGCGGAGCTGCTCGCGCGAGGAGGAATCGTCCCCGGTGAGGACGAAATCGCCGCCAACCCCCGGTCGAGGTCTGCTCGGCTGAGGGCGGCAAGGAAGCTGGAGGAGTAATGGCCGCCGATCCCGCTGTCGCACCGCCGCGCCCGCGCGCCCCGCATCGCCCGCGGCTTCGCCCCGCGCCGCCCCCGCGGAGGGTGAGCGGTCGCAACGCCGCGACGGCGGCGCCGCGCACGGCGCCCCGGACCGCCCCGAAGCGCGCGCCGCGCACCGCTCCCCGCGGCCGCACCTCCGTGCGCGCCGGCACCGTCGCGCTGCCCGCGCCGATCGCGCCGCTGCACCGCGCCCTCGAGGCGCTCCGCGCGCTCCCGGACTCCCGGCTCCTCGACCGCCTCATCCGCGGCCAGGGGTGGATCGTGATCATCGGCATCGCGCTGATGGGGATCGTCGCGATGCAGGTCTCCCTGCTGAAGATGAACGCGGGGATCGGCCAGTCGATCGAGCAGGCCGCCTCGCTCGAGCGCCAGAACGCCGACCTGCGCGCGGACGTCTCGCGCCTGTCCAGCGAGGAGCGCATCGCCCAGGTCGCCGAGCGCATCGGGATGGTCATGCCGGACGCCGGCGAGGTCCGCTACGTGAACGTCCGCGGCGAGCGCGACGCGCGCAAGGCCGCCGCCGTCATGCGCGCGCCCGACCCCGTCGACGAGACCACGACCGCCACGACCGCGACCGACCCGACGACCGCAGGCACCACCGCGACGCCGACCGCCTCCACGCCCACCACGTCCACGCCGCCCGCGACGCCGCCCGCGAGCGCACCCGCCCCGACGACCACCGCCACGCCGACGGCCCAGCCGGCGACGCAGGCGCCGGCGACGGGCACGACGGCAGGCGCCACCGCGGCGCCCGCCGGG
This sequence comes from Solirubrobacteraceae bacterium, assembly GCA_036389155.1. Taxonomy (GTDB): domain Bacteria; phylum Actinomycetota; class Thermoleophilia; order Solirubrobacterales; family Solirubrobacteraceae; genus CADCVT01. The sequence continues at coordinate 171,388 of DASVQN010000017.1, forward strand.
ACCACCGCGGCGCCGGGGCAGTAGAGCGTGGCGCTGATCCAGAAGCGGATCGGCCTGCTCTTCGCCGCGTTCCTCGCGCTCCTCCTCATCGCCGGGCTGCGCGCCATGTGGCTCGGCACCGTCCAGGCGGGGTCGCTGCGCAACGCGGCGGTGACCCAGCAGGACCAGCGCGTCAAGGTCCCCGCCCGCCGCGGCGACATCGTCGACCGCCGCGGCGTGCAGCTCGCCGTCACCGAGCCGGCCGAGGACATCTCCGCGACGCCCTACCTGATCAAGGACCCGATGGGCGTCGCGAAGAAGATCGCGCCGCTGCTCGACAAGCCCGAGGACGAGGTGCTGCGCTCGCTCTCGCGCAAGGACACCGGCTTCGTCTACCTCGCCCGCCGCCTGCCCGCCAGCAAGGCGCGCAAGGTGGAGGCGATGAAGATCGAGGGCCTCGCGTTCGAGCCCGCCAACCGCCGCATCTACCCGCGCGACTGGCTGGCGTCGCAGGTCATCGGGACCGTCGGCACCGACGGCAAGGGGCTCGCGGGCCTGGAGTACAGCCACGAGAAGCTGCTGCACGGCGTCGACGGCGAGCGCCACATCATCCGCGACGCGCTCGGTCAGCCGATCAGCGTCCGCGACCCCGTCCCGACGCGCCCCGGCGCGCGGCTCGAGCTGAGCATCGACGCCGCGATCCAGGACAAGGCCGAGGAGGTCCTGGCCGGCGTCGGCGTGAAGTTCCGCCCCAAGGGCGCCACCGCCGTCGTCATGGACCCGCGAGACGGCGAGATCCTCGCGCTCGCGAACTGGCCGCGCGTCGACGCCAACGACGTCGGCGGCGCCCCCGACTACGCCCGCAAGAACCGGTCCGTCGCGTTCAACTACGAGCCCGGCTCGACCTTCAAGGCGTTCACCGTCGCCGGCGCGCTGGAGGAGAAGAAGGTCACGCCGGACACGATGTTCAACCTGCCGCCGCAGATCCAGGTGGCGGACCGGACGATCGGCGAGTCCCACGCGCGCGGCTACGTGTCGCTGTCGACGGCGCAGATCCTCGCCCAGTCGAGCAACGTCGGCGCGATCATGATCGGCAAGGACCGCCTCGGGGCCAAGCGCTTCGACCACTGGGTCCGCCGGTTCGGCTTCGGCAAGGCCACCGGCGTCGACCTCCCCGGCGAGGAGCACGGGCAGGTACTGCCGCTCGACAAGTACTCCGGCTCCTCGATGGGCAACCTGCCGATCGGCCAGGGCGTCAGCGTCACGCCGATGCAGATGGCGACCGCGTACAGCGCGATCGCCAACGGCGGGATCCTGCGGCCGGCGCGCGTGGTCCGCAAGGTCGACGGCCGGCCGACGCCGACCCCGCGCGGGCATCGCGTGATCTCCGCCAAGACCTCGCTCGCGCTGCGGATCATGCTCAAGGGCGTGTTCGCCCCGGGCGGCACGGCGAGCGAGGCGTCGGTCGCCGGCTACGAGCTCGCGGGCAAGACCGGCACCGCGAACAAGATCGACCCGCAGACGGGCGAGTACTCGGACACGCGCTACGTCGCGTCGTTCGTCGGCTTCGCGCCCGCCGAGCACCCGCGGCTGCTGGTCTCGGTCATGGTCGACGAGCCGAACGGCGCGATCTACGGCGGCGAGGTCGCCGCGCCGGCGTTCCAGTCGATCATGCAGTTCGCGCTGCCGTACCTGCGGATCCCGCCGGAGTAGCCTCACCGGCGATGCTCCTCGGGGAAGTGCTCGCCGTCGAGGCCCCGCCCGTCGAGATCACCGGCCTGGCCTACGACAACCGCAAGGTGCAGGACGGCACGCTGTTCTTCTGCGTCCGCGGCTTCACGCGCGACGGCCACGACTTCGCGCCGGACGCGATCGCGCACGGGGCCGCGGCGCTGGTCGTCGACCACCCGTTGGGGCTCGGCGTGCCGGAGGTCGTGGTGGACGACGTGCGGGCCGCGATGGCGCCCGCCGCCGCGCGCCTGCACGGCAACCCGACGGCGCAGCTGCGCATGGCGGGGGTGACCGGGACGAACGGCAAGACGACGACGTGCTTTTTGATCCGCGAGCTGCTCGAGGCGAGCGGGATCCAGACCGGGCTGCTCGGGACGGTGACGTCGTTCGTCGGGGGCGACGAGCGGCCGACCGTCCGCACCACGCCCGAGGCCATCGACCTGCAGTGCACGTTCGCGGAGATGCGCGACGGCGGCGACGTCGCGTGCGCGATGGAGGTCTCCTCGCACGCGCTCGAGCTGGGGCGCGCGGACGCGATCGACTGGGACGTCGCGGTCTTCACCAACCTGTCGCAGGACCACCTCGACTTCCACCCGTCGATGGAGGACTACTTCCGGGCGAAGCGCCGGCTGTTCGAGGCCGCGGAGCAGGCGGTCAAAGTCGTCAACGTCGACGACGAGTACGGGCGCCGGCTCGCGGCGGAGACGAGCGACGCGATCACGTACTCGCTGCGCGACGTCGAGGACCTCGAGATCGACTTCACGGGCTCGCGATTCACGTTCGAGGGCGTGCGGATGGCGACGCCGCACCCGGGCGCGTTCAACGTCCTCAACGCGCTCGCGGCGATCCACGCGGCGCGGGCGCTGGGCGCGTCCGACGAGGCGATCGCCCGCGCCCTGCCGCGCGCGGGCCGCGTGCCCGGGCGCTTCGAGCCGGTGGACGAGGGCCAGGGCTTCGCCGTCATCGTCGACTACTCCCACACGCCGGACGCCCTCGACAACGTGCTGCGCGCCGCCCGGTCGCTCGCGTCGGAGCGCGTGATCTGCGTGTTCGGGTGCGGCGGCGACCGCGACCGCGCGAAGCGTCCTCTGATGGGGCGGGTCGCGGCAGAGCTCGCCGACGTGCAGATCGTGACCAGCGACAACCCGCGCTCGGAGGACCCGATGGCGATCATCCGCGAGGTGCTCGCGGGGATGGACTCGGCCGCGGTCGTCGAGCCGGACCGGCGCGCGGCGATCGCCGACGCCGTCTCGGCGGCGCGGCCGGGGGACGTCGTCGTGATCGCCGGCAAGGGCCACGAGCAGGGGCAGGAGTTCGCCGAGGGGCGCAGGGAGCCGTTCGACGACGTCACGGTCGCGAGGGAGGTGCTGCGACGTGCGCGCGTGGACGCCTGAGCGGGTGGCCGAGGCCGCCGGCGCTCGGCTCGTCGCGCCCGCGCCGCACCGGACCGGCCCGGCCCGGGCCGTGATCGACTCGCGCGCCGCCGGCGCCGGGGACCTCTTCGTCGGGCTCGTCGGCGAGCACGTCGACGGCGGGCGCTTCGCGCCGCAGGCGCTGGCGCAGGGGGCGTGGGGCGTGCTCGTCGCGCCGGAGCACGCCGACGCGGCCCGCTGCGCGACGCCCGGCGCGCTGCTCGCGGCCGACGATCCTCTGGCGGCGCTGCAGCGGCTCGCGACCGCGTGGCGGCGCGAGCTGCGCGCGGACGTCGTCGGCGTGACGGGGTCGACCGGCAAGACGTCCACGAAGGACGTCCTCGCCGCCATGGTCGCCCAGCAGCGGCCGACCGTGGCCACGCGCGCCAACTTCAACACCGAGATCGGGCTGCCGCTGACGGTCCTGGAGGCGCCGGCCGGCACCGAGGTCCTCGTCCTGGAGATGGCTATGCGCGGCGCCGGCCAGATCGCCGAGCTCGCGCGGATCGCCGAGCCGGACGTCGCGCTCATCACGAACATCGGGCCGGTCCACCTCGAGCAGATGGGCTCGCTCGAGGCGATCGCGGCGGAGAAGTCGGCGGTGATCGCGGGCCTGCGGCCCGGCGGGACCGCCGTGATCCCGCGCGACGAGCCGCTGCTGGAGCCGCACCTGCGCGACGACGTCGAGGTCGTGCGCTTCTCGGAGGAGGACGACCTCGGGGAGATCGAGCTGGTCCTCGGCGCGCGCGGGGCGCGCGTGGCGCGTCACATGCGCCTGAACGCCGCGGCGGCGCTCGCCGCCGCGCGAGCCGTCGGCGTCGAGCCGCGGGGCCCGATCGAGGTCGCGCTCAGCGACCTGCGCGGCCAGCGCCTGGAGCTTCCCGGCGGGGTGACCATCGTCAACGACTGCTACAACGCCAACCCGATGTCGATGCGGGCCGCCCTCGACGACCTCGCCGCCGCGGCCCCCGGCCGCCGCGTCGCCGTGCTCGGGGACATGCTCGAGCTCGGGCCGGAGTCCGAGCGCTTCCATCGCGACGTCGGCGACCACGCGCGCGAGCGCGGCGTCGACCTGCTCGTGACCGTCGGCCCGCGGGCCGCCGCGATGGGCGGCGACCAGGCGGTCGCGGACGCCGCCGAGGCCGCGGCACTCCTCCCCGAGCTGCTGGAGGACGGCGACACCGTGCTCGTCAAGGGCTCGCGCGGCGTCGGGCTCGAGGTCGTCGCCGAGGCGCTCCAGCGGCAGACGGCCTGACGCCATGGGCGAGATCCTCATCGGCGGCACGGCCGCGCTGCTCATCTGCATCTTCCTGAGCCCGCGGTTCATCGACTTCCTGCGCCTGCGCGAGTTCGGCCAGAACATCCGCGAGGAGGGGCCGGAGGGCCACCACGAGAAGGCCGGCACCCCGACGATGGGCGGGATCATCATCTTCACCGCCGTCTCGGTCCCGTTCCTGATCCTCACCGACCACGACTGGCGGGCGATCGGGGTCTTCGGCGCGGCGATCGCCTGCGCGCTGCTGGGCTTCGCCGACGACTACACGAAGATCATCAAGCGCCGCTCGCTCGGGCTGCGCGCGCGGACGAAGCTCGGCGTGACGATCGCGATCAGCATCGGGCTGTGGTGGGTCGCCACCGAGCAGGCGAACCTCGCCGAGACGCTGCGCTTCCGCGTCGTCGACTACCAGATCGACCTGGGCGTGCTCGGGGGCGTCCCGTACCTGATCCTCATCTACCTCGTCGTGGCCGGCACGACGAGCGCGGTCAACCTCACCGACGGCCTGGACGGCCTCGCCGCCGGCTGCGCGGCGATCGTGCTGCTCGCCTACATCGGGATCACGTACCGCACCGGACAGATGGACCTCGCCCTCGTGGCGGCCTGCCTCGTCGGTGCCTGCATCGGCTTCCTGTGGTTCAACGCGTTCCCGGCGACGATCTTCATGGGGGACACCGGGTCGCTCGGCCTCGGCGGGGCGATCGCCGGCCTCGCGGTGATGACGAAGACCGAGCTGCTGCTGATCCTGCTCGGCGGGATCTTCGTGGTCGAGGCGCTCAGCGTCCTCATCCAGGTCTTCTCCTTCCAGACCTTCCGCAAGCGCGTGTTCCTCATGGCCCCGATCCACCACCACTTCGAGCTGATGGCGTGGTCGGAGACGAAGATCATCCTGCGCTTCTGGATCATCGCGGCGATCTGCAGCGCGATCGGGTTCACGCTGTACCAGCAGTCGATCGCGTGACCGATCGCCCGGCGTTGCCGCCCGGGCCGTACCTGGTCGTCGGGCTGGCGCGGAGCGGGGTCGCGGCGCTGGAGGCGCTGCGGGCGCGGGGGCTCGAGGCGGCCGGGGTGGACCGCCGGGACGGCACCGACGGCGTCGAGGCGCTGGAGGGGGTCGCGACGGTCGTCAAGTCGCCGGGCGTGCCGCAGGAGGCGGCGGTGATCGCCGAGGCGCGCCGGCGCGGCGTCACGGTGATGGGGGAGCTCGAGCTGGCGTGGCGGCTGCTCCCGAACCCCTTCGTGGCGGTGACCGGGACGAACGGCAAGACGACGACGGTCGAGCTGCTGGGCCACATCCTCGGTCCGCGCGCGGTCGTGGCCGGGAACGTCGGGACTGCCCTGTCGTCGCTCGAGGTCGCGCCGGAGACGGTCGTGGTCGCCGAGACGTCCTCGTTCCAGCTCGAGGACACGCTCGCGTTCGCCCCCGACGTCGCCGCCCTCATCAACCTCGGCGAGGACCACCTCGACCGCCACGGCACGGTGCAGGCGTACCGCGAGGCGAAGCTCCAGGCCTTCGCGCGGCAGACGGCCGAGCAGGTCGCGGTGATCCCGGACGGGCTCGCGGTCGGGGGCGAGGCCGCCCGGATCCGCTTCGGCGGCGCGGAGACCGCCGACCTGCGCCTGCGCGACGGCGCGCTGTGCTGGCGCGGCGAGCGGCTGATCGGCGTCGACGAGATCCGCCTGCGCGGCGCGCACAACGTGCAGAACGCGATGGTCGCCTCCGCGGTGGCGCTGGCGCTCGGCGTCGATCCGCGCGGCGGCCTGAAGACGTTCGCCGGCGTCCCGCACCGCCTGGAGGAGGTCGCGACGCACGACGGCGTCGTCTACGTCAACGACTCCAAGGCGACGAACGTGGAGTCGACCACCGTCGCGCTGCGCTCGTTCCCGTCCGGCGTCCGGCTCATCCTGGGCGGCCGTGGCAAGGGCCAGGACTTCACGCCGCTCGCCCCGCTCGTCGCCGAGCGGTGCGCCTCCGTGCACCTCATCGGCGAAGACGCGGAGCGGATCGGTCTGGCTCTCGGCGGCGTCGCGGTGGAGGTGTTCGACGACGGCGACCTCGAGCACGCCGTCGGGCATGCGCGAGGGCTGGCGCGAGCCGGCGACGTCGTGCTCCTCTCACCCGCCTGCGCGAGCTACGACCAGTTCGAGGACTTCGAGGCGCGGGGCGAGGCGTTTCGGAGGATCGTGGGCTGAGGCGTCGAAGGGGATCCGGTGAGCCGCCGCCGCTCGCCGTCCCCGCGCAGGGCCGCCGAGCAGACCATCGAACATCGCATCCTCCTGACCGCGACGCTCTGCCTCCTGGCGGGCGGCGCCGTCATGGTCTACAGCGCCTCGAGCGCCCGGACGCTGCTGGCCGGGCAGGGCGACGGGACGATGTACCTGGTCAAGTACCTGACGTACGGCGCACTCGGGTTCGTGGCGCTGCACCTCGCGACGCGGGTCAACCTCGATGCGGTGCGCCGCCTCACCCCGGGGCTGCTCGGCGTCGCGTTCTTCCTGTGCGTGCTCGTGAAGGTCCCCGGCGTCGGGGTCGAGGTCAACGGCGCGACCCGCTGGCTGGGCGCCGGGCCGGTCCAGTTCCAGCCGTCGGAGCTGATGAAGCTCGCGCTCGTCCTCTACGCCGTCCACCTGCTCGCCCTGCGTCCGCAGATCGTGAGCAGCGTCCGCGAGATCGTCAGCCCGCTGCTGCTCGTCGTCGGCGCGGCGGCGATCCTCATCGCGTCGCAGCCCGACCTGGGCACCGCGCTCGTCTGCACGTTCGTCGTCGCCGCCCTCGTGATCGCGGCGGGCATGCCGATGCGCGTGCTGGGGATCCTCGGCGGCTCGGCCGTGGGCGCGATCATGCTCTTCGCCCTCGCCGCGCCCTACCGGCGCGCGCGCCTGACCTCGTTCCTCGACCCGTGGGCCCACGCCGGGGACGCCGGCTTCCAGTCGGTCCAGGGCCAGATCGCGCTCGGGTCGGGCGGCGTCTTCGGCAAGGGCCTCGGCGAGTCGGTGCAGAAGATCTTCTACCTGCCGGAGGCCCACACGGACTTCATCCTCGCCGTCATCGGGGAGGAGCTGGGCGTCGCCGGCGTCCTCGGGCTGCTGTTCCTCTACGGGCTCATCGCATACGCCGGCCTGCGCGTGGCCAAGAGCGCCCGCGGGCCGTACGCGCAGCTGCTCGCCGCGGGGGTCACCTCGCTGATCCTCTGCCAGGCGCTGCTGAACGTCTTCACGGTGCTGGGGCTGGCGCCGCTGACGGGCGTCCCGCTGCCGTTCATCTCGTCGGGCTCGTCGTCGCTGCTGATCCTGCTCACCGCGATGGGCCTGCTGCTTAACGTCGCGGGCGGCGGGCGGAGCGACCTGAAGGCGGTCCGCGGCCCGAATCGGGCACGATCGGGGAATGGCGCTTCGGGTGGTCATCGCAGCGGGGGGGACGGCGGGACACGTCGTGCCGGCGCTCGCAGTGGCCGACGCGCTGCGGGCTGACGGCCACCACGTCGTCTTCGTCGGCGGGGAGCGCGCGGAGGCCGAGCTCGTCCCTGCCGCCGGGTTCGCCCTGCGGCCGATCCGCGTGCGCGGGCTCTCGCGCAGCAACCCGTTCGCGGCGGCCGGCGCGGGCGCGATGGCGGCGAAGGCGACCGCCGCCGCGGCGCGGATCCTCAAGGAGGAGCGGGCCGACGCGGTCCTCGGCGCCGGCGGCTACGTCGCCGGTCCGGTCGGGCTGGCGGCCGTCGGGAGGCGGGTCCCGCTCGTGCTGGCCGAGGCCGACAGCCACCTCGGGGTCTCGAACCGGCTGCTCGCGCGGTTCGCCAGGCGCGTGTGCCTGGCCTTCCCGCTGGACGGGCGCACCGGCGACAAGTACCTCGTGACGGGCCGCCCGGTGCCGCCGCCGGCGACCGACCTCGCGGCCGCCCGCGCGCGGTTCGGGCTGGGGGAGGGCGAGCGGTGCGTCCTCATCTTCGGCGGCTCGCTCGGCGCGCGGTCGATCAACGAGGCGGCGATCGCCGCGTTCCCGGACGCGAAGTACCGCGTCCTGCACGCGGCGGGGCGGCGCGACTACGACGGCCTGCTGCCCCGCGTCCCCGGCGCCCACTACGCGCTGGAGCCCTACCTCGACCGCTTCGGCGAGGCGCTGCTCGCCGCCGACCTGTGTGTGGCGCGCTCGGGCGGGTCGGTCTTCGAGATCGCCGCGCACGGGACGCCGGCCATCCTCGTCCCGTATCCGCACGCGACGGCCGACCACCAGACGGGGAACGCGCGCTGGATGGCGGACGCGGGCGCCGCCGTGATCGTGCCCGACGACGAGGTCACGCCCGAGCGCCTGCGTCGCGAGGTCGACGCGCTGATGGACGACCCGGCGCGGCTGGCGGACATGGCCGCGGCGTCGCGAGCGCTCGCCCGCCCGGACGCCGCCGCGACGATCGCTCGCGAAGTCGTCGCCGCTGCGGGAGGATCCGCGGCATGAGCATCACAGGCCGGATCTTCGCGGCGATCTACGACCGCTCGCTCGCCGCGACGGAGGACGCGGGGCTGCGCGACGAGCGGCGCAAGGTGGTCGGCCGCGCCCGGGGGCGGGTGCTGGAGATCGGCGCCGGCACCGGCCTCAACCTCGACCACTACGGGCCGGAGGTCACCGAGCTGATGCTGACCGAGCCGGAGGAGCCGATGGCGCGGCGGCTGCGCGAGCGGGTCACGAAGGGCGAGGTCGTCATCGCGGGCGCCGAGCAGCTCCCGTTCCCCGACGCCTCGTTCGACACCGTCGTCTCGACGCTCGTGCTCTGCACGGTGCCCGACCAGGCGCGCGCGATCGCCGAGATCCGGCGCGTTCTGAAGCCGGACGGGCGGCTCCTCTTCCTCGAGCACGTCCGCTCGCACGACGAGAAGCTCGCCAAGTGGCAGGACCGGCTGCTGCGGCCCTGGCGGTTCGTCGGCCACGGCTGTCACCCCAACCGCGACACCGCGGCGGCGCTGCAGCGCGGCGGCTTCGCGCTCGAGCTCGAGACCTGGCGGCTTCCCAAGGCGCCGAAGATCGTCAGACCCGCCATCGAGGGCACCGCGACGCCTGCATGACAGACTGGGCCGGCCGCCGGCTGCACGTCATGGGGATCGCGGGCGCGGGGATGAGCGCCTACGCGATCGTGTGCCGCGCGCTGGGGGCGGTCGTGACGGGCTCCGACCAGGCGGAGTCGCCGTACCTGGCGCGGGTGCGGGAGGCGGGGATCGAGCCCGCGATCGGCCACGACGCGTCGAACCTGCCGGAGGGCGACGACGTGGAGGTCGTCGTCTCGACCGCGATCCCTGAGGCCAACCCCGAGCTGGCCGCGGCGCGTGCCCGCGGCCTGCCGGTCCTGTCGCGCGCCGACCTCCTCACCGAGCTGACGCGGCTCAAGCGCACGATCGCCGTCGCCGGCGCGCACGGCAAGACGACGACCTCGTCGATGGTCGCCCACGCGCTGCTCGGCTGCGGCCTGGACCCGTCGTACGTGATCGGCGGGACGCTCTCGACGACCGGCACGAACGCCGCGTGGGGCAGCGGCGAGTGGCTCGTGGTGGAGGCGGACGAGTCGGACCGCAGCTTCCTCGCGCTCGACGTGGACGTGGCCGTGGTGACGAACATCGAGCTCGACCACCACACGGAGTGGTCGTCGCTCGGCGAGCTGCGCGCGGCGTTCGCACAGTTCCTCGCAGGACCGGCGCACGCCGTGCTGCCGCCGCAGCTCGCGGTCCTTCGCGACGGGGACCGGACCGAGTTCGGCGCGTGGGAGGGGCCGGACCTGGCGGTGTCGGGCGAGCACAACCGCCGCAACGCCGCGGCGGCGCTGGAGGCGGTGGTCCTCGCCGGCGCCGATCGCGACGAGGCGGCCGCGCAGCTCGCGACGTTCGCGGGCGCGGGCCGGCGCTTCCAGGTGCTGGGCCAGACGGCGAGCGGCGCCTACGTCGTCGACGACTACGCGCACCACCCCACGGAGGTGGCCGCGACCATCGAGGCGGCGCGGGAGTGGGCCCGCGACGCGTCGGGGGGTGGCCGGGTGGTCGCCGTCTTCCAGCCGCACCTCTACTCCCGCACCCAGCACCTCGCGCGCGAGTTCGGCGTCGCGCTGGCCGCGGCGGACCTCCCGGGCGTCGTCGAGGTCTATCCGGCGCGCGAGCGGGGCGAGGACTTCCCGGGCGTCACCGGCCGGCTGATCGCCGAGGCGGCGGCCGACGCCGGCGACGGCAAGCCCGTCCTCTGGCTGCCTGACTTCGACGCCGCCGAGCGCGCGCTCCGCGACGAGCTGCGCGACGGCGACGTGCTCCTCGTCCTCGGCGCGGGGAACGTCGACGAGCTCGGGCGGCGCTTGCTATCGTGATATCCCGATATGACGCCCCCTCCTCCGAAGGGTCCTCATGACCGCACCCCGCTGTACGTCCGCCTCCCCCTGCACCACGCCGAGCGCCTCGACCGCGCCGCGTTCGAGCTCAAGGCGTCGAAGCAGGACATCGTGACCGGGCTCATCTCGCGCTACGTCGACCAGGCCTCGTCCGACAGCCTGCGCCGCATCCTCATCGAGGCCGGGGAGGACGCCATGCCGACGGGCCGCCACTCGTTCACGCCCGCCGCGCCGACGGACGTCCTCACGCTCGAGCAGGTCGCCGACCTCCTGCAGGTCGAGCAGGAGGCCGCGCAGGAGCTGGCCGACGGCGGCGAGCTGCCCGGCCGCCGGATCGGCGACGAGTGGCGCTTCTCGCGCGAGGCCGTCCTGCGCTGGCTGGCGGGGGAGTAGCGCGATGCCGCTCGTCCCCGTCGTCGTCGAGCAGGACTCGCGCGGCGAGCGCTCGTTCGACATCTACTCGCGCCTGCTGCGCGAGCGCGTCGTGTTCATCGGCACGGCGATCGACGACCAGGTCTCCAACCTCGTCGTCGCCCAGCTGCTGCACCTCGAGGCCGACGACCCGGACAAGGACATCTCCATCTACATCAACTCCCCGGGCGGCCAGGTCTACGCGGGCCTGGCCATCTACGACGCCATGCAGTTCGTCAGGCCCGACGTGCAGACCACGTGCGTAGGGATCGCGATGTCGATGGGCTCGCTGATCCTCGCCGGCCGGGGCGACGGGGAAGCGGTTCGCGCTGCCCAACAGCCGCGTGCTGACCCACCAGCCCCACGGCGGCTTCCAGGGCCAGGCCAGCGACATCGAGATCCACGCGACCGAGGCGCTGGCGCTGCGGCAGCGGATGATCGAGATCTACGCGCACCACACCGGCCGCGACGAGGCCGAGATCCGCGAGGACATCGAGCGCGACCGGTTCTACACGCCCGAGCAGGCGGTGGAGTACGGGCTGATCGACTCGGTCCTCGCGTCGCGCGATGCCGTGAGCTCCGGCGGCTCGTCGAACGGGAACGGCGCCGGCGGCTGATCGCGAAGGAATCCGCCGGCGGGCGGCGAATGCCGCCGTGGATGCGCCGCCTGTCCACCCTCCCGTTCCGCGGGTGGCTGCTCGCCGCCGCGGGCGTACTCATCCTTCTCGTCGCGGGCCTGTTCTGGCTTCGCGACTCCTCGCTCGTCGCGGTCGACAAGGTCCAGATCACCGGCGCGAGCGGCCCGGACGCGCCGAAGATCGAGTCCGCTCTGCGCGACGTCGCCCGCGACATGACGACCCTCCACGTCCGCGAGGACGAGCTGCGCCAGGCGGTCTCGGCGTTCCCGACCGTGGACGACATCGAGGTCGACGGCGACTTCCCGAGCACGCTGCGGATCGAGGTCGTCGAGCGCGAGCCGGTCGCCGTCGTGGGGGAGGGCGACGACAAGATGCCGGTGACCGCCGGCGGAACCGTCCTGCGCGGCGCCACCGCGCCCGACGACCTGCCGCTGATCGACGACTCGCACGCCGAGGCCGTCCTGGAGCTCCTCGGCGCCGCGCCGCGCCCGCTCCTGCGCCGGGCCGAGCGCGCGTTCGCGGGCGAGCGCGGCCTGACGGTCCGGATGGCCGACGGCCCCGTCCTGTACTTCGGCACCGCCTCGGAACTGCAGGCGAAGTGGGCCGCGGCGGCCCGCGTCCTCGCCGACCCGACGGCCGAGGGCGCCACCTACGTCGACGTCCGCGTCCCGGAGCGGACGGCCGCGGGCGGGCTCGCCCCGCTGGCCGACGACGGCGACGACGAGCAGGACGTCCCGCCCGCGACGGGCGTCGCCGCGCCGGGCGCGACGACGACACCTGCCGAGCCGCCAGCGAGCACGGCGACGACCACGCCGGCCACGGCCGCGCCGCCGGCCACGACCGCCCCCGCGACGACGCCGTGAGACCCGCCGCGAACCCGCATCCCGCTGCGGTTTCGCGACGTTCGGCGGCAGGCTCGACCTCGACTGGAGGTTGAATGCACCCGGAAGGCGTTTCTCCTGCTCGTGTCGAGGGTTGGGCGTTCTGCAACTGTCATTGCAGCGCTAGACTCCGCGTTGACTTTCGTCGTTGCCCGTGCATACCGTGGCTTGCGCCCTCCGGGGCCTCTTGGCCTGGAAACCCTCAACGCTAACTCAAGGGTCGGACGCCTAACATGGAATCGAGCGGCAGCTACCTCGCCGTCATCAAGGTCGTCGGAGTCGGCGGCGGCGGCACCAACGCGGTGAACCGCATGGTCGACGCGGGCCTCAGGGGCGTCGAGTTCATCGCTGCCAACACGGATGCGCAGGCGCTCGCGATGTGCGACGCCGACATCAAGCTGAACATCGGCCACGAGCTGACGAAGGGCCTCGGCGCCGGCGCCAGCCCCGACATCGGCACCGGCGCCGCGCACGAGTCGCGCGACGACATCAAGGAGGCGCTCAAGGGCGCGGACATGGTGTTCGTCACCGCGGGCGAGGGCGGCGGCACCGGCACGGGCGCCGCGCCCGTCATCGCCGAGATCGCCAAGGAGGAGATCGGCGCGCTCACCGTCGGCGTCGTCACGAAGCCGTTCGGCTTCGAGGGCACGCAGCGGACGCGGCAGGCCGAGGAGGGCATCGCGCGCCTGCGCGAGGTCGTCGACACCCTCATCGTGATCCCGAACGAGAAGCTGCTGGCGATCGTCGAGCGCCGCACCTCGATCCTCGACGCGTTCCGGCTCGCGGACGACGTCCTGCGCCAGGGCGTCCAGGGCATCACCGACCTCATCACCATCCCCGGCCTCATCAACCTGGACTTCGCCGACGTGCGGACGATCATGTCCGACGCGGGCTCCGCGCTGATGGGGATCGGCATGGGCTCCGGCGAGAGCCGCGCCGCCGAGGCCGCCAAGACGGCGATCTCCTCGCCGCTCCTGGAGGAGTCGGTCGAGGGCGCGACGGGCGTCCTGCTGAACATCACCGGCGGGCGCGACCTCGGCCTGTTCGAGGTCAACGAGGCGGCCGAGATCGTCTCGAGCGCATCGAGCAGCGACTCGAACATCATCTTCGGCGCCGTGATCGACGAGACGATGGGCGAGGACGTCCGCGTCACGGTCATCGCGACCGGGTTCGACCGGGCCCAGCGCCCGCGCGCGGTGCGCGACGAGCTGCGGACCGGCCGGCGCGACCGCGAGGTCCGCCTCGACGACCGCCAGCGCTCGAGCCTCGAGATCTCCGACGACGAGATCGACATCCCGCCGTTCCTGCGCGACCGGTAGCGCCGCCGCGCCAGGCCCCGCACGTCGCGGGTCCGTCCAGGTTGAAGATCGTCACTTTGGGGTATTGCGCTCCGTCCTCCCGCCGTGGGAAGGTCGGCTCATGCAGAAGCCGGCGAAGATGACCACGGATGAACTGGCCGAGCACCTGTCGCTGCTGACGGTGGCGTCGCGTGAGGACCTGGACGAGCTCCTCACGGATCTGCTCTGCCACGTCTACCGGACCAAGGACTCCCAGAACTCGTAGATCGCGCTCAAGTCGGCGCGGCGCAGCGTCGAAGAGATCGTGGGCAGGATGCCCACGCGGTAGAAGACTGCGATCGCGCCCCGGAAGGCGAGGACCTACGCCCACGTTCCGGAGTCCCGATGCGTCTCTACCTGCTCGCCTTTCTTGTAGTCGCCGCATGCGCCGGCCTCCTGGGTCCCTCCGCGGCGACGGCCGAGATACGAACCGCCGAGGGCGACGATCCTCGAGATCAGCCCGAGAATCTGTCCGGACCCCGCCGGGCGGACATCGAGCAGGTCCGGGTTTCCTACGACAGCGGCGGCTCGCTGGAGGTCACCGGGCGCTTCTACGAAGCTCTGACCCCCCAGAGCGGCTCGTACTCCTGGGATGTAGCGGTCGGGAGCGTTGCTCGTGAAGCGGCGACATATCGCGACAAGCCGTCGTGCTCGGCAGGCGCACCGGGCGACCCCACCGCGTATGGGTGGATCACGCCCGACTCCGCAAGCGCGCCGTCCTTGCGCGTAAACGGCTACGAGGGCACTGTGACCGGCACTCGGACGTTCTCGTCGGACAAGCGCGAGGTCCGCTTTTCATTTGCCCATGCGGCGCTCGCCGGCCGGGACTACCGATGCGTCACGTACAGCTCGCTGTACACGCCGGATCCGGACGGACACTGCTCGCCCTCGGACAACAACTGCGAGCGAATCAGCTACCGGTACACCTACGACACCGTCGACCCCTTCTACTTTCATGGGTTCGAGCCGCCGCCGAGCCCCCCGGCCCCTGCGTGCGACGACCACGTGGATAACGACGGCGACGGCGCGACTGACTATCCGTTCGACGAGGGCTGCTCGGAAACCACCGCGGCCAGCGAGGCAAACCCGCCATGCAACGACGGCTTCGACAACGACGGGGACGGCAAAACCGACTACCAGAACGACGACGGCTGCTCGTACGATCGCCACGGTAGCTCGGAGGGGCCGCCTCCGACGGAGTGCGCCAATCGACGCGACGACGATGGGGACGGCAACGTCGATCTCAAGGATCCCGGGTGTCGCGGCAAGGCCGCCTCCGCGAGCGAGGTCGATCCCGCAGCAGTCCCATCGCGGTTTCGCTTATCGCGGGTCAAGGTGACGCGCTGCGGCATCGACACGGAGGTCCAAGTACTTCCCGATCTGGCGCCGCTCCGCGTGTTTCCGTTCAAGAAGGTCGTCATCACCGTACGGCGGGGCGCCTTCAAGAGGACGCATCGCGCGCGACTAGGGAACGACCGCGCGTACCGCTTCGGCCTCCTGCGGCCGGGGCGGTACACGGTGACCGGGTACTACCCCGGCGATGCATGGAGGCTCCGGTCGAAGCCGCACACGCGGCACGTGACGGTGCCCCGACGGCCGTGTGCGAGCCGTTCGGTCGGGTGAGCGAACGCCCGCTCCGTTGGTAGCCTCGGCGGGCCGATGGCCGCGTCCGCCGACACGCTGAAGCACACCGCGCTCCACGATCGGCACGTCGACGCCGGGGCGAAGATGGTGCCCTTCGCCGGCTGGCACATGCCGGTCCAGTACGAGGGGATCCGGCAGGAGCACGTTGCCGTGCGGCGCGCGGCCGGCGTCTTCGACGTCAGCCACATGGGCGAGATCGAGACGCGGGGGTCGGGTGCGCAGGCGCTCCTCCAGCGACTCCTGTCCAACGACGTCGCGAAGATCGCCGTCGGCGGGGCGCAGTACAGCGTCCTGTGCCGCGAGGACGGCGGGGTCCTCGACGACCTCTTCACGTACCGGCTCGCCGAGGACCGCTACCTCACCGTCACCAACGCCTCGAACCACGACAAGGACCTCGCGTGGTTCCAGCGCCATGCGGCCGAGGCCGACGACGTCGAGATCCTCGACCGACACGGCGCCTACGCGATGCTCGCCGTTCAGGGGCCGAAGGCGCGGGGGATCGTCGCGGAGGTGGTCGGGGAGGAACTGCCGGGGAGGTTCAAGGTGGTGCAGCGCGGCGACGTGCTCGTCTGCGGTACCGGCTACACCGGCGAGGACGGCGTCGAGCTCCTGCTGCCGCCGGGCGAGGCGGGCGGGATCTGGGACGCTCTGCTCGAGCGCGGGGTCACGCCGGTCGGCCTCGCCGCCCGCGACACCCTGCGGCTTGAGGTCTGCTTCCACCTCTACGGCAACGACCTGATGGAGGAGCGCGGCCCGATCGAGGCCCGGCTCGGCTGGTGCTGCAAGGAGGAGACGGGCTTCATCGGCAGCGAGGCGGTCGCGCGCGCCCGCGCGGAAGGCCCGCGCGAGAAGCTGGCGCCGTTCGTCCTGACCGGCCCCGGCATCGCGCGCCAGGGCAACGAGGTCGTCGGCGGCGGGGTGGTCACCAGCGGGACGATGAGCCCCTGCCTCGAGGTCGGCATCGGCATGGCCTACCTCCCGCCCGAGCGCGCCGAGCCGGGAACCGAGATCGAGATCGACGTGCGCGGGAAGACCCGGACGGCGCGCGTCGAGCGCAAGCCCCTGTACACACCCGAGGAGAGCAGCTGATGGCCGAGGCCTCGTACCCCGACGACCTGCTGTACCACGCCGATCACGACTGGGTGCGGATCGAGGGCGACACGGCCGTCTTCGGGATCACCTGGTTCGCGCAGGACGCCCTCGGCGAGGTCGTGTTCTTCGACCCGCCGGAGGTCGGCTCGAACGTCACGGCGGGCGAGTCCTACGCTGAGGTGGAGTCGGTCAAGGCGGTCTCCGACGTGATCGCGCCCCTCAGCGGCGAGATCGTCGAGGTCAATCTCGCCCTGGGCGACACGCCGGAGCACATCAACGACGACCCCTACGGCGACGGTTGGATGGTGAAGGTCCAGCTGTCGGACCCCGCGGAGAAGGACTCGCTCCTCGACGCGGCCGCCTACCAAGCGACCTTGGGATGACCCAGTACACCTCCGTCACCGACGCCGACCTGCGCGAGATGCTCGCGACGATCGGCGTGGGCTCGATCGACGAGCTCTTCGACCGCCAGATCCCCGCGGGCGTGCGCCTGGACCGCGCGCTCGACCTGCCCTCCGGCCTCCCGGAGCAGGAGGTCTACGCGCTGCTGCGCGACCTGGCCGCGAAGAACACCTCGACGGAGGACGAGATCACGTTCCTGGGCGCCGGCATGTACGACACGTACGTCCCGGCGATCATGGACATGCTGATGGAGCGCTCGGAGTTCCTGACGCCCTACACGCCGTACCAGCCGGAGATCTCGCAGGGCGGGCTGCAGGTGATGTTCGAGTACCAGACGGCAATCAGCGAGCTGACGGCCCTCCCCGTCTCCAACGCGTCCGTGTACGAGGGTCCGAGCGCGCTCGCCGCCGCCGGTTACCTCGCCAAGCTCGCCAACGGCAAGCGGCGGTTCGTCGTGAGCGCGGGCGTGCACCCGCACAGCCGCGAGACGCTGCGCACGATGGCCCACGGCTACGGGATGGAGGTCGTCGAGGTCCCGCTGCGCGACGGCGTCACGGACGCGGACGCGTGGGCGGCCGCGATCGACGGCGAGACGTCCGCGGTGTTTGTGGCGCAGCCGAACTTCCTGGGCGCGGTCGAGGACGTCGAGGCGCTGGCGGGCGCGGCGAAGGACTCTCCGGCCGTCGTCGTGGCGCAGGTCGACCCGCTCACGCTTGGCATCCTCAAGCCGCCGGGCGAGTGCGGCGTCGACGTCGCCGTGGGGGAGGGTCAGCAGCTCGGCAACAAGCTCGACTTCGGCGGCCCGTCCTTCGGGTTCTTCGCGGCCACCGAGGCCTACCTGCGCCGGATGCCCGGCCGCATCGCCGGCGAGACGACGGACGTCGACGGCAAGCGCGGCTTCGTCCTCACCCTTCAGACCCGCGAGCAGCACATCCGCCGCGAGAAGGCGACCTCCAACATCTGCACCGCGCAGGCGCTCAACGCGCTCGGCGGCGTCGTGTACCTGTCGTGGCTCGGCCGTGAGGGGATCGTCGAGCTCGGTGACCTCCTCCTGCAGCGCACCGCGTACGCCCGCGAGCGGCTCGGCGCGCTCGACGGCGTCGAGCTGCTGCACGAGCAGCCGGTGATCCGCGAGTTCGCCGTCAAGCTGGACGCGCCGGTCAAGCGTGTGATCGCGCGCTGCCAGGACGAGGGCGTCAACCCGGGCCACGCGCTGGAGGACGACGGGCTGCTCGTCGCCCTGACCGAGCGCCGGTCGCGGGCGGACATCGACCGCCTGGCGGACGTCCTGGGCGCCGCGGTCGCCGCGGAGCGCAGCGCGGTGGGGGCGACGGCATGACCGTCACGATCTTCGAGAAGGGCCGGACCGGCCGCCGCGCGTTCGTCGCGCCCGAGCTCGACGTCCCCGAGAAGCCGCGCGACGAGCTGCTGCCCCAGCGCTTCCAGCGCGCCGAGCCGCCGCGGCTGCCCGAGGTGAGCGAGCCCGAGATCGTCCGCCACTACGTGAACCTGTCCAAGAAGAACTTCGACCTGGACTCGGGCTTCTATCCGCTCGGCTCGTGCACGATGAAGCACAACCCGCGCCTGCACGAGCGGGTCGCGGGGCTCGCCGGCTTCGCCCGGCTGCACCCGCTGCAGGACCCCCGCCGCGCCCAGGGCGCGCTGGAGCTGATGTGGAACCTCGAGCGGTCGCTGAGCGAGGTGTCCGGGCTGCCGCACGTCTCGCTGCAGCCGAGCGCGGGCTCGCACGGCGAGACCGCCGGCGTCCTGCTCACGCGCGCCTACCACGAGGACCGCGGGCAGACGCGGCACAAGGTGCTCACGCCCGACACCGCGCACGGGACGAACCCGGCGACGGTCACGATGGCGGGGCTCGAGGTCGTGAAGGTCGGCACGAACCCGGACGGCGGCGTGGACCTCGACGACCTGCGGGCGAAGGCCGACGAGGACGTCGCGCTGCTCATGCTGACGAACCCGAACACGCTCGGCCTGTTCGACCCGAACATCGAGGAGATCGCCAAGATCGTCCACGACGTCGGGGCGATCCTCTACTACGACGGGGCGAACCTGAACGCCGTGATGGGGCGGACGCGGCCCGGCGACATGGGCTTCGACATCGTCCACTTCAACCTGCACAAGACGTTCACGCAGCCGCACGGCGGCGGCGGGCCGGGGAGCGGGCCGATCGCGGTGAGCGACCGGATCGAGCCGTACCTGATGGTGCCGCGGGTCGTGCGGTCCTCCGGCGACGGGAACGGGACGGCGCCCTCGTTCGACCTCGTCGAGGACGGGCACCCGAAGGCGATCGGCCGCCTGCGCGGCTTCCAGGGGAACTTCGGGACATTCGTGCGCTCGTACGCGTACATCCGCTCGCTCGGCGCCGAGGGGCTGCAGGACGCCTCCGAGGTGGCGGTGCTCAACGCGAACTACCTGCTGGCGCGGATCCGCGAGGAGGCCGGGGACCTGCTGCCGCTCGCGTTCGGGCGCTTCTGCATGCACGAGTTCTGCCTGTCGGGCGCGCCGATGAAGCGCGAGCTGCAGATCAAGACGCTCGACCTCGCCAAGCGCCTGCTCGACCACGGCTTCCACCCGCCGACCGTCTACTTCCCGCTGCTCG
The DNA here is from genome assembly GCA_036389155.1 of Solirubrobacteraceae bacterium. GTDB lineage: Bacteria > Actinomycetota > Thermoleophilia > Solirubrobacterales > Solirubrobacteraceae > CADCVT01. The sequence continues at coordinate 191,164 of DASVQN010000017.1, forward strand.
TCGACGAGGCGCTCCTCGTCGAGCCGACCGAGACGGAGACGAAGGAGACGCTCGACGAGTTCGCCGAGGCGATCGGGGCGATCCTGCGCGAGGCGCGCGAGGACCCGGAGCTCGCGCGCAACGCGCCGTACGACACGCCGGTGCGACGCCTCGACGAGGCCGGCGCGGCGAAGCGCCCCCGGCTGCGCCAGTCGGTGGCTGACGCGGACCGACCAGCGCGAGCCAGCCGCCAGCCCCTGTAGTGACCGCCCTCTGGGATGACCTCGTCTGGCGGGGCCTCGTCCAGGACCACACCGACGGCCTCGAGAGCGCGGAGGGGCTGACGCTCTACGCCGGCTACGACCCGACGGCGCCGTCGCTGCACGTCGGCAACCTGCAGCTCGTCATCACGATGCGCCGGTTCCGCGACGCCGGCCATCGCGTGATCGCCCTCGCGGGCGGCGGGACGGGCCTGATCGGCGACCCGAGCGGCAAGAGCACCGAGCGGGCGCTGCAGGACGAGGCGACGGTCCGCGAGTGGTCAGCGCGGCACGAGGGGCAGATGCGCCGGCTGCTCGGCGAGGACACCGTCTTCGAGAACAACCGTCGCTGGCTCGAGCCGCTGACGGCGATCGAGCTGCTGCGCGACGTCGGCAAGCACTTCCCGATGGGCTACATGCTCGCCAAGGAGTCGGTGAAGACGCGCGTGCACGGCGAGGGCATGACGTTCACCGAGTTCTCGTACATGCTGCTGCAGTCCTACGACTACCAGCAGCTCTTCGACCAGCACGACTGCCGGCTGCAGATCGGCGGCAGCGACCAGTGGGGCAACATCACGTCGGGGATCGAGCTGATCCGGCGCACGCGCGGCGAGCGCGTCCACGGCATGACGACGCCGCTGCTCCTGCGCGCCGATGGCCAGAAGTTCGGCAAGAGCGAGAAGGGCGCGGTCTGGCTCGACCCCGAGATGACGTCCGCGTACGAGTTCTTCCAGTTCTTCCTCAACACCGCGGACGACCAGGTCGGGATCCTGCTGCGGCGGCTGTCGCTGCTGCCGCGCGAGGAGATCGAGCGCCTCGAGGCCGCCGATCCCTCGACCCGCGCCGCCCAGCGCGCGCTGGCCGAGCACCTGACGACGATGGCGCACGGGGAGGAGGGGCTGCGCGCCGCGGAGGAGCAGACGGCGAAGCTCTTCGTGGCGGAGGACGTCGAGTGGTCGCTCGACGACGCCCAACCCGTTCCCCTCGGCGATCCGCCGAGCTGGCCGGACGTGTTTCTCCGTGCCGAGCTGACGTCGTCGCTCTCCGAAGCCCGACGCCTCATGAAGGGCGGCGGGCTCTACGTCGATGACGAGCGGCTCGACGAGGGGTGGCCACCGCCGCGCGCGAACCCGGACGTCGTCGTCGTGCTGCGCAAGGGGAAGCGCGAGCGGCGCCCCGTCCGAATCGTTTAGTCGAGCGAGGGCGCGCGCGACGCGATCGCCGCCGCGAGGCGCTGGCGGAACGCCTCGACGGGCATCGTCTCCTGCTCGCGCACGCCGTAGCGGCGCAGCGTGACCGTCTCCTCCTCGACCTCGCGGTCGCCGATCACGAGCACGTTGGGGATCTTCGCCCGCGTCGCGTTGCGGATCGCCTTGCCGAGGGTCTCGTCGCCGGCGTCGAGCTCGACGCGCACGCCGTCCTCGAGCAGCCGCGCCTGGACGGACCGCGCGTAGTCGGCGAGGCGGTCGCTGACCGTGAGGATCCTCACCTGCACGGGCGCGAGCCACGTCGGGAACGCGCCGCCGTAGTGCTCGATGAGGAACGCGGTGAACCGCTCGTGGGTGCCGAGCGGGGCCCGGTGGATGACGTACGGCCGGTGCTCGGCGTTGTCGGCCCCGGTGTACGTCAGGCCCATGCGCTCCGGCTGGGCGAAGTCGAGCTGGTTCGTGCTGGCGGTCTCCTCGCGGCCGGTGACCGTCCGGAACTGCACGTCGATCTTCGGGCCGTAGAACGCGGCCTCGCCCTTGCCCTCGACGTACGGCACGCCGGAGTCGTCCATCGCCGCGCGCACCAGGCCCTGGGTCTTCTCCCACGCCTCGGGGTCGTCGACGTACTTGGCCTGGCCCTTCTCGGTCGTCGGGTCCCACGTCGAGAAGCGCATGTAGAACTCGTTGAGGCCGAGGATGTCGTAGACCTGCTGGTGCATCTCGATGACCGCGATGAACTCCGCGGTGATCTGCTCCTCGGTGCAGTAGATGTGCGCGTCGTTCATCGTCATCCCGCGCACGCGCAGCAGGCCCGAGAGCGCGCCATGGTCCTCGTAGCGGAAGACGTTGCCGTACTCCGCGAGGCGCAGAGGCAGGTCGCGGTAGGAGCGCGGCCGCGCGGCGAACACGCGATGGTGGTGCGGGCAGTTCATCGGCCGCAGGGCGTACTCGTCCTTCGTCCCCTCCTCGCCCTCGAGCTCCATGAACGGGTACATGCCCTCGGCGTAGTAGGGCAAATGGCCGGACTGGTAGTACAGCGCCGACCGCGCGATGACCGGGGTCGCGATGCGCTGGTAGCCGGCCTTGAACTCGAGCTCCTTGGCCAGCTTCTCGAGCTCGTCGCGGATGACCGTGCCCTTCGGCAGCCACAGCGGCAGGCCGGGCCCGACGAGCTCGTCGATGACGAAGAGGTCGAGCTCGCGGCCGAGCTTCTTGTGGTCGTGCTCGAGCGCGAGGCGGTAGGCCTCGACGTGCGCGTCGAGCTCCTCCTTCGTGGCGTACGCCCACGCGTACACACGCGTCATCTGGATGTTGTTCTCGTCGCCGCGCCAGTACGCGCCGGCGACGCTGCGCAGCTTGAAGCCGTCGCGCGGCAGCTTGCCGGTGTGGGGGACGTGCGGGCCGCGGCACATGTCGACGAAGTCGCCGCTGCGGTAGAAGCCGAGCGTGTCCAGGCCCTGCTCGCCCGCCAGCTCCTCGGCGTACTCGCGCTTGTACGGCTCGCCCATCTCCTCCAGGCGCGCGAAGGCGTCGGCGACCGGCAGCTCCTCGTGCTCGAAGGGGACGTTGCGCTTGAGGATGCGCTTCATCGCCCGCTCGAGGTCGGGGAAGTCCTTGTCGCTCAGGGGCTCGCTGAGGACGAAGTCGTAGTAGAAGCCGTCGTCGATCGGAGGGCCGAAGCCGAGCTTGCTCCCGGGGCGCAGCTCCAGCACCGCCATCGCGAGGACGTGCGCGAGGCTGTGGCGGATCTTGTAGAGCTCGTCCTGCGCGGCGTCGGGCGTCGCTTCGGTCGTCGCGGCCATGCGACGAGGATAGGCGCGCGAGGTGGCGCGTGGCGCGCCGCGGCGGCCCTAGCGCGCGTCGACCACCGACGGCCACTCGTCGAGCGGCGCGTTGGCGAGCTTCTTCTCGGTGTTCGCCTTCGACGTCGTCGCCGAGAAGGCGGCCTGGAGCCAGTCGTTGACGCCGGCGGTGGCGAGGACGCTCGCCACGATCCGCCCCTCGCGCGGGCGCGCGACGCGCAGGCCGACGAGCCCGAGCGCGCTCCACGTACCCAGGCAGCGGGTGCAGGTGATGAGCTCGCCCGCGGCGTAGCGGAGCCGGCTGCCCTTCGGCCGCCCCGCGCTCTCGTCCACGACGGGAGCGCGTGCCCAGCTGCCCACCTTCTCCTTGGCGAGCGCCTTGCTCAGCGCGAACGCCGCCATCCCGTACACCGGGAGCTCGCTCGTCGGCGGGGCATCGCTCTTCGTGCTCGCGAGCACCCCGAGCAGCATCGCGCCCCACGCCGCGTTTATGGCGGCGTAGTCGACAGGGCGGGTGGGAGTCTCGTCCACGGGTTCGGCCATCGCGAGGCGCGTACCCAAGGCGAGAGGCGAGCGAACGCCCAGAGTTGGTGCTCGGCGCGCCTGCGGCCACGCGAGCGCGTGTCGCGCAGCAGCCGGCGGGCGATCGCCCCGATCGTCTGGGTGCCGCGTGCGAACGACAGGCCGCTCGTCAGCACGACGATCGCCAGCCGGCGGCGGTCGCCCGTCCGCAGCAGCGCGCCCTGGTTGACGATCCCCTTGCGCCAGCCGCCCTTGAAGAACGTCTCGAGGTCGTGTGCGCGCGCGGCCGCGGGGATCCCCCAGCGCTGGAGCGGGGTGATCGTGGAGAGCAGACGCCGGGCGTAGGCGCGGTGGCGGCGCGGGCACAGTTGGTCGAAGCGGCGGAAGAAGCGCGCCTGGTCGGCGGCGGTGATCTCGACCTCCGACCACGTGCCGTTCAGGCGCAGGCTCCTCATTCCGGCCGCGCGCCCGACGGCGGCGAGGCCGGCGTCGCCGACGATCGCGTGCATCCGGTCCGCCGCGTCGTTGTCGGAGAGGCGGATCATCGGGCCGAGGACGCGCGCCATCGCCGGCGGGACGGGGCGGCGGCCGAGGCGTCGCAGGTACGCGACGAGGAGCATCGCCTTCGTCTGGCTGGCCGAGCGGTGGTGCCGGGAGCCGTGCCGCGTGAACAGCCGCCCGCGCGTGTCGATGACCGCCCACGAGATCACCGCCGGCCCCTCGCGCTGCTTGGTGAGCACGCGCGCGTCGTGCAGCGCCTGCGCGGAGGGGACGACCCGCGCCTGCGCGGGAGCGGCCATCGCAACAGCGATCGCACAACTCACCAACCAGATAGCGGACCGGGCGTTCATGGGTATCACAAGGTCACACCCAACACGGAGGAAGGGGTACATCTCCATGATCGGTCTTCTCATCGCGATTCTCGTCGCGGCAGTCGTCTACTTCCTGTGCACGGCGCTCGGTCTGCCGATGATCGTCGCGGCCGTCGCCGCGCTGCTCGTGCTGCTCGCCGGGTTCCCGGCGTCCGGCGGCTACGGCTTCAGGGGTTCCGGACGGTACTAGCCCCCCAAGGCCCGGAACAGGGCAGCCGGCGGTCTCCCTAGCGACCGCCGGCCTCGCCCGGGCCTCGCGCGCGATCGACCTAGTTGTCGATCGTGGTCGTGACCACGAGCCTGCGTCCGGTTCGGGTCCGGCGTACCCGCGGCTGCGCCGAGTTGTCCTGGCGCTCACACTCGGCCCGGCTCACGTCGCCGGCGCCTCGCCACCAATCCCCCGGGATGAGCACCGCGAGCGGCGTTGACGCGTCGCAGGCGTCGTCGACAGTCTCGAGCCCGGAGCCGCCCACCAGCGCCTTGAGCACAGCTGTCTCGGCGTCGTATCGCGTCGCGAGGACGGGATGCTCGGGCCCCAGCTCCCACGCCTCGCCGTCGTTCAGGACCACGTCTCGCTCGCGCCCCGCGGCGCTCTCCTGAACCGTCGGCGCCTGCGGCGCGCAGGCGAACCCGCTCGCTCCGACAACGCGCTGGACCAGGACGTCACGCCGAATCCTCACGCGCCGACGGCCCACGCGTCGCCGCGACCGGCGCCGCTTGACGCGCTTCTCCGACACCGTGACCGGCGCGGGCTGACACGCCTGGTGCGCCGGTGTGGTCACGCGCGTGGTCAGGGGCGCCGAAGGCCAGGCGAAGGACGAGCCGATCAGCTGCCCGAAGCCGACCACGCTGACCAGGTCCGGAGACTGCGGAGCGCGTTCGGTGAGCCCGCCGTAGGTGCCGCCGAGGCGCTCGACGACGCCGCGGACGAGCGCGACGAACCGATCCGCGTCATAGCCCGGCGGGACCGACGGGTTGACGAAGACCGTCGCGCCGTCGAGCGAGAAGCCGGCGGGTCCCGGCGCTCGCCCGGCGGCCGGGTCCGCGGTGATCGAGTTCGACGGACAGTCCCAGCGCGACGCGTCGTCGACGCCGCGCCACCAGTCGCCGGTGGCGATGCTCGCGCGCATCGGGGTCCGCGGGTCGCACAGGGGACGCTGGTGGCTCAGGCCGGCGGCGTGGCCGAGCTCGTGCAGCACGTTCTGCGCGAGGTCCATGTGCTCGCCGTCCGGATGGGCCGGGAGAGGCCCCCAGCTCGCATCGTCGTCGACCACGATGTCGGTCTCGTGGCTCGTCCGTTTCTCCACGTAGTGCTCGGAGGGGCCCGTGACGCACGCCTCCTGCTGGACCGGAGCGCGCACCAGCTCGTAGCTGGTGCGCCGCACCCGGCGCTTGACCGTGCGGCGGCGGACCTTCCGGCCGCGGATGCGGTCCCTGCGGAGCCGGACCGTCGTCCAGCTCACGCGCTCGACCACGCTGTCATCCGTGAACGGCGCCGGCTCCGGCGAGCACGCAGTCGGCCTCGCGACCTCGGAGACCTCGCCGGCGTCGCGGTGCTCCGTGACGCCGAGGATGTCCGCTGGGAGATCGCTCGCGAAGCCGATCACGTTCCTGCCGTCCGTCTCGTCTGGGGAAGCCGTCGTGAGGCCCGCGTAGTGGCCGCCCCAGCGCTCGATCGAGTGACGGGCGAGCGCTATCCACGCGTCGCGGTCGACCGCCGGCGGCACCGTCGGGTTGACATGCCAGTCGCTGTTCAGCGGCGGGCCGGTGCTGGCGGGAATCGGATCGACGCGATCGACTCCTTCGGCCGCGGCCGCGGCCGGCGCGACGGCGAGCGCAGCGAGGGAGGCAACGAGGAAGCGACGCACCTCTCGATTAGACAGGCCGCGTCGACGCGGGGCCATCGGTCATTCGTCTAGTGCATCGCTCCGTGCTCTCCAGCCGTCGAGGTCGGCCACCGTGTCGACGTCGACGCCCTCGGCGACATCGCTGCACTCGACGAGCCGCCAGTCGGTCACGTCCCGCAGCCCGGTGTCGCCCGTCAGATCCCGCGCGGCCCGCATCAGCTCCGCGCCCAGCACGGCGGGATGGCCGGGCCGGCCGTCGTACGCGGCGCGCGACCCCGGCGGCTCCTTCGCGAGCCGTTCGATCGCCGCCGCCGTCACGCCCGGCTGGTCGCCGACGAGCACGAGCACCTTCTCCGCATCGCCGATCGCCGCGAGCCCGCAGCGCAGGGAGGCCGACTGACCCGTCGCCCACTCGGCGCACTCGACGACGGTGACGCCTTCGAGCGCCGCGCGGATCTCGTCCGCGTGCGCTCCGACCACGACGGTGATGGGGCCGACTCCGCGCGCAGCCTCGACGACGTGCGCGATCAGCGGCCGGCCGCGAAGGTCGGCGAGCAGCTTCGGCTCGGCGCCGAACCGGGTGCCGGCGCCGGCGGCGAGGATGAGGACGGGGGGCGGGGCCGCGGCGCCTCGCTGCGGAGGCCCCGCGGGCGGCGCATCACCCAGCGCCGGCTGCCTCCTGCAGGGCGCGGCGGCACATCACCCGCGCCAGGTGGCGCTTGTACTCCGCGGTCGCGTTGAGATCTCCGACGGGGGTCGTGCCCTCGTCCGCCTGCTGCGCCGCCGCCGCGATGCGGTCCGCGTCCAGCGGCTGGCCGCGCAGGGCGTCCTCCACCGCGCGGGCGCGCAGCGGCGTCGAGCCCATGTTCGTCAGGCCGATCCGGACGTCCTCGCACACGCCGTCGCGCGCGAGCACGAGTGCGGACACCGCGACCATCGCCCAGTCCTCGGCCCGCCGGTTGAACTTCTGGTAGCCGAAGCCCCAGCCGTCCAGCGCCGGGACGCGCACCTCGGTGACGATCTCCCCCTGCCCGACCGAGGTCTCCATGTAGTCCTGGAACAGGTCGGCCGCGGCGATCGTCCGCTCGCCGGAGGGACCGGACACGGTCAGCGAGCCCTCGGCCGCCAGCAGCACCGCCGGCAGGTCGGACGCCGGGTCGCCGTGGACCAGCGACCCGCCGATCGTCCCCCGATGGCGGACCTGCGGGTCGGCGATCGTCCCCGCCGCGCCGCACAGCAGCCCGAGCTCGGGCGAGTGCTCGACGTCGGAGTGCGTCGTCATCGCGCCGATGACGAACTCCCCGTTGGTCCGCGAGACCCCGGTCATCCCCGGGATCCGCCGCAGGTCGACGAGCAGCGTCGGGAACGCGAGCCGCAGCTTCATCAGCGGGATCAGCGAGTGCCCGCCCGCCAGCGGCTTGGCGTCCTCGCCGCCTTCGGCCAGCAGCCCCACCGCCTCGCTCAGCGTGTCGGGGGCGGCGTACTCGAACTCCGCGGGGATCATGCGGACACACCTCCCTTCGCCTGCTCGATGGCCTCCCATACCCGCACGGGCGTGAGCGGCATGTCGATGTAGTCGACGCCCACTTGGCGCAGCGCGTCGATCACCGCGTTCGTCACCGCGGCCGAGGCGGCGATCGTCCCGGCCTCGCCGACGCCCTTGACGCCCAGCGCGTTGACCGGCGACGGCGTCTCGGTGCGGTCCGTCTCGAACGACGGCAGCTCGGCGGCCGACGGCAGCGCGTAGTCGACGAACGTCCCCGTGACGAGGTTGCCGTGCTCGTCGTAGTGGATCCGCTCGTACAGCGCCTGGCCGATCCCGTGCACGACGCCGCCGTGCACCTGCCCGTCGATGATCATCGGGTTGATCGCGGGGCCGCAGTCGTCGACGGCGACGTACCGCGCGACCTGCACCTTCCCGGTCTCCGGATCCAGGTCGACCACGCACGCGTGCGCGCCGAACGGGAACACGAAGTTCGCCGGGTCGTAGAACGCGGTCTCCTCGAGACCGGGCTCCATCTCGTCCGGGAGGTTCTCGGCGATGTACGCGGCGCCCGCGGCGTCCGCGAGCGCGAGGCCCTGGTCCGGCGACCCCCGCACCGAGAACTTGCCGTCGTGCAGCTCGATGTCCTCGGGCGCGGCCTCGAGCTGGTGGGCGACGACCTTCTTGATCTTCTCGACCACCTTGTCCGTCGCCCGCACGACCGCCTCGCCGCCCACGGCCAGCGACCGCGAGCCATAGGTGTTCAGGCCCTGCGGCCCCGTGCCGGTGTCGCCGTGGATCACCTCCACCAGGTCCGGCGAGATGCCGAACCGGTCGGCGACGATCTGCGCGAACGTCGTGTCGATGCCCTGGCCGTGCGGCGATGTCCCGGTGTAGACGGTCACGCCGCCGGTGATGTGCACGCGCACGAGCGCGGACTCCCACAGGCCGGCCTGCAGGCCGAGCCCCGACGGGCCGACGATCCGCGACGGCGCGAGCCCGCAGATCTCGGTGTACGTCGCGTACCCGACCCCGCGCACCATGCCCTCCGGCGCCTCGGCCTTCACGGCCGCCTCGTCGAAGTGCGTCTCGAGCTTGTCGAGCGTCGCGTGGTAGTCGCCGGAGTCGTAGACCACGCCCACGGCGACCTCGGCCGGGAAGTCCTCCTTCGGGATGAAGTTCTTCCGGCGCAGCTCCAGCCGGTCGATCCCGAGCTCGGCGGCCAGCTGGTCGAGCGTGACCTCGATCATGTGCGTCGCCTCGGGCCGCCCCGCGCCGCGGACCGCATCGGTCGGCGTCTTGTTCGTGAGGACCGTCGTGTACTCCGCGCGGACCGCCGGGATCTTGTAGCAGCCGCTCATCACGAAGGCCCCGAGCTCGGGGATCAGCGGCGTGAGCAGCATGAGGTACGCGCCCATGTCCGCGAGGACCTTCGCGTGGAGCGCGACGATCGTCCCGTCGCGGTTGGCGCCGACCTTCATGTAGTCGATCTGGTCGCGCCCGTGGTGGGTGACCTGCATGTGCTCGGACCGCGTCTCGGTCCACTTGACCGGCAGGTTCAGCTTGCGCGCGAGGGCGCAGGCCAGGTACTCCTCGCCGTAGATCTGCAGCTTGCCGCCGAAGCCGCCGCCGACGTCGGGCGCGATGACCCGGATCTTGTCCTCCGTCATCCCCAGCCCGAGGCTGAGGAAGAGCCGCAGGAAGTGCGGGATCTGGGTCGCGCTGTAGATCGTCAGGTCGCCCGCGCGGAAGTCCGCCAGGACGGACCGCGGCTCGATCGGCGCCGGCGCGCTGCGGTGGTTGACGATCCGCCGCTCCACGACGACGTCGGCCGCCGCGAACGCGGCCTCCAGGTCGTCGGGCTCGGTCCCGATCGCCCACTCGTGCGCCTTGTTCGTGCCGAGCGACTCGTGGACGAGCGGCGCGCCGTCCTCGAGCGCCGCCTCCATGTCGACGATGACCGGCAGCTCGTCGTAGTCCACGGCGACGTGCTCGGCGGCGTCCGCCACCTTGTAGCGGTCCTCGCCGACGACGACCGCGACCGGATCGCCGACGTGGTTGACGGTCCCGACGGCGAGCGGCCAGTGCTCCGGGGTCTTGATCTCGATGCCCGGGGGAACCCAGGCCATCGGCAGCGGCGACTCGAACTCGCCCTTGAGCTCCTCGCCGGTGAACACGGCGGCCACGCCCGGCATGCTCTCGGCCGCGCTCTTGTCGATCGAGCCGATCCGCGCGTGCGCGACGGGGGAGCGGACGATCGACATCCACAGCTGGCCGGGCACCGTGATGTCGTCGGTGTACCGGCCGCGGCCGGTGATGAGCGGCGGGTCCTCGCGCCGGCGGATCCGCTGGCCGACCCAGGCCCCGTTGCCTGTCTGCTCGCTCATGCGCCCAGCCCCTCGCTCGCGAACTCCTGCGCCGCCTCGCGACCCTCCTGCGAGGGCTCGGGCACGTCGACCTTGCCCTTCTCGCCGCTCTTGGCGGCGTCGAGGATCGACTTGACGATGTTGTGGTAGCCGGTGCAGCGGCAGAGGTTGCCCTCGAGGCCCTCCCGGACGGCGGCCTCGTCGAGGTGCTCGTGCTCGTTGACGAGCGACACGGCGGCCAGGACCATCCCCGGCGTGCAGAACCCGCACTGGAGGCCGTGGTTCTCGTGGAACGCCCGTTGCATGGGATGGAGCTCGGTGGGCGACGGGGCCAGCCCCTCGAGGGTGGTGATGGTCGCCCCGTCGGCCTGGACGGCGAGCAGGGTGCAGCTCTTCACCGCCTCGCCGTCGAGGTGCAGCGTGCACGCCCCGCACGAGCTCGTGTCGCACCCGACGTTGGTGCCGGTGAGGCCGAGGTCCTCGCGGACGAAGTGGACGAGGAGGCGGCGGGGCT
>DASVQN010000018.1:0-48334 GCA_036389155.1 Solirubrobacteraceae bacterium
GCGGCCGGGTCGGATTCGAACGCGGCGCGCAGCTCGCCGTCGTAGGCGGCCTGCGCCACCGCCTTCGCCCACGCCCGCTCGAACTCACGCGAATGGATGTCGATGCTCATCCCTCTCCTCTCTGCCCGCCGCCGGCGGACGACAGTTGCTGGATCACCCTGTTTCTGTCTGCGGGGTCGGCTGGGTTCCACGGGTCGTCGTCCGTCGCTGCTCGAGACGCGAGCGGGCCCGCGAGAGCCGTGACCGGACGGTCCCCACCGGCACGCCGAGACGCTTGGCGGCGTTGCCATAGCTGAGCCCCTGGCCGACACACAGCGCGAACACCGCGCGCTCCGCGGGCGGCAGCCGCCGCACCAGGGCGAGCGCTGCGTGCGCCTCGGCCGCCGCGTCGAGCCGTTGGACAACGTCGTCCGCGGGATCTGGCTCAGGATCCGGCAGCGCTAGGCGCATGAGCGCAGCCTGGCAGCGACGTGTCGCTCGGTTGTGGTTGCGCAGGACGTTGGTTGCGACGCCGTAGAGCCAGGGGAGCGGGTCCCGTGTCGCGAGGTTGACCTCCGCGCGTCGCCGCCACGCCTCGAAGAAGACGGCGGAACGCAGATCCTCGGACATCGGCGCGTCGCCCGTCCGGCGCAGGAAGAAGCGATAGATCCGGTCGCCGTGCTCCCTGTAGATGCGCTCGAAGCATGCAGCCGCGCTCTCCTCGCGAGTCCGCGCACGGCGGGCCATCACTCGGTTTCTGTCCGCTGGCCGCGCGCGGTTCCTGACTAATGTGGATACGTGTCGGTGGGCGCAGGTTCGAGACGATGCGGGAGAGCAGCCGCGCTTCATGCACCGCGGCCGCGTCGCCGAGAAGACGGGGCCGAGCGTGACCGGCGCACCCCTAGCTCCGTCCGGCATCGAGGTGGTCGTGGCCACGGGCGATGTCGGCGCCCGCGGCGGGGCCGCGCACCTCGCGAACGGGACACCGCGGGCGGCGTGAAGGCTCGTCTCCGTGCGCTGATCGCTGCCGGTACGGCCTTGTGGGTCTACCGCGCTGACCGGCGTGACCTCGAGCGCGCGCAGGACTCGACGCCGTGTCGCAGACGTTCGCACACTTGATCGCGCCGTGGGCGGGTGCGTCGCAACGCGCCGCCGCATCGTTGACTGCGGCGCGCGTCGACCGCGATCGACAAGACGTCCCCGAGCTTGGCTGGCTGGCGTCCCCGCTCATCGAGCGCGCCGACTCCGTTGCTGACCGCCATGGACGGCGATGTACGGGTCGTTCGGCGTGAACTGCGCACGGCCGACGCGCTCCCGCGCGCCCCGACGTAGCGGATCTCGACGCTCACCGCGCCCGCAAGCCGCCCGCGACGCCGGGACCGCCCGCAACACCGCGTAGCGCGCCGCACCGACACCCGTCGCCGGACGGTGGAGTCGCCCGAACCGGGGCGGCTCGACCCGTCCGAGGCGTGTCTTCGCGCCAACTCGTCCTGAGGTACCAGCGGCGCGCGCCGGCCGACGGAACCTTTGCAACCGTCCGCGGCGCTTCCACATCGACCGTCCTGAAGTGAAACCGGCGCCCGAAAAACTCCTATGAACAGGGGGCTCGCATCCTGAGGCGAAAAACGGCACGCCTCCCGAGGTCGCTTCACAGGCCGTACGAGCGCCCGATGACGTCGAGCATGATCTCGTCCGTCCCCGCGCCGATGCGGTTCAGGCGCATGTCGCGCCACACGCGCTCGACGCCGTACTCCTTCATGTAGCCGGCGCCGCCGTGGATCTGGATGCACTCGTCGGCGACCTCCACGGCGATGCGCGAGGCGTAGAGCTTGGCCATCGAGATCTCGCGGACGGGGTACTCGCCGTTCTGGAAGCGCCACGCCGTCGTGTAGACCATCTGGCGCGCCGTCTCGATCTTGGTCGCCATCTCGGCGAACTTGTGGCGGATGACCTGGAAGCGGCCGATCTCGCGGCCGAACGCGGTGCGCTCCTTGGCGTACTGGAGCGTCCGGTCGAAGCACGCCTGCGCCCCCGCGACGCAGCCCGCGGCGCCGATCAGCCGCTCGCCCTGGAGCTCCCACATGATGTGGTAGAAGCCCTTGCCGACCTGCCCGAGCACCGCGCTGTCGGGCACGCGCACGTCCTGGAAGGCGAGCAGCGCCGTGTCGCTCGAGTGCATGCCGAGCTTGACGAGCTTCTTCTCGCGGATGACGCCCGGGAGGTCCATCGGGACGAGGAAGAGCGTGAACCCGTCGTAGCCGGCGTCGGCGTCGGTCTTGGTGACGAGCACGATCACGTCGGCGCGGTGGCCGTTGGTGATGTAGGTCTTCGAGCCGTTGATGACCCACTCGCCGCTCGCCTCGTCGCGCACGGCGCGCGTCTTGATGCCGGCGACGTCGGAGCCCGCGTCCGGCTCGGTGATGCCGAGGCAGAGGATCTTCTGGCCCTGGATGGCGGGCACGACCCACTCCTGCTTCTGCTCCTCGGTCCCGAACGCGAGGATCGGCGGCATCGCCATGTCGGTGTGCACCGCGATGCCCATGGCCAGGCCGCCGGACTGCGCGTGCACGATCTCCTCGGCGAGGACGAGCGAGGAGTAGTAGTCGCCGCCCTGCCCGCCGTACTGCTCGGGCTTGTCGAGGCCGAGGAAGCCGAGCTCGCCCATCCGCGCGAACACCGAGTCGGGGAACGTCGTCTCCTCCCACTCCTCCGCGTGCGGCGCCAGCTCCTTCTTCGCGAACGCGCGGATCGACTCGCGCAGCTGCTCGTGGTCGTCGTTGAAGATGAAGTGCTTGCGCTTCGACGCGAAGTCGGGCTTGAGGACGGTCTCGGTGGCCATGCCCGCAAGAGTAGGCAGTGGCACTTCCCACTGACAACCCGGCCCTGGGATCCCACCCCAGTCTTCGCTCCGAGCTCAAGTTCGGCGCAGCGCTGCGCCGATGGATGGTGCCATGAGCCGACGCCTTGCCCTCCTCCTAGCGGCCGTCGCCACCGCGCTGTGCGCCTTCGCCGCGCCCGCCCTCGCCGATCCCGAGGAGCCGAACGAGAGGATCACCGACCCGAAGACGGCGCTCGAGCCGGGCAAGGAGTACACGGGCGCGGTCGAGAACCTCGGCGACGACGACTACTACCGCGTCCTCGGCTCCGGCTCCGTCACGGTCACGGCCACCGTCGTCAGCGACGCGTGCCCGGACGACACCCCCGCGCTGCACGTCGAGCTGCGCTCCTACGACAGCGCGTTCGGCAGCTCGTCGAAGGACCTGCAGACGAACGAGACCGGCGAGGTCACGCTCACGCTGGAGTCCGGCAAGGAGTACCGCCTGCTCTTCAACACCTTCTCGGGCCGCGACATCAACGCGTGCCCGAACACGCGGGTCGACTACCGGTTCACGCTGCGCGGCGGGCAGGCCGCGCCGCCGGAGCAGTCCGACCCGGCGCCCGCTGACACCGCACCCAAGCGCATCATGTCGAAGCCGCGCCTGCGCGGGTACGCATGCCTGCACCAGTCGCAGGGCGCGACGGGCTTCGGCGACCCGGCGTTCCGCTTCACGCTGAAGGCCCGCGGCCGCTGGGTCGACCGCACCTTCGCCCGGCCGGTCACGGCGCGGTGGAAGTTCCGCAAGGGCATCACGACGCTGTACAGCAAGAAGGGCAGGCGGCTGTACCGCTTCGCGCAGTTCGAGGACGAGAAGGGCCGCTACCTGTTCGAGCGGCCCGGCGGGAACGATCTGCTGATCTGCCGCTGAGCCGGAGGGGTCACAGCGGCGGCACGCTGCCCGACTCGGTCTTCGCGACGATCTTCACCGCGTAGCGCTCTACGGGCCGCGCACGCGCGCGCCATCGTCTTTTCGCCAATAGGCTCCCGCGCCGATGCCCGAGCACCCCGTCCGCTACGACGTCGACGGCGCCGTCGCCACGATCGCCCTCGACGACCCCGACACGCGCAACTCGCTCTCCGACGCGATGCTCGACGGCCTCATCGAGGCGTTCGAGATGGCGCGCGACGACGACGCCGTGCGGTGCGTCGTCCTGACCTCGACGCACGAAAAGGTGTGGAGCAGCGGCGGCAACCTCGGCGGGTTCGCGGCCGAGGTCCCGCTCGTGCACAAGCACTTCGGGATCGAGCGCTTCCCCGCGCTGTTCGAGCTCATCGGCTCGCTCGGCAAGCCGACGCTCTGCGCGGCGAACGGCCACGTGCTCGCGGGCGCGCTCGGCCTCGCGCTGGCGTGCGACCTGATCGTGGCGAAGGAGGGCGCGCGCTTCGGGACGCCCGAGATCAACGTCGGCGTCTTCCCCTTCATGATCATGGCGCTCATCTACCGCAACGTGGGGCGCAAGAAGACGAACGAGCTGCTGCTGCTCGGCGAGCAGATCTCGGCCGAGGAGGCCGAGCGGATCGGGATCGTCAACCGCGTCGTGGCGGGCGACGAGTTCGACGCGTTCGTCGCCGACTGGGCCGGCAAGCTCGCCAGGAAGTCGCCGGTGCTGATGCGGATGGGCAAGGACGCCATGTTCCGACAGCAGGACATGGCCTTCCGCGACGCGCTCGACTTCCTGCGCAGCCAGCTGACGATCGCCTTCGCGACCGAGGACATCCAGGAGGGCGTCAAGGCGTTCTTCGAGAAGCGGGAGCCGGAATGGAAGGGGCGGTAGTCGCGCTGCTCTGCCGCACCTCCGACCGGACCGCGGGCGGCGCGCGCGGCGCCCGCGCGCTGGCCGGGGAGATCGCCGAGCGCCTGGGCGTGGAGGCGCGTGTGGTCGGGTCCCCGGGCGAGCCGCGCCCGGCGCCCTACGACGGCGACCTGCGCTCGTCGCGCGGCTGCCTGCTCGAGGCCGGCGGCCAGGTCGAGGACGCGCTCAACCGCGGGGCGTTCCCGATCCTCACGGCGAGCGACTGCTCGATCTGCATGACCACGCTGCCGGCCGTCGTGCGCCACCGGCCGGACGCGAACGTCCTGTGGCTCGACGCGCACGGCGACTTCAACAGCCCGGAGACGACGCCGAGCGGCTTCCTCGGCGGCATGTGCCTGGCCGCGGCGTGCGGGGTGTGGGACGCCGCGCTCGGCGTGGCGCCGGTCGTCGACCCGGGACGCGTCGTCATGTGCGGGGTACGCGACCTCGACGCCGGCGAGCGCGCGCTGCTCGAGCTCAAGGGCGTGAAGGTCGACCGGCCCAGCGAGGTCGCCGAGCGCCTGGCCGGGCGGCCCGTCTACGTGCACCTCGACCTCGACGTGCTCGACCCGTCGGTGCTCGCGGCGCAGTTCCCCGCGCCCGGCGGACTGTCGGACGGCGGGCTGCGCACGCTGCTCGCCGAGGTGGCCGAGAGCGCCGAGGTGCTGGGCGTCGAGATCACCGCGTTCGAGGCGCCCGGCGACGACGCGAGCACGGCCGGGCTCGCGGAGCTGATCGCGTCGATCGTCGAGCCGCTGCTAGAAGTCGCCCGATGACCTCGCTCCTGAGACCGCTCGTCGACGACCTGCACGCCCGCCGCGAGCAGATCAGGCTCGGCGGCGGCCAGGAGAAGATCGACAAGCAGCACGCGGCCGAGAAGCTCACCGCGCGCGAGCGCATCGATCTGCTCGTCGACGCCGGCACGTTCAACGAGCTCGGCATGCACGGCCAGCCCCACTTCTCCCAGGCGGCGATGCAGGGCCGCGACGCGCCGGCCGACGGCGTGATCACCGGCTACGGCAAGGTCGACGGCCGGCTCGTCGCCATCGCCGCCTACGACTTCACCGTCATGGCCGGGTCGATGGGGATGACCGGCGAGATCAAGGTCGCGCGGATGCGCGAGCTCGCGCTCGGCAAGCGCATCCCGATGGTCTGGCTGCTCGACAGCGCGGGCGCCCGCATCCAGGAGGCGGTGGGCTCGCTGTTCGCCGGCAGCGGGCACCTGTTCCGCGAGGAGGTCGTCGCCTCGGGCGTCGTCCCGCAGGTCGCCGCGCTGATGGGCCCGTGCGCGGCGGGCACGGCGTACATCCCCGGGCTCGCCGACTTCGTCCCGATGGTCAAGGGCCGCGGGTCGATGGCGCTCGCCGGGCCGCACCTCGTCCGCGCGGCGGTGGGCGAGGACGTCACGCAGGAGGAGCTCGGGGGCTCGCGCGTGCACTGCCGCAAGTCGGGCGTCGGCGACCTCGAGGTGGCCGACGACCACGAGTGCATCGCGCGCATCAAGCAGTACCTGTCGTTCTTCCCCTCCAACAACGAGCAGGCGCCGCCGCGGCAGGTCCCGACCGACCCGATCGACCGCATGGACGACGAGCTCGTCGACGTCCTCCCCGAGTCCAACCGCAAGCCGTACGACATGTACGACGTCATCCGGCGGATCGTCGATGACGGCGACTGGCTGGACCTCAAGCCGCAGTGGGCCAAGACGATCATCACGTGCCTGGCGCGGATGGGCGGGCGGCCGGTCGGCATCGTCGCCAACCAGCCCAAGCAGCTCGGCGGCATCCTCGACAACGACTCGGCCGACAAGGCCGCGCGGTTCGTGAACCTGTGCAACGCCTACGGGATCCCGCTCGTGTTCCTCATGGACGTGCCCGGCTTCATGGTCGGCTCGAAGGTCGAGCAGGCGGGGATCATCCGCCACGGCGCGAAGATGCTGTACGCCGTCGCGAACGCCACCGTCCCGAAGGTCACCGTCGTGCTGCGCAAGGCCTACGGCGCGGGCTACTACGTCATGAACGGGCGCGCCTACGAGCCGGACCTCATCGTCGCCTGGCCGAGCGCGGAGATCAGCGTGATGGGGGCCGAGGGCGCCGTCGAGATCGTGTTCCGCAGGCAGGTCGAGGAGGCCGACGACCCCGCCGCCAAGAAGGCCGAGCTGATCGAGAACTACCGCAAGATCATCGACGTCTACCGCGCGGCGGCCAACGCGATGGTCGATGACGTCATCGACCCGCGCGAGACGCGCCCGACGATCATCCGCGCGCTCGAGATGGCCGAGACCAAGCGCGTCGACCGACCCTGGAAGCGAAATGGAGTGGTGCCCGTATGAGAAGAGCGACCATCGCCGGCCTCGCGGCCGTGCTGGCGCTCGCCGGCTGCGGCGGGAGCGACAAGCCCTCGAAGGACGAGTTCGCCAAGAGCGCCGAGAAGGTGTGCGCGGAGCTCGAGAAGCAGAGCCAGGAGCTCTCCAAGAGCGAGCCCGACAACGCGCAGGAGATCGTCGACTTCACCAAGAAGGCGCGGAGCACCGCGCAGGACGCCGTCAAGAAGATCCGCGCGCTCCAGGCGCCCGAGGGGTCCGACGGCGACAAGGCCAAGGAGTGGCAGGCGGCGGTCACGGCCGAGGCCGAGAACCAGCTCATCCCGGCGCTCGACAAGCTCGAGCAGGCCGCGCAGTCCGGCGACGAGCAGGCCATCGTCAAGGCGGCGCAGGACATCCAGGGCATCGAGGCCACGCGGTCGGACAAGCTCGCGAAGGAAATCGGTGCGGACGGGTGCGCCGACTGATGAGCCTCGAGGACCCCGTCGTCATCACCTGCTCGATCTCCGGCTCGCTCGCGAACCGCGAGCAGTGCCCGGCCATCCCGTACACGCCGGAGGAGTACGCCGCCGAGGCGCGGCGGATCGTGGACGAGGGCGGGGTCCACATCCACATCCACGCGCGCAAGCCCGACGGCACGCCGTCGTACGAGGTCGAGGACTTCCAGGCCATCACCGACGCGATCCGCGGCGAGGTCGGCGACGCCGTGATCGTCAACTTCTCGACCGGCGCGATGGGCGTCAGCCTCGAGAAGCGGATCGCGTACCTGCGCGCGGTGCGGCCGGAGGTGGCCGCGCTGAACATGGGCTCGATGAACTACGCGAAGTACTCGCGGCGGCGCAAGGAGTTCGTGTTCGCCGCGGTCTTCGCGAACCCATTCGAGGAGATCATCGCGTTCCTGAACGTGATGAACGAGCTGGGCATCAAGCCCGAGCACGAGTGCTTCGACGTCGGGCACGTCGGGTCGCTGGAGCCGCTCGTCGACATGGGCGTCCTCAAGCCGCCGCTGCACGTGGACTGCGTGATGGGGGTGACGGGCGGGATCCCGCCGACGCCGCGCAACCTCGCGGCGATGGTCGACAACATCCCGGCGGGCTCCCATTGGGGCGTCATCGGGATCTCCCGCGTGCAGTGGACGCTCGTGGCCAGCGCGCTCACGCTCGGCGGCTCGATCCGCGTCGGGCTGGAGGACAACTTCTACCTGCCCGACGGCGAGATGGCGCGCTCCAACGGCGACCTGATCGCGAAGGCGCGGCAGATGACGATCGACGCGGGCCGGCGCCCCGCGACGGTCGAGGAGGCGCGAGACCTGCTCGGGGTGCCGCAGCGCGCGGCGACCGCCGCATGAGCCTGCCGCTCGAGGGCCTCAAGGTCCTCGACCTCTCGCGACTGCTGCCCGGAGGCTTCTGCTCGCTGCTGCTCGCCGACTTCGGCGCCGAGGTGCTGAAGGTCGAGGACACCGGGATGGGCGACTACATCCGCTGGTCGCAGCCGGCGTACGAGGGCGCCGAACAGAGCGCGGGCTCGGCGATGTTCCTCTCGCTCAACCGCAACAAGACGTCGATCCGGCTGAACCTCAAGTCCGAGGAGGGGCGGGACGTGCTGCTGGCGCTGGCGCGCGAGTACGACGTGCTGCTCGAGTCGTTCCGCCCGGGCGTGCTGGGCCGGCTCGGCGTCGGCTGGGAGCGGCTGCACCAGGAGAACCCGCGGCTCGTGTACTGCGCGATCAGCGGCTACGGGCAGACCGGGCCGTACACGCAGCGGGCCGGGCACGACATGAACTACCTCGGCCTGATCGGGCTGCTCGGGCTGACGGGGGACAAGGACGGGCCGCCGGTGCAGTCCGCCGGGCAGATCGCCGACCTCGGCGGCGGCGCGCTGATGGCGGCGTTCGGGATCCTCGCCGCGCTGCACGAGCGCGAGCGCTCCGGCGAGGGGCAGCTCGTCGACGTGTCGATGGCGGACGGCGCGCTGTCGTGGCTGGCGATGGTCGCGGCGCAGTACTTCGCGGAGGGGCGGGCGCCGGGGCGGGGGGAGCTCGTCCTGGCGGGGTCGATCGCGTGCTACCGGCCCTACCGGTGCGCGGACGGGTGGGTCTCGCTCGGCGCGCTGGAGCCGAAGTTCTGGCAGGCGTGGTGTCGCGGCGTCGGCCGCGAGGACCTGATCGAGCAGCAGTTCTCGGCGCCGGGCTCGCCGGGCCACGCGGAGACGGAGAAGGTCTTCGCGTCGCGCACGCGCGACGAGTGGAAGGCGTTCAACGACGAGCACGACTGCTGCCTGGAGCCCGTGCTGGGGCTCGACGAGGCGCTCGACTCCGAGCTGGTGCGCGAGCGGGAGATGGTGGTCGAGCTCGACCAGCCGGGGGTGCAGGAGCCGGTTCGGCTGCTCGGCCTGCCGGTCAAGCTGTCGCGCACGCCGGGCGACGCGGCGCGGCTCCCCGGCCCGGTGCTCGGCGAGCACACCGACGCGGTGCTGCGCGGGCTCGGCTACGACGACGAGCGGATCGCGGCGCTGAAGGAGTCGGGGGCCGTGGCCGGCCCCGTGAGCGACACCCAGGGGTCGTTCCTCGGGTGAGCGCAGCGCCCGCCGACGGCCTGCTCAAGATGTCCGAGCTCGCGGCGCGCAGCGGCGTCTCCGCCGGGACGATCAAGCACTACCTGCGCGAGGGCCTCCTCGGCGGGCGGGACGAGGTCGTCCGGACCTCGCGGAACATGGCCTGGTACCCGCCGGAGTACGTCGAGCGGCTGCGGCTGATCAAGCGGCTGCAGGAGCGGCGCTTCATGCCGCTGAAGGCGATCCGGCGCGTGCTCGAGGAGGAGGACCCCGAGCGCCTGGAGGCGCTCGTCGCGGTCGAGGACCGGATCCTCGAGCGGGCGGTGCGGGCGTCGGAGACCGGCCGCGTCTCGCGCGCGGAGGTGCGGCGGCGCTACGACGTCCCCGACGTCGTGCTCGACCGCCTCGCCGAGCTCGACGTCCTGACCCCGAACGCACGCGGCTACGACGCGCACGACGTCCAGATCATCGAGGCGATCGCGCGGTTCCGCGCGGGCGGCTACGACGAGCGGCTCGGCTTCACCGTCTACGAGACGCTGCGCTACCGGGAGGCGCTGGCCCCGCTTGTCGAGGAGGAGGTCCGCACGTTGCTCGACCGCCTCGCCGGCGAGGTGTCGGTCGACCGCGCGGCGGAGATCATCGCGTCGGGAGCGGATCCGCTGCGCGAGCTGATCGGCGCGATGCACTCCAAGCTGCTGCTCGCCGAGCTCAGGCGCCAGCGAAGCTCGCGCGGCTGATCGTGTACAGGTCGAGCTCGTGGCCGTAGGCGCGGCGCGTGCCGGCGCGGCGCATGCCGAGGCGCCGCGCGACGCGGTGGGACGCCTCGTTCTCCGCCCGGATGACGGCGATGATCTCCTCGAGGGCGAGCTGCCCGAAGCCGGCCTCGAGCCACTTCGCCGCGGCCTCCGTCGCGTAGCCGCGGCCCCAGGCGGGCTTGGCCAGCGTCCACCCGATCTCCACCTCCGGGCCCGCGTTCTCGATCAGCTGCAGGCCGATCTCGCCGACGAGCGCGCCGGTCGAGCGGTCCTGCACCGCCCATGTCGCGAACCCGTGCGCCTCCTGGTGGCGGCGGTTGGCGTCGACGAGCTTCTCGGCCGCCTCGAGCGTCGGCGCGACGCCGACGAACTGCCCGACCTCGGGGTCGGCGAACATCTCGCGCACCGCAGCGACGTCGTCGGTTTCCCACGGTCGCATCCGCAGGCGCTCGGTGAGGAGGGGGCCGTCCATCCGACCTGAGTATGGTGCCGCGCGCCATGGCCGCCTCCGGATCGCTGCTCGAGCGCCGCTTCGCACTGACCGCCCGCGAGACGACGCCGCGTATCGAGGCGCTCGGCGGGCTCACGACGTTCCTGACGATGGCCTACATCGTCTTCGTCAACCCGGCGATCCTGTCGGCCGCGGGCGTGCCCTTCGACGCCGTGGCCGTCGCGACCGCGCTGGCCGCCGCCATCGCGTCGATCTGCATGGGCGTGTTCGCGAACGTCCCGATGGCGCTCGCGTCCGGCCTGGGGATCAACGCGATCGTCGCGTTCGACATCGTGCTCGCGCAGAAGGTCGCGTGGCCCGTGGCGATGGCGTGCGTCGTAATCGAGGGCGTGATCGCGGTCGTGCTCGTGCTGGCCGGTCTGCGCGACGCGGTCGTGCGCGCCGTCCCGCTGCCGCTGAAGCTGTCGATCGGCGTCGGGATCGGGCTCTTCATCACGCTCGTCGGGCTGCGCGAGGGCGGGATCGTCGTCAACAACCCCGCGACCGGGATCGGGCTCGGCGACCTCACCGCGGGCGCGCCGCTCATCACGCTGGCCGGCGTCTTCACGGCGCTGGCGCTCGCGGCGCGGCACGTGCGCGGCGCGATCCTCATCGGCATCGCGGTCAGCACCGTGCTCGGGCTCGTCTTCGGCGTCCTCGACGGGCCGGACGGCGTCGCGCAGATGCCGGGCTCGAGCGACTTCTCGACGATCGGCGACGCGCTCGACCCGTCGAACCTCGGCGACGCGCTCACCTGGGCGCTGGTCCCGACGATCTTCGCGCTGTTCATGACCGACTTCTTCGACACGGTCGGGACGGCGGTCGCGGTCGGGACGCAGGGCGGCCTCACGGACGAGCGCGGCGAGCTGCCGGAGATGCGGCGCGTGCTGCTCGTCGACAGTGCGGCGGCGGCCGGCGGCGGGGCATTCGGCGTGTCCTCAGTCACGACGTACGTCGAGAGCGGCGCGGGCGTCGGCGCGGGCGCGCGGACCGGCCTGGCCTCGGTCGTGACCGGGCTCCTGTTCGCGCTGACGATCTTCTTCGTCCCGCTGATCGCGCTCGTCGGCCAGGGCGTCCCGTACACGAAGGAGTTCGCGGGCCACCCGGCCGTCGCGCCCGCCCTCGTGATGGTCGGCGCGCTGATGCTCCGGCTCGTCCAGGCGATCGACTGGGCCGAGCCGGAGACCGCGTTCCCCGCGTTCCTCATCATCGCCGGCATCCCGCTGACGTTCTCGATCGCGGCGGGGATCGGCTTCGGCGTGATCGGCTACGTGCTGATCATGGCGGTGCAGGGGCGGGCGAGGGAGGTCCACCCGCTGATGTGGGCGCTCGTCCCGCTGTTCGTCGCGTTCTACGCCGACGACTGGCTCGCCGCGAACGTGTTCTAGAGGCTCACCTTCCGGTCGACGACCAGCGTCGTGTTGCGGCCGGCGTCCTCGAGGAGGATCCGCAGGCGGTGGCTGCCGCGCGGCCACGCGCTCGTGTCGAACGTCAGGATGGACGTGCTCGTCGCGACGCACGGGCGCTGGTGGGCAAACTCGTACGGGTCGCCGTTGCCGGGGTCGGCGTCGGCGCAGCGGCCGTTGTTGGCGTTGACGACCTTCGTGGCGGTCTCGTCGTCGTCGAGCCGGATCCGGACGCGGTAGAGGCCGGCGCCGTCGTCCGCGGCGGCGAGGTTCAGCGTCTCGCTGCCGCTCAGCGTGGCGTCGGTCGCGAGGCCGCCGCTCGGCGCCGCGGTGACGCGCGGGCTCGACGTGTCACGCAGGGCCGCGGTGCCGCCGAAGATGCGGACGACCTGCGATCCGTCGGCGTTGCACTGCGAGCCGCTGCCGATGTCACACGCGATCGTGACGTTGAACCCGTTCGTCGCGCTGTACGGCAGGCCGACGCGGTTCTGGCTGCTGAACCGCGGGCTCAGGACGCCGCGCGTGCTGCAGCCGTCGCCCCAGCTGCACAGCTCGAAGCGGACCGAGTACAGGTTGGTCGCGCTCGTGTTCTGGACCGCCCAGCTCCACCGGCCGCTCATCTGGCCCTGGCGGTAGAGCTGTGCCGACTGGAAGTCGATGTTCGCCGGCGTGCGGTACAGGAGCGACGTGCGGTCGTCGGGGGTCGTCGTCGTGAAGGTGCCGCCGGTGCTCAGCGGGATGCCCGCGCCGCTGCCGGCGCAGCGGGTGGCGCTCGCCGGGTTGGCGTCGATCCCGACGAAGGTGTCGGTGTGCGTGAAGCCGTCGGGCAGCGAGCCGTCGGTCCCGACGCCGACGCCGGTCGCCGGGTTTGCGCACAGGATGTGCGTGTACGTGCCGCGGGTGACGGCCGCCGTCGCGGGGGAGGTAGCGGTGACGCTTCCGTGCGTGACCTCGAACTTGATCGTCGCGCCGGCGTCCGCGCCGGTGAGCAGCAGCGTCATGCCGGTCTCGTTGGCGATGGGGACGCAGCTCGTGGTGCAGCGCAGCCAGCGGTAGGTCGGGGCCGGGTCGGGGTGCGACCAGACGCCGGCGTCGCCGATCAGCAGCTCGTCGACGGTCGTGCTGCCGGCGACGCTCGGCGGCGTGGTGTTGACCGCCGGCGCGGCGGTGACGGTCGCGGTGCGGGCGGACAGCGCCGCCGTCGAGCCGCCGTCGTTGGTCGCGGTCACGCGGGAGCGCATCTGGAAGCCGACGTCGGCGGCGGTCAGGACGCGGGTGGTGCCCGTGCTCACGGCCGGGCACGACCCGGCGTCGTCGCAGCGCAGCCACTCGACCTTGAGCGACGTCGTGCCGCGCGCGAAGGTGCCGGTCGTCGTCGTGAGGGTCTCGCCCTCGCGCGGGGTGCCGCTGACGACGGGCGCGGTGAGGACGCGCGGCGGGAACACCGCCGCGGCCTCGAACATGCTCGTGCCCGGCTGCGCCTTCGTGGTCCAGGCGCCGGCGGTCGTAGGGGCGAGGAGGGTCGCCGCGGCCGCGGCGACGAGGATCAGCCGATGACGCATGTCGTGCCTCCGCTCTGCGGTGCCGCGATGTTCAGGACGTACTTGGCGTTGACGGGCCGGCCGGCGCGCGGGACCACGGTGACGCGCACGACGTTGCGGCCGGGGATGAGCGCGCCGGGCGCGATGCGGACCCGGAACGGCCGCTTCCTCGAGACGACCGCCGCGCCGGCGCCCACGCGGTAGGAGACGCGCCCCCACTTGCGCGCGATGAGGACGCGGCGGCCGACGCGCAGCCCGGTCACGAGGACGAGCCGCTGCTGGCCGGGCGCGCCGTAGATTCGCAGGATGAGCTTCGCGCTGACCTTCGCGTCGACGCGGTGGCGCTTGATGAGGACGGGGTGCCTGCGGCGCGCGGGGCCCTGGGGGGCGAAGGCGATCACCCGGCAGACGGGTGCGGTCGAGCTCGCCGTGGACTCGACGGGCGCCCGCTGCGGCTCCTGCTGCGGCTTCGGCTGCCGCTGCTGCGGCTCGTTCTCGTTCGCGAAGGCGAACTCGTGCGTCGCGCGACGGCCCGCGACCTCGTCGTCGCTGCCGGCGACCTCGATCGCGATCCGGTAGGCGCGGCGCTCGCCCTCGGGCCAGGGCTGCGGGTCGGCGGCGGCGATGAGGTCGTCGAGCCGGCCGCTGAAGAGCACGGTGCCGCCGTCGCATCCGCGCGTGACGGCGACGCGCAGGAAGCGCGCGAGGTCGCCGCCCTCCGACCGCGAGAGGACGGAAGCCTTCGCGTCGCCGGGGCCCTCGTTGGTCACCGTCGCGCAGCGGTCGGCGCGGTCGCCGTGACGCAGGCCGGTGAGGGAGAAGAGCGGGCGGCCGGCGTCGATGGTGAGGCCGGCCGGCGGCGCGGGCGGCGTCTCGAGCGCGCGCTGCGCGGCGAACGCGCCGGACGCGAGCGTGGCCAGCGCGAGGATGGTGAGCACGATTCTCATGACGACCAGATCCTCCGCAGGGCGAGGGTGGGGAGCAGAGCCGCGCTCAGCAGCGCGATCGCGGCGAGCGGCGGTCCGGCGAGGCCGCGCACGGTGCGTCCGACGTGCGGCAGCCGGACGCCGGCGTAGCGGCCGATGCTGCCGGCGGCGGGGATGGTCCAGGACTCCGGCGTGTTGATGGCGTCCCCGCGGGTCGTGAACGAGAGGCGCCCGCCTCCCATCGCCTTCACCCGCTCGACGCGATGTAGGACGGCGGCGGCGTGCTCGGGATCGTCGAAGGCGACGACGTCGCCGACCGCGGCATCCCGAGCGGCGATCCGGTCGAGCCACACGACGTCCCCGGCGCGCAGGGTGGGGCGCATGGAGTCCGAGAGCTCGACGTGCGGAGCGACGCCGGCGGCGGCCGCGGCGGCGACCGCGAGCGCGAGGAGCAGAAGAGCGGCGAGCAGCGCGGTCGCCGCGCGCGAGACGGCCTGGCGCGCGACGTGGAGCGGCGGCGTCGGCAGCTCCGTCAGTCGTTCGATGATGTGTGTGGAGGTCATGGTCGTAGAGGGGGGAGGACCCCGCCGGGCGCGGTCGGGGCGGATCGCGCCCGGCGGGGGTCGTCGCGGAGGTGGGAGATGGCCTCCGCTACGAGTTGCGGGCTTCGAAGACGAACTCGTTCGACGCCGTCCCGCCCTGCGCGGCGTCCGTGTCGTTCACGTCGACGTCGATCTTGTAGACGGCCGACTCGCCGTCCGACCACGAGGTGTCGGTGTCGGCCAGGCCGGACGCGTAGTCGTGCGGGAAGCCCGCGAGGGTGCCGTCGAAGAGGGCGGCGCCGGCCGCCGGCGCGAACCCGGTGCACGCTGCGCCAGCGGGCGGCGCGCTGGGGAACGAGCCGCGCGTGACCTTCAGGTGCAGGTACGGCGCGAGGGCGCCGCTCGTGATGCCGTAGAGGCGGACGGTCGACGCGAGCGAGCCGCTCGAGGCGTACGAGACCTTGATGCACCTCGAGGTCACGACGCCGGGCTTGAGGCCGTGCAGGTCGAAGAAGGCGGTCGCCTTGTCGACGCTGCCGCTGAGGGTGACGGACCCGGCCTCGAACGTGTTGCCGGGGTTGCGGACGGTGCTGGTGAACGCCGACTGGACGACGGCGGCGACGCCCGCCAGGAGCAGCCCGACGAGGGCGGCGGAGGCGAGCAGCTTGGTGCGGACGGGCATGGGACGACGGACGCGCATGGCGACGGGCTCCTTGGGGACGGCGGAGGATGGGACGGGAGGGAGAGGGCCGGCGGCGGAGCGCATCTCGCCGCCGGCGATGACCACTCAAACGCAGCCGAACGAACAGCGGCAATCAGTCATGCGTCCAACAAGTTGCGGACGCCCCGAAACCCGCCCCCCGCGAAAGCTAGAAGAGCGGCGCAAAGGCGTGGTTTCGGCCGCGGGAGCGCCGAGGAAGTCGCTGGACGCCCGTCCGATGCGCGCCTCGAACTCGACACTCGCGCGACCCCGGCGGGGGCCGTGCCGAGTTGTGGGCGCCAGAGCCCCCGAATACGACACACGCTCGGAGCGAGCGCGGTGAGTGGCGGGTTGTGGGTGCTACCAGAGCGCCGCGTGGCGCTCCATGACCCCGCGGCCCTCCGCCAGCTCGAGGCCGCCCTCGAGCGTCCCGCCGAACGTCCCGAACGGCTGGACGTACTCGCTCCTCAGCGCGACGAGGTCGTCCGTTCGCGCGCGGCGGGCCTCCTCTGCGAACGACAGCGACGAGCCGTCCGCGAACGACACGCCGTCGAGGTCGGGGGAGAAGGTGACGCGGCCCGTCTCGACCGGCTCGCCGTCGATCCACAGCGTCCGCTCGCTGCCGACCGCCGCGTCGTGCACGCCGGCGACCAGGTTCCACGCGACCGCGCGGCCGTCGACGAGCGCGCCGACGCCGGCCGACCACTCCCATGCGGTCTCCCGCGCGTGGTAGCCGGCGCTCTCGTCGACGCAGCCGCGGTCGTCGACGAGGATCTCCTCTCCGTCCAGGACGACGCGCCCGCGCACGCGGACGCCGCCCTGCTTGCGCGTCCAGATCCACCCCGGCCCGTGCTCGGACGCGGTCTCGACCCCGACGCCCGGCTCGACGACCAGGTCCGCGGAGACCGTCGCGTCGCGGATGACCACCCGGCCGTCCTCCGACACCGACACGAACCGCAGCGGGCGGAAGATCCGCGTGCGCTCGCGCAGCGCCTCGCGCCGCCGGTCCCACACCGCCCAGAACGTCTGCGGCAACGGCCCGATCCACACGACGCCGGCGCACAGCATCAGCCGCTCGCCGAACACCCCGACGTAGCGCCACCGCTTCACCGGCCGCCCGCGCAGCGCGAGCGGCATCCGGTCCGGCGGCACGACGATCTCGCGCGGCCGGTCGGCGCCGCTGCCACGGTACGGGAGCACCGCTGGACGGTACCGTTCGCGCCCATGCGCGCCGCCGCCGTGCAACTGACGTCCACCGACGACCTCGACCGCAACCTCGACACGGCCGACCGGCTCACCCGCGCCGCCGCGAAGGACGGCGCGCAGCTCGTCGTCCTGCCCGAGAAGTGGCCGGCGCTCGGCCCCGCGGAGGTCGTCGCGCAGGGCGCGCAGGACCTCGACGACGGTCCGGCCGTCCGCTGGGCGCAGAGCACCGCGAAGGAGCTCGGCCTCGACCTCGTCGCCGGCTCGATGGCGATCAGGAGCGGCGACCGCCTCAGGAACACCGCCCTCCACTTCGGGCCGGGCGGGAGCCTCGAGGCGACGTACACCAAGATGCACCTCTTCGACGTCGAGGTCGACGGGCGCACGTACCGCGAGTCCGAGCACGAGGACCCGGGCGACGAGGTCGTGGTGACGGACGTCCGCGGGATGAAGCTCGGCCTGGCCGTGTGTTACGACCTGCGCTTCCCGACGCTCTTCGAGGAGCTCGCGCACAAGGGCGCGCAGGCGTTCGCCCTCCCGAGCGCCTTCACGCTGAAGACCACGCGCGACCACTGGGACGTCCTGGTCCGCGCCCGCGCGATCGAGCAGCAGGCGTTCGTCGTGGCGGCGAACCAGACCGGCGAGCACGCGGGCGGGATGCGCTCCGGCGGGCGCAGCATGATCGTCGACCCGTGGGGCGTCGTCCTCGCGCAGGCGCCCGACGCCGAGAGGCACGTCGTCGCCGACCTCGACCTCGAGGCGCAGAAGCGCGTGCGCGCCGAGTTGCCGGCGCTGCGGCACCGTAGGGTGCGCGTCTGATGACCCGCCCCAGCGCAGCGGACAAGCGCCGCATGATCCTCGACGCCGCCGTCCGCGTGTTCGCCCGGCAGGGCTTCCACACGGCGCGCGTGTCGGACATCGCCGACGACGCCGGCGTCGCCTACGGCCTCGTCTACCACTACTTCGGCTCCAAGGACGAGGTGCTCGACACGCTCTTCCTCGAGCGCTGGAACCTGCTGCTCGACGCGATCCGCGAGGTCGACGGCCGCGACGACCCGCCGCGCGACAAGCTCTACGCGATCACCTCGTTCATCGTGGACTCCTACCGCCACGACCCCGACGTGATGAAGGTGATCATCGTCGAGGTCACCCGCGCGGCCAACAGCTTCGGGCGCAAGCACCTGGACAAGATCCGCGAGGCGTACGAGCTGATCGCCGACATCGTCGCGTCCGGCCAGGCCGACGGGACGTTCCGCGACGGCATCACCCCGAACTTCGCGGCGATGGCGTTCTACGGCGCGATCGAGCAGGTCCTCACGGGCTGGATCTTCGACCTCCTCCCGCAGGGCGAGGCCGGGTTCGAGGAGGCGAAGGCCTACGTCGTCGACACGATCTGCAGCGGGCTGGAGACCCCCGCCGCTCGCGTGATCTGATTAAGTCCCGCGCGCCGTGGACAACGACATCGTCAAGCGCCTCGCCTGGTCCGGCCTGCTCGCCGGCTTCGGCGCCCTCGCCAGCGTCGTGGTCACCCGTGCCGCCGCCGTGGTTTACCGGCGCATGTTCGGGGAAGACCCGCCCGAGTGAGCGCCGAGAGCGACACCCTGAGCGGAGCGGTGTCCGCGGACGCCGCCGCCGCGCCCGGTGCGACCGAGCCTTCGCCGACCGTCTCGCACGACCAGCAGACGGCCTCGCACCCCGCGGGCAGCGCGCTGCCCGAAGGCGGCCTCCCCGCGACGGACAAGCCCGAGGTGCTCGTCGGCGCGGCGTTCGCCGGCGGCCTCGTCGCCGCCTTCCTCCTGCGAAAGATCGTCGGCTAGATGGCCTACTCCCCCGAGACCGACCACAGCGACGCCCAGAAGATCGGCCACACGGTCACCGAGATCTCCGAGAAGGCGTCGCTCCTCGTCCGCGAGGAGATCGAGCTCGCCAAGGCGGAGATCGCGCAGAAGGCCAAGGTGCTCGGCCGCGGCCTCGCCGTCGCCACGATCGCCGGGATCATGGCCGTCTTCGGCCTCATCTACTTCTTCCACTTCGCCGCCTGGGCGCTCGCCGACTTCCTGCTCGACGACCGCGTCGTCTGGGGCTACGGCGTCGTGACGCTGTTCCTCTTCCTCGTCGCGGCGATCGCCGGCCTGCTCGGCTACCGGTGGATCAAGAAGGGCGCGCCGCCCACACCGGACATGGCGATCGACGAGGCGAAGCGCATCAAGGAGACCGTGAGCTCGTGAGCGGGACGACCCAGCGCTCGCCGGAGGACATCCGGCGCGACATCGAGCAGCACCGGCGCGAGCTCGGCGAGGCCGTCGACCGCCTGCGCGGCGACGTCAAGCGGGCGACCGACTGGCGCGCGCAGATCGTCAGGAACCAGCAGAAGGTGCTGATCGGGGCGGCCGTCGCCGGCTTCGTCATCGGCGGCGGCATCGCCGTGATCCCGCGCATCTTCGGCCGCGGCAAGTAGCGCGAGCGCGCCGGACTAGGCGGGCGAGGGCTCGCCCGGCGGCACGTCCGGGCGCCCCAGGGTGCTGCTGGTGACGTCGTGCGTCTTGCGCAGCCGCTCGCGCTCCTCCTGCCGCCACGTCCACCACTCGCGGATGCAGATCTGGATCGACGCGGCGACCGGGATCGCCACGAGCGCGCCCAGCACGCCGAGCAGCGCGCTGCCGAACAGCACCGCGGTCAGGACGACGAACGGCTGCACGTCGACCGTCCGCTTCTGGATCTGCGGCTGGACGAAGTTGTTCTCGAGCTGCTGGTAGACGATCGCCCAGACGGTCCAGATGATGGTGTCGGTCGGGAAGTCGTTGAACAGCGTCACGACGCCGATGAGGACCGCCGCGATCGTCGCCCCGATCAGCGGGATGAGCGACATGAACCCGGCGAGCACCGCGAGCGGCCCGGCGAACGGAACGCCGAGGATCGACAGGACGACGAAGGTCAGCGTCCCCGCGATCAGCGCGATCGTGAACGCGCCCGCGACGTAGCCGGCGACCGCCGCCGCGATGCGGTCCATGACGCGGTCCAGCCGCTCCGCCCGGTCCGGGGGCATGAGCCCCAGCGCTCCCTTCCGCCATCGCGGCCCGCTGCCGAGGATGAACGCGGTCAGGACGAGGATCGTCACCGCGGCGAAGATCGAGTTGACGAGGCCGATCCCGATGTCGCCGAGGATCCCCGCCGCGTCGCCGACCCGCCCCGGCAGCTTGCCCGCCTCCTCCTCGATGCGCCCGGTGATGTCGTAGTCCTCGTCGATCTTGCGCAGCTGCTCGTTCTCCTCGACGAACTCGCGCAGGTCGACGGCGTAGCCGGGGACGTCGCGCGACAGGTCGTCGACCTGCCCGACGATCGGCGGGACGACGATCAGCGCGAGCAGGATCGGCACCGCCAGCAAACCGAGGTAGACGATCGCGATCGCGAGGCCGCGCCGCATCCGCCGCTGGAGGATGTTCACGGGCGTGGCCAGCGCGAGCGCGAGGAAGCCGGCGATCAGGACCCACCCGATCGGCTTGCGCAGCAGGTAGATCAGGTACAGCGAGAGGACGACGCCGACCACGACCAGCACGGCCTGGAACACGAGTCGGGGAGTCGACACCTGGCGCACCGCCGGGAACTCTGACCGGCGCGGCGGACGGCAGCGGGGCTAGCGCAGGTAGGACGACGGCAGCCCGCCGCAGCCCAGCAGCCCGGGCCCGACGTGGGCGCCGATGACGGGCCCCACCTCCGACACGCACGTCGGCTCGCTGCCGAAGATCTCGCGCCCGCGCTCGACCAGGCGCTCGGCCTGCTCGGGCGACTGGATGTGCTGGACGATCCAGGCGTCCGCGCCGTCGGCGTGCCGCGAGCGCATGTACTCGACGAGGCGCTCGAACGCCTTGCCGGAGGTCCGCACGCGCTCCACCGGGAGGATCTCCGACTCGATCGAGAGCAGCGGCTTGATCTTCAGCGCGCCGCCGATCCATGCCTGCGCCGCGCCGATCCGCCCCCCGCGGCGCAGGTACTCGAGCGTGTCGACCGCGAACCAGATCTTCAGCTCCGCGCGCGCCGCGCGCGCGTGCTCGACGACCTCGCTCAGCCCGCCGCCGGCCCGCGCCTTCGCGGCGGCCGCGAGCGCCATGAAGCCCAGGCCGCCGCAGCCGGTGGCCGAGTCGAGCACCTCGATGCGCCCCGCGTGCCCCTGCTCCTCGAGCTGCGCCTTCGCCTGCAGCGCCGAGTCGTAGGTCCCCGAGATCCCGGCGGAGATGTGCAGCGAGACGATGTCGTGGCCGGCCTCCAGCAGCGGCTCGAAGACCTCGACGAAGTCGCCGATCGAGGGCTGAGAGGTCGTGGGGAGGTCCTGGGCCGAGCGCAGCCGGTCGTAGAACGACTGGAAGTCGCCCATGTCGGACTCGCGCTCGAGCTCGTCGCCGAAGCGCACGTACAACGAGACGAGGTGAAGATCGTTCTGCGCGACGACGTCGGCCGGCAGGTACTGCGTCGTGTCGGTCACGACCGCGACAGGTGACATTCAGACCTCCTGCGGCCGGACCCTACACTCTGCGCCCCTTGTCCACGGTCCTCGTCACCGGCGCCACGGGCCTCGTCGGCTCGCACGTCACGCGGCTGCTGGTGGAGCGCGGGGACAGGGTCCGCGTGACCGTCCGCGACCGCTCCCGGCTGGACAACCTGGAGGGCCTGGAGGTGGAGCACGCGACGTGCGACGTGCTCGACCGGCGGGCCGTGCGCCGGGCGATGCGGGGCGTCGACAGCGTCTTCCACCTGGCCGGCCTGACGTCGCTTCGCGCCAGCCGCGACACGCTCTTCCGCGTCAACGTCAACGGCACGCGGATCGTGCTGGAGGAGGCGCTGCGGGCCGGCGTCGGAAGGGCGGTCTACACGTCGTCGGTCGCCGCGATCGGGCCCGCGCCGCGCGGCTCGACGGCCGACGAGCGCCAGCCCTTCCCCGCGGGCGGGCTCGACGTCCCGTACGTGCACTCCAAGCACGAGGCCGAGGCGGAGGCGCTGCGGCTCGCGGCCGCCGGGCTCCCGGTCGTCATCGTCAACCCGGCGCACGTGTTCGGCGCGGGCGACCTCTACCGCTCGTCCACCGAGCTGGTGCTGCGGTTCCTGCGCCGGCAGATCCCGGCCTACGTCGACGGCGCGCTGAACGTGGTCGACGCCGAGGACGTCGCGCGCGGGCAGCTGCTGGCGGCGGAGCGCGGGCGGCCGGGGGAGCGCTACATCCTGGGCAACCGCAACTTCACGCTCGACCGGCTGCTCGCTGACCTCGGCCGGATCTCCGGCGTCGCGCCGCCGGCGCTGAAGCTGCCCGTCCACGCCGCGCTGGCGCTGGCGCGGGCGGCCGAGGCCGTGTCGGCGACGCCGGCGATCACGCAGGTCGAGGTCCGCGCCGCCTCGCAGTGGTGGGCCTACCGAAGCACGAAGGCCAAGCGCGAGCTCGGCTGGAAACCGTCGCACCACGAGGACACGCTGGAGCGCACCGTCGCCTGGTATCGCGACCGCGGCACCGCGGGCCTCGCCCGCCCCGGCACCGGCCAGCCCGCCGGGCTGCGCCTCGCGGGGTTCGCGATCCGCACCGCCGGCGGCGTCCTGGACCGGGTGACGCCGTAATGGCGACGCTCTACCGCTGCCGAACGCCGACCGACTGGCTGTGCCCGTGCGGGCGCGTCGCGCGCGAGCTGCGCCGGCACGACGTGGACTTCGACGAGGTGCGCGTCGCGCGGCGCCGGCGCGAGCGCGACGAGGTCGCGGCGCTGTCGGGCCAGCGCAACGTCCCCGTCGCGGTCTTGGGCGGCGAGGCCATCTGCGACTCGCACCGGATCGTCGAGCATCTGCGGTGGCGCGCAGAGCAGGGCGCGCAGTGAGTACCGTGCGTCGCTTGCGCGCGCCTCTCCTCACCACTGCGCTGGCCCTCGGGCTGGCCGCTCCGGCCGTCGCGGCCGAGCCGATCATGCCGCTGTCCGAGATCCAGAAGGGGATGCAGTGCACGGGCCGCTCGGTCGTGCAGGGCACGGACATCGCGTCGTTCGACGTCGAGATCCTCGACGTCGTCGCCGGCGACGACGCCACCGCGTCGCCGCGCCTGCTCATCCGCGTCTCCGGCGACGCCGTCGACCGCACCGGCCTCGGGCCCGGCTTCTCCGGCTCGCCGGTCATCTGCCGCGACAGCCAGGGCCGCGACGCGTACGCCGGCGCGATCTCCGAGAGTGTCGGCGAGTACGGAGGGAAGGTCGGGCTGGCGACGCCGATGGAGTCGGTCGTCGCGCAGCCGGTCGACCCGCCGATCGGCGCGCAGCCGCAGACGCGCGGGGCCAGGCCGCTCGAGGCGCTGTCGATCGGCGGCGTCTCGCCGCGCGTCGGGCGCTTCCTCACGCGGCTGGCGCAGCGCGAGGGCAAGGTGCTCCTGGCCAGCTCCGGCAAGCCGCGCGCCGCGACGTTCCCCGTGCAGGAGCTGCGGCCGGGCTCGGCGATGGCCGCGGGCCTGTCGAGCGGAGCGCTCGCGGTCGGCGCCGTCGGCACCGTCGCCTACGTCGACGGCGACAAGGTGTGGGCGTTCGGCCACCCGTTCGACGCGGCCGGCGCCCGGTCGCTCTTCCTCCAGGACGCGTACGTCTACACGGTCATCAACAACCCCGTCGGCGTCGAGGGGGTCTCCACGTACAAGCTCGCCGTCCCCGGCCACGACGTCGGTGTCGTCAGCGCCGACGGGCTGTCCGCGATCGCCGGGCGCCTCGGCGTCATGCCCAAGCGCTTCCCGCTGCGCGTCATCGCGACCGACGGGGACACCGGCAGGTTCCGCGTCCTGCCGGTCGACGTCGCGGACGAGAACTTCCTCGGCCAGCCGACCGGGATCTCGGCGCTGGCGCTCGTCGCCGGCGCGACGACGTCGCAGGCCGCGGTCACGGTGATGGGCGCGATCCCGGCGCGCCAGAGCGGCGACATGTGCGCGACGTTCAACCTCGTCGGCGAGAAGAGCCCGCTGCGGTTCTGCAACCGCTACGTCATGCGCGACGGCGGCCTGTCCGGCGACGGCGGCCTCGGGGCGGGCGGGCCGATGGTCGCCGACCTGGTGCAGGCGATCGGGCTCATCGACGCGTTCGACTTCAAGACGCTCGACATGGCGAACGTCGAGGTCAACCTGACGCTGCGCCGCGGGCTGCGGCTCGCGTACATGATCGGCGTCAAGGGCCCGAGCGTCGTCCGGCGCGGGAAGACCGCGCGCCTGCGCGTGCGGATCCAGCGCGTGCGCGGCGGCCAGGAGTGGCGGACGGTCCGCGTCAAGGTCCCGCGCGGGATGCCGCGCGGCGAGCGCGAGCTGACCCTCACCGGCCCGGACACCGACGAGTCCGGCATCATCGAGATCGACCTCGCCGAGGCCCTGTTCGGCGACGGCGAGGAGGACGTGACCGGCCCGCGCACCGTCGAGAAGCTGCGCAAGGCCGTCGGCGCGATCGGCCGCTACGACGGCATCGAGGCGAGCTTCGAGCCGCCCGCGGGCGAGGACGACCTCGGCGACCTCGAGGACGTCCCGGGCGGCGCCGAGGGCGTCGCGCGCCGCGCGCGGAGGGTCTACCGCGACCCCGACCTGCGGCTCAGCGGGGTCGTGCGGGTGCCCGTCGAGGTGCGCTGAGCCGGCGGCCGCGCTAGCCGAGCCGGTTCTCGACGCTGAGCGGCGCGGGCCCGCTCGACTCGGCGGCCGGGGCGGCCTCGGCCTCCGCCGGCTTGTCGACGCCGAGCGTCTCGTGCAGCTCGCCCGTCTCGTACATCTCGGTGACGATGTCGCATCCGCCGACCAGCTCGCCGTTGACGAACAGCTGGGGGACGGTCGGCCAGTTCGACAGGCCCGTCAGCTCCTGGCGGATGCGCGGGTCGGGAAGGACGTCGACGGCCGCGAACGGCTTGCCGACCGCCTGCAGGGCCGCGGCGGTGCGCGCGCTGAACCCGCACATCGGCTGGTCGGGCGTCCCCTTCATGAAGAGGATGACCTCGTTCTCGCGAATCGCGTCGCCGATGGCGTCGCGGAGCGGGTTGTCGCTCATGGAACCTCCGTCTTGATCTGAAGCGCGTGGACCGCGCCCCCGAGCTCGCCCTCGTCGAACACGTCGTACACCATCCGGTGCTGCTGGATCCGGGACTTGCCGGCGAACGCCTCGCTCCGCACGTGCGCGCTGAAGTGCACGTTGTCGGCGGAGTGGACGTCGGCGGCGGCGCCGGGGATCGCGGCCTCGATCCGCTGCTTGAGCTCGTCTGGCGTGGGCACTTTCACAAGAGGGTAGCTCCGCGCGCGGGCCCGCTCCGGCCGCCTGCCGGGCCGCTATCCTTTGTGAAGCAATGCAATTCGCCGACATCACCTTCACGGACCTCGGCGCGCAGAAGGTGCGCGAGTTCCTGACCGCCCAGGGCGTCGACCTGGCGTCCGCCGGCCTGCGTCTCGGTGTCCGAGGCGGCGGGTGCTCCGGCTTCCAGTACCAGCTCGCGTTCGACGAGAAGCGCGACGACGACCAGGTCTACGAGCACCAGGGCCTGCAGATCCTCGTCGACAAGCAGTCGCTGCCGTACGTGCACGGCTCGCAGATCGACTACGTCGACGCGCTGACCGGCGCGGGCTTCCAGGTCAACAACCCGAACGTCATCGCGGCCTGCGGCTGCGGCTCCTCGTTCCGCGTGCCGGACGAGGAAGAGGTCTCGGCGGTCTGACGCCGCGGCGGGCGGCCGCCGCTGCGGCCGCCCTCCTGATCATCGCGCTTGCCGCCCTCGTCGTCGTGACGTCGGGCGGCGACGACGACGATCCCGTCTTGCGGACAGGGTCGACCACCGTCGGGACCCCGCCTCCGCCTGCGGGGGTCGAAGGCCTCGCGGTCGGCATCGCCGAGCGCAACGCGAACCTCCTGTGGGCGCAGCGCCGCGGCGGCGACTTCGAGCCGTGGCGGGCGCGGGTCGAGGCCCTGCGGCCCGCGTACTACCGGCTGATGATCGACTGGTCGCAGCTGCAGCCGCGGCGCGGCGAGCCGCCGCGGTTCGAGCAGCACGACAACGGCTGCCTGCGCGACCTCCCGCCGTGCGGCGCCTTCGCCGGCGTGCGGGACGTCCTGCGCGCGGTGCGCTCCCAGCAGCGCGAGCACGGCGGTTGGGAGGTCGTGGTCCAGATCTTCGGCGTGCCCGAGTGGGCGGCGCGCGCGCCCGGCGGGTGCGAGCGGAGCACGGAGCTGCCGCGGTCGCGCCCGATCACGCGGCGCGGGCTGGAGGGCTACCGCGCGCTCGTGCGCGACCTCGTCCGCCTGGCCGGCGAGGAGGACGTCGAGCTGAAGTGGTGGAGCCCGTGGAACGAGCCGAACCAGCCGTACTTCCTCAGCCCGCAGCGGCGCCGCTGCGACGCGAGCGCGCCGTCGCGCGCGCCGCGCGTCTACAGCCACATCGTCCGCGCGCTGCGCGCCGAGCTCGCCGCGACGCCGCAGGACGAGCGGCTCGTGCTCGGGGAGCTGGCGGGCGCGAGCGGGCCGAAGCCGCTCGTCACGGGCGTCGCCGAGTTCGTCCGCGCGCTGCCGGACGCCGACGCCTGCGCCGGCGACGTCTGGGCGCAGCACCAGTACGCGGAGAGGGACGAGGAGGCGGCCGCGCGCACGGGCGCGGAGGGCGCCGACGACGACGGGTTCTCCGGCGACGCCACCGACGCCGTGACCGAGCTGCGCCGCGCGCTCGACGAGCGCGGATGCACCCGCGGCAAGCCGATCTGGGTCACCGAGACGGGCGTGGGCGGCGCGCACGTCGGCGCGCATCGCTCGCACTCGCGGCGCGAGCTCGCCGCCGACTGCGACGCGATCGCCGGCAGGCTCACGCGCTGGCGCGACGACCCTCGCGTCGACGCGGCCTTCCAGTTCTCGATCCGCGAGGACTTCTCGTTCCCGGTCGGCCTGTTCGACACGGGGCTGACGCGGGCGTACCCCGTCTACGACCTGTGGAGAGGGATCGCGGGCGGCCGGGTACGGTGTCCGGGATGACCGACGAGCACCGCGGAGAGCCGATCGCCTACACCGTCCTGGTCGAGGGAACGCGCGTCGAGGACCGCGACGGGACCGAGATCGGCACCGTCAAGCGCGTCCTCGCGGACACCGGCGCCGACATCTTCGACGGCCTGATCCTCGACACGCCCGACGGCGATCGCTTCGTCGACGCCCCCGCCGTCGGCGACATCTACACCCGCCTCGTGATCCTCGACATGACCGCCGCCGAGGCGCGGTCGCTGCCCGAGCCGACGGCGAGCCCGGCGGCCGTGGACCTCAGCGCGGACGACATCGCGTCCGACGAGTCGGCCGGCGACAAGGTCCGCGACGCGGCCCGCAGGGCCTGGGACCGCATCAGCGGCAACTACTGATCCGGTAGCCGCTCGTGGGCGTCTGCGCGGCCCGGCCGGCGAAGCCTGTGCGAAGCACTATTCCTCGCCGGCCGGCCCACGCATCCGGGCACGATCGGAGACCGGATCCTCGGAGCTCCTAGTGCCCGCCGCCCGCCTGCTCCAGCTTGTCCTCGCCCTTCTCGACGGCCTCGGCGTCGGGCTCGGGGTTGTCGGGCGGGGTCGTCGCCTCGTGGGTGGGGTCGGGCGGGCTGGTGATGCCCTTCTCGGTGTCTTCGTCCATGACCGCTGACCTGCCCGTGTGTGCGACAGCGCAATCGTCCGGGAATGTGTGCGTGGCGCGCCCGTAGCGTCCGCGCATGAGCACCGTCGACTGGGGAACAGGGGTCAACGCCGAGGCGATCAAGGCCTGGGACGGGCCGCTGTACGACCGCTTCCACCGCTACCGCCACATCTTCACGACGGGCCTCGGCGCGCACGGCGACCGGGCGCTCGCGATCTCGCCCCCGCGGCCCGGTGAGCGCGTCCTCGACATCGGCTGCGGCTTCGGCGACATGACGCAGCAGATCGCCGCGCTGGTCGGCCCGCAGGGCGAGGTGGTCGGCGTGGACGCGGCCGAGCGCTTCGTCGAGACCGCGCGCGAGGAGGCCGAGCAGGCCGGCGTGACGAACGCGCGGTTCCTCGTCGGCGACGTGCAGACGGCCGACCTCGGCGAGGCGGCCCACGACCTCGCCTTCTCGCGGATGGGCACGATGTTCTTCGCGGGCCCGGTCCCGGCGATGCGCAACGTCCTCAGGTCGCTGAAGCCCGGCGGACGCCTGGCCATGGTCGTCTGGCGCCAGCGCGCCGACAACGACTGGCTGTACAAGGCGCAGACGATCGTCGAGCGCATCGTCAGCCGCCCGGAGGAGTACGACGAGCCGACGTGCGGCCCCGGCCCGTTCTCGATGGCCAACGCCGACACGACGTCGGACATCCTGCTCCACGCGGGCTTCGAGGACATCGCACTGCACCGCTGCGACCTGCCCGTCCTCGTCGGCAGGGACATGGACGAGGCGATCGAGGTCGTGACCGCGCTCGGCCCCGCCGGCGAGATACTGCGCCTGGCCGGCGACCGCGCTGCGCATCTGCACGACCAGGTCGACGCCGCGCTGCGCGAGGGACTGCGCGAGTTCGAGACGCCCGCGGGCTTCGTCGGCGGCGCGAGCACGTGGATCGTGACCGCGCGCGTGCCGTCCGCGGACTAGACGACCGACCGCTTCGCGGTTTCACGTCACAGCCGCTTCGCGGCGATGGCATCACGGCACGTTCGCCAGCGAGTCCCAGAGCAGCATGCACGCGTGCGTCCGGTGCGGGCGCCAGGGCTCGGCGAGGGCCGTCAGCTCGGCCGCGCTGGGCAGGTCCGGCAGCCCGTAGGCGCGCTCGACCGCGCGCCGGATCCCGAGGTCGCCGACGGCCAGCACGTCCGGCCGCCCGAGCTCGAACATCAGGAACATGTGCGCGCTCCACTCGCCGATCCCCTTGACGGCGGTCAGCTCGGCCACCACCTGCTCGTCGGGCAGCGCGTCGAGGCGCTCGAGCTCCAGCGAGCCGTCGACGACGTGCTCGGCCAGCGAGCGCAGGAAGGCGACCTTCGCCCGCGACAGGCCGACGGCCGCCCGCAGCTCCCCCGGCTCGCGCGCGAGGAGCTGCTCCGGCGTCGGCGGCCCGCCCCCGAACTGCTCGAGCAGCCGCCCGTAGATCGCCTGCGCCGCGCGCACCGACAGCTGCTGGCCGACGATCGCCCGCACGAGCGCGGCGTAATGGTCGCCGCGCGGGCGCCCCCGCTCGGTGTCCGGCTCGCCGACGCGGTCCAGGAGCGCCGCCAACACCGGATCGGCGGCGCGCAGGTGCTCCGACGGGCTCAGGGCTGCCCGGCGACCGCGCCCGGCACGCCCGTGTTGGTCGAGTACTTCGGCTGGATCTTGGTGTCCGGCCGGATGTGGTGGATGGCCTGCGAGACGGCGATGGCCGCCTCCGCATAGCCGGTGGCGATCAGCTTGAGCTTGCCGTCGAAGGTCGTGATGTCGCCGCACGCCCACACGCGGTCGAGCGACGTGCGGAACAGGCTGTCGACCTTGATCGCGCCCTTCTCGACCTCGAAGCCCCACTCCTTCAGCGGCCCGAGCGCGGTCTTGAAGCCGAGCTGGAGCAGCACGGCGTCGCACTCGACCTCGATCTCCTCGTCCGTCTCGGAGTGGAACAGCCTCACCGACTCGATCGAGCCGTTGCCGCTGACCTCGCGGATCTGGAAGGGGACGTGCAGGTCGATCAGGCCGGCGGCGGCCGCGTCCTCGACCTGCTTGACCGTCACCTCGTGCGCGCGGAAGCCCTCGCGCCGGTGCACCAGGCCGATGCGGTCGGCGACGTCGAGCAGGTTGACGACCCAGTCGCACGCGCTGTCGCCGCCGCCGACGATCAGCACCTTCTTGCCGGCGAACTCGTCCTTGGAGCCGACGAGGTAGTACGCCCCGCGGCCCTCCCAGGGGGAGATGTCGTAGCCGGGCAGCTTCTTGGGCTCGAACGCGCCGTGGCCGCCGGCGACGATCACGGTGCGGGACTCGAGATCGCCCTTGTCGGTGTGCAGCACGACGTGGTCGTCGTGGAACGAGATCCGCTCCGCCGTGGTCTCCAGGTGCACCGGGACGTCGAACTGCTCGAGCGTCTGCTCGCGGTGCAGCTCGACGAGGTCCTTGGCGAGCACCTTCGGGTGCCCCGGCACGTCGAAGATCCACTTCTCCGGATACAGCG
Organism: Solirubrobacteraceae bacterium; assembly: GCA_036389155.1. Lineage (GTDB taxonomy): Bacteria > Actinomycetota > Thermoleophilia > Solirubrobacterales > Solirubrobacteraceae > CADCVT01. The sequence goes on from DASVQN010000018.1 coordinate 30,219, forward strand.
TGGTGAGCTGCCCGCCGATCTCCGGCAGAGAGTCGATGATCTGGGAGCTCGCCTCGCGCATGCCCGCCCAGAAGGCGGCCGAGAGCCCGACCGGGCCCGCTCCGATGATGGTGATGTCTTTCATGGTGATGGGCTCAGGGTCAGGGGGATGGCCTCGCCGTCGAGGGCGTTCAGCGCGCGCTCGACGGAGGCGGAGATGCACGTGAACGTCGGGGTGTCGCGCAGGGTGTAGGACGAGGACTCCGTCGTCCGCAGCTTCTGCACGAGGTCGAGGAAGTCTGACGGATCGTCGGTCTCGAACGCGACGACGAACTCCTGGTCGTCGAGCCCGAACGAGTACGAGGTGTTCAGGTCGACGCTCGGGAACTCCCGGCCGACCTGGATGTGCTGCTGCATGATCCGCCAGCGCTCCTTCGCGTCGAGCGCGTACCACGCGCGCGTCTTGACGAAGGGGTAGACGAAGAGGTACTTGCCGTGGGCCGGGCGGACCTCGAGGCGCGACTCGTCGGAGTACTCGCTCTCCTTGGTCATGGCCAGGAACGAGTAGGGGATCGAGGCCCACTTCATGAGCCCGCTCTGGGCCAGCACGACGTGGAACTCGTGGATCGCGTCGAGGTTCACGGCCTGGCTGAGGAGCATCAGCTCGGCGTCCCCGCGGGTGCCCATCAGGGAGAAAGCGCGGAGGAGGTGGTCCTCGGCGAAATCGGCGCAGGCAGCGGCGAACTCGCGCTTGTCGGCGGCCCGCTGATCGGCGTCCAGGCGCCGCCACGCGGGGTCGACCTTCAGGAAGGTGTATTTCACGAGATGCCGGGTCGGCACTTCAGCGAATATAGTGGCCGTGTGCGGGTCGCCCTGGTCTCTCCGTACTCGTGGACGTACCCGGGGGGTGTGACACGGCATATCGAGGCTCTGGCGGAGCAGCTCTTCGCCACCGGTCACGAGGTGCGCGTGCTCTCCCCGGTCGATCACGACACCCGCCGGACAGCGCTGCTCCACATGGGGGCACGTCCGGCGCGAGTCGACCTGCCCGACTACCTGATCCCGCTGGGGCAGACCATGGGCTTCCGGGTGAACGGCGCGGTCTCGAACCTCTCTGGGACCCCCTACGGCGTGGCCACGATGCGCCGCGAGCTGCGCGCGGGCGGCTTCGACGTCGTCCACATCCACGCGCCGGAGGCGCCGACGCTGAGCTGGGACGCCGTCTGCTCGGCCGACATGCCGAAGGTCGGGACCTTCCACGTCTACTCGACCAGCCACGTCGCCAACCCCGTCGCGAACTTCATGGGCGCCTTCCGGCGCTTCAACAAGCTGAGCGTGCGGATCGCGGTCTCCGAGGCCGCCGCCTGGACCGGCCGGCGCTGGTACGGCGGGCGCTACCGCGTGATCCCGAACGGCGTCCACGTGCCGGACGCCGCGCTGCTCGGGCCCAAGAGCGCCGACGGCGAGCCGCTGGAGATCCTCTTCGTCGGCCAGGCGGTCGAGCGCAAGGGCCTGCCGGTGCTGCTGCGCGCGTTCGAGGCGCTGCGCGACCACGTCCCGGCGCGGCTCACCCTGGTCGGCCCGACGCGGAGGGAGATCGAGCCGCTCCTGCTCGACACGCGCGGGATCGACGCGCTCGGCAAGGTCGACGACGCGGAGAAGTCGCGGCGGCTGGCGCGGGCGGACGTGCTCTGCGCGCCGTCGCTGGGCGGCGAGAGCTTCGGGATGGTCCTGACGGAGGCCTTCGCGCACGGGACGCCGGTCGTCGCCTCGCGGATCGCGGGCTACTCGGACGTCGTGCGCGACCGCGTCGACGGCCTGCTGGTGCCGCCCGGCGACGGGACCGCCGTGGCCAGCGCGCTGCGCGACCTCGCGCTGGACCCCGAGCGCCGCCGCGCGATGGGCGCCGCCGCCCGCGAGCGCGCCGGCCGCTACGCCTGGCCGCACGTCGCCGAGGAGATCGTCGGCGCCTACGAGGACGCGATCGCCATGCCCGAGCCGTCCGGCGCGCTCGCGCGCGCCGCCGCGACGCTCGGCGCCCGCCCGGCCGACGGCGAGCCGTGGGTGCCGCCGCGGCGCCTGCCCTCGCTGGAGCCCACCCCGGCGCGCCGCGCGCGCCCGGCCTTCGTCTTCGCCAAGCGCGCCGCGCTCGTGCTGGCCGCCGTGCTCGCCCTCGGCGGCGCCTGGCTGGCGCTGCAGCGGATCGGGATGGACGCGATCGTCGAGTCGCTCCTGAACTCGTCGCCGAGCTGGACGCTCATCGGCCTGGGGATCATGTGCACGTCGATGGTGCTGCGCGCCCAGGCCTGGCACGCGATCCTGCGCGCCGCGCTGCCGCGGGTGCGGGTGAAGCGGACCGACGCGCTGCAGGGCACGTCGATCGGCGTGCTCATGTCCGCCACGCTGCCGGCCCGCCTCGGCGAGCCCGCGCGCGCGCTGATCGTGGCGCGGCGGCTCGGGCGCCCGCGCGAGCGCCTGCCGGTGGTGCTCGGCACGCTCGTCTCGCAGACGCTGCTGAACATCGTCGCGCTGGTGATCCTCGGCGTGACGATGCTCTCGACCGTCGACCTCTTCACCAACAACCGCGCGCTCGTCGGCGTGACCATCGCGCCGATCGTCGTGCTGCTCTGCGTCCTCGTGGCGCCGGCGCTGCTGCGCGCCGGCGGTCCGGCGGCGGCGCGGCGGGCGCTGACGAAGGTCCGCCAGGGCCTGTCGGTCTTCCGCCGCCCGAGGCTCGGCACCACGGCGGCCGCGTTCCAGCTGGGGGCGTGGGCGCTGCAGTGGGCCTCGTGCTACGTGCTGCTCGTGGCCTTCGGGCTCGACGACCGCGCGGGGATCGGCGCCGCCGCGGCGGTGCTCTTCGCCGTCAACGTGACCGCGGTGCTGCCGGCCGTGCCGTCCAACCTCGGCGTCTTCCAGGCCGCCTGCGTGGCGGTGCTCGGCGCGTACGGCGTCGGGAACGCGGACGCGCTGGCCTACGGGATCGTGCTCCAGGCCGTGGAGATCGCCACGGCCGTGCTCATGGGGGCGCCCGCGCTCGTGCGCGAGGGCCTGTCGTGGCGGGACGTTCGGCTGCGCGCGATGCACGCCGCGCCCGTCACGCTGCCGGAGGCCGAGCCGGCCCCGGCGCGTGCCCGCTGAGACATTTGGCACAGAGGTGTCTACGGCCCGTGCGTTCGGGTATCGCGTTGTTCGATGGACGACATGCTTGACGAGCTGCAGACCACGGCCGAGCGGGTCGAGCGGTTCCGCGCGATCCACGAGGACGCGGTCCGCGACCTGAGAGAGAAGATCGCCGCGGCCCGCGCCGCGGGCTGTGACCACGACGAGATCGACGGGCGCCTGCGCGAGGCCCGGGACTCGGTGCGCCGGTTCGTGCGCATGCGGCGCGCGACCGACTTCCTCGGGACGACCGAGCGCGAGGGCGGCCCGGAGGATCGGGCCGACAGCAGCACCCGCGCCGCCTAGCGGCTTTCCCTACAGGAAAACCAGAGATTGGCTATCGTCGGCGGCATGAACGCCGTCCGACTCCTCGTCCTCACGCTGATCCTCACGTTCCTGCCCGCCGCCGCCGCTCCCGCCGCGGGGCTCGATCCCGGCGACTGCGCCTGGCCCGCCAAGGCGGACCCCGACCGCGTCAACGTCGCCTTCCCCGACGAGAGCGCGCACTACTGGATCACGCCGTTCACGGTGGCGCCGGGGACGTCGATGACGATCACCGGGCGGTTCCCGGACGCGCGCTACCTGTCCTTCCACCTGTACGAGGGCTCGATGCCGCTCGACGCGCTCGCCGACGACGAGCTCGAGCCCGACGCCGGCGGCAACCCGTTCCGCCTCGCGGCGGCGCGCGGCGACCGCGGCACGTACACGGTTCGCGTCGTGGCCGGGAAGCGGCCTGCGGACGCGCCGGCGAACACGCTCTACGCCGAGTCGCTCAACGGCGAGCCGAACGTCTCGGGCGTGATCATCTACCGCCTCTACCTGCCCGAGGGCGACGAGTACGGCGGGGCCGGGCTGCCACGCGTGACGTACGGCGACGCGGCGGGCGGCGACGCGACGACGGCGCCGCTGCCGAGCTGCCAGAACCCGGCGCCGGTGAAGAGCGGCACCGTCAACGACGCCGTGCGCGAGGTCAGCGTGCCCGCGGCGCCGCGCGAGAGCGACGCGCCGCCCTGGGGCATCTCGAAGTCGCGCCCCGAGACCAAGAGCGCCGGCCCTGTCACCTACCGGACCGGCGGCGCGTTCTTCCCCAACTTCCACAACGTGTACCTCTCGCTGCTGACCAGGCGCGACCAGGGCGAGGTCGTCGCCTTCCGCGCCAAGGCGCCGACGTACGTGCAGACGCGGGACGCGGCGCTGATGCCGCGCGCGCAGCTGCGCTACTTCTCGATCTGCGTCAACGACTTCCCGACGACGCGCTACGTCGCGTGCCTGCCCGACGAGCGCATCGCCGTCGACGCGGACGGCTTCTTCACCGTCGTGATCTCCGACCGCGAGCACAAGCCGGCGAAGCTCGGCCCGAGCGACAACTGGCTCCCGTCCGGCCCGTACGCCGACACCTTCGTCCTGTACCGGCAGATGCTGCCGTCGGCGGACTTCCTCGAGGCCGTCGACGCGGCGCCGAGCGCGGACGAGGCGCCGCGGACGATGGGCGCCTACTACCCCGACACGCGGATCTGCACGGCGGCGCGCTTCGACGCGGACCGCTGCGGCCTCGCGGTCGCCCAGCCGCGGCCCGCGACCGAGCCGGCCCGGACGTCGATCGGCGAGCCGGTCCGGCCGGCGGCGGCGAGGAAGAAGGCAAAGCCGGCGAGGCGCGGGCGGCCGAGCGCCCGCCGCTGCCGCCGCGCCCGATCGGTCGCGCAGCACGCGCGGACGCGCGCAGCGCGCCGGCTCGCCGGACGCACCGTCAGGCGCTGCCGGGCAGGTCGGCGCGGATCTCGCCGAGCCGCCCGTCGCGGTCGAAGCTGACCGACACGGCGCCGTCCGCGCCCCGCAGCACGGCGCGGCCGGCCTCGATCGCGGCGGGCACCTCCGGGAGCGGCCGCGCGAGGTAGTGGGCGAAGGTCCGGCGGGCCGAGAACTCGAGCACCGACGCCGCCTCGAGGAGCGCCGACGGCAACTGCGCGACCGGGATGGGGCGCCGGCGCAGCTCGCTGCTGCGCAGGCCGAAGGCGAGGGCCCGCTCCGGAGTCCGCGCGAGGTAGTAGCCGTCCAGGCCCGCCACGCCCGAGGCGATCAACGCCGCCGCTCCGGCGTGCATCGTCTGCTCGGGCAGCTCGTCGTCGCTCGTCAGCGTGTCGATGCCGCGTTCGGCACCGATCTGCCGGACGGCTTCGGCCGCCGGCGCGTCGGGCGTGCTCGGATTCGCCCAGCCCCACACGAACGTCCCGGTCACGAGCGACTGCGTCCCGACGACGTCCGCCGCGACGCGGAGGCTTCCGGCCTCGAACCATCCCTCCTCGAGGTCCATGGAGAACCGGTGCCGGCCGCCGAGCGTCGCGTGCAGCCGCTCCTGCTTGAGCAGCGACGCCACGACGTGCTCCTCGATCAGCTCGCGGACGCCTGCCTCCACCGGCGGAAGGCTCGCCCATCCGCGCGCGATCCGCGCTGCTACTCGGCGCCGGGGCGACCGGACGACGACGCGAGCGCGGCCTCGTCCTCGACGACGTCTACCCGCACCTCGACAGGCGGATCAGGGAAGCTCGAGAGTCGGCACGCCGATTCGCCCGGGTGACGAGCGCTGAGGACTTCGCCGCCTAGCGGACAACGCCGGCACCGCCGGCTGGGCGGCACCCTCGCCGCCGCCGAGCATTCCGATCCGCATCAGCGCGAGCGCCGCGCTCGCGCGGTCGTGCACCCCGAGCTTCTCGTAGGCCGCGCGCAGGTGGGTCTTCACCGTCGACTCGCTCACCACGAGCACGCGTGCGATGGCCGCGACCGAATTGCCGCTGGCCGCCCGGCGCACGACCTCCCGCTCGCGCGGCGAGAGCACCAGGTACGCCGGGCGCTCGGACGCCAGCATCCGCTGCATGAGCTCGATGCGCAGCTCCGACGGGATGTAGCGCTGCATCCCGGCGACCGCGCGCGTCGCTCCGAGGAGGGTCGCGCCGGTCGCGCCGGTTCCGATCACGCCGCCCGCCCCAGCGACGACCAGGAGGTGGACGTAGTCGGCGCTCACGCTGCGCGAGAAGAGCAGCACGGGCACGTCCGAGCCGGCGCTCAGGGCGCGCAGCGCCTCGACCGGGTCGTCGCCCAGCAGCGAAGGGTCGACGATCGCGGCATCCGGCCGTGTCACGTTCCAGTCCGCGGCGGCCGTGAGGAAGGAGGTCCACGACCCCGCCGAGGCGAGGCCGTCGGCGCCGGCGATCAGCCGGAGCAGCGACTCGCAAAGCAAGGGCTGCGCCTCGACGACAGCAATCGCTGAGCCCTGTTCGCGCGGCGCTTCCATAGCGGCAAAAGCGGTTATAGCGGTCGTGTCGATGCGACGCAACACGCCCGGTTCTCATTCGAACGGGTGAGGGAAAGACCGTCCGCTCAGCCGATGGTGCGCGTGCGCGTCGAGGCGGAGACTGGCACGCGCTGTAGTTCGCCGAGCAGGGGCGGCCAGTCGACGAGGAGACGTCGTGAGTCGCCACCGCCACCGCCTGCACGCACCGTTCCGCGAGGGTCGTTCGCTGGTCTTCGCGCTGATCCTCTGCGCGGCCGCGATCGTGCTGCCGGCGGCGGGGCTGGCGGGTCCGCAGCCGAAGGACGACCGTGCGCCCGACCGGCTGGCTCCGGCCGACCGCGCGCTCACCGAGGCTGTCGCGGGCGATCGACAGCGCATCGCCGAGCGCCGGCGCGAGCTCGAGTCGCCGCAGGCGCAGGAACGGCGCAGGCAGACCCGCAAGGCGTTCGCCGCGCTGGGCGCCGACGCGGCGGCCGAGGCCGCCCGCCGCCATCACGCCTCCGCGGTGTCCGAGCGAGCCTGGCCCGAGGTTCACCTCGACCAGGGCGAGCGCGTCGCAGGCCTCGACGACGAGCACACCCTGCGCGTCAGCCGCGAGCACGGCCCGGACACCATCGTCGTGACCGCATCGTCGATCGCGGCCGCCGGCGACCCGCAGCGGCTGGCGTCGCTGCGGCTCGAGCGCCGGGGGGACGCGTTCGTGCCCGAAGCGGCGCGCGTTCCGCTGCGCATCGGCGGCACCGTCGACGAGGGCGTCGAGCTCCTGCAGGCCGGGCTGCGTCTCGTGCCCGTCACCGGCGCGGCGGCCGCGCTTGGGGAGAAGGCCGGCGAGAGCGTCTTCTACGCGAACACCCAGACCGATGCCGACACGATCGTGCGTCCGCTGCCGTCCGGGGTCGAGACGTTCACGCAGCTGCGGTCCGAGGACAGCCCCGAGACGCTCGCGTTCCGCCTCGACCTCCCCGACGGCGCGTCGCTCCGCGAGAAGTCCGGCCACGTGGCGGCCGAGATCGTCGACGGCGAGCGCGTGCTCGCGCACGTGCTCCGGCCGTGGGCCCAGGACGCCGACGGGCGCACCGTGGACGTCGGCTTCGAGGTCCAGGGCTCGCGGCTCGTGCTGCGCGTCGAGCACCGCGGCGCCGACGTGGCGTACCCGATCCTCGTCGATCCCGAGGTGGTGTGGGATCCGAACAACACAGGCCCGGGCTCGCCACTCATGGGCGCGCTTTGGGAGTGGCAGACGTACGGGCCCGGCGGCCTCTCGCCGTGGGCCGGCAACGGCTACCTGGGCGACGGCATCTACGTGCGCGACCTGGACGGCACCGACTACGGGCAGCGCGCCGAGTGGTTCTACCGGGCGCCCGGCGACTCGATCGTCCAGGAGCTCGACGTCTGGGGCCTGCGCAACGACATGTCGACGGGGGCGTCCGTGTGCTCGCATACCGGCATCCTCAGCTGGATCTGGGGCGGCTGGGAGGCCGGGCCGAACCGCTACTGCGGCGACCACGACAGCATCGTCTACCACGAGTTCTTCTCGCCCGACAACGCCGGGTCGCCGGGCAACATGGCGGCGTTCGGCATGGTGGTTCCCGACAGCGCCCCGCGCGCGTACGTGGCGACGAAGGCCGACCCGTGGGTCTACCTGTGGGACGACAACGCGCCGTCGGTCACCTGGCTGTCGAGCCCGGACTGGACCAACGACGGCAACCGCGCCGTCCAGGCGCGCATCTCCGACGGCGGCCTGGGCGTCAAGACGGGGCAGCTCTCCGGTCCGTCGGGCCAGCTCGCGAGCAGCACGGCGACCTGCTCGTACAACGCGCGTTGCGCACAGACGATGACACTGCAGAAGGCGATCTCGTCGTTCGGCGAGGGCGTGCAGACCGCCTCGGCGAGCGGCCAGGACCTCGCGAAGAACAACACATCGGCGTCGACGTCGACGACCCGGCTCGACCGGGTCGCGCCGCAGCGCGTCGACCTCTCGGGCCCGATCTACGAGCGCCGCGCCACCTCGACCGCCGACAACGGCGTGTTCGGCGGCAAGCACGACCTCATCATCGAGGCTGAGGACGGCACGGCCACCGACCGTCGCTCCGGCGTGCGCCAGTTCGAGGTCTACGTCGGCCTGCGGCTGCCCGACGGCAGCGTCGGGCCGGAGACGAAGTACACGACCACGCCGACGACATGCAACCTCAACACCTACGACTGCCCGCGCATCCACAGCGACCGGTGGACGTTCGACACGGCGAACCACCCGATCGGGCGCTACCGGATCCGGGTCGTCGCCCTCGACAAGCCGGGCAACCCGGCCCAGGCGCCGACGTTCGACGTCGTCGTGTCACCCGTGACCACGGATGCGCTGAAGGACCGGCCGACGCGGCTGGGGCTCGAGCAGTTCTGGCAGTACGACGAGGTCGACACGGGCGGGGACTCGCAGGCCTTTGTGAACCTCGACACGGGCAACCTGGTGTGGCACACGATCCCGATCCTCAACCCGGGGCGCGGTCTCGCGTCGGTGGTCAACCTCGACTACAACTCACAGGCCAAGCGCGACCTCGCCGGGCTCGACTACAGCCAGGTCGGCCAGGGCTTCTCGCTGAGCATCTCCGGCGTCACGCGGCTGAACGAGCCGCTGGACCTCTCGCGGGAGAGCGGCGGCATCATCGAGATGACGGACGCCGACGGCACGCGGCACCGGTTCGCGCGCAACGGCGACGGCGTGACGTACTCACCGCCCGCGGGCGTGAACCTCCGCCTGCGCCAGTACCAGATGACCGCCAGCGGGCCGAGCTGGATCATGACCCGGCCGGACGGCGTGACGTTCGTCTACGGCGCGAACGGCTACCTGACCTCGGTCGTCGACCGCAACGACAACAGGCTTCTCGTCTGGTACGAGACGATCGGCGTCGCGAGCAAGACCGCGACCGACGACGGCGGCACCTGCGGGCTCCCGAAGCAGCTGAGCGGCGCGGACCCGCGGTTCGTCACGAACAACAGCATCGTCGAGTGCAGACGCGTCAGCTCCATCACCGACGCGGCAGGCCGGGCCGTGACCATCAGCTACTACGACCCGCTTCCCGATCTGCGGCTGCCGGGGCGCGTACGCCGGATCCAGGATCACGCCGGGCGTGTCACCGAGTTCCGCTACGACGCCGAGGGTTACCTGACCGAGCTCGTGCAGGCGCTCGGCCAGCCCGCCGAGCGGTCGTTCCAGTACGAGTACGAGCCCGTGGCCGACGGCGACCTCGACCGCGACATGCTGCGCGTGCGCGACCCGAATGGCAGCGCGGGGTCCGACAGCGCGGCGGGGTGGACGGACTTCTCGTACATCGCCGACCCGCGCACGTCCCTTCCCGCACCGACGCGCGGTAAGTGGACCAATACCGTCAGAAACCGCCGCGACAACACCCGGACCTACACCCCGGGGACGGCCACGGCGAACGACCCGGCGGGCAGCGTGCGCACTGCGAAGGTCACCGACGCGCGCGGCTACGACACCAACTACGCCATCGACGGCGCGGGGCGCGTGCTCTCGCGGACCGACGCGAGGGGGACCGTGACGCGCCTGGGCTGGGACGCCGACAACAACGTGACGTTGCTTCAGGAGGCGTTCGGCACCGCGGACTTCGCCCAGGCGACGATGGCCTACAACGCCAACGGCCTGCTCACCCGGCGGACCGACCCCGAGAACCACGTCACGACGCTCACGTATCGCGACGGGGCGGGGCGCTGGCAGTCGGAGATCAACGCGCCCGGCAAGACGACGCCCGCCGACGCCGGGGGCACCTTCGTGTCCGACCTCAAGGAGATCAAGACGCCGCTCGGGCACATCTGGGCCTACGGCCTCGACGCCAACGGCAACGTGACCACGCGGACGGATCCGGAGGGCGGCGTCTTCGAGACGAAGTACCTGGCGAACGGCAACGTCGACTGGGAGAAGGACGAGGTCGGCGCGGTCACCGACTTCAACAACCACGACAACAACGGGCTGCCGCGCGAGCAGATCGATGCGCGCGCCAACCGGTCGGTCGACTGCTACAACAGCGTGGGCAAGCTCGTCTGGTCGGCCGACCCGCGCGGCGCGGCCGGGGTCCCGGCCGACTGCAGCACGGAGCCGACGCGCTACTTCGCGCGCTACACCTACGACGAGCTCGACCGCCAGAAGACCGAGCGTCTGCCGCGCCTGTCCGCCGGCAGCGACGACGCCGAGAAGTTCTCGACCCGGTCGTGGGAGTACGACGACAACGGCAACCTCACGCGCATGGTCGACGCCAACGGCAACGACCGCCTGACCGCGTACACCCCGATGGACCACCAGCTCACGGTGGACACGCCCGCGGTGCAGCACTCGCAGTCGAACGTCAGCCTCGAGGCCGCCCCGGCCCGCGAGCGGACGTCGTACGAGTACGACGCCGAGGACAACGCGACGAAGGTCACCTCTCCGAACGGCAACGTCACCGCGAACGTGGCCGACGACTCGGCGACGAAGCTGGTGTACGACGCCATCGGCCAGCGTACGGCCGAGGTGCGGATGTCGCGCGGGCCCGACAGGGACCTCATCTCCTCGTTCGCCTACGACCGGCGCGGCAACGTCGTCGGCGTCGCCGACCCGCGGCACAACGCGGGGCAGACGCCCGACCAGGCGGTCACCCGGGTGCAGACCGAGGCGAACCGGCGGCTCACCTACCAGTACGACCGCTCGAACAACCTGCGCTTCCAGATCGACAACCCCGCGCAGGGCGCGGGCGACGCCGACACGTGGAGCCGGCGTCAGACCGAGCATCGCTACGACGCCGACGACAACCGTGTGGCGACGATCGAGCCGCGCGGCTTCCGCGACGGCAACGACCCGAACCAGTACCTCACGCGCTACGAGTACGACGACACGAATCGGCCGCTCGCCACGATCGACCCGACCGGAGCGCGGTCCGAGCGGCGCTACCGGGCGAACGGTCAGCTGGCGGGGGAGACCAAGCCGCGCGGCGCCGCCACCACGACCGCGGGCGACTTCGAGACCACCTACGACTACTACCCGACCGGCGAGCTGCGCACGTTGACCCTGCCGCGCTCGGCGGTCCAGTACGGCCCGACGTGGAGCGTGACGTACACGCGCAACGAGGTCGGCGACCCGACGTCCGTCACCGACGCGCGCGGCAACACGTTCACGAACACGTTCTACGACACCGGCGAGGTACGAAGCACGACGCGGCCGGGCTACTGGCGCTTCGCCGGGCCGGGCGCAGAGCCGCCGCAGGACGGCGGTCCCGACGTCACCGGCGCCGGTGACGGCAACGAGGTCGTGCTCCGCGATCCACGCGACCTGGATGACGCTGCGCAGGACGAGGAGCCGACCGCCGACAACGGCGCCCACGGCGACATGGGCGAGCTCGAGCAGCAGAAGCGGCCCGACATCCTGCCGCGCGCAGGCGCGACGACGATGGCCTACGAGCGCGAGATGCGGCTCACCCGGGTCACCGATAGCGCGGGCGACGCGACCACGCTGTGCCGCGACGCGCTCGGGCGGGTCCTGCAGACGAACAAGCCGCGCGACGTGACGGCCGCACCGGCGGACGACTGCCGCGGCCAGGGCGACGGAAACCAGCCTCCTCCCGGCTACATCACCGAGGAGTTCGTGCACGACTTCAACGGCAACGTGCGCTCCGCGCGCGACGGCGGTCACGCGACGCTGAACACGTACGACCAGTTCGGCCGTCTCGTCACGCGGTCGATCCCCGGGTCCCTCGGTGGCCTGTACGACACGACCAACTGGACGTACGACGAGAACGACAACGTCACGTTCGAGCAGAGGCCGAACGGACACACCTGGCAGCGGATCTACGACGTCGCCGACCGGATGACCGAGCTCCGCGACCCGCTCGCGAACCGCACGACGTACGGGCTCGACGCGATCGACAACGTCACGTCCGAGCGGCGGCCGGAAGGCAACGCGACCGGCGCGAACGGCGCGAGCTTCACGACGACGTCGCTGTTCAACCGCCGCGGCGAGCTGTACAACCAGCGCGACGGCCAGGGCAACGTCACCTCGTTCGAGTACGACCTCGACGGCAACACGACGAAGGTCGACGCTCCGAACGACACCTTCAACCGGCTGGTCACGGAGACCGAGTACGACGGCCGGGGGCTGCCGTGGCGCGAGAGGGTGGTCGAGAGCAGCCCACGCACGACGATCACGCAGTTCGACGGCAACGGCAACCTGCGCCGGACGGTCAGGCCGGCGGGTGTCGACGAGGCCACGCGGACGGCGCGGGCCGACGACCCGCAGCAGAACGCGGTCCCGGTCACGTCGGACTACGCCTGGAACGCGGAGGTGCGCCAGTACGACGCCGACGACCAGCTCACGGCGATCCACCAGCCGTGGGGAGGCACGGACGCGCGCCGGTTCCGCACCGACTTCACGTACGACACGCGGGGGCGGTCGATCGCCGTCGACACGGCCTACGACTGGTCGAACGGCGGCGCGACGACCGCGCGCACGACCTACACGCACTGGGACTCCGGCTGGATCCGGACCCAGAGCGAGCCGCAGATCGTCGACCCGGACACGGGCGTGCACTACGCGCAGACGATCACCTACGAGTACGACATGCGCGGCAACCAGCTCTACTGGGCGTCGAACAAGCGCGAGATCTGCAACCAGTACGGACCGAACTCGCTCGTGATCAAGCGCTCGGCGACGCCGACGAACGCCGGCCGCAAGTGCAAAAACAACGACCCCAACACGGCTGCCGACGACCCGCTGCGCGTCTATGCGTACTCGTACGACCACCAGCGGCAGATCACGTCGATGACGGACCAGTCGATCAAGGCCGACGGCACGCCGGACCGCACCAACGGGCGGACGACGACGTACGGCTACGACCCCGCCGATCGGCCGACGTCCACGGACGAGACGTGGAGCGGCGGCCTCGACACGCAGCTGTTCTACGATCGCGACGGCAACGTCACCGAGCGGCGGACCGACGGGGCCATCACCGGCGCGACGACGTACTCGGGCGGGAGGACGACCTTCTCCACCTACGACTCGCTCGACCGCGAGCGGACCAACCGCGTCCGGACGCCGACGGCCACCATCACGGCGGGCTACCTCGACCGCACGACGACGATGACGTACACGCCGTCGGGTGAGCTGTCCACGATCGACAAGCCGAACGGCGACTTCGAGCAGCGCTCGTACGACAGCGCCGGCCGGTTGTCCTACATGGACCGCACCGCCGCCGGCAAACCGAAGCAGCAGTCGTACTCCTACGACCGCAACGGCAACCGCAGCGAGGACGAGCACGGGCGCTACACGTTCAACGCGCGCGACCAGCTCGTGCGCTGGGAGCGGGGCCTGTGGCAGCCGCGGACGGGGGTTGTCGACTACACGCTGAACGGCAACGGCGCGGTGACCGAGAAGCGCGACTCGTATGACGGGTCGACCCGGCGCTTCGTGTACTTCGGCGACCGGCTGGAGAGCATCCGCGACGCCAGCGGAAGCATCATCTCGAACTACAAGTACAACGACGACGCGTCGAGCGCGAAGTTCGGGCAGCTCAAGGAGATCGCGACGGGCTCGAAGACCGAGACCTTCACGTTCGACGAGTTCGACCGGATGACGACGTACGCCTCCGGCGGCACCACTCGGCGGTACGCGTACGACGGCATGGACCGCCGCGACGCGCGGTACGACGACGCCACGTCGCAGACTGCGGCGGTCGACTACTCCTACATCGGCGGCACGGAGCTCCTGAGCCGCGAACGCCGCGCGACCCGCACCGACTTCTACGACTACACGGCAGACGGCGAGCGCATCGGCCAGACCAGCCAGGCGTCCAATGGCGCGCTCACGCCGGTGTCGTACGGCAAGGACGCGAACGGCAACGTCGAGACCGTCGGGACCGGACGTTGTCGCTACGGGGAGTCGCAGGACTGCTACTTCGACGACCCGTACGGAAACCAGGAGGGGGCGGACAACCAGCTCTCGACGCAGGCGCAGAACAACCCGTTCCGCTTCCAGGGCCATTACCGCGACGCCGAGTCCGGCATGTACGACATGCGGGCGCGGCAGTACCGGCCCGAGGCGGGCGGCTTCCTCCAGTCCGACCGGTACGAGGCAGCGAACCTCGACTTCTCCTTGCAGTCGGACCTGCTCACGCAGAACCGTTACGCCTTCGCGGGTGGCAACCCGGTGACCAACGTCGAGTTCGACGGGCACTTCGGCGGCATGTTGTGCGCCGTCCAGCGATTGATCGACCGGGTCCTCAAGCGCAAGCAGCGCAAGTGCCACACCGGGCGGACATTGACGGACGAGGAGCTCGCGATCCTCGAAGCGAACGCCGACTTCCTCGCCAACCGTGTGGGCCGCGTCGAGAGAGCGGATCCCGAGGCAGTCCGCGCGCGTCCCGGCTTCAAGTACGCCGTCGTAGGGCTGTCGACCCGGCGGGTCAGTACGGAAGGAGCCCGCCTCCTCACCAGCATCGATCCCAAGCGGAACCCCATTTCGCGCAAGCTGTTCAACGTCATCGCTTCGAACTACCGCTTCGGAGCGAAGATCGGCCCGAAGGGAAGTACCGCCGACGCCATCTACGCGGAGGTCCGGAAGGCCGGAGGCAAGATCGTCGGCAAGCACGTCCAGAAGGGAAGGGAATCCGTCGAGGCGCTCGAGGACATCCTGGCGCACGCAGATAAGCTGACGCCGCGCGAGATCCAGATCGCCCAGAGGACGCTGAACCAGCTCAAGGATGCCCTCAAGGGCCGACCACCCAGACACTGACGGCTTCGCCTCGACGATCCGTCGGATCGTCGAGGCGTCACCCGCATTCGTGCGCGAGGCGCGGCAGGCGGCCGTCTGGACGCGTGACGACGTGGACGCGGAATCGCGCCTGTTCCTGCTCTTCCGCGACCTCTGGGAGTGGCTCGACCAGCACGGGGCGGGCCGGGAGGCGGAGATGGTCGGCCTCCCGCCGATCCTCGACGAGATCGCGGCTCACGCGCTGGAGGACCCTGTTACACGCCTGATGGCGAACTCGCTCCCCGACGCCGGAGAGTCGCCGCCGTCGCTGGTTCGCGCGCTGCCGCCCGGCGTTGCGCGGCTCCTCGAGGCCGAGCGCGCGGCGCGGGGCCGCGATCCTTGCCCACCGACCCCGGCCGGGGCGGCCGAGCTGCACTACGACAACGTCGTCGCGGCGCTCGCGCGTGAGATCCCAGAGTTCCGCGAGGAGTCGGCATGGCTGCAGGACGAGGCTGACTGGAAGCTGGTCTCGCTGGTCTTCGACGAGTTCGACTCCTGGCTTACGGAGCGTGCACTCGCGGGCGATGTCGCGACCGCGCACCGCGGCCTCGCATTCATCGAGCAGGTGGCCGAAGCGGCGACCACCGAGGACCGGCTCGCACAGCTCCTGCTCGGCTCGGTGTTCTGTTACGGGCAGACCGACCCGGCGATCGTCCGTCAGCTGGGGCCCCGGTCGCGCTCCCTGTACGAGCAGGCGCGGGCCGAGGCCGACGGCTGATTCCAGACTCGCGAGGAGCGCTGCCGTCGGTCGGCTACTCGGCGCCGGGGCGGCCGGACGACGACGCGAGCGCGGCCTCGTCCTCGACGCTGCCGTCGGCCGGGTCCGCGTCGTACTCGGCGATCGCCGCCGCGCGCTTCGTCGGGTCGCGGTCCGACCCCTTGATGAGGTCGTCCGGCGGCGCGGCGTCGCGGATGCGCCCCGACTTCATGCCGAAGTACTCGGCCTGCGGGTGGTGGGTGACGATGGCGACGGTGGACTGCTCGGGCTCGACGGCGAACCCGCCGCTGAGCCGCAGCCCGATCGTGTCGGCCTCGAGCAGGCGGAAGAGCTTCTCGTGCTCGGACTGCTCGGGCACCGCGGGGTAGCCCCACGAGTACCGGCGGCCCTGGCCGGAAGGGATCCCCAGCTGCTCGCGGATGACGCTGTGCAGCCACTCGGCCATGCCCTCGGCCGTCTGCACGCCCATGCCGTGCACGAACAGCTGCTCGGCGAACTCCCCGTCCTTCTCGAGCTGCGCCATCAGCTGGGTGACCTCGTCGCCGGCCGTGACGGCCTGGAACGCGACGACGTCCAGCTCCCCGCTGTCCTTCGGGCGGAAGAAGTCGGCGAGGCAGATCCGGTCGTGGCCGGGCTGGCGCGGGGCGACGAACCGCTCGAGCTCGGTCTCCCGGTCGGAGGGGTCGAGGACGACGATCTCGTTCCCCTCGCTGTAGCACGGGAAGTAGCCGACCTTGGCGCGCGGGTGCAGGTAGTCCTGCTCGCGCCACATGCGCTCCAGGCGCGGCTGGAAGTCCTCGGTGATGAGCTTGCGCCACGCCTCGCCCTTCACGCCGCGCCCGCCCCAGTGCAGCTTGAAGAGCACGTGCGTGTCGAGGTGCGGGTAGACGTCGTCGAGGTCGACCTCGATCTCGCGCGCCCCCCAGAACGGCGGCGACGGGATCGGGACGTCGGTCCGCGCCGCGCTGCGCACCGTGTCGTCGTCGGTCGGCGGCCCCTCGGGCTCCGGCCCCTTGGCGCGCAGCTTCTCGGCCGCCTCGCGCGTCTTGGCCACGAGCGCGTCGTACGCCTGGCCGTCGACGATCAAATCCATCTTGTGAAGTCCGTCGAACGCGTCCTTGCAGTAGAAGACGCCGGGCGAGTAGACCTCGTCGGACTCGGGGCCGCCCGGGTAGAGCGCGCGCAGCCCGAAGGCGTTGTTGATCGCCGCGCCGCCGATCAGCACCGGGTAGTCCGCGCCGCGCGAGTGCAGCTCCTGGACGCACGCCGGCATCTGCTTCGAGGTCGACACGAGCAGGGCGCTCAGCCCGATGGCCGTCGCCTTGTTCTCCTCGGCCGCCTCGATGATGGTCGAGATCGGGACCTGCTTGCCGAGGTCGACGACCGTGTAGCCGTTGTTGGTGAGGATCGTGTTGACGAGCGACTTGCCGATGTCGTGGACGTCGCCGAAGACCGTGGCGATCACGACCTTGCCCTTGGTGTGCCCCTCGATCCGCTCCAGGTAGTTCTCGAGCTGCGCGACCGCCCGCTTCATGACCGTCGCCGACTGCAGGACGAACGGCAGGATGAGCTCGCCGGCGCCGAAGAGGTCGCCGACCTCCTTCATCGCCGGCAGCAGGACGTCGTTGAGCGTCGGGACCGCGCCGATCTTCTCGACCGAGCGCTCGATCCACTCCTCGACGCCGTCCTTCTTGCGGCGCAGGATGTGGTAGTGGAGCGCCTCCTCGGGCTCCATCCCCGCCGTCGGGTCGGCCTTCTCGTCCTCGGCCTCGCCGCTCTGAGACTCGAAGTGCGCGATGAAGCGCTCCAGCGCGTCCTCGCGGCGGTTGAAGACGAGGTCGTCGGCGAGCTCGCGCTCGGTCTCGTTGATCTCGCTGTAGGGCGTGATGTGGTTGGGGTTGACCATCGCGAGGTCCAGGCCGGCCTCGACGCAGTGGTGCAGGAACGCCGAGTTGAGGACCGCGCGGGCGCGCGGGGCGACGCCGAAGGAGACGTTCGAGACGCCGAGCGACGTCTTGACGAGCGGGATGTTCTCCTTGATCGCGCGGATGCCCTCGATCGTCTCGATCGCCGACGGGCGCCATTCCTCGTCGCCGGTCGTGAGCGTGAACGTCAGGCAGTCGAAGATCAGCGCCTCGGGGTCCAGGCCGTGCTCGTCGCAGCACAGCTCCTTCAGGCGC
>DASVQN010000019.1:0-46845 GCA_036389155.1 Solirubrobacteraceae bacterium
ACCAGCGTCGGGTCGACGACGACCGAGTCCTCGTGCACGGGGACGTTGACCGTGCCGCCGATCGCGGCGCTCGCGCCGAACGCGACGTGCACGGTGCCGAGGACCTTCTCGTCCTCGAGCAGGTTGCCGCCGAGCCGTGCGCGGTCGTTCGTCCCCACGCCCAGCTCGGCGAGGTGGCGGGCGTCCTCGCCGTAGCTCGTCAGGTGCGCGAGCAGCTCCTCGCCGAGCTCGCCGCTCACGTCGCTCAGCCGCCCGTCCTCGACGGTGAGGCGGACCTCGTGGTCGGCCGTTCCGAGATGGCCGACGGTCGTCGCCACGAAGACGCCGCTGCCGCCCGCCGGCGAGATGAAGCCCTCGCCGCAGGGCAGGTTGCCGAAGGCGCCGCGTCCGACGAGCGTGCCGTCGTCGGCGATCCCGGTGCGGCCGCGCAGGTCGAAGCGCACGTCCGAGCCGCGCGGACAGCTGAAGTGGGCCTCGTCGGCCTCCGTCAGCAGCTCGGCCACGCGGGCGCTGCGGGCGACCATCGCGTCGAAGTCGGCGCTCATCAGGCGCGCGAACATCTCGGCGTCCACGCCGGGGAGCGTCGCGCCGCGCGCGCCGGCCTCGGTGGCGGCGTTGCGCGCCTTGGTGTGGCTGAGTGACGGCAGGCACGGCGCCAGGAAGACGTCGGCCGCGGCGAATGCGGCGGCGACCGTGGGTGGTGGCTCCGTGCCACGTTCCGGGCGCGGCGGGAGGAGGAGGAACACGCTGTCGCCGCCCGCGCGGATGGCGCCCTCGTGCAGCGCGCGCCCGATGTCTATGCGATCCGGGTCGGCGACGACGAGCACGTTCTCGCCGGCCCGCACGGCCACGCAGCGGTTGATGACGGTCTCGACGGCAGGATTGAGGTCGGTCACGTTGGCAGTGTGACCAACTTTCCCCCGGCTGGCTCAGTTCATCCAGGTGAGAACGATGCACGCCCCCCTGAAGCTCAGCGAGACGATGACCGGCGCCGACGGGTGCACGCTCGAGGTCGCGGGCGAGCTCGACCTCGCGACGGCGACGCAGTTCCGCACGGAGGTCAGCAAGCTGCTCGGAACGGGCTGCCGGCACCTCGTCGTCGACCTCTCCCGCACGACCTTCCTGGACTCGAGCGGGCTCGGCGCGCTCGTGTGGGCGGCGCACCGCCTCCGTTCGGCCGGAGGCCAGCTGATCGCGACGCGCCCGACCGAGCACGTCGCGAGGACGCTCCGCATCACGGGCGTCGAGCACCTGCTGGCGCTGCGCGAGGACTGACGCGCGCCCGCCGGGGGCGGGCGCGCGCCGCGCCTCCTACTTCCTCTTGCGCTTCTTGCTCTTGATGGTGACCGACTTCACGGTCGCCTTCGGCGCGCCGCCGGTCGGCGTGAACGTGATCCGCACCCGCACCGTGAGCTTTCCGCGGCGCTTGAGCACCTTCTTGCCGGCCTTGGTCGGCTTGATCGTGACCTTGACCGGCCCCGCCTTCGTGGCGACGACCTTGGTCGACTTGATCAGCGGCTTGCGCTTCGCGGCCGCGACCGCCCTGCGGCTGCCGCCCGGCGCCTGGCCCGCGTTCACGACGCCCGGGCCGGGCACGTTGACCGTGAGGACGGTGACGCCGTTCTTGAACACGATCTTGCTGCCGAGCGTGAACGCGTTCGACGGCGGTGGCGGGGGCGGCGGCGGGGGCGGCGAGCCCGGCGGCGGCGGGGGCGGCGGCGGGCCCGGCGGCGGCGGCGCCGGGGTGCTCTCGACCTGCGGCGGACGGCACGTGTCCGGCGCCTCGGTGATGAACCGCAGGTTGTCGAGGAGGACGGCCGAGTCGTAGATCGAGTCGCCCTGATCGAAGATCGACAGGTAGATCGTGTGCGCGCCCTCGGTGATCGGCGTCTTGGTCGTCACCAGGCCGGTGGCCGCGTCGTAGGTCGTGTCGGACGCCTCGCCGGGCGAGACGGCGACCGGGCCGACACCGTTGACGTTGACGCCCTCGCCGCCGGTCTTCGTGGCGAAGTCGTTCGGCGCGGTCACGACGGAGCCGTCGGTGGTCCAGTTGCTCGTGTCGATCTCGGCGATGAACGCGTCGTTGAAGTCGGTGCCCACGAACTCCGGGAACTCCTCGGAGAGGAACCGGTAGTCGAGGGCCAGGCAGTTCGCGCCCGCGGGCACGGTCACGCCGAGCTGGAGCGTCGACGTGTCGTACGCGGTCCTCCCGCGACCCGGCGTCGTCGCGCCCGAGTTGGACGTGCCGCTCGCGTCGCTCTGGGTCTGCGGGATGTCGTCCGCCAGCGATGCGTCGCCGGTCGTGAGCACGCCGAAGTCGCCGTTGGCCGTGGCGGGGAAGCCGGCCAGGGACGCCGTCCCGTTGTCGAAGAGGCTCGCGGGCGGTCCGCTCGGGAAGCCCCAGCCGTTCGGCTGCGCGGTCGGGTCCTGGGCCGTGGCGGCGAACGACGCACTCGTCACCGTCGTCGGGTCGGCGACGATCGCGTCACCGACCCGCTCCGCGGCCGTGCCGAAGGGCTCGGCGTGCAAGGCGTTGTCGATCGTCAGGCTCCAGTCGTCGATGAGCCCGTAGTCGTTGTTCGGACCGTCGTCGATCGCGTACAGGCTCCAGGCGCCGTCCGGGTCGGTGCCGTCGAACGCCGAGAGCAACGTCCCGTACGGGCCGGCCGGCGCCGTGCCCGTGAACGTGTCTCCGGCGCCGATGTTCGTCGGCTTGAACGTCCCCGAGGCCAGCGGCCCGTTGTCCGGAAGCGACGCCGCCGCGTCGTCGTCGAACGTCAGGGTCAGGCCGTTCGCGTCGGTGGTGCCGCCGACGTCGGACATCAGCAGCACCTTGACCCCCGTCGGGCCGACGAGCAGCAGGTCGACGTCGTCCGGGGTCTCGTGGCCGAAGCCGGTGAGCGTCACGCTGAGGTCGGTGACGACGCCCGGCTTGGAGACCGTGATCACGCTGGGGTACGGGTTCCCCTCGCCCCCGCCGTCGGGGCTGACCCCCGAGGGGACCTCGACGGACTCACCGGGGAACTCGTCCGCCGACGCGGCGAGTGGGAACGCCGCGCAGCACAGCGCCGCGAGCAGGCCGGTCGTGAGGATCCGGAGCGTCCGGGTCCGGTCCAGGGCATTCATCGCAAGCTCCCTCTGGCGACGACGGGGTGGTGGGCGGGAACCTACTCGCGTTCGGCGCCGGACCGCAAGCCCTCTTGGCGTTCAGGCAGCGGCGCGGATCATGCGGGCCACCGTTCGTGGCCCGAAGATCGCCGTCGGCGGCCTCCGGCGCGTCCCCACCTCCGCGAACGCGCGCAGGACCTCGTCGTCGCGGGCGGCCGCGCGGTACATCAGGCGCTCGAACGGGTTCGCGCTGCGCCCCGTCGAGAGGTCGGCGATGAGGAAGTGGTGCGGGGCCAGCCGGCGGAAGTGCACGCGGCGGTAGCGCTCGAGCGCGGCGTCGAGGTCGCCGCCGCCGACGAGCGCGTCGGCGGTCTCCTCGACCAGCCAGTCGGCGCTCTGCAGCGCCCAGCCGCAGCCGACGCCCCACAGCGGATCGCTGCTCAGCGCCGCGTCGCCGACCAGCGCGACGCCGGGCTTGGCCGCGCGGCGCAGCACGTTCGGCAGGTCGAGCTTGCCGATCATCTTGGACTCGCGCGTGGCGTGCTCGAACCGCGGCGGGTCGGGCAGCCCGGCGAGCATGCGGTGGTAGGCCCCCTCGAGGTCGGCGCGGAACTCGGGCAGACGGTCGCGGTGCGGCGCGACGAGGACGAGCGTGAGGCCGTCCTCCATCGGGAACGTGTACGCGCAGTCGGGCTCGGTGAGCCACATCCGGCTGCGCTGCGTGTCGGGCTCGACCCCGCGCCAGTAGGCCCAGTAGAAGAAGCGGTTGTGCGGCTTGACGCGCCCGCGCAGCCCGGCCATCTTCGCGACGCCGGAGCCGCGCCCGTCGGCGCCGACCACGAGCCGCGCCGCGACGTGCTCACCGTCGCGCAGCGCCACCCCGTCGCCGGTCAGGGCGGTCACGGCCCGGCCGAGCATCAGGTCGACGCCGGGCGTGTCCCCGGCCATCCCGCGCAGCAGCGGGTCCAGCGTGCGGCGGGTGACGCTGTAGCCGTACGGGTCGTCGTCGAGGCCGCGGATCCAGCCGCTGTAGGGCGTCCACAGGTCGAGGACGTTGTGGTTGGCGCCGCGCTCGTCGAGCACCGGCGCGAGGCCGAGCTTCTCGATCACCGGCGTGGCGGACGGCTGGATGTAGTGGGTGCAGACCGTCTTGTAGGCCTGCGGGTCCGGCCGCTTCTCGATCAGAGCGACCCTCGCGCCGCGCTCGCCGTAGAGCTTGGCGGCGGTGCAGCCGGCGACGCTGGCGCCGACGATCGCGACGTCGTAGCGCGCGCTCACCGGTTCATGAAGCGGGCCTGCACGCGCTGCACGGCGGCCATCGCCCTCTCCGCCCCGCTGCCCTGCGGCGGCACGATGCCGAGCTGGCGCGCGAGGTCGTTCATGTCGTAGTGGGCGCGGTAGCGGGCGATCCGGCCGTCGCGCAGCTCCCACTGGTCGATGCCCTCCACGTCGAACGAACGGCCGGTCGGCGCGAAGCCCGGCGGGTCGATCCGCGCGCCGCTGAACGTGCCGCGCATGCGCCAGGCCCATGCCACCCTGTCGCCCTGCTCGACGACAAACGGCGGGTCGGCGTCGGAGAAGCGCAGGTCGGGGAACGACCGCCACGACCGCTCCATGAACGCCCGCACGTCGCCCTTGCTGCGCGCCGGCTGTGGGAGCGCGGGGTCGAGCCACACGATGTCGTCGGTCACGAGCGCGTCCATCGCGCCGGCGTCGCGGCCGTTCCACGCCGCCGCGTAACGCTGCGTGAACTCCTGCAGCGCAGAGGTGTCCACGGTCATGTGGCGAGCCTACGGGAACTCGACGACCTGTTGGAAGGTCGGCCGGTTCTGCCACCCGATCAGCGGCTGGGTGATCCCGCCGAGCGGCCGGTGCCAGATCGCGTCGTAGCACTCGGCCCGGGGGTCGCCGGGGCAGAGCGGGTCGCCGGCGTACGTGTCCGTCGCCGCGGCGGCCTCGCGCAGCGACGCCTCGAGCCGCCGCGCGCACGCCCGCCGCGAGCCGCACAGCGCCCGGCGCGGCCACCCGCGCACGCGGCGGCCGAGCACGCGGCGCACGTCCTTCTGCACGAACCCGTACCAGCCGTACTGCCAGGCGCTGCCGACGTGGTCGCCGTGGTTGTTCGGGTGGTTGTCGAGCTCGTTGACCTTGGCGATGGCCTTGAACAGCTCGTGGCCGAGGCGCGGCTCGAACTGCGCGCGCACCAGGCGCGGCCACCACGCGTCCATGATCCGGACGGCCTCCGCGTGCTCGTACGTCCCGTCGCCGTCGCGGTCGGCGCGGTGCGCGCCGTCGCGCTGCCACGCCGCCAGCTCCGCGGTGATCTCCGGCGCGCGTCCCTTGAGCAGCTTCAGCAGCCAGGGCAGGACCGCGTCGCCGCGCAGGTCGACGGTCGACGCGCCGGACATCGCCTCCGCGAGCTCGGGCAGCGTCGTCTTCCGCGCGCCCTTCGTCAGCGCGCGGACGCGGCCGGCGAGCAGCTGCTGGCGCGTGGCCGGGCCGTAGCTCCAGTTGTTGTCGGCGGCGCCATAGCCGCGCGCCTGCTTGCCGTTCCAGTCGGCGAACCACGCCTGGTCGACCGCGTTCGGATGCTGCGCCGCCGGCGTACTCGTCTCGACCAGCGAGCCGCCCGGTTGCGGGCGCGGCCACGCGTACCGCGCGGCCATCGGCAGGCTGCCGTCGGTGCGCGCGGCGCGCAGCGGGTTGGCGCCGGCGTTCTGGTAGGCGACGTGCTCGCGGTCGGCGTAGAACCAGTTGAACGTGTAGGGCACCAGCGCGGCCGCGCGCTGGAAGTCCTGCGGCGAGTGGATCTGGTCGGGGTCGTTGAAGCGGCTGAAGGCGACGCCCGAGTCGGTCTCGTGGCCGTAGGTGGTGCGCAGGCTCGTCAGCAGGACGGGCTTGCCGTTCACGCTCGCGCGGGCGCGCACGAGGCCGAGCTTCGTCCGCTCCGCGGTCAGCGTCTCGCTGCCCGCGGGCGTCGGGTCGGCGGCGTTGGGCTGCCAGGCGTTCGTCCGCTGGAGGACCTCGATGGCCTCGCAAGACCCGTTGTAGCGGTAGTGCGTCTCGTCGCACAACGGCACCGCGAACGTGTCGACGATGTCCTGCGCCGACGTCGTCGCGCTCCACGCGTAGTCGCGCCCGCGGCCGATCTGGACGTAGAGGTTGATGCCGGGGAACGACGCGCCGCGCGCCTCCAGCCCCGGGGCGCGGACGCTCTGCTCCATGAGCACCTGCGGCGAGAAGTACGCGGTCTGCGGGCCGAAGACGGCGAGCGGGCGGCCGGACTGCGACTCGCGCGCGGAGACGAGCAGCGCGTTGGACATCCCGCGCGGGCGCGCCTCCCCGACGACGCCCGCAGCGCGCGACGTGGCCCCGGGCGCGCCGGCCTTCTCGACCAGCTCCGTCGGCTTCACGGTGCCCGGGTCGGGCAGAGCGACGCCGCGCGGGCGCTTCGGCGGCAGCGCGTAGGGGAACCGCGTGCCGCGCACCGTGGTCACCGCCGAGGGGTCGTCCACGCTGCGGAAGGCGCGCCAGATCGCTGTGCCACGCCTGCGCCCGAACCGCGCCCGCGCGGCCTGCAGCGCCTGCGCCGCCTCGACCTCCTTCCCCCCGCCGACGCCGAAGATCGCGCCGACCACGGCGGCGGTCGCGACGACGTCCTCGGCCTTCCAGTCCGTGGGTCCCTGCGGCCGGCCGATCGCCGCGTACTCGCCCGGCATCTTCAGCGGGTTGATCCGTGCCTCGGCGATGTACGCGTTGATCCCGCGCAGGTAGTTGCGCAGGTCCTCGCGGAGCTTGTCCGCCTCGGCCTCGAAGCCCGCCGGCCGCGCCTCGGTCTGCGCGCGCAGCTCCTCCTCGGTGTACGGGGCGACGCTCCACATCAGCGCGTCGAACGCACGGTTGGCCGGCGCGCCTCCCGCGAAGCTCGAGAGCTGACCGCGGCCGAGGTGGCGGAAGACGTCCATGAAAAAGAGGCGGTCCTCGGCGGTCGCGTAGCCGATGTCGTACATCGCCTGCTCGCGCGTGTCGGCGACGATGTTCGGGACGCCGTACGCGTCGCGGCCGGGCGTCGTGCCGATCGGCGCCGGCTTGAAGTGCTGGTCGAGCGTCTGCTGGGTGAACGGCCGGGCGGTGCGGAGCAGGTCCGCGTACATCGCCAGCTGGTCGTCGTTGTGCGCGGGGCGCGCGCCGGTGGCGAGGAACGCGGCGAGCTCCGGTCCGCTGGCGCGGCCGTTGGCTCCGGGCGGCAGGACGTTCCGGACGTCGTCTGCGGCGTGCGCGGCGGGCGCCGCTGTCAGCGCGCACAGGACCGCGGCCGCGAGCCTCCTCCCCACGGGCGCGATCGTACCTTTCGTCAGGCGTGCGGCTACCCACCATCACCTATCCGCCGGAGCTGCCGGTCAGCGCGCGCCGCGACGACCTCCTCGAGGCGATCGGCTCGCACCAGGTCGTGGTGGTCGCGGGCGAGACCGGGTCGGGCAAGACCACGCAGCTGCCGAAGCTGTGCCTGGAGCTCGGGCGGACGGCGATCGCGCACACGCAGCCGCGGCGGATCGCGGCGCGGACGGTCGCCGAGCGGATCGCCGAGGAGCTGCAGGTGCCGCTCGGCGAGGCGGTCGGCTACTCGGTGCGCTTCAACGATCGCTCGTCGCGCGACTCGCGGGTGCGCGTGCTGACCGACGGCCTGCTGCTCGCCGAGATCCAGCGCGACCGGCTGCTGAAGCGCTACGACACGATCATCGTCGACGAGGCGCACGAGCGGTCGCTGAACATCGACTTCCTGCTCGGGTGGATCAAGTCGATCCTGCCGCGGCGGCCCGACCTGAAGGTGATCGTCACGTCGGCGACGATCGACCCGGCGCGGTTCGCGGCGCACTTCGACGGCGCGCCGGTCGTCGAGGTCAGCGGCCGGACGTATCCGGTGGAGGTCCGGTACGCGCCGAGCGAGGCCGATCCGCCCGACGCCGTCGCCGACGCCGTCGCCTCGCTCACGCCACTGGCCGGCGACGTCCTCGTCTTCCTGTCGGGCGAGCGCGAGATCCGCGACACCGCGGAGGTGCTGCGCGGGCGGCTCGACGCGGTCGACGTCCTTCCGTTGTACGCGCGGCTCTCGGCCGCCGAGCAGCAGCGGGTGTTCAGGCGCGGTCCGCGCCCGCGCGTCGTGTTGGCCACCAACGTGGCGGAAACGTCCCTGACGGTTCCCGGGGTCAAGTACGTGGTCGACACCGGCACCGCGCGGATCAGCCGCTACAGCGCGCGGCTGAAGGTCCAGCGGCTGCCGATCGAGCCGGTCTCGCAGGCGTCGGCCGACCAGCGCAAGGGGCGCTGCGGACGGACCTCCGCCGGGGTGTGCATCCGGCTGTACTCCGAGGAGGACTTCCTCGAGCGCCCGCGCTTCACCGACCCGGAGATCCTGCGGACCTCGCTGGCCTCCGTGATCCTGCAGATGGCGGCGGCGCGGCTCGGGGACATCGAGGAGTTCCCGTTCCTCGACCCGCCCGACCGGCGGCAGATCCGCGACGGGCTGAACCTGCTGTCCGAGCTCGGCGCGCTCCGGGACGACCGGTCGCTGACGCCGATCGGGCGGAAGCTTGCCGCCCTGCCCGTCGACCCGCGGATGGCGCGGATGATCGTCGAGGGCCGGCACGCGGAGGAGGTCGTCGTGATCGCGGCGGCGCTGTCGATCCAGGACCCGCGCGAGCGGCCGGCGGACGCCGCGGCGGCGGCCGACCAGTCGCACGCGCGCTTCGCCGACGAGCGGTCGGACTTCCTGGCGCTGTGGAACCTCTGGGTCTATCTGCGCGAGCGGCAGCGGGCGCTGTCGCGCAACCAGTTCCGCAAGCTGTGCAAGGACGAGTACCTGCGCTACATGCGCGTGCGCGAGTGGCAGGACCTCGTGTCGCAGCTGCGGCCGCGGCGCGGCGGTGCTGCGCTCGAGCCCGAGGAGGTCCATCGCGCGCTCCTGCCCGGGCTGCTGTCGCACGTCGGGATGAAGGACGGCCCGCGCGAGTACGTCGGTGCGCGCGACGCGCGGTTCGTGCTGTGGCCGGGGTCGTCGCTCGCGCGCAAGGGCCCGCCGTGGGTGATGGTCGCCGAGCTGGTGGAGACGTCGCGGCTGTTCGGCCGCGTCGCGGCGCGGGTGGACCCGAGGTGGATCGAGTCGGTGGCGGAGCACCTCGTGCGGCGGTCGTACTCCGAGCCGCGGTGGGACGCGTCGCGCGCGTCGGTCGTCGCCTCCGAGCGCGTCACGCTGTACGGGCTGCCGATCGTGGCCGGGCGGACGGTCGCGTACGGCGCGATCGACCCGGTGGTCTCGCGGGAGATCTTCATCCGGCGCGCGCTCGTGGACGGCGACGCCTCGTATCCGTTCGTGGAGGAGAACCGGCGGCGCGTTGCGGAGGTCGAGGCGCTGGAGGACCAGGCCCGGCGGCGCGACATCCTCGTCGACGACCGCGCGCTCTTCGCGTTCTTCGATGGGCGTGTGCCCGCGGACGTCGTCTCCGGCGCGCACCTCGATCGCTGGCTGCGCCACCAGCCTGACGACGCGCTCGTCTATCCGCGGGAGCTCCTCGTCGCCGCGGACGCCGACCTCGCCGGCCGGCCGGACGCGTGGAAGCAGGGCGACCTGGTGCTGCGGCTGTCGTACCGCTTCGAGCCCGGGAGCCCGAGCGACGGCGTCACCGTGCACGTCCCGCTGCGCGCGCTCGCCGCGGTGCGGGACGAGGGCTTCGACTGGCTGGTTCCCGCGCTGCGCGAGGAGCTCGTGACCGCGCTGATCCGGTCGCTCCCGAAGGAGACGCGGCGTCAGCTCGTCCCGGCCCCCGAGGTGGCGGCGGCCGTGATCCCCCACCTTCGCCCTCGCCGCGGGCGCTTCGCCGATCAGGTCGCGACGATCCTCCAGTCGCTGCGCGGGGTGCGCGTCGATCCATCGTCCTTCGACACGTCGAAGCTGCCGCCGCACCTGCGGATGCGCTTCCGCGTCGAGGACGAGCGCGGCGCGGTCATGGGAGAGGCCGAGTCGCTCGCCGAGCTGCGCGCGCGGCTGGGCCCGCGGCTGCGGTCGGAGCTGGCGTCCGCGGCGCGCGGGCTCGAGCGGCGCGGATTGACGGCGTGGGATGGGATCGGCGAGCTGCCGCGCGTCGTCGCGCTGCCCGGCACCGGCAAGGCGGTGCGGGCGTACCCCGCGCTCGTGGACGAGGGCGCGACGGTCGGCGTGCGGGTGCTCGAGACGCCGCAGGCGCAGCAGGCCGCGCACGTGCGCGGCACCCGGCGGCTGCTCCGGCTCACCATCGCGCCGCCGTCGATCCGGCCGCCGGTGCAGTTCGCCCGGCACGGCGACGCCGCGGCGCTCGTCGGGGACTGCGTCGACGCGGCGGTCGACTCGCTCGTGGCCGAGGTCGGCGTGCCGTGGGACGAGGCGGCGTTCGCTCAGCTGCGGACGCATGTCGCGTCGTCGCTGCACGACCGGGCGGACGAGGTCGTCGCGCGCGTGGCGAGGATCCTCGATGCCGAGCGCGACGTCGCGCGGCGGATGGAGGCCTTGACGGCAGAGCCCTTCGCGCCCGCCGTCGCCGACGTGGCCGAGCAGCTGCGGCGCCTGCTGCCGCCCGGCTTCGTCACGAGCGCCGGCGTCGCGCGCCTCGGTGACCTCGAGCGCTACCTCGCCGCGGCCTCCCGCCGGCTCGAGCGCCTCCCGGACGCCCTCGCCGCCGACCGCGACAGGATGGCGACGATCCACGAGCTCGAGCAGCAGGCCCGCGACTCCGCCGACCCCGCCATCCCCTGGCTCCTGCAGGAGCTGCGCGTCGCGCAGTTCGCCGAGCACCTCTCCCGGCGCGGGGTGGTCTCGGTGAAGAAGATCCGCCGGCTGCTCAGCTCTGCGCCGACGGAGTATGGGTAAGAAGTGCGCGAACGCCGTCAGCTAACGCACCATGGACTCCGTCGATCGCCGTCCCTCGGCGAGCTCGATGCTGCTGCACGGGCTCCCGGGCCACCCGCTTCACCCGCCGCTCACCGACGTCACCGTGGGGACGTTCGTCTTCGCCACGGCGTTCGCCGTCATCGGCGCGGCGGGGGCGATCGAGGACGCCGCGGGCAAGACGTGTTGGCTGGCGCTCGTCGCCGGGCTGATCGCGGCGGTGCCGACGGCGGGAACGGGGTTCGCGGACTGGGTGCGACTCGAGTGGGGCAGCCCGCGCTGGCGGACCGCGACGCAGCACCTGACGGCGATGGTCACGGCGGTCGTGCTCTTCGCGATCGCCGCATGGCTTCAGCACAGCGGGTATCAGGACGGGGAGGTCACGACGGGCGGGGTCGTCTTCAGCGTGATCGGCCTGATCGTCCTGACCGTCGGGGGCTGGCTGGGCGGCGCGCTGGTGTTCAAGCACGGCGTCCGCGTAGTGGATGAGGAGACGACGAACGGGAGGCAGGGACCATGAAGTGGGTTGCGCTGATCACCTGGGTGCTCACCGCGGGCGGCGGGTTCGTGATGCTGGGGCTGTGGCTGAAGCACGGCGGCATGCGCCAGTCCGAGATGCCTGGCGACCGCATCCGCTCGGCTCGCATCCTCAGCCACTTCGCGCTCGCCGCGATCGGGCTCGTGCTCTGGATCGTCTACGTCGCCAGCGACAGCGACGGCCTCGCATGGGCGGCGTTCGCCCTGCTGCTCGTCGTCGCCCTGCTCGGCTTCAGCATGCTCGCGACCTGGCTGCGCCAGCGCTCCCACGAGCCGGCCGGCGCGAACGCCGCCGGCACCGACGCGGAGCCCGCGGAGCGGAGCTTCCCGAACATCGTCGTGGCCGCCCACGGCGTCCTCGCGGCCACCACGCTCGTCCTCGTCCTCCTCGTCGCCGCGGAGGTCGTGGACTCGTGATCCGTGGCTACACTCCGCCTCCCCCGCCGGAGTAGCTCAGTCGGTTAGAGCAGCGGAATCATAATCCGCGTGTCGGGGGTTCGAGTCCCTCCTCCGGCATCAGCTCCGCGTCGCGAAGACCTCCGGGTCGATCTCGCGCTTGAGCACCTTGCCGGTCGCGCCCTTCGGGAGGTCGTCGACGATCGTCACGACGCGCGGGTACTTGTAGGCGGCCACTCGCGCCTTGACGAACTGGCGCAGCTCTTCGGAGGTCGCCTCCGCTCCCTCGGCCAGGGACACCGCCGCCGCGACCTCCTCGCCCAGCGACTCGTGCGGCACGCCGACGACGGCCGCCTCGCGCACCGCCGGGTGCTCGTACAGCACCTCTTCGATCTCGCGCGGGTAGACGTTGTAGCCGCCGCGGATGATGAGGTCCTTCTTGCGGTCGACGATGAAGAAGTAGCCGTCCTCGTCCATGCGCGCGATGTCGCCGCTGTGCAGCCAGCCGTCGCTCATCACCTCCTCGGTGGCCTCGTCGCGGTTCCAGTAGCCCTTCATGACGAACGGGCCGCGCATCAGGATCTCGCCGGGCTCGCCGGGCGGCACCTCGTTGCCGTCGTCGTCGACCAGCTTGATCTCCGTCCCGCCGATCGGGACGCCGATGCTGCCCGCCTTGCGCTCGCGGTCCGGGAGGTTGAACGACCCCATCCCCGTGGTCTCCGACATGCCGTAGCCCTCGAGGATCTTCGCGCCGAACGCCTCGTCGAACGCCTTCAGCACCTCGGACGGCATCGGCGCCCCGCCCGACACGCACAGCGTGAGCGTCGAGACGTCGTACTTCTCACGGTCGGGCGCGTGCAGCATCGCCGTGTACATCGTCGGGACGCCGACGAACGTCGTCGCGCCGTCGCGCTCGACGACCGACAGCGCCTTCTCGGGGTCGAACCGCGGGATGAGCGTGATGCACCCGCGCGCGACGAGCGGCGTGTTCATGGCCGACCCCATGCCGAAGACGTGGAAGAGCGGCAGCGTCGCGACGGCGACGGAGCTCGAGTCCGCGCCGACCAGGTCGCGCCCCGTCCGCGCGCCCGAGGCGACGTTCGCGTGCGTGAGCGTCGCGCCCTTCGGCGTCCCGGTGGTGCCGGACGTGTAGATGATCACCGCGGGGTCGTCGTCGGCGCGGTCGGCGACGTCCTCGACCGGATCGACCTCGCCGAGCAGCTGCTCGAACTCCCCGGGCGCGATGACGATGCACTCCGCGCCGGCCTCCTCGGCCCCGGCGCGCGCGTCGTCGGCGAACCCGTGCCACGCCAGCAGGACCTTCGACCCCGAGTCGCTGAGGTGGTAGGCGACCTCGCGCGCCTTGAGCAGCGGGTTCATCGGGACGACGACGGCGCCGAGCCTCAGCGCGCCGAAGTACGCGATCGGGAAGTACGGCACGTTGGGCAGCTGGAGCCCGACGCGGTCGCCCGGCGAGACGCCGTGCGCGCGGATCAGCCCGGCGGCTCGCGAGGCCGCCGCGTCGAGGACCGCGTAGGACAGGACGACGTCGTCCAGCTTGACTGCGGGGCGGTCTCCCGCCTCCGCGGCGGCGCTGCGCAGCTCTTCGGCGAAGTTGGTCATGGTCCCCTCTACCCGCTGCGGCGCGTACCTGCGCAGCCGGCGCGGGCACCCGCTCGACGGCGGTGACGCTCAGCTTCGTGGTCATCGGCCGTCGCGCGCAGCGCTGAGCTCGACGCCGCCGAGCCCGCACACCGCCGCCAGCCGCGCGAGCGCGCCCTCCAGGCTCGCGCGGAGCGCGGCGGAGTCCCGGACGCCCGGTTCGCGGTGGAACGCGATCACCCGCAGCACCCCGGTCGCGCGATCGGACTTCAGGTCCGCGCGGCCGACAAGCCGGTCGCCGCGCAGCAGCGGCAGGACGTAGTAGCCGTACACCCGCTGCGGCGCGGGCTTGTAGATCTCCATCACGTGGCGGAAGCCGAAGAGCCGCTCGGCGAACGGCCGGTCCCACAGGAGGTTGTCGAACGGCGAGAGGAGCACGCCGCCCGGCAGCGGGCCGGTGAGGAGGTCGGCGTCGGCGGGTACGAGGACCGGCGGCCCGCCGTCGTCGACGGTCAGCCGCCGCAGCCCGCCTTCGGCCTCCAGCTCGGCGACGCGCGGCGCGATCCGCTTCACGCCGCCGGGGAGGCGGTAGTGCTCGACGATGCCGCCCTCGGTCAGCGCGCCGCGGGCGCGCACGGCGCGCATGGCCAGCTCGCGGAGCAGCTCGTCCTCCGGCGGCTCGGGCGCGTCGAGGTGCTCGCGCGGGATGACGCGCTCGGCGAGGTCGTACCGGCGCTGGAAGCCGTTGCGGCCCGCGATGGCCAGGTCGCCGCGGTCCCACAGCGCGTCGAGGACCGACTTCGCGGGCTTCCAGTTCCACATCCCGCCGCCCCCGCCGCCCTCGAAGTCGCGCGACGCGAGCGGGCCGCGCACGCGGATCTCCTCGAGGACCTGCTCCACCAGCTCGGGATGGTCGCGCAGCGCGCGGGCGTGGCCGCCCCAGTGCCCGCCGCTGCGCATCCGCCAGCGGAAGAGCCGGTGGTCCTCGGCCGGGATCAGGCAGGCCTCGTGCGCCCAGTACTCGATCACCCGACCCGAGGCGACGAGGTCCCACACCGCCGCCGCGTCGTGGACGCCGATCCGCGATCCGAGGACGATGCGGTGGCTGCGCTCGACGGTCGAGATCGAGTCGAGCTGCACGCACGACAGCCGCCGGATCGCCGCCTCGACCTGCCCCGCGCGCGCCCGCCGCGCGCGCGACGCGAAGCCCTGCCCCGCGACGACGTGGCGCCGCAGGGCGGAGAGGGAGACGGTCTCGGTGCGCAAGCCCGCGACCGTACGCGATCATCCGGCGATGGCAGGCAGAGCCGCGACCTTCACCTCCCCCTTGGCGCAGGAGCTCGCGCCGGCCGTCGTCGAGCGGCTGATGCGGTACGCGCGCGTGAACACGCAGTCGCAGCGCGACCGCACCGGGTGCCCGAGCACACCCGGCCAACTCGAGCTGCTGGAGATGCTCGCGGCCGAGCTTCGGGAGGTCGGGCTCGAGGACGTCGACCTCGACGCCAACGGCTACCTGTTCGCCACGCTGCCGGGGACCGGCCCGGTGATCGGGCTGCTGGCCCACGTCGACGTGAGCCCCGACGCGCCGGCCGAGGGCGTCGAGCCCCTCGTCCACGAGGCGTACGACGGCGGGCGGATCGCGCTGCCGAAGGGCGGCACCGTCCTCGACCCCGAGCGGATGCCCGAGCTGGCGGCCAAGGCCGGGCACGACCTCGTCACCTCCAGCGGCGACACGCTGCTGGGCGCCGACGACAAGGCCGGCCTCGCGGAGATCATGTCGGCGGTCGCCCACCTCGCCGCGCATCCCGAGCTCCCGCGGCCGACCATCCGCGTCGGCCTGTTGCCCGACGAGGAGATCGGGGAGGGCGCGACGCTCTTCGACGTCGAGCACTTCGGCGCGCGCTGCGCGTACACGTTCGACGGCTCGGAGCTGGGCGAGCTGCAGGACGAGACGTTCACCGGCGCGGAGGTCGTCGTCACGATCCAGGGAGTCGACATCCACCCGGGGTTCGCGACGGGCCGGATGGTCAACGCGACGCGCCTGGCCGGGCGGATCCTCGCGGGGCTTCCGGCCGACCAGGCGCCCGAGACGACGTCGGAGCGGGAGGGCTTCATCCATCCGTACGAGGTCAGCGGCGACGCCTCGCAGGCGACGGTGGCGATGATCGTCCGCGACTTCGAGGAGGACCTGCTCGAGCGCCACGTCGAGATCGTCCGCGCGATCGCCGAGCGCGTCGCGGCGGACGAGCCGCGGGCGCGCATCGAGGTGACGTCGCGCCCGCAGTACCCGAACATGCGCGACCACCTCGCGCCGTTCCCCGAGGTCGTCGAGCGGGCCGCCGAGGCCATCCGGCGCGAGGGCATCGAGCTCATCCGCACGCCGATCCGCGGCGGCACCGACGGCTCGCAGCTCAGCGCCAACGGGCTGCCGACGCCGAACATCTTCACCGGGGGCCACGAGTACCACTCCGTCCGCGAGTGGGCCTCGGTGCAGGACATGGCCGCCGCCGCGGCCGTCGCCGTCCGCCTCGCCGAGGTGTGGGCGGAATTTGCGGAGTCCGCCGCGCCGCCGTCCTGACCCGGTCGTATCGTCGGTCAGCCCGATGCCGAACTACCTGCCCTTCGAGGAGCGACGAGCGAGCTCCGAGTACCAGGACATGCTCCGCACGATCCGCGACACCGGCGTGCGGGTCACGACGAAGCAGGGCGTCGACGCGCTGGCCGTCGCCGGGTACGCGATGCGCTTCCCGATGCAGCACGGGGCGCCGGTCATCACCGAGCGGTCGATCAAGGGCTTCGCGCCCAAGGCGATCGGCGAGCTGTGCGCGTTCATCAACGGGGCCCGGACGCTCGACGAGTTCCGCGCCTTCGGGTGCGACTGGTGGGACCCGTGGGCGACCGAGGACAAGTGCACGAGGCGCGGCCTGGAGGCAGGCGACCTCGGCCCGGGGTCCTACGGCCACGCGTTCGCCCACTTCACGACGAACCTCGACGACGCCGACGACGAGGGCTTCGATCAGCTCCCGCACCTGATCCGCAAGCTCCAGGACCTGCCGGACGACCGCACCGCGCTCATGTCGCCGTGGATCCCGCAGGCCAACCACCGCGACGCGACGACGCGGTCGCGCAACACGATCGCGCCGTGCCACGGGTGGATCCACGCGCTCGTCTTCAACGGCAAGCTGCACGTCATCCACAACCAGCGCTCGGGGGACACGCCGATCGGCGTCCCGAGCAACATGGTCCAGTACGCCGCGCTGGCGCTGATGATCGAGCAGCTCACCGGCTACGAGCTCGTCGAGTACGTGCACTGGATCCAGTACGCGCACATCTACGTCAACCAGCTCGACCAGGTCGACGAGATGCTCTCCCGCGAGCCACGGCCCCTCCCCACGCTGCGCCTCAACGACGCCGGGCGCACGATCACCGACGTCCACGACTTCCGCGGCGAGCACTTCCTCCTCGAGGACTACGAGCCGCACCCGGCGATCCGCGACATCCCGGTGCTCACGTGATCGCGATCGTGGTCGCCCACAGCCGCAACCGCGTCATCGGCCGCGACGGCGACCTCCCGTGGCACCTGCCGGCGGACATGCGGCGGTTCAAGGAGCTGACGAGCGGCGGGACGGTCGTGATGGGCCGCCGCACGTGGGACTCGATCCCCGAGCGCTTCCGCCCGCTCCCCGGCCGGCGCAACCTCGTCGTGTCGCGCAACGGCTGCGAGGCGCCGGAGGTGTTCCGCAGCGTCGAGGCGGCGATCGACGCCGCGGGCGGCCGGTGCTTCGTGATCGGCGGCGGCGAGGTCTACGCGCAGGCGCTCGCGCACGCGGACCGCGTGTACGCCACGGAGGTCGACGCCGACGTCGAGGGCGACGTGCTCTTCCCGCCGCTCGACGGCTGGGCGTGCGTCGAGGAGGGGGCCGCGATCGAGGAGAACGGCCACCGGCACGTGCTGCGGGTCTACGAGCGTGCCTGACGCGCTCTACCACCTGCCCGCCGCGCGCTCGGACGACCAGCGCGCGTACATGGAGGACCTCGAGGAGCGGCGCATCTGCGTGTTCTGCCGCGAGCACCAGCGCGCCGACGTCCTGCTCGAGGGCGAGCACTTCTACGTGACGAAGAACCTGTGGCCGTACAAGGGGACGAAGGAGCACTGGCTGATCGTCCCCAACGAGCACGTGCGCGCCTTCGACGAGCTGCCCGACGAGGCGGGCGCCGAGCTGTGGGCGCTCAAGCGCCGGCTCAAGGGCGACGCCGAGGCGACCGCCACCGTCGAGCGCAGCGGCGACATGCGCTACAACGGCGGAAGCGTGGCGCACCTGCACATCCACTTCGTCGTCCTCGACACCGCCCCCGCGAAGACCGTGCGGTTCCGGGTCAGCGCCTGGGGCGAGGACTGATGGCCATCACCAGCGGCATCTTCAGCGAGGAGGTCAAGTTCGAGGAGCGGCTCAAGCCGTCGCTCGACGAGCTCGCCAAGACGGTGCAGCACCTGAAGGGGATCGGCCTGAAGATCGTGCTGACCAGCGGCTCGTTCGACCTCGTCCACCTCGGGCACGTCAAGTACCTGGCCAAGGCGAAGGAGCTGGGCGACGTGCTCGTCGTCGGCGTCGACAGCGACGCCAAGATCCGCCGGCGCAAGGGCGACGACCGCCCGATGGTGCCCGAGCAGGAGCGCCTGGAGATGCTGGCCCACCAGCGGCCGGTCGACCTCCTCTACCTCAAGCCCGAGGAGGAGGAGCGCTGGGCGCTGATCAAGGCGGTCGAGCCCGACGTCCTCGTCCTCACCACCGACCACGCCTACTCCGACGACGAGCAGGCCGAGCTGCTGGAGATCGTCGGGGGGATCGAGGTCATCCCGCGCCAGGCGACGATCACCACGAGCGAGCGGATCCGCCAGCTCCACATGCACCTCGGCGAGCGCATCGCGGAGGTGCTGCCGGAGCTGATCCGCGACATCGTCCGCCGCGGATGACCGTCGTCGTCGTCGCGTACGTCCCCGTCCTGCACGAGGGCTACCGGCGGTTCCTGGCCGAGCACGGCAGCGGACGGCGGGTCTTCCTCATGGGGCCCGAGCTGTACGTCGACTTTCGCCCGCTGGCCAAGGACGTCCGCGCGCTCGACGCCGAGTCGATGGCCAGGGCTATCGGCGCGCTCGGGATCGCGTCGGAGGTCGACGTGCTGACCGCCG
Source organism: Solirubrobacteraceae bacterium (assembly GCA_036389155.1). Taxonomy (GTDB): domain Bacteria; phylum Actinomycetota; class Thermoleophilia; order Solirubrobacterales; family Solirubrobacteraceae; genus CADCVT01. The sequence goes on from DASVQN010000019.1 coordinate 18,753, forward strand.
AAGGCGCCGACGCGCTCGCCGCCGAGCGGCCGCGGATCGTGCTGCCCGACGAGGACGTCAGCCATCAGGTCGTCGAGCGCTTCTTCGCGCGCTGCGAGGTCGCGTACGACACGGTCTTCCTGCGCTGGGACCGCAACAGGACAGTCCAGCTCCTGCGCCCCCGCGCGCCGGTCGCGACGGGCGACGAGCTGGCGTGGGCGGCCGAGCAGGCGGCGTCGCGCAGCGTGGACTGGTGGCGCCAGGTCGGCGCCGCGATCCGCTTCGCCGACGGCGAGGTGCGCAGCGCGGGCAACGAGCACCATCCCCACCGGCTCAGCGCGTACGCCGCCGGCGACCCGCGCAGCAACTTCTACAAGGGCGTCAGCTACGAGCTGTCGACGGCGACGCACGCCGAGGCGCGCCTGATCGCCGCCGCGGCGCGGGAGGGCCGCGCGACCGAGGGCGCGACGATGTACGTCACCGACTTCCCGTGCCCGCCGTGCGCGAAGCTGATCGCCGGCGCGGGGATCGCGAGGCTGTACTTCCGCGAGGGCTACGCGGTGCTCGACGGCCAGGACGTCCTCGAGGCCGCCGGTGTGGAGGTCGTCCAGGCCGCGTAGGGTCCTCGGATGACCGAGGCGACGGCCACCCCGCGAGAGCGCTTCCGAGCCGGCTTCCGCGCCGCCGTCCCCTACGCGATCGCCGGGTTCGTGCTGTCGATGTCGTTCGGCGTGCTGGCGACCGACGCCGGCTTCTCGACGCTCGCGGCGATCGTGATGTCGGCGATCGTCTTCGCCGGCTCGGCGCAGTTCACGGCCCTCAGCGTGGTCGCCGCGGGCGGCAGCGTCGGCGCCGCCGTGCTCGGCGCGGCGCTCATGAACTCGCGCTTCCTCCCGATGGGCGTCGCGCTCGCGCCGTCGCTGCCCGGCCCGGCGTGGAAGCGCGGCGCGCAGGGCCAGGCCGTCGTCGACTCGAGCTGGGCGATGGCGCTGCAGGGCGACGGGACGTTCGACCGCTGGTTCCTCTTCGGCGGGACCGGCGTGCAGTACCTGACGTGGTTCAGCGGGACCGTCGTCGGGACGTTCGCCGGCGGCGTGGAGGTCGAGAAGCTCGGGCTCGACGCGGTCTACCCCACCTTCTTCCTCGCCCTGCTGCTGGCCGAGCTGCGCAGCGGCCGGGCGAAGAGCGCCGCGGCCCTGGGCGCGGTGATCGCGCTCGCGCTGGTCCCCGTTGCGCCCGCAGGGATCCCCATCCTGGTCGCCAGCCTCGCCGCGCTGATCGGCCTGCGCTGGCGTGACGCCGACGGCGACGCGGCGGAAGGCGACCCACGATGACCTCCGGCCAGATCTGGCTCGTCATCGGCCTCTGCGCGCTCGTCACCGCGCTCATCAAGGGCGCCGGGCCGGTCGCGCTCGGCGGCCGCGAGCTGCCGGCGTGGTTCAACGGCGTCATCCAGCTCATGGCGCCGGCGCTCCTCGCGGCGCTCGTGTGCGTCTCGGCCCTGGCCGACCACGACCAGTGGGCGATCGGCGCCGACACCGCCGGCGTCGCGGCGGGCGGCGTCGTGCTGTGGCGCGGCGCGAACGTCGTCGTCGGCGTCGTGGTCGCCGCGGCGGTGACCGCGGCGATCCGCGCGCTCTAGCCCGCGGTCGCCGGCGCGACCACCGCCGCGCCCTCGTCCTCCGGCGCGACGTTGCGCTTGTACATCAGCCGCGCGAACGCGCCCGCGGTGATGTACATGAACGAGCTGTAGATCGCCGCGGGGATCGCGACGTCGTCGTTGATGAGGACGGCGACCGCGATCGCGAGCGTGCCGTTGTGGATGCCCAGCTCCAGCGCGACCGCCGTCGACTGGCGCCGGTCGAGGCGGGCGAGCAGCGCGATCGAGAACGAGCACGTCATCGCGAGGACGTTCAATGTCAGCGCGGCGATCGCCAGCTCGGTGAAGTGCTCGGTCACGGTGCCCCATTCCGAGATCACGGCTCCCGCGACCACGATCAGGAACACCCCGAGCGCGATGCGGCGTGCGCGCGGCTCGTTGGCGATCGCCCACGCCTCGTGCTTGGCGCGGATCCACATGCCCATCGCGACCGGGACGACGGTGATGGCGAACACCCGCGCGACGATCCCGAGCATCCCCACGTCGTCCTCGACGTTCGCGCCGAAGTGGCGGATGGCGAGCGAGAGGTAGATCGGCACGGTGACCGTCGCCGCGATGCTCGACAGCGCGGTCATCGACACCGACAGCGCGGTGTCCCCGCGCGCGAGGTGCGTCATGAGGTTCGCGGTCGCGCCGCCGGGCGACGCCCCGAGCAGCACGAGCCCGACCGCGAACACGGGGTCCAGCCCGTAGAGCTCGGCGACGCCGAGCGCGAGCAGCGGCGAGAGGACGAACAGGTTCGCCAGCCCGATGACGATGCCGCGCGGCCGGGTGAAGATGCGGCGGAAGTCGCCGGCGGTGAGCGACAGCCCCAGCCCGCCCATGATGAGGACGAGCGCGATCGGCAGCCCGATGAGGGCGAAGGCGGAGTTGTCGTCCATCAGAAGTCGATCACGCTACGGATCCCGTCCTGGTGGTGCATCAGCTCGAACCCGCGGTTGACGTCGTCCAGGCTGATCCGGTGCGAGATGAACGAGTCGACGTCGATGTCGCCGGCGAGGTAGCGGTCGACCAGCTCGGGCACCTGCAGGCGGCTCTTCACGCCGCCGAACGAGGCGCCCTGCACGCGGCGGCCCTGCATGAGGAAGCGCGGGACGATGTCGAGCGTCTCGCCCTTGCCGGCGACGCCGGCGATCGTGCACAGCCCCCACCCCATGCGCGCCGACTCGACGGCCTGGCGCATCACGTCCACCAGGCCGGTCGCCTCGAACGTGTAGTCCGCGCCGAAGCCGCCGGTCTCGGCGACGATCCGGTCGACGACGTCGTCGCCCGCGGTCCACGTGTCGGTCGCGCCGTGCTGCCGCGCGAGCGCCAGCCGCTCCTGAGACAGGTCGACGCAGATGATGCGCTCCGCGCCCTGCAGCCGGCACCCCGCGACGGCGCCGAGCCCGACCATCCCGGCGCCGAACACGACGCACGTCGAGCCCTCCTCGACCTGCGCGCGGTACATCGCCGCGCCGAGCCCGGTGGTGAGCCCGCACGCGAAGAGCGCGCACGCGGCCAGCGGCGCGTCCGGCGACACCTTGGCCAGCGCGATCTCCGGCATGACCGTCGCCTCGGCGAACGTCGAGCAGCCCATGAAGTGCCGCAGCTCGTCGCCGCCCCGCGACAGCCGGGTCGTGCCGTCGGGCAGGTACCCGCGCCCCTGCTGCTCGCGGATCGCCACGCACACGTTCGTCTTGCCGGAAGCGCAGTTCACGCACTCGCCGCAGAACGGGTTGAACAGCGTCACGACGTGGTCGCCGACCGCCACCGACGACACGCCCTCGCCCACCGCCTCGACGACGCCCGCGCCCTCGTGCCCGAGCACGCACGGCACGTACCCCGAGGGGTCCGCGCCCGACGCCGTGTACAGGTCGGTGTGGCACACGCCGCACGCGTGCAGCCTCACCAGGACCTCGCCCGCGCGCGGCCCGGCGAGGTCGACGTCCTGCACGGAGAGGGGCTGGCCGAACTCCTCGAGCACTGCGGCGCGGATCTTCATGTCGGCAGCCTAAGGCGACCCGGCGGCACGTCGCCGGGTCGCCTCAGGCTCGGCGCGCTACCGCGTCAGCCGGACGGCGGCCGTGCGCGTCAGGGGCGCGCCGGCCGCCGGCCGGAACGCGACGCTCACGGTCATCCGGACCGACCGCTTGCGCTTCAGCGCGCGCCTCGCGGCCTTCGTGAACGTCAGCCGCAGCGTCGTCGTGCCGGCGCCGGGGACGGCCTTCGCGGCGGAGGCGACGCGCCTCGCGCCTACCTTCCCGGTCGCCGACAGGCGACCCGCGCCGGGCGTCTGCACCCGGATCGTCACGCCGCGCCTCAGCGCGCCGCGCAGCTTCGCGGAGGGGGAGGCGGCGAGGCCCAGCGTGGTCGGCGGCGGGGTCGGGCCGTTGCCGTGGTCGTCCGGCGGCGGCGGCGTGCAGCCGCAGTCGGTCCGCTCCTCGTACGCGCTCGCGGGCGGGATGCCGGCCGGGCCCCAGTGCGGGTGCCGGCCGCCGGGGATGACGAGCTTGTTGTCGGCCGGCAGCGGGCCGCAGCCGCCGCTGATGTCCGGCACGTCGGTGATCCAGATCCCGTCGGCCAGGCTGTACGCCAGGTGGCCGCGGTCGGGCGAGAAGGAGAGGTTCTCGTACTTGCCCGACGTCTTGGCCATCAGGCACGGCTCGACGACCTGCGGGTTCTCCTCGAACGGGCCGAGCTTCTGCGCGGGCGCGGTCATCGGGTCGTAGAGCACGCGGTAGATGCGCAGCTCATTGGACTCGAAGCCGGCGATGCCCGCGGCGAGCTTCTGGTCGCGGCTGATCTCGACCTCCTCGACGCCGGAGGCGCCGTTGTCGTCCCAGAACCAGCGCTTCATGTCGTCGTCGGCCTTGCCCGGGCCGATGTTGGTGATCACCGCGTCCTCGTTCGGCGAGATCGACGCGTTGGAGCGCAGGAGGCGGTCGTCGGACATCCAGTACGGCCCGATCCAGCCGGTGATGAGGCCGAACTCCTCGAAGCCGGTGAAGCGATCGGCGTGGGTGATGCCGACGCCCTGGCGGGACTCGAGCACCGAGCACGGCGGCACGCTGGACTCGCTGCAGCCGGGATGGTCGTGGTAGTACGAGCTGTTGAACCACTCGTAGGCGATCAGCTTGCCGTCGGGCGAGATCTCCGGCTCGAACGGGCCGGCGAACTGGCTGACGGCACCGGGCTGGGGCCCGCCGTCGCTCACGTAGGTCGAGACCTCCGAGAGGACGTGGCCCGTGCGGTCGAGCGTGCGGATCTTCTCGCCGGGCGCGAGGGCGGCGAGCGTGCCGTCGTCGGCCTGCGAGACGTAGCTGTAGTCACCGGTCTTCGTGACCTGCTGCTGGCGCGCGCCGTCGGGCGAGGCCAGCCAGATGTCGCCGTCCTTGACGTACGCGATCGAGTCGGCCGCGGCGGGCGCGGCAAGCACGAGCGACGCGCAGACGGCGAGCAGTGCGGGAGCGATCTTGGGCATGGGCCGAGTCTCCGGCCCGCGCGCGCCTCCCGCGTCGGGGGGATCCCCCTTTGGACCCTGGTCGCGCGCCGCGCCGCGCGCGACGGTGGGGCTACCCCGACTTGCGCGTCAGCCCGCAGGTGCGGTAGCGGCGGGTGTCGCGCACCGTCCGGCGCTTGCCGCGGACCGTCCCGCGCACCACGATCGTCACCCGCGCGGTGCCCTTGGGCAGCCCCTTCAGGCTCACCGTCCGCGCGCGCCGGCGGGCGGCGGGGCCCTTGATCACGCGGCGCCTCTTCCCGTTGACGAGGATCGTCATCCGGCGCACCTTCATCCCCTTCGGGCGGCGGACGTGCAGGCGGATCGTGCGGCGGCTGACGCACGCGCGGCCGGTCGCGCCGAGCGGCAGGCCGTCGAGGCGCCCCTCGTGCGTGCCCTTGCCGCCGAAGTGGATGACGCGCCCGTCGCTGAGGATGAGGTCGCCCGGCCCGTCGGTCGTGACCTTGTAGGTCAGCGGCCGCCCATCGAGGCACGTGCGCGCGGCGTCGACCTGCACCGTCCCGACGTTCGAGAGCGCCCCCTCGATCGCCGGCCGGCGCTCCAGCGGCCGGGTGCCCGTCTGCCTGCGCACGTCGGCCTGCCACGGGGTCGGGTCCGGCCCGTTCGACGTCCCGTTCTCGGTCGTCGGGACGCTCCCGCCGCACGCGTACGTCGTCAGGTCGACGTCGATGTACTTGTCCTCGCGCCCCTTGATCTCCGACAGCCAGTACGCGTGGTCGTGGACGATGTCGTGCTCGGGGTCGTCGAGGAACGCCGCGGTGCGGAACGTGACCCGCGGCGGGTCGTGCACGAGCGACCACGACTTCGAGTCGGCCGCCTCCTTGCGCCAGTCGTCGAGCGCCGCGAACGTCAGGTGCTCGGCCGCGGGGTGCATGTAGAAGGTGAAGACGCTGTCGCCCGCCTTGAACGCGTTGTCCATCGCCACCGCGGTGTTCGTGTGGACGAGCTCGTCGGCGCCCGCGTAGAGCATCGACATCGGGATCCAGCGCAGGTTCCCGACGAAGTCGATCATGTTCCCGATCGCGCCCGCGGTGTAGCCCTGGCCCTGCGCCGGCGTCCCGTTCTCGTCGTCGCCGGTGAAGCCGACCCAGTCGACGCCGCCGGCGAAGCGGTCGGGGTGCAGCGCGGCCATGCGGTAGGTGATGTAGCCGCCCTGGGAGTAGCCGCCGGCGACGACGCGCTCGCGGTCGATCGGGTAGGTCGCCTCGACGTCGGCCATGACGTCGAGCAGGTCGCGCTCGGAGATGTCCGAGCCGAAGCCGTTCTGCCCGCGCGCCTCGGGCACCACGAGCACCCGGTTGAGCTCCTCGCCGAAGCGCTGCTGCATCCCCGTCTGGTTGACGAGGCCGGACATCACCGAGCTCGAGCCGTGGAAGAGCATCTGCATGCCGTGCGGGGTGGGTGGGGACTGGGTCTTGGGCAGGTAGATCCCGTACGGCTGGAAGCGCCCGAGATACTGGAAGGTCTGCTCGAAGCCGATCGGCGGGCTCGTCCCGCCGCCGTTGCCGCGCCCGGGGACGCCCGCCTCGTCGCGGCCCTCGCCGGGCGGGATCGTGTAGTCGGAGGTGTAGACGCGCTCGTGCAGCCCGGGCCCGACCTCCTGGCGGCGGGTGACGCCGCCCTTTAGGTCGGCGACGTCGACCGTCGCGCCGAACGCGCTGATGTCGCCGGCGCCGAGCGCGCGCGCCTGCTTGTCCTCGAACCACGAGCCCTTGGCCGGCGCCGTGTTGGAGGAGAGGTCGTCGCCGCGGAAGCCGGCCTCCTCGTCGATCCCGCGGAAGGCGACGTTCATGACCTGGCCGGAGCCCTTGATCGCGGTCACCGCCTGGATCCGCCAGCGGGTCCCCGGCGGCCGCGGCATGGTCCCGCTGATCGTGTTGGGGCCGGGATCGCCCTTGTCGAAGGCCGCGAACTGGTCCCAGCCCGTGCTCACGACGTTCAGCTCGCCCCACTTGCCGCCGCCGGTCAGCGGGTTGGCGTCGCTGTCGACGGCGATCGCCAGCACGGTCTGGTCGGGCTTGGTGAGCGCGTTGAGCAGGCCGGTGACGTGAAGGCGGTCGCCGTCGACCCTCAGCGTCAGGCGGATGAGGTCGGCCGTCGCCTCCTCCCCCGCCGGATACTGGTCGCCCGCGGTCGGGGCCAGCGACGCGGTGTGGCTCGTCGTCCGCTGGCCGGTGTCGGCGCCGTAGTCGTCGTCGACGTAGTCGGAGTAGACGAGCGTGCCCTGGCAGAGGTCGACGGATCCCGCGACCCAGCTGTAGGGCTCGGTGCAGGTGCCGCGCTCGGCCGCGGAGGCGGGCGTGGCGGCGGCGAGGACGGCGAGGAGAACGACGGCGGCGGCGCGCATCGGCGGGCAAGGTACCTGGAGAACGCGCGGCTAGCCTCGGTGGGGTGACCGGCGAGAACCGCCTCGACCGCGCCGTCCTCCTCGTCGCCTCCGTGGTCGTGCTCGGGGCGATCATGTCGATCCTCGACACAACGGTCGTCAACGTCGCGATCAACACGCTCGCCGGCGACTTCGACACGGACCTCGCGACGATCCAGTGGGTCGTCACCGGGTACACGCTCGCGCTCGCGACGGTCATCCCGCTCACCGGCTGGGCCGCGGACCGCTTCGGGACCAAGCGCCTGTACCTCGTCTCGATCGCGCTGTTCGTGGCGGGCTCCGCGCTGTCGGGCCTGGCGTGGAGCGCGGAGTCGCTGATCGGCTTCCGCGTCCTCCAGGGGCTCGGCGGCGGGATGATCATGCCCGCCGGGATGACGATCCTGACCCGCGCCGCGGGCGCCGACCGCATCGGCCGCGTCATGGCCATCATCGGCGTGCCGATGCTGCTCGGGCCGATCCTCGGCCCCATCCTCGGCGGCTGGCTCGTCGAGAACGCGTCGTGGCGGTGGATCTTCTTCATCAACCTGCCGATCGGCGCCGCCGCCTTCCTCATGTCCGGCCGGGTGCTGCCGGCCGACGAGCCGCAGCCCCAGCACCGCCTCGACTGGCTCGGCCTGACCTTCCTCTCCCCCGGGCTCGCCGCGGTGATCTTCGGGCTGGCGAAGTCGACGACGTCCGGCGGCTTCTCGTCGCCGAAGGTGGCGGTGCCGATCGTGGTCGGCATCGCGCTGCTCGCGGGGTTCGTCGTGCACGCGCTGCGCACGGAGCACGCGCTGATCGACCTGCGCCTGTTCAGGAACCGCACGTTCTCGATCGCCTCGGGGACCATGGTCCTGATGGCCATCTCGGTGTTCGGCGGGATGCTGCTGCTGCCGCTCTACCTCCAGGCCGTCCGCGGCGAGTCGGCGTTCGACACCGGCCTGCTGCTCGCGCCGCAGGGCCTCGGCGCGATGCTGGTGATGCCGGTCGCCGGGCGGCTCACCGACCTCACGGGCGTCGGGCGGATCGTGCCGTTCGGCCTCGTCCTCGCCGCGTTCTCGTTCTTCAGCCTGACCTCGCTCGAGGCCGACACCCCGTACTCCGTCCTCGCCGGGATCCTGTTCCTGCAGGGGATGGGGATGGGCGCGGCGATGATGCCGCTGTTCTCCGGCGCGATGCAGACGCTGCGCAAGGCGGCCGTCGCGCGGGCGAGCACGACGCTGAACATCATCCAGCAGGTCGGCGCCTCGATCGGGACCGCCGTCATGACCGTCCTGCTGACCAAGGCGATCCAGACGCGGCTGCCCGAGGGGGCGTCGGGCGGCAGCTTCGGCGGCCAGGTCCCCAACAGCGCGCGCGAGCGCGTCGCCCCGCAGCTGGCCGACGCGTTCGGCGCGACGTTCTGGTGGGCGCTCCTGCTCGTCCTCGTGGCGCTCGGGGCGTCGCTCTTCCTGCCCAAGCGCCGCCCCGCGCCGGTGGTCGAGGACGACGAGGACGGCACGCCGGCGGCCGACCAGCCGGTCCTCGTCGCACACTAGCCTCGGCGCCATGCTCGTCCGGCCCCGCAGGCGGCACGTTCGCGTGGTCGACCCCGCGCACGCCTGAGCGCCGCCCGCTCCGCGAGAGCCGGCCCCGCGGCTCCCCGCGTTGCCGCCGGTTTCGCGGCGCCGCGACGTTGTGGTTGGCATGCCCCGCGCCCTGCTGCTTGCCCTCGTCGTCCTCCCCGTGCTCGCTCCCGCCGCGTCCGCGCGGCCGCTCGCGGCGCCGGGCGACGTGCGGGCGAGCGTCGGCGCGCGGACCGTCGAGCTGACGTGGGACGCCGTCGCGGCGAAGCACGCGCGGATCGCGGTGGCGCGCGACGGCAAGACCGTCGCGACGCTCGACGCCGGCGCGACCGGCTGGTCGGACCACGACGTCGCCCCCGGCGAGCGCCACAAGTACGTCGTCACGGCGCAGGACCGCAAGCGCGCGGCCGCGGCCGCGCCCGTCCGCGTCAGGCTGCCCGCCTACTACGCCGGCGGCGCCACGCGCGACATCACGCCCAGCGGTGCCGTCAACCTCGGCGGCTTCGGGCTCGGCGACGGGACGGTCATCCCGGACGCGATCGTCGGCCGCGGCGGCCACGACGCGTCGCGCGGCGAGCGCATCGCGGCGCGAGCCGTCGTCTTCGGCGACGGCCGGCAGACCGTCGCGATCGCCGACATCGAGACGCAGGGCATGTTCGCGGCGTACGAGGACGGGCCGTTCGGGCTCGACGACATCGCGCGCCGCGTCGCGCGCGACATCCCGGCGCTGAAGGCCGACCACATCCTCATCGCGAGCGACCACACCCACGGCGGTCCCGACACCATCGGCGCCTGGGGCGGCGTCGACACGGCCTACCTCGCCCACATCCGCGACCAGACCGTCGCCGCGATCGAGTCGGCGTACCGCGCGCGCCGCTTCGCCACCCTGCGCGCCGGCCACTCGGACGCCTCCGACCTCGTCTACAACCAGTCGTGCAGCGAGGCGCTCAACCAGGACAAGGAGCCCACGTACTCCGGCCCCGAGGCGTGCGCGACGCCGGGCAAGGACGGCCTGTTCCGGGTGGTCCAGGCGACGGCGCCCGGCGGGGAGGTCGTGGCCACGCTCGGCGCGTTCGCGGCGCACGCGACCGCGGGCGGCGGCGACGGCCTGCACGGCGACTGGCCGCAGTTCGTGTCCGAGGCGATGAGCGAGACGTACGGCGGCGTCGGCGTCGCCATGGTCGGCGCGCTCGGCGGCACGCAGCCGTGCCGCGCGGCCTGCTCGTTCACCAAGCCGAGCAACCCCGGCTACGACGAGCCCAGCCGCAAGAAGGCGATCGTCCTCAACTACATGGCGCACGTGCGCAACGCGGTCAACACCGGGACGAAGGTGCGCGGCCCCGTCGCGGCGGCGCAGAGCCCGATCCGCGAGCCCATCACGGGCCCGGCCGTCCTCGCCCTCTTCACGGCCGGCCACCACACCGGGATGCGCCTGCTGCGCTCGCACGAGAGCCCGTGGGTCGTGGCCGAGACGATCCGCACGGTCGCCTCCGCGGTCCGCGTCGGCGGCGTCCTGTTCAGCGGCACGCCGGGCGAGGGCTTCCCGGCGATCGGCTCGGGCATCCGCGCCGCCGTGACGGACGAGCAGGAGGTCCTCCAGCTGGGCCTGGCCAACGACCAGCTCGGCTACCTGATCGCGCCGGCACGCTACGTCCCGATCATCGCCGCCGAGGCGCCGGTCAACGACAACATCATCTTCAACGTCTCGCCGACGATCGGCGACCACGTCATGTGTGCGGACATCGCGCTGGCGCTGAAGACGGGGCTGAGGGGATCCTCGCCCGCCGAGTGCGCGCCCTACGCGGCGCAGGACGCCCCGGGCGACCCCGTGGGCGAGGTCCCCGTCGGCGGCGTCGTCCTGCCGTAGCGTGCCCCGGTCGGAAAGCAACCGGGCCGTGTGTAGAGTTCCCCGCCCTTGGCCGCGCTAGAAGACGTCCAGCCCGTCGAGAACGAGACCCTCGACCGGTTCCTCACCGGGACCGTCACCGCCCTCCCGTTCCTGGGCCTGGCCATCGCCGCCTGGCAGACGTGGAACGACCTGCTGCACTGGCACGACGTCGTGGTCTTCGCGATCGTCTACGTCCTCACGGGCCTCGGCGTCACGGTCGGCTTCCACCGCCTGCTGACGCACCGCAGCTTCTCGACCGGGCCGGCGGTCCGCGGCGTGCTCGCCGCCCTCGGCAGCGCCGCTATCGAGGGCCCCGTGACCGCGTGGGTGGCCGACCACCGCAAGCACCACGCGTTCGCCGACGAGGAGGGCGACCCGCACAGCCCCCACGTCGGGCACGGCGGCGGCGTCCGCGGGACGCTGCGCGGCCTTTTGCACGCGCACGTCGGCTGGCTGTTCATCCACACCCACCGCGGCAACAAGGAGCGCTACGCGCCCGACCTGCTCGCCGATCCCGTCGTGCGCTTCATCGACCGCACCTTCGTCCTGTGGGTGGCGGCCGGGCTCCTCGTCCCGTTCGGCCTCGGCTGGCTGCTCGGCGGCTCGCTGTCGGCCGCGCTCACGGGCCTGCTGTGGGGCGGCCTGGTGCGCATGTTCGTCGTGCACCACGTGACCTACAGCATCAACTCGCTGTGCCACGTCTTCGGCGCGCGCGACTACGACACCCGCGACGAGTCGCGCAACCTCGCATGGCTCGCCCTGCCGACCTTCGGCGAGGCGTGGCACAACAACCACCACGCCTTCCCCACGTCGGCCGTCCACGGGCTGCGCCGGTGGCAGGTCGACGTGTCCGCGGGGGTCATAACGCTGCTCGAGCGGACGGGCCTGGCGTGGGACGTCGTGCGCGTCCCGCGGGAGCGTCAACACACCCGCCGCGCCAACCGCTAACCTGCTGCACACAGGCCAGGTCAACGGACCTGGCGAAACGCAGTGTTCAGCGCCCGCAGTTGTTGCCTCTCACGAGCATCCCGTCGCGTCGCAGTTCACAGCACGCACGAGGAGAGCCTCACATGGCAACCGGAACCGTCAAGTGGTTCAACGACGACAAGGGCTTCGGCTTCATCACCCCGGACGACAGCGGCAAGGACCTGTTCGTCCACCACACCGGCATCAACTCGAGCGGCTTCAAGTCGCTCGCCGAGGGTGCGCGCGTCAGCTTCGACGCCGAGGCCGGGGACAAGGGGCCCAAGGCCGTCAACGTCACGACGATCTAGTCGTCACCACCCGCGGTAGCGGGAACGCGGGCACTGCCCGCAAGTGAAGGAGGAGCTACCCATGCTCCGCATGATCTGCCGTAGCTGCCTGCGGCTGTGGGACCAGGACCGCGTGCATCACCGCACGACCTGCCCCCGCTGTGGCGGCGCACTGAAGTCGCGCTAGAAGCGCGACGGACCCCCGACCGGCCGGCAACGCTGCCGGCCGGTCCGGGGAGTACGGTAGACACCACACCTCGAAGCGAAGGGAGTTCCTCGATGGAGGGACAGAAGCCCCCGCAGGGGCGGCCGCTCCGCCCGAAGAGCAAGACCCCGGCAGAGCGCGCCGAGGAGTTCACCGCGACGCAGCGCCGGCTGAAGGACGAGGCGACGGCGCGCCGCGCCGCCGCCGCGAAGGACAGCAAGAAGAAGAGCTGACGCGGAGGCGGGTTTCCGCCGACCGCGACGTGCTCGCCGAGGGGCGAGCTATCATGGCCGCCGCTTCGTCGTTTGAAGCGATGCTGGTGCGCAGGGGGGAAGCCGCAAGGTCCCGTTCGCCGGCGAATCGAGGGCCGGGTCGAGTTGCCGATCGGCCGGGTCCGTGTTTGCGTCGTGGCGGTCCGTTTGCAGGGTCGCTGGCGGCGTCTGTCGAATCGTTCACAAAACGAGGGGACCGACATGCCAGTCACCAACCCGTTCCGGGCCGCATGGATCGCGGCCATCCTCGCCGCCGCCGCGCTGCTCGCGTCGGCCGTGCTGCACGCCGAGGCCGCATCCGCTCAGGGATGCGCCGGCTCAGACTCCCAGAGCCTCTCGAAGCCCGCTGCCGTGCGCACGGTCTTCTGCCTGGTCAACCAGCAGCGCGCCGCCCACGGGCTCCCGGCGCTGCGCAACAACGGCCGGCTCGCGAAGGTCGCCCGGGTCCACGCCCGCGACATCGTCAAGTACCAGTTCATCGGGCACGACTCGCCCGCGCATGGCTCGCTGCTGCAGCGCGTGCAGCGCTCCGGCTACGGCCGCAACCGCCGGCTCACGTTCGGGGAGATCCTCGGCGCCGGCCGCGGCCGCTGGAGCACGCCGCGCTCGATCGTGCGCGAGTGGATGAAGCGCCACATCCACCGCAAGGCGATCCTCTACCCCACGTTCCGCGCGATGGGCGTCGGCGCGTCGGTGGGCATGCCCTCGCACAACAACAAGCGCAAGGGCCGCAGCTTCGTGATCACGTTCGCGAGCTGAGGAACCGCTCCGCCAGCCCGGCGAAGAACTCCGAGCGCGTCACGACGCCGACCACCCGGCCGGCGTCGGTGACGGGCACGATCAGCACCCGGTGGTGGAGGAAGATCTCGGCCAGCTGCACGTCCGAGTGGTCCGGCGCCACCTCGACGTGGTCGGTGTTCATGTGGTCGGAGACGGGCTCGTCGCGACAGCCCTGCCGCTTCTCGAGCACCGACTCGATCGAGCGCGGGACGAACGCGGCGTACGGCAGCTCCTTGACGTAGCCGGGGAACAGGGCGCCGAGGAACTCGCGCTCGCCGAAGATGCCGACGAGCCGCTGGTTCGCGTCGACCACCGGCAGCGCCGGCAGCCCGGCGTCGAGGACGGCGCGCACGGCGTCGCCGATCGGCATGTCGTGGCGCAGCAGGTTCATAGGTACCGGACCGCGATGTACCCGGTGGCGAGCAGCATCGACACGAGCGTGACGGGCGCGCCCACCTTCAGGAACTCGACGAAGCCGATCCTCCGCCCGCTGCGCTCCGCCATGCCCGCGGCGGCGACGTTCGCCGCGGCGCCGATGAGGGTCAGATTGCCGCCGAAGCACGCGCCGAGCGCGAGCGCCCACCAGTAGGCGTCGTCGCGGCTCGCGCCCCGCAGCTCCTCGACGACCGGGATCATCGCCGCGGTGAACGGGATGTTGTCCACGACGCCCGACGCGAGTGCGGAGAACCACGTGATCCCGAGCAGCTCCGCGGTGCGGTCGCCGCCCGTCACGTCGGCGATGGCCTGCGCGACCTCGTCGATCGCGCCCCGCTCCACGAGCGCGCCGACCATGACGAACAGGCCGATGAAGAAGAACAGCGTCGTCCACTCGATGTGGGCCAGCGCGTCCTCCACGGTCTGCCTGGTGAGCAGCAGCAGGACCGTCGCGCCGAGCAGCGCGACCGTCGCCGGCTCGAGGCCGAGCGGCTCGTGCACGAAGAAGAGCAGGATCGTCCCGATCAGCACCGGGAGCGCGCGCCGCAGCTCGTCGGGGTCCTCGATCGACTTGCGCGCCTCGAGCTCCATGACGCGGTCGCGTGCGTCCGGTGACACCTGCAGCCGCGGGCGGAACGCGAGGTAGAGCCCGCCTGTGACGACCAGGAAGGTGACGATGGCGATCGGCGCGAGATTGACGAGGAAGTCGGTGAACGACAGCCCGGTGGCGCCCGCGATGAGGATGTTCGGCGGGTCGCCGATGAGCGTCGCCGTGCCGCCGATGTTCGACGTCAGGACCTCGATCAGGAGGAGCGGGATCGGGTCGATGTCCAGGGTGTCCGCGAGCAGGAACGTGATCGGGACCATCAGCAGGATCGTCGTGAGGTTGTCGAGGAAGGCGCTGAGGATCGCCGTGGACGCGGCCAGCGCCAGCACGACGCCCAGCGGCCGCCCGCGCGCGAGCTGGCCGGCGCGGATCGCGAGGTACGTGTAGAGCCCCGTCGTCTCGGTCAGCCGGACGATGAGCATCATCCCGGCGAGCAGGCCGATCGTGTTCCAGTCGATCGCGGCGATCGCGTGCTCCTGGTCGATCGTCTGCGTGACGAGGAGCAGCAGCGCGCCGACGAGCGCGATCTTCGTGCGGTGCACCCACTCCAGCGCGATGACCGCGAGGGCGACGACGAAGATGCCTACGGCCAGGGCCATCGGCGCCGCACGCTACCCTTCAAGGGCGCCGGCAATCGTTCGCCGTCGCGACAGCTTGCCTTGTGTCCTGCAGCAGAGGTTCGGGTCGGCCGTCACGTTCACCCGAATCTGCGACCCCGATGGTCGCTTCCAGGAGTCAAGTTGTCCAAGCAGTCCTTCGCCGCGCTCGGCGTGTCGGCGCCTGTCGTCAAGGCCCTCGCCGCCCGCGGAATCACCGAGCCCTTCGCCATCCAGGAGCGCGTCGTCGCCGACGTCCTCGCCGGCCACGACGTCCTCGCCTCCTCCCCCACGGGGTCCGGCAAGACGCTCGCCTTCGCCGTGCCGATCGTGGATCGCATCGAGGCCACCGACCGCCGACCCGCGGCGCTCGTCCTCGCCCCGACGCGCGAGCTCGCCTCGCAGATCGTCGAGGAGTCCCGCACCGTCGCGCACTCGCGCGCCCTCGGCATCGCCGCCGTCTACGGCGGCGTGTCGATCGGCAAGCAGGCCCGCGAGGCCGCCAAGGCCCACATCCTCGTCGCGACGCCCGGCCGGCTCGAGGACCTGATCGCCCGCAAGGCGGTCACCCTCGAGCACGTCAAGGTGCTCGTGCTCGACGAGGCCGACCGCATGCTCGACATGGGCTTCAAGCCCGCCGTCGACCGCATCGTGGCCCAGACGCCGCGCTCGCGCCAGACGCTGTTCTTCTCGGCCACCCTCGACGGCGAGGCCGGGAAGATCGCCACGGCGTTCACCACCGACGCCCGCCGCCACGAGGAGGCCGCGCCGCAGCGCTCGGAGGCGATGATCGAGCACCGGTTCGTCGCCGTGGACCGCCCTGCGCGGGTCGACACGCTGGTCGAGCACCTCTCCGACCGCGACCGCGACCTGACGCTGGTCTTCGTCCGCACCAAGCGCGGCGCCGACCGGCTCGTCAAGTCGCTCGGCCGCGCCGGCGTCGACGCGGTCGCGATGCACGGCGACAAGTCGCAGAAGCAGCGCGAGCGCGCCCTGGCGAACTTCGAGGCCGGCCGCGTGTCCACGCTGGTGGCCACCGACGTCGCCGCGCGCGGCATCGACGTCGAGGACATCTCGCACGTCATCCAGTTCGACCCGCCCGACGGGCGCGACACGTACGTGCACCGCGTCGGGCGCACCGGCCGCGCCGGGCGCACCGGCATCGGGATCACGTTCGTCGAGCGCGAGACCGCGGCGGACGTCGAGCAGATCGCCCGTGCCCTGCGGCTGGACCGCGAGTTCGGCGAGACCGGGCTCGCGCGGCCGGCGAAGCCGGCGTCGTCGCACCGCCCGGCGCGCGCGCCGCAGCACCCGCGCCCGCAGGGCTCGCGCCGCCGCTCGCGCGGGCGCCGCCCCAACCGGTAGCCGCGGGTACCCTTCCGCCCCATGAACGAGCAGTTCTGCACGGTCGGCGACGTCGAGCTCTGCTACGAGACGTTCGGCGATCCCGGCGACACGCCGCTGCTGCTCGTCATGGGCCTGGGCACGCAGATGCTGGCCTGGCGCGAGGACTTCTGCCGGCTGCTCGTCGACCGCGGCTTCTTCGTCGTCCGCTACGACAACCGCGACATCGGGCGCTCGACGCATCTCGACGCCCCGACGCCGACCGTCGCGCAGATGCTGCGCCGCGACAAGCGCGCCGCCGCGTACACGCTCGACGACATGGCCGACGACGCGGCGGGCCTGCTCGACCACCTCGGGATCGAGGCCGCGCACGTCGTGGGCGCGTCGATGGGCGGCATGATCGCCCAGATGCTGGCCGCCCGGCACCCGGAGAAGGTGCTGACGCTGACGTCGATCATGTCCACGACGGGCCATCGCCTGTGGGGCCAGCCGGCGCTCAAGGTCTACCCGTTCTTCCTGGCCAAGCGCCCGGATGACAAGCAGGAGGCGATCGAGCGGATCGTCAGGCTCTTCAAGGTCGTCGGCTCGCCGGGCTTCGAGACGAACGAGGACGACCTGCGCGAGCTCGCGAGCCAGTCGATCGACCGCGGCCCGGGCGACGAGGCGGGCACCGCGCGCCAGACCCAGGCGATCCTCGCCTCGGGCAACCGCACCCGCGCGCTGCGCGGGATCAAGGCACCGACGCTCGTGCTGCACGGCAAGGCCGACAGGCTGGTCAGCCCGACGGGAGGCCGCGCGACCGCGAGGGCCATCCCGGGCGCGCGCCTGGTGATGTTCAAGGGCATGGGCCACGACCTGCCGCGCCAGCTCTGGCCGCACTTCGTGAACCTCATCGCCGAGCACGCCGCGCAGGTCCCGGCCCGGCGCCGCGAGGCCGCGGCGGCCTAGCCGACGACCTCGTCCAGCCGCGCGAAGCGCCGGTCGTCGGGCGCGAGCATCGGCGCGAGCGCGCGACGGACGGCGGCGACGTCGAGCGTCTCCGACTCGTGCATCGTCTGGACGTCCACCCAGTCCTTGAACCGGTCGAACATGATCTTGAAGACCGCGAGCTCGACCGGTCCGAGGACGGGGATCTGCGTGCCGGCGAACGGGACCATGCGGCGGTTCCTCGCCGCGTCGGCGTGCACCGGCGCGTAGTCGAAGAAGAGATCCACAGGGATGTCGTCCCACCACAGCCGGATCTGCCCCTCGCGGGCGACCCGCTCCGCCGTGCCCGCTGGCTGCACGACGCCCTCGGGCAGCGAATCGAGCGCACGCGCCGCCTCCTCCGTGGGCACGAAGACGTTGACGTCGATGTCGTCGGTGCCCCGTGGGTTCGCGGTCGCGTAGGCGAGCGCGATCGCGCCGCCGAAGGCGTGCGGCAGGCCGCGCGCGGCGAGCGCGCGGTGAAGCGTGACGATCCGCTCGGTGAGCGTCACACCGGCAGGCGCGGGTACTCGAGCGTCGGCGAATGCCTCGACGGCAGGGCCTCCGCGAGGCCGAGGACGTCTTCGAGGATCTTGGCGTTCCGTCGAAGCGTCTGCTCGACCGTCAGCCGCGCGCCCGCCGCTTCGAGGACGCGGCCGAGCGTCCTGAGCGACGGCTCCTTGCGGCCGCTCTCGTACGCCGACAGCGTCGCCTGCGAGGTGCCCGCGCGCTCGGCGAGCGCCGCCTGGGTCAGGCCGGCGCGGCGGCGGGCGTTGCGGATCTCCCTCGCGGCGTCCACGGCCCCAGTATATCCAGACGGATATACGGGCTGGCGGAGGCGGAGCCGCGGTCAGCGGCTGAGCCACTCGCGCAGCTGCGCGTACACCTTCGGGTGGTTGAGGAGCGCGAAGTGCGTCGCGGGCGCGACGTGGAGGCCGTCCTCGTCGCGGAAGCCCAGGCGGCGGGTGCGCGAGCGGCCCGACGCGCTGGGCGTGAGGACGAGCATGTCGCCGAGCAGCCGGCCGAGCGGGTGCTCGGGGCTGCGCGTGATCGTCGCGCTGACGAAGCAGTGCGTCGCGCCCCCCAGCAGCGGGACCTCCTGGCACGCCTCGGCCCGCAGCGCCTCCGGGTCGCGGTCGCGCCAGTCCTCGTCGACGAGGGAGCCCTGGCGCAGGTCGCGGATCCCGCCGCTGCGCCGGCGCAGGAAGCGGCCGAGCGGGCGCGTCTCGGGCAGCCGGTGCAGCCCCGCCGCGGCGTAGTGGACCGCGTGCTCGAGCGGTGCGCCCATGTGCGGCGAGCCGAGCGAGACGACGTGCCGGACGTGCGTGACCCACTCGCGGTCGTCGAGCGTCGCGCGGTGGCACGCGCTGCGGGCGACGAGGCCGCCCATCGAGTGGCCGACGAGCGCGATCTCCTCGACGTCGACCGGCCACTCGTCGACGAGCTCGGTCATCAGCTCGCACAGCGAGCGCCCGTTCTCGGAGATGCGCCGGCCGGTGTTGTAGCGCAGCTCGACGGCGGTGCAGCCGAGGTCGCGCTCGAGCCGCTCGCCGTAGGGCTCCCGGTCGCCGAGGCGCCACGAGCGCTCGGTCTCCATCAGGCCGTGGAGGAAGACCACGAGCCGCGGCGTCGGCGGGCCGCACCGCGCCACCGACATCGGCTGCGCGAGCGCGCTGCCCTCGCGCTCCAGCGTGTCGCCGACGAGGCCGTTGAGGATCCCCACCACGCGCGCGCCCTGCGGTGTCTGCGAGACCGGCCCCGCGTTGCGCGCGGCGAGCGCGGCCCCGTGGCCGGCCGCGACGGCCGCGCCGCGCACGCCCGCGTAGACGCCGCGGGTGATCGCGTGGTGCGCGACGCGCACCGGCTGCGCCGGCGGGCCGAGGAAGGTGAAGACGCGGTCGGCCACCGCGGTGTGCACGTCGCCGATCCCGCGCGCCGCGCCGCCCAGCTCGGCCAGGCCGCGGCGCGCCAGCTCCGCCGCCTCGCTCTGCTGCCGGCGCAGCGCGACCTCCGTCCCCTGCGTCGTCATCGCTTCCCCTTCCCCCGTGACTGCTTCTCGAGCTCGCGCGCGAAGGCCGCCTCGATCTCCGCCGCCAGCGTCTGCTTGAACAGTGCCATCACCGTCTCGGACGCCGCGGGCCGCAGCGCCTCGATCGCCTCCGCGACCTCCGGCCACTTCTGCTCGCCGTCGGGCGCCGAGCGCACCGGCTTCCACAGCTCCTCGAGGAAGAGCCGGACGTACGTGCGGGCGCTCGACTCGCAGTTGCGCCTGACCCGCGCGACCGCGTCGAGCGCCGCCGCGAGGTTGATCCCGTGCTCCACGGCCGCCTCCGCCGCGCGCAGCAGCGACGGGCTCGGCACCTCCCAGCGGCCGTCGCCGAGCGGCACGAGGACCTCGAGCGCCTCGGCCTTGCCCAGCGTCCGCGGGTCGGGCGCTCCGAAGCGCTCCGCCAGCTCGGCAGCGTCGACGATCTCCGGCGCCTCCAGCTCGGGCGCGGTGACCGCGCGGCGGAAGCGCATGAGCTGGTCGTCGCCGGCGGCGAGCAGGCGCTTGATGGCCTCGAGGTTGAAGCCCTCGGCCTGCATCTCGCGGATGAGGTTCAGCCGCTCGACGTGCTCGGGGCCGTAGTAGCCGGTGCGCGCCACGACCTCCGGCGGCGGAAGGAGCCCGCGCGACTGGTGGTTGCGGATGTTGCGGACCGTCATCCCGGTCGCCTGCGCGAGCCGGTCGATCGTCAGTCGCCCCTCGGGCTCCTCCGACCGGACCGCCCGCAGCCTTCGCTCAGCCATATCTGTGATGATACCCACGATTGACGTAACCTCAATCGAGGTAACATCATCCCGAGTCACGAACGGGAGGCCCTGAAACATGTTGTCAACGTTCCTGCTCGCCGCCGGGGGCTCGGAGCCCGCCGGCGGCGCGGCAATCGGAGAAGTGGTCGGCGCCACCGCCGGCGCCATGCTCATGACCGCGGTCCTGCTCGGCCTGGGGATCGGTCACCGCGCCGGGAAGACGCAGATCCTCGCGCGCCTGGCCGCGTTCTCGGAGCGCATCTCCGGCCTGCCCGGCTGGGCCGCGCTGCCGGTCGGCCTGGCCACGGGCGCCCTGCTCACCGCCGTCTTCGGCATGTACTGGGACATCTCCCTGCACATCGACGACGGCCGCGACCCCGGCCCGCTCGCCAACCCGGCGCACTACTTCATCCTCTTCGGCCTCTTCGGCATCTTCGCCGCGGGCTTCCTCGCGATCGTCCTGCCCAAGGAGCGCGTCGGCCCGACCGCCGTCCGCATCCAGGAGGACTGGCACGCCCCGCTGGGCGGTGTCCTCGTGATGGCCTGCGGCGGCTTCAGCCTGATCGGCTTCCCGCTCGACGACATGTGGCACCGGCTCTTCGGCCAGGACGTCACGCTCTGGGGCCCGACGCACCTGATGCTGATCGGCGGCGCGTCGATGACGCTCGTCGGCCTTTCCGTGCTGCTCATCGAGGGCGCGCGCGCCAACGCCGCGGCCGGTGAGCCGGACCGCGAGAAGCCGTGGGCCGTGTTCGCGCGCAAGATGGCGCTGCCCGGCGGCCTGCTGCTCGGCCTGTCGACGTTCCAGGCCGAGTTCGACTTCAGCGTCCCCCAGTTCCGCTTCGTCTTCCAGCCGATGCTGATCATGCTCGCGGCGGGCGTCGGCCTCGTCGCGACGCGCACCTACCTCGGCCGCGGCTCGGCGCTCTACGCGGTCGCGTTCTTCCTGATCGTGCGCGGGCTGCTCGCGCTGATCATCGGGCCGGTGCTGGGCCAGACGACGCCGGCGATGCCGCTGTACGTCGTCGAGGCGCTGGTCGTCGAGGCCGTCGCGCTGCGCTACGCGTCGCGGCCGCTGAGCTTCGGGCTGCTGTCCGGGCTCGGGATCGGGACGCTCGGCCTTGCCGCCGAATGGGGGTGGAGCCACCTCGTCATGCACCAGCCGTGGCCGTCGACGCTGTTCCCCGAGGGCGCGATCCTCGGCTTCGCGATGGCGCTCGTCGGCGCGGTCATCGGCGCGTGGATCGGGTCGCGGCTCGCCGCCGACCAGGTCGAGCGCCCGCCCGTGCTGCGCACGCTCGCGGTCGTCTCCGCCGTCGTCCTCGCCGGCCTCGTCTTCTACGGGCTGCAGGACGACCCGAAGGGCACGCCCGTCCGCGCGCAGGTCCAGCTGCTCGACGCGAAGGAGGGGCCGCAGCGCGAGGCCAAGCTCGACGTCAAGCTCACGCCGGCGGACGCGGCCGACGACGCGGAGTGGTTCACGCTGACCGCGTGGCAGGGCGGCGGAAGCATCGTCTCGGCGCTCGAGCAGGTCGGGCCGGGCCACTGGCGCACCAAGGTCGCCGCGCCGCTCTACGGGACGTGGAAGTCCGAGCTGCGCCTGCACACGGGCAGCGAGCTGCAGATCGTTCCGGTGTTCATGCCCGAGGACACGGCGATCCCGGCGAAGGAGATCCCGGCGCCGCCGCGCTTCGAGCGCACGTTCGTCGCCGAGCCGGAGATCCTGCTGCGCGAGCAGACCGGCGGCGGCGGCGCGTCGTGGGCGATCGCGTACTCGATCGTGGCGCTGATCGCGATCTCGCTGCTCGTGCTGATCGCCTGGGGCCTGCACCGGCTCGCGGCGTTCGCGCGCGACGGCGGCGGCGCGCCGCGGCGGCGCGAGCCGCGCACCGGCGCCCGCGTCCCCGGCAGCGCGACCCCGGCGACGTCATGACGGTCATCGCGCATCACTCGATCGTCGAGTCGCTGCCGTTCTTCCTGCCCATGCTGGTCGTCGTCGCCGGCATCGCGGTGCTCACGCTCCGCGACCGGCGGCGGCAGCGCAGCGACTCGCGCTGAGCGGTCCGTCACACTGCGGGCATGTGGGCCCGCCGCACGCTGCTCGTGCCCGCGGCGCTCGCGGCGCTCCTCGTGGGCGCCGCGGGTGACGCGGCCGCGTCGACGCTCGTCTACGTCTGCGGATCAGATTTGTGCCGGAGCGACGACCGCGGGCGCACCGTCAGCGGCTGACGCGCGACGGCGCCCGGCTCGGCGGCTACTCGCGGCCGACGATCGACCGCGCCGGCAGGCGGATCGCGTTCAAGCTCGGCGACCCGGGGCGCGTGTTCAGCGCCGACGCCCGGGCCCGCAAGCGCGTGCGGATCGGGCCGGACCCGGGCAGTCCCCGCGACGCGACGCAGTTCGACGCGGCGATCAGCCCCGACGGCCGGCGCGTCGCCTGGGTCGAGACGCACGTGAACGTCGTCTTCGGGGGCTTCGACTACCGGCGCTACGTGGCGACCGTGCGCGGCGAGGACCCCCACCAGGTCGCCTCGAACGGCGGGCGCCCGTTCGTCGCGTGGTTCGACGCCGCGCAGATCATCCGCGAGGGGCCGCCCTCGGACGACCCTCCCCTCTCCCCCGACCACAGCCTCTGCCTGCCCGACCCCGAGACGGAGACCAACGGCGTCTGCGGCCGGCTGATCGCCCGCGACCCGGCGCACGACCTGCGCCACCCGAGCGCATCGCCGGACGGGCGCTTCGTCGTCGCCACCGCGTACGACCCGCCCGCCGACGACGACCTCGCGATCGACCACCCCGGCGCGATCGTGCTCTTCGACACCGCGACCGGCGAGCCGCTCCGCTGCCTCACGCCGGGCCCGAACGACGGCGGCCCGACCGTCTCGCCGGACGGGCGCTCCGTCGCCTTCGAGCGCCGCGGCGGGATCTGGCGCGTGCCGGTGCGCGGCGGGCGGGCGGTGCGCGTGGTGCGCACCGGCCGCCAGCCGGCCTGGGGCCGCTGAGCGCGGCCCGGCCTCAGAGGTTCTCGAGCGTGATCTGGTACCAGGCCTGCGCCGTCGCGAGCACGGTCGCGCTCGCGTTCTGGGCGACGGCGTCGACGCGCAGGAGCGCGCCGTACGGGCCCATCGGGCACCCGCTCGGAGGCAGGGAGAACTGGACGGAGCGCTGCTCGCCCGGCTTGAGGGTGAGCGAGCCGCCGGAGGCGGACGGCCCGGCGCACGGCAGCGGCGCCACCTCGGTCGGGGTCACGGAGTAGGGCGTCGAGACCGACGTCGCGCCGGTCGTCACGGTGATCGACGACGACCCGCAGTTCGACACGCCGAAGCGCGCGTCGACGATCGCGTTGCGGTTGAACTTCTTGCCCGAGTTCGTCGGGACGAGCTTCACGCACGGCGCGGTCGAGGGAGCCGGCGTGGTGCCGCCTGCGTCGCCGCCCTTGGCGAGCGCGCCGGCCGGCATGGCGGCACAGACGAGGGCAGCGCCGATCGCGGCGGTGCGGGACAGGCTGGGGCGGTGCATCGAGGGTCTCCGTCCTTGGGGGGGTTGGACGCGGACGAGCGTCGCCCACACCGGCTTGTGGCGCAATGGGACATAGGTCGTAGGACCCTCGGACGCGCTAGCGTCGGCGGATGCTCGCGAAGCGCCCGCTCGAGGCTTGACCGCCCCGCGCGCCCTCGCGGCGCTCGTCCTCGCGCTGCTCGCGCTTCCCTCCGTCGCGTCCGCGCGGCTCGTCGACACCGGCTTCGAGCCGCGTACCTGGCGCGACGCGCGCGACGCCGGCGGCGCCCCGCTCGACCTGCGCGCGGTGAGCTTCGACCAGCGCGAGGCCGAGCTGTGGCTGCGCGTGCGGACGGAGGGCGAGTGGGCGGCGGGCGAGCTCGGCGAGGACGGGCTGTGCGTGGTGCTGCGGCGCGCCCGCAGCGTGCTCGGTCGCCTCTGCCTCGGCGGCGACGGCCGCGGCGGCGCCGTGCTGCGGTTCCGCGGCCGGGCGGTGCCCGCGGTCGTCGTGCGCCGCGACCGGCGCTCGGTCTTCGCACGCGTGCACCCGCGTGCCCTCCGGCTCCGGTTCGGCCGCGTGCGCTGGTCCGTGGAGAGCCGGTGGAGCGGCGGCGGCGCGGGCGCGTCGAGCGGCGCGCCGGTCGGGAGCGGGAGCGACCGCGCCCCCGAGCGCGGGCCGGCCCTCGCGCGGATCGGCGCGCTCGGCCAGCCGCGCTGCTTCGGCGCGGCCGCGCGGGCGGGCGCGCGCGGCTGCGTGAACCGCGCGCTGCTGCACGCCGTCATCCCGAGCCCCGCCGACGCGATCCTCTCGCCCGACTTCCTCTGCCGCCGGTCGAAGCGACCCGCCGGCTTCACCATCGCCGAGCTGTGCGAGCTCGGCTACCGCGACGAGCCGGGCCCGCCGCAGGTCGCGCTCGTCGGCGACAGCCACGCCGCGCACTGGCGCGCCGCGCTCGAGGTGGTCGCGCAGGCGCGCGGCTGGCCCGCCGTCTCGATCACCCACGCGGGCTGCGCGTTCTCGACCGAGGTCTATCCGGCGCCGGCACCGATCCCCGGCCGCTGCCGGCGCCACACGAGCGAGTCGGTGCGCTGGCTGCGCGCGCACCCGAGCGTCCACACGCTGATCACGTCGAGCTCGGCCGGCCGCGGCCTCGGCGTGGGCGGGTTCCTCGCGCAGTGGCGCCGGGTCCCGGGGTCCGTGCGGCGGATCTACGTCATCCGCGACGTCCCGCGGGCGCGGCTGACGACGGCGGCGTGCGTGCTGCGCGTCCGCCGTCGCCACGCCCGCTCCAGCCGAGCGTGCGCGTTCCCCCGCGCCGGAGCCTTCCCGGCCGACCCGTCCGCCGCCGCGGCGCGCGTGCCGGGAGACCGCGCGCGCCTCGTCGACCTGTCCCGCCACTTCTGCGACGCCGCCCGGTGCTTCCCGGTCGTCGGAGGCGCGTACGTCTACAAGGACGACAACCACATGAACACGGTCTTCGCGACGACGCTCGGGCCGTATCTGCTGCGCGCCATGAGCGGCTGACGCCCCGTACCCTCGGCCCGTGCCGCGCTCCGTCGTCTGGACCGTCTACGGGCTGCTCGTCCTCATCTGGTCGAGCACGTGGGTGTCGATCAAGATCGGGCTCGAGGACCTGCCGCCGCTGTTCGGCGCCGGCCTGCGATTCGGGCTCGCCGGCCTGCTGCTCCTCGCCGGCGCGAGGCTCGCGAAGCGGTCGCTGCGGACGGATCCGGTCCTCGCCGCGACGCTCGCCGTCCTCCCCTTCGGCACGACGTACGGCCTCGTGTACTGGGCCGAGCAGCACATCCCGTCCGGGCTGACCGCCGTGCTCTTCGGCGTCCTCCCGCTGTACACCGCGCTGCTGGCCGCGTCGCTGCTGCCCGACGAGCCACTGCGCGCGCGCCTCGTCGCCGGGATCGGCGTCGCGATCGCGGGCCTCGCGCTGGCCTTCAACGAGTCGCTGGAGCTCGGCGACGACCACTTGGCCGGGATCGCGGCGCTGGCCGCCGTCCTCTCCCCCTTTCCCAGCGCGATCGGCAGCATGGCGATCAAGCGCCGCGGCGCCATGCTCGACGCGCTCGTCCTCAACGGCTGGGCGATGCTGGCGGCCGGGATCGTGTTCCTCGTCGTCTCCGCGCCGGCGGAGGCTTGGGGCGACGCGGCGCTGTCGGCGGCGTCCGTCGGCTCGATCGCCTACCTGGCCGTCTTCGGCACCGCGTTCACCTTCGTCGGCCTGACGCTGCTGCTCAGGGAGATGACCGCGGTCGCCACGTCGTTCATCTCGGTCCTCATCCCGTTCGGCGCGCTGGGGTTCGGCGCGCTGCTGGAGGACGAGATCGTGACCGGCACCGCGCTGGCCGGCGCGGGCCTCGTGGCGGCCGGGATCGCGGTGGCGCAGTGGCCGCGCCGCCGCATCGCGCCCGCCCCTCCGGGGTAGCAACCACCCGTTATGGCTACCGGCGTCTCTGAGAAGGAAGCGCGGCAGGTCGCCGAGGACGCGCGCGAGCGCGAGTGGAAGCTCCCCAGCTTCGGCAAGGAGCTGTTCCTCGGCAACTTCCGCCTCGACCTGATCCATCCGCAACCGAAGCTCGACCCCCAGGCGGTCGAGAAGGGAGAGCGCTTCCTCGAGCGCCTTCGCGAGTTCCTCGTCTCCTCCGTCGACCCGCTGCAGATCGAGCGCGACGCGAAGATCCCCGACTCCGTCCTCGACGGGCTCAAGGAGATCGGCGCGCTGGGCATGAAGGTGCCCGAGCAGTACGGCGGGCTGGGGCTCAGCCAGGTCTACTACAACCGCGCGCTGGCGCTCGCGGGCTCCTACCACTCCGCGCTCTCGACGCTGCTGAGCGCGCACCAGTCGATCGGCGTCGCCGAGCCGCTCATGCTCTTCGGCTCCGAGGAGCAGAAGCAGAAGTGGCTCCCGAAGGTGACCAAGGACCACGTCAGCGCGTTCCTGCTCACCGAGCCGGACGTGGGCTCCGATCCGGCGCGGCTCGGCGCGACCGCGACGCCGACCGAGGGCGGCTACCTCATCAACGGCCGCAAGCTGTGGGCGACCAACGGCGCGATCGCCGACATCGTCGTCGTCATGGCCAAGGTGCCCAAGCACGAGAACGGCCGCGGCGGCATCAGCGCGTTCGTCCTGCCCTACGACACCGAGGGCGTCACGGTCGAGAATCGCAACGCCTTCATGGGCCTGCGCGGCATCGAGAACTCGGTGACCCTGCTGGAGGACGTCTTCGTCCCGAGCGAGAACCTCATCGGGAAGGAGGGCCAGGGCCTCAAGATCGCGCTGAGCACGCTGAACACCGGCCGCCTCGCGCTGCCGGCGATCTGCGTCGGCGTGTCGAAGTGGTCGACGAAGGTGGCCCGCGAGTGGGCGGCCGAGCGCGTCCAGTGGGGCCAGCCCGTCGGCAAGCACGACGCGGTCGCGCAGAAGGTCGCGTTCATCGCGGCGACCGCGTTCGGCCTCGAGGCGATGCTCGACGTCTCCTCGCGCCTGGCGGACAACAAGAAGAACGACATCCGCATCGAGGCCGCCATCGCCAAGCTCTACGCGTCCGAGCTCGGCTGGCAGGTCATGGACGAGCTCGTCCAGATCCGCGGCGGCCGCGGCTACGAGACCGCCGAGTCGTTGAAGGCGCGCGGCGAGAAGCCCGTGCACGCCGAGCAGGCGCTGCGCGACATGCGCATCAACCGCGTCTTCGAGGGCTCCACCGAGATCATGCACCTGCTGATCGCGCGCGAGGCGGTCGACCGTCACCTCCAGGTGGCCGGCGACATCCTCGAGCCCGACGTCGCGCTCAAGGACAAGGCCAAGGCCGTGCTCGGCGCCGATGTCGACGATCCGGCCGAGCACCGCCTGCTTCTTCTCGAGGCCCGCCTGGTAGCGGCCCATCGCCATGAACGTCGTGCGCGCGAGCTTGCGCGACGAGCGCTCGGCGAAGCGCAGGTGGTGCGCCAGCGAGCCGAACTCCGAGTACGAGCCGGGCTTCTGGCCCTCGCCGACGACGAGCGACGGCAGCCACCTCGAGTAGAACGCGGCCGCCTGGCGCGCGCTCGCGGCCTTCGCCTTGAGATCCGTCTCCGGGTCGAGGATGTCGCCGGCGACCTGCAGGTGCTGGTCGACCGCCTCGCGCGCGATCAGCAGGTGCATGATCTCGGTGGAGCCCTCGAAGATGCGGTTGATCCGCATGTCGCGCAGCGCCTGCTCGACCGGGACGGGCTTCTCGCCGCGCGCCTGCAGCGACTCGGCCGTCTCGTAGCCGCGGCCGCCGCGGACCTGCATCAGCTCGTCCACCACCTGCCAGCCGAGCTCCGAGCCGTACAGCTTCGCGATCGCCGCCTCGATGCGGATGTCGTTCTTCTTGTCGTCGGCGAGCCGGCT
>DASVQN010000020.1:0-145887 GCA_036389155.1 Solirubrobacteraceae bacterium
AACCGCTTCATCTCCTAGCTTGCCGGTCCCACGCAGGTTCGACCGGCAACCGCCGGAGCGGGACACGACCCGGATCAACGAGCGCATCCGCGTTCCCCAGGTCCGGTTGATCGACGAGAACGGCCAGCAGGTCGGCATCATGCGCACGGACGACGCCCTGCGCTACGCGGCCGACCGTGAGCTCGACCTCGTCGAAGTCGCTCCGGACGCCAAGCCGCCCGTCTGCCGGGTGCTCGACTACTCGAAGTACAAGTACGAGCAGGAGCAGAAGCAGAAGGCGGCGCGCAAGCACCAGCAGAACATCACGGTCCGCGAGATCAAGTTCCGGCCCAAGATCGCGCAGCACGACTACGACACGAAGAAGGGCCACGTCGAGCGCTTCCTGAAGGCGCGCGACAAGGTCAAGGTCACGATCATGTTCCGCGGGCGCGAGGTCACGCACCCCGAGCGCGGCGAGATGATCCTCGACCGTCTCGCCGACGAGCTCGCGGAGCTGGCCATCGTCGAGCAGCGCCCCCAGCAGGACGGGCGCAACATGACGATGATGCTCGGCCCGTCCAAGGCCGTGCTGGCCGGTGAGATCGGCGTCGAGGAGGACGCCGCCGCCGACGCCGCGGCCGAGGCCGACTCGACCACCAGCACCAGCACCAGCACGGACGGCGCGCCGGCCCCCGAGCCCGTCGCCGAGGAGCGCGCCACGGGCCAGGGCAGCACCGCCGGCGCCCCGCCGGAGGAGCGCAGCGGCAGCGGTCAGGGCGGCGCGAAGAAGCCGCGCGCCAAGCCGACGAAGGAACGCCCGCTCGGCAGCGCCGAGCAGCTCGCCGACTGACCCGCCGGCCGGCCCGCGCGCCTCAAGCGCGAGAGCCGGCCCGCAGTCGCCTTCTCAGCCCGCCCGCACCCGCAGCAGGGAGGCGTTGCGCCGCAGCAGGTACTCGTTGCCCTGGAAGCGCACGCTCACGGTCAGCCGGCCGTTGCGGTTGCGCAGCCGGCGCGGGTTGCGGAACGTCGTACGGCGCGAGAACCGGCACGCGCGGTTCACCTGCGTGCGGCGGTTCGAGATCGTGTTCCCGCCCGCCTTGTACTGGATGCTCACGACGCCGGTGCAGCCCTGCGCCGCCGTGACGCCCGCCGGCCGGATGATCCGCCCCGACACGACGAAGCTGTACGGCCGCGTCCGGTCGCGCGCCGGGCGCGCCGACGCCTCGATGCGCGGCAGCAGCCGCTGGATGTCGTCGTTGGCGATCGTCCCGAGGCCCGCGGCCTTGACGATGTCCGCGCCGTTGGCGTCGCTGAGCCCGACCCCGAACGTCTCGTCGGGCTCGAACGTCGCGTCGCCGATGATCGGCACGGCGATCGTCTTCGTCGTCTCGCCGGTGTTGAAGGCCAGCGTGCCGCGGGTGGCAACGTAGTCCGTCCCGGCCGTCGCGTTGCCGCCGCCGGTCGCGAAGCTCACCGTGACCGGGCCGGTGGCCGCCTGCGACAGCGCGACCGTGAACACGATGTCGCGCCGGCCGGTGTCGCCCTCGGACAGGCCGCTGTCGGAGATGACCATCGTCGTGCGCGGCGCCGGGGGCGGCGGGCTGGCGACGTCGTCGTTCTGGATGCTGCCGGCCCCCTCCCCGTCGCCGATCGCGGCGTTGGTCGGGTTGGACAGGACCACGGAGAACGTCTCGTCCGACTCGACGTCGGTGTCGCCGATGACCGGCACGCTCACCGTCTTCGTCGTCTCGCCGCTGGCGAAGGACAGCGTCCCGCCGGCCGCGGTGTAGTCGCTGCCGGCCACGGCCGTGCCGTCCTTGGTCGTGTAGGCGACCGTGGTCGCCCCGGTGGTCGGGGCGGACAGCGTCACGGTGAACGTCGCGTTGCGCGTGTCCGCGTTGCCCTCTGCCACGGCGGCGTCGGAGATCGCGATGCTCGGCTGCTCGTCGTCGAGGATCGAGGCCTGGCCGGTCCCGTCGCCGAGCTGGCTGCCTCCCGTCGGGCTCCCGAGCACGACCGAGAAGGTCTCCGTCTGCTCGACCACGGCGTCGTCGACCACCGCGACGTTGACCGACTTGCTCGTCTCGCCCGGTGCGAACGACACCGTCTGGTTGGACTGCCCGAGGTAGTCGGCCGGCGAGGTGGCGGTGCCGTTCGCGGTCGAGTACGTCGCGCTGACGGTCCGCGTCGACGGGTTCGACAGGCTGACGGTGAACGTCGCGGGCCCACCGTCCTCGGCGACCGTGTCGTCGTTGATCGACAGCGTCGCGAGGTCGTCGTCCACGATGTTGCCGTTGGCCACGTTGTCGGCGATCGCCACGCCGTTCGTGGCCGCCGTCAGGCGCACGCGGAAGCGCTCGGTGAGCTCGTCGAGGCTGTCCTCGAGGATCGGCACCGAGATCGTCCTGCTGGTCTGGCCCGTGAACGTCACGGTGCCGGACTGGGCGGTGTAGTCCGACCCCGCGGTGGCCGTGTCGTTCTCGGTGGTGAACGACACGACGGTCGTCACGGCCTGGCTGGCGCTGACGGTGAACACCGCGTTCGTCCCGTCCTCGGTCAGCGTCACGTCGTCGATCGTCAGCGTCGGCGTCGCCGCCGACGCGATGTTGACGCTGACCGTCGCCGTGTTGGACTGGTTGCCCGCCTGGTCGGTCGCGCGGTAGGTGAAGCTGTCGAGGCCCGTGAACCCGTTGTTCGGCGTGTACGTCGCGGTCGAGCCGCTGATCGTCACCTGGCCGTTGGCCGGCTGCGACACGACGGAGTAGGTCAGGACGTCCCCGGTGTTCGGGTCCGTGCACTGCAGCGGGATCTCGACCGGCTGGTTGTGCGCGCTCTGCGGCACGGTGATGTTCTGGCAGCTCGGCGCCGCCTGGATGATGAACTCGGCGACCGCGTCGTCGGCCGGGCTGACGGTGTAGAGGAAGACGCCGTCAGGGCTGACGAACGCGTCCTCGACGTCGGTGATGCCGTCCGCCGCCGTCGCGCACTCGGTCGACGTGTCGTCGTCGCTCAGGCAGCGGTCGTCGGCGTCGGGATCCTGGGAGAGGTCGCCGTCGGTCTGGTCGCGGTTGAGCACGGCCACGGCGTCGTCGCCGCGCGAGGTCACGTAGAGCTGCGCGTCGTTCGGCCGAGCGGTGATGCTGGTGGCGTCCTGCAGGCCGAACACGTCGGGGGCGGTGCACGACGTCGGCACGCCCTCGCTGGACTCGTTGTCGGCGGCGCACTCGTCGAAGGTCAGCTCGCCCGTGCCGGTGTCGCGGTCGAACTCGGCGATCGTGCTGCCGAGGCCGCTCGTCCCGGTGCCGCTGATGACGTAGACGTTCGCGTGGCCGCCGCCCGAGGTGACCTCCTCGACGTCCGTCGGGGCGTTGAGCCCGCCCGCCGTCGCCGGGCAGCCGACGTCCGTCGACGTGGTGCCGCGGAAGCACTCGACGAACGACAGCGTGCCGTCCGTCTGGTCGCGAACGAAGCCCACCAGGGTGCCCGAGTCGTGCGAGACGACGTAGACGTGGTCGCCGTCCTCGCTGACGTCGGCCGCGACCGGGTTGTTGATCCCCGCGGTCGTGCCGCCGACGCCGCTCGGGCCGCAGTCGCTGGCGCCGGACTGCGAGCCGCGATAGCAGCCGTTCGTGCCCGGGTTCGGCTGCGTGATCGTGCCGTTCGTCGTGTTGCGGACCAGGACGGCGATCGTCCCGCCGCTCGACGACAGCGCGTAGATGTTCTCGCCGTCGGGGCTGAGGACGAGGAAGTCGACGCCGTCGAGGCCCGCGCCGTCCTCGCAGGTGCCGCCGTTGCCGGTCTCGCTGACGCAGCCGGTCGTGCCGGCGATGCGCGTCAGCGCGCCGGTCGACGTGTTGCGGCCGAACGCGACGACGGCGTCCTCGCTGGTCGAGGCCACGTAGACGTGGGTGTTGGTGGCGATGACCGAGCTCGCGCCGGCGAGCAGGGTGACGTTGGCCGCGCAGGGCTCGGTCGAGGTCTCGTCCTTGACGCAGCGGTCGAAGCTGAGCGCGCCGGTGGAGGGGTTGCGGGCGAAGGTGGCGAGCGAGCCGGTGTTGCCGGTGCCGCCGCCGGAGCTGCTGACGACGTAGGCGCTCTTGCCGTCCGGCGTCACCGCGACGTCGCGCGCGTCGGTGGTCCCGCCGTTGATCGTCGTGCCGCACTCGGCGGCGGTCGTCGTGACGCAGTCGTTCGGGGAGGGGAGCTGCTGGATCCCGCCCGCCGGCAGCTGGGCTGCGGCGGTGCTGGGCAGTGCGAACGCCAGAGCCGTGAGCGCGGCGGCGGCGAAGGTGGCGCGAAGCTTGAGCAAGACGGGCTTCTCCGAGCTGAGGGACGGTGTGAGCGGCGACCGCTCGAATGGACGCGGCACACTAGGCGCTAAAGCCAATGGTTGCGTCAGTATGCCTTTTTTCTGCGCGAGAAGTTGCAGCAGGCGCCGGACTTCGCGGCCCGCGGGCCTCCTCGAGGGGGCCTCGCTATCCTCCCCGCTCGCATGCCGAAGATGAAGTCCCACTCGGGCGCAAAGAAGCGGTTCAAGGTCACCGCCAAGGGCAAGGTGAAGGCGCATCACGCGATGACGTCCCACAACCTGGGCAAGAAGTCCGCGAAGCGCAAGCGCCACCTCGGCAAGGAGACCGTCCTCGAGGGCCAGGACGCCGTCCGCGCGAAGAAGCTGCTGCAGGGGATGGGCCGCTAGATGACCCGCGTCAAGCGCTCCGTCCACGCGAAGAAGAAGCGCCGCGCGACGCTCGAGCGCGCGAAGGGCTACCGCGGCGACGCCAGCCGCCGGTACAAGAAGGCCAAGGAGACGGTCATGAAGGCCGACTCCTACGCGTACCGGGACCGGCGCAACAAGAAGCGGGACTTCCGCCGCCTCTGGATCACCCGCATCAACGCCGCCGCGCGCGTGAACGGCATGAGCTACTCGCAGTTCATCCACGGCGTGCAGGCCGCGGGCATCGAGCTCGACCGCAAGGTCCTCGCGGACATCGCGGTCCGCGACCCGGAGACGTTCGCCGGCATCGCGGAGGCGGCCAAGGCCGCCAACGACGCCAGCTGATCACCAGCGCCGACAACGCGAAGCTGAAGCTGGTCGGCCGGCTGCAGCGTCGCCGCGACGAGACGCTGTTCGTGGCCGAGGGCGAGGACCTCGTGACCGCGGCATGGCCCGCGGAGTTCGTCCTCGTGGCGCCGGGCAGCGGCATCGAGGGGATCGAGGTGGAGCCGGATCTGCTCGCCCGCGTCTCGGCACACGGTCAGGGCGCGCGGGCGATCGGCGTCTACGAGCGCCGCTGGGCGTCCGCCCCGGCCGGCCCGCTCTGCCTCGCGCTGTGGGGCGTCGGGGACCCCGGGAACGTCGGCACGATCATCCGCTCGGCGCTCGCGTTCGGAGCGGCGTCGGTCGCCTTCGGCCCGCGCTGCGCCGACCCGTTCGGCCCGAAGGCGGTGCGGGCGTCGATGGGCGCGGTCTTCGAGGTTCCCCTCGCGCGCGTCGAGCGCGTCGAAGAGCTCCCTCGGCCGACGATCGCGCTCGTCGCCAGGGAGGGCGAGCCGCTGCGCGGAGGGGGCACGTTCGTGGTGGGGGCGGAGCGGGAGGGGCTTCCGGCGGAGGTCGTCGACGCGTGCGACCGCGTCGCGCACATCCCGATCCGCAGCGAGTCGCTCAACGCGGCGATGGCCGCCACGGTGGCGCTCTACGAGGCCGTGCGCTACAACTAGACCTTCGATGAGCAGCAGCATCCGCACCCGCCGATTTCGCCGTACCGACGCCCGCGAGGCGACGGCGGCGTAGCTGCGCAGCCGATCTCGTCTCGTCCGGGCGCCTCACCAGGCGCCTTTTTTGTGCCCATGACCGACCCCACGCACCGCATCCCAGAGCTCCGGGCCGAGGCCGAACAGGCGATCGGCGCCGCCGCCGACACCGCCGCGCTCGAGGAGCTGCGCGTGCGGTACCTCGGGCGCAAGGCCGAGCTGCCGAACCTGCTGCGCGGCGTCGCCGGGCTGCCGCCCGAGCAGCGCGGTCAGGTCGGCCGGGCCGCGAACGAGGCGCGCAAGGCGCTCGAGGCGCTGGTCGAGGAGCGCGCGGCGGCGCTCGAGGCGGGCGAGCTCGACGCGCGCCTGGCGAGCGACCGGGTCGACGTCACCCTGCCGGGCGCGCCGCCGCAGCCCGTCGGACGCCACCACCTGCTCACCCAGACGCGGCGCGAGCTGGAGGACGTCTTCCTCGGCCTCGGCTTCTCCGTGATGGAGGGCCCCGAGGTCGAGCTCGTCCACTACAACTTCGACGGCCTCAACCACGCGGTCACGCATCCCGCGCGCGACCACAGCGACACCTTCTACGTCCGCGGCCGGGACGACGTCGTCCTGCGCACCCACACCTCGCCGATGCAGGTGCGCGCGATGGAGCAGTTCCCGCCGCCGCTGTACATCGTCGTCCCCGGGCGCGTGTACCGGCGCGACAACGACGCGACGCACACGCCGCAGTTCCACCAGGTCGAGGGGCTGGCCGTGGACGAGGACGTCACCCTCGCCGACCTGAAGGGGACGCTGCTCTCCTTCGCCCGCACCGTCTTCGGCGACGAGCGAGAGGTCCGGCTGCGGCCGCACTTCTTCCCCTTCACCGAGCCGAGCGTCGAGATCGACGTGTCCTGCTTCAACTGCTCGGACGGCTACCTGCGCGACGGCTCGCGCTGCCCGCTGTGCAAGGGCGAGGCGTGGATCGAGATCCTCGGGGCCGGCGAGGTCGACCCGAACGTCTTCGAGTACGTGCGCGACAACGGCTATGACCCGGACCGCGTGCAGGGCTTCGCGTTCGGGATGGGGATCGAGCGGATCGCGTTCCTCAAGCACGGCGTGCCCGACCTGCGGATGTTCTTCGAGAACGACCTGCGCTTCCTGGAGCAGTTCGGATGAGGGTCCCGCTCGAGTGGCTGAGCGAGTACTGCGACGCCGGCCTGCCCGGCCGCGAGCTCGGCGAGCGCCTGACGATGACCGGCACGAAGCTCGAGGCCGTGCACGACCACGGCGTCGGCGGCGCCGAGCACTTCCTGGTCGGCCGCGTGGTCGAGGCGTCCAAGCACCCGGACGCCGACCGGCTGAGCGTCTGCCTGGTCGACGTGGGCGACGCCGACGGCCCGCGGCAGATCGTGTGCGGCGCGCCGAACGTCGCCGCCGGCCAGACGGTCGCCGTCGTCGAGCCGGGCGGCGTCATCGCCGGCACGAAGATCAAGCGCGCGAAGCTGCGCGGCGTCGAGTCCAACGGCATGATCCTCTCCGAGCGCGAGCTGGGCATCGGCGACGACCACGGCGGCATCCTCGTGCTCGGCGAGGGCGCGCCGGGCGAGGACCTGGGCGCCGTCCTGCCGCTCTCGACCGAGGTGCTCGAGCTGGAGATCACGCCGAACCGGCCGGACTGCCTCGGCGTCTACGGCATCGCCCGCGAGGTCCACGCGACGACGGGCGCGCCGCTGAAGCCGCCGCCGTGGTCGGAGGACCCGGGCAGCGACGGCCCGGTCGAGGGCGCGAGCGTCGAGGTCGAGGTCCCCGACCTGTGCCCGCGCTTCACGGCGCGCGTGTTCGAGGACGTGAGGATCGGCCCGTCGCCGCCGTGGCTGAAGGCGCGCCTGACCGCGGCCGGGATGCGGCCGATCTCGAACGTCGTCGACATCACCAACTACGTGATGCTCCTGACCGGGCAGCCGCTGCACGCGTTCGACCTCGACCGCGTCGCCGGGCAGCGGCTCGTCGTGCGCGGCGCGCGCGAGGGCGAGACGATCGACACCCTCGACGGCCAGACGCGCACGCTGCAGGAAGGCGAGATCGTGATCGACGACGCCGACGGCCCGACGTCGCTGGCCGGCGTGATGGGCGGCGCGCGCTCCGAGGTGGAGGACGACACCACGCGCGTCCTGCTCGAGATCGCGTCGTGGGACGCGCCGACGGTCCACCGCACCTCGACGCGGCTCGGCCTGCGCAGCGAGGCGAGCGGGCGGTTCGAGAAGGGGCTCTCGACCGAGCAGCCGATGGAGGCGCAGGCGGTCGCGACCAAGCTGATGATCGACCTGTGCGGCGCGCGGGTCGTGCCGGGCACGATCGACGTGGGCGGGCCCGAGCCCGAGCCCCCGCCGCTGCGGCTGCGCCCGTCGCGGGCGACGCAGCTCCTCGGCCTCCAGATCGCGCCCGACCGGCAGGTCCAGATCCTCCAGGCGCTCGAGTTCGGCGTCGAGGCCGCCGGCGAGGACGAGCTCGACGTGCGGGTCCCGCACTTCCGCCGCACGGACGTGACGCGCGAGGCCGACCTCGTCGAGGAGGTCGCGCGGATCGAGGGGCTCGACCGGCTCCCGGCGACGCTCCCGTCGCGGCGCGGGGCCAGCGGCAAGCTGACGTTCGCCCAGCGCGCGAAGCGTCGCGCCGAGGACGCGCTCGTCGGGCGCGGCCTCTCGGAGGCGGTCGGCTGGTCGTTCACCGAGCCGAGCGTCGCCGACCGGCTGCGCCTGGACGCCGGCGATCCCCGTCGCGCGTTCGTCGCGCTCGAGAACCCGATGTCCGAGGACCAATCGGTCCTGCGCACGACGCTGCTCGGGTCGCTGCTCGACGTCGCGCGGTACAACGCCGCGCGGGGAAGGGGAGACCTCGCGCTGTTCGAGAGCGGCGCGATCTACGTGGACGGCGGCGACAAGCTGCCCCTCGAGATCCACGCCCTCGGCGCGGTGCTCACCGGGCGCGTCGCCCCGGAGTCGTGGCGCGGCGGCGACGCCACGTGGGACTTCTTCGCCGCCAAGGCCGCGCTCGGCGCGGTCCTCGACACGCTGCGGATCGCGTGGGACGTCCGACCGCCCGGCCACCCGTTCCTCCGTCCCGGCCGCTCCGCGCGCGTGTTCAGCGGCGAGACCGAGCTGGGGTGGGTCGGCGAGGTCCATCCGCTCGTCGCGCGGGAATGGGACCTCGACGGCTCCGTCGCGGCGTTCGAGATCGACCTCGGCCTCGCGGTCGACCAGGCGCCGCAGGACATCCCGTTCCGATCGTTCGCCACCTTCCCGCCGGTGCGGCGCGACCTCGCCGTCGTCCGGCCCGCGGAGGTCACCAGCGCGCAGGTCCTCGACGTCGTGCGTGTCGCCGGGCAGCCGGAGGAGGCGACGGTCTTCGACGTCTACGGCGAGTCGCTCGCGATGCACCTCGCCTTCCGCGCCCCCGACCGGACGCTGACCGACGAGGAGGTCGACGAGCGGATGGCCGCGATCGTCGCCGCCCTGCGCGAGCAGCTCGGGGTCGAGCAGCGTGCCTAGCGTCGTCGTCGCGGGGGCCAGCGGGTACGCGGGCGCGCTCGCCGCGCGGCTGCTCCACCAGCACCCCGACTTCGAGCTGACCGCGGTCACGTCGCGGTCGGACGCCGGGGTGCGCCTCGACGAGCTGTACCCCTACCACCGCGTCCCGCTGACCCTCGACGCCTTCGACGTGGACGAGCTCGGCGGCGTCGACGCGGCGATCGTCGCCTATCCGCACGGCGCCAGCGCGCCGACCGTCGCCGAGCTGCACGAGGCGGGGACGAAGGTCGTGGACCTGTCCGCCGACTTCCGCCTGCGCGACCCCGGCACCTACGCCGAGTGGTACGGCGAGCACGGCGCCCCCTCGCTGTTCGGCCACGCCGTCTACGGGCTGCCCGAGCTGCACCGCGAGCGGATCCGCGAGTCGCACCTGGTCGCCAACCCCGGCTGCTACCCGACGGCGACGCTCGTCGGGCTCGCGCCGCTCGCCCGCGCCGGCCTCATCGGCGACGTCGTCGTCGACGCGAAGTCCGGCGTCAGCGGGGCCGGGCGCGCGCCGACGCAGAAGACCCACTTCGTCACCGTCGCCGAGAACGTCACGCCGTACGGCGTCGGCCGCCACCGCCACGCGCCGGAGATCGACCAGGAGCTCGCGGGGCTCGGCGCGCAGGTCACGACGACGTTCACGCCGCATCTGCTGCCCCTCGACCAGGGCGAGCTCGTCTCGTGCTACGTCACGACGACGCGCGAGATCGACCAGCAGGAGCTCGACGCGCTGTACGAGGACGCCTACGGCGCCGAGCCCTTCGTCGAGGTGGCGGGCGCGCCGCCGGGCGTCCGCGACGTGCGCGACACGAACCTGTGCCGCCTGTTCGCTCACGCCGACGAGCGGACCGGCAAGGTCTTCGTCTTCAGCGCGATCGACAACCTGTGGAAGGGCGCGGCCTCGCAGGCCGTGCAGAACCTGAACCTGATGTTCGGCCTCGACGAGACCGCGGGGCTGACGTGAGCGGCTTCTTCGGCTCGCGCTGGGTCGAGCAGCCGGCGCACGTCCGCGAGGCGACCGACGGCCGGCTGCCGCGGGGCTTCCGCGCCGGCGCCACCGCCGCCGGGATCAAGCCCGAGGGGCTGGACCTCGCGCTCGTCGTCTCCGACGCGCCCGAGACGACGAGCGCGGCGCGCTTCACCCGTTCGGGGGTGCAGGCGCCGCCGGTCACCATCACCCGCGAGCGCTGCCGGCTCGACGCGCTGCGGGCGGTCGTCGCCAACTCCGGCAACGCGAACGCCGCGACGGGGCGGCGCGGGCTGGACGAGGCCGCCCGGATGCAGGGCGGCGCGGCGATGATCGCGGGCGTCCCAGAGGACCAGGTCGCGGTGTGCTCGACCGGCGTCATCGGCGTCCAGCTCGACGGGCAGATCACGATCAAGGGCCTGCTCGCGCTGCGACCGGAGCTGCGCGAGGACGGGGCGGGGGAGCTCGCGGCGGCGATCCGCACGACCGACGCGCTCGACAAGCACGTCGCCCTCGACGTCGACCTCCCCGGCGGCACCGTCCGGGTCACGGCGCAGGCCAAGGGCGCCGGGATGATCCAACCCAACTTCGCCACGATGCTGTGCTTCGTGCAGACCGACGCCGTCCTCAGCGCGGAGACCTGCGACCTGCTGCTCGGGGTGTGCGTCAAGCGCTCGTTCGACCGCATCTCCGTCGACGGCCAGCTCTCGACGAACGACACGGCGATCCTCATGGCCTCGGGCGCGAGCGGCGTTGCCGTCGAGCCCGAGTCCGAAGCGGAGCTGCGCCTCGGCGAGGCGCTCGACGCGCTGCTGCGCCAGCTGGCCCTGTTGATCGTGAGGGACGGCGAGGGCTCGCGCCGCATCGGCCGCGTCGTCGTGCGCGGGGGCGCGCAGCCCGTCGTCGAGCACGTCGCGCGCGCGGTCGCCAACTCGAGCCTCGTGAAGACGGCCCTCTACGGCGGCGACCCGAACTGGGGCCGGATCGCGCAGGCCGTCGGCGGCGCGCTGCTCGACACGCATCCGCTCGTCTTCGACATCGCCATCGACGGCACGACCGTGTGCAGCGGCGGCCAGGCGACGGGCGACGTGGCCGCCTTCGAGGGCGACGAGGTCGAGATCGAGATCGGCCTGCCCGGCGACGGCGCGGAGACCGAGGTCTTCTTCTCCGACCTCGGCCACGAGTACGTGACGATCAACGCGGACTACACCACGTGACCCTCGTCAACGCGGACCACACGACCTGATGCGCGACGTCGAAACGCTGTTAGAGGCGCTGCCGTACATCCGCGAGTTCCACGGCCGGACCGTCGTCATCAAGTACGGCGGCGCGGCGATGGAGGACCCGTCGCTGCGCGAGGAGTTCGCCCGCGACGTCGTCCTCCTGAAGTACGTCGGCCTCAACCCGATCGTGGTGCACGGCGGCGGGCCGGCGATCACGGAGTACATGCGGCGGCTCGACATGCCGGTTGAGTTCGTGGGCGGCCTGCGCGTGAGCACCGAGCAGACCGTCGAGATCGCGAAGATGGTGCTGCTCGGGAAGGTCAACCAGGACATCGTCCTGCGGCTCAACCGGCACGGGCAGGCGGCGGTCGGGCTGTCCGGCGACGACGGCCGGCTCTTCCGGGTCGCGCGGACCGCGGCGCCCGGCGGCAAGGACATCGGCTTCGTCGGCTCGATCGACCGCGTCGACGCGGACGTGATCGTCCACGTCGCCGAGGACTACATCCCGGTCATCGCGTCCGTCGGCGGCGACGACGCCGGCAACTCGTACAACATCAACGCCGACGAGGCCGCCGCGAAGGTCGCGGCCGAGCTGAAGGCGCACAAGGTCATCTTCCTCACCGACGTCGAGGGCTGGCTGCGCGACCCGCGCGAGCACGACTCGCTGATCTCCGAGGCGACGGCGGACGAGGTGGAGCGCGCGCTCGACGGCATCACGGGCGGCATGCGGCCGAAGCTGCAGGCCTGCGTCGACGCGATCCACGGCGGCGTCACCAGCGCGCACATCGTCGACGGGCGCGTGCCGCACTCGCTGCTGCTCGAGCTCTTCACCGACGCGGGCATCGGGACGAAGGTCACGCAATGACGCTGCTCCCGACGTATGCCCGGGCGCCGGTCACCTTCGTCCGGGGCGACGGCGCGCGGCTCTGGGATTCGGGCGGCGGCGAGTACCTGGACTTCCTCAGCGGGATCAGCGTCTCGTCGGTCGGCCACTGCCACCCGAGGGTCGTCGAGGCGGTGCGCGAGCAGGCGGGCCGGCTGCTGCACGTCTCCAACCTCTTCTTCACCGAGCCGATGGTCCGGCTGGCCGACCGGCTGTCGGCGTCGTCGCTCGGCGGCGGCGTCTTCTTCACCAACAGCGGCGCCGAGGCGGTCGAGGCCGCGCTGAAGCTCGCGCGCAAGGCCAAGCAGGGCGGCAACATCGTGGTCCTGCACGGCGCGTTCCACGGGCGGACGTTCGGGGCGCTCAGCGCGACGCCGCAGGAGAGCAAGCAGGCCCCGTTCGCGCCGCTGGTGCCCGGGTTCGTCGCGGTCGAGGCGACCGCCGACGCGGTGCGCGCGGCGGTCGGGCCGCAGACGGCGGCCGTGCTGCTCGAGCCGGTGCAGGGGGAGTCGGGCGTGCGCGTGCTCGACGACGCCATCCTGCATGCGGCGCGCGAGGCGTGCGACGAGCACGGCGCCGCGCTGATCTTCGACGAGATCCAGTGCGGCCTGGCGCGCTGCGGGACGCTGTGGGCGTACGAGCAGAGCGGCGTCGTCCCGGACGCGATGACGACCGCGAAGGCGCTCGGCGGCGGGCTGCCGATCGGCGCGCTCATCACGGGTGAGCGGCTCGCCGACGTGCTCGAGCCGGGCGACCACGGCTCGACCTTCGCCGGCGGCCCGCTCGTGGCGGCCGCGGCGAACGCGGCGCTCGACGTCCTCGAGGACCCCGCGCTCCACGCGCGCGTGCGCGAGCTCGGCGAGCGGCTGCGCGAGGGGCTGGCCGCGCTTCCCCGTGTCACGTCGGTCCGCGGCCGCGGCCTCATGAACGCGTTCGAGGTCGACGGAGGAGGAGCGCCCGAGCTGGTGCGCGAGCTCCTGCTCGAGCACCGCCTCGTCGCCAACGCGACGGGCCCGACGACGATCCGCCTCCTCCCGCCGCTGATCGTGGGCGAGAGCGAGATCGACGAGGCACTCACCCGCCTCCGCGCGCTGCTCGGCGGGGCGCCCGGGCCTACCGCGTAGCGTCGCGCGACCCTTCACCGCGGCGTGACGGCCCGTCCGCCCGCCCAACCGCGCTCGATCCGCCGCAGCGGCCCCTTCAGGAGCAGGAACGCGAAGGCGCGGCGCTTCTGGGCCGGCGTGCCCACCGGGATGATGTGCGCGTGCGCTCACGGCCGCCGGCTCGACCGCGCGCCGTTGAGGACGATCGTGAAGGCGTCGGGATCGCCCCGGCGCTCCTCGCCCAGGTGGCGTGCGAGTCGCGCGGCCAGGCTTGCGAGCTCGTCGACGTCCGGGCCCCTGGCCGGACCGTCCAGAGCGAGGACGTGGTAGTCGCGAACCCCCGGCATGTGAGGCTCCGAAAGGGAGCAAGGACGGCCCCCGGGAAGGAGGTACCGCCCGTTCACGCGCGGGCCTGCCCCTCGATGAGCGCATCGGCGATCTGGCGTGCGGTCGGCGCGGCCGAGCCCGCCGGGATGACTCCCGGCGCCGCGGCGGCCACTGCGTAGCTGCCCTCGACGAGCGCGACGAGCGCGGCGGCGATCCGTGACGCGCCCTCGCCGCTGCGCCCCTCCTCGCGGCACGCGGCGCGGAAAGCCCGGCGCAGCCGGTCTCGCGCTTCCGCCAGCCACGCGGCGTAGAGATCGCGAACGGTCTCGTTGCGGACGGCCTCGGCGCCGATGAGCGACCACAGGGCGAGCGCGTGGGCGTCCGCTCCCTCGTCGACGGCGAGGAGGGCGTCCAGGATCGCGGCCAACCGGTCGCGGGCGCTGGTGACGGCGGCGGAGCGCTCGCGGATCCGTTCGTAGGCGACTCCTACGACCCGCTCGACGAGGTCGACGAGGATCTCGTCTTTGGACGCGAAGTGGTAGTGGACCCCTCCCGGCGCGACGCCGGCCTCGCGGGCTATCGCGGTGATGGTGGCACCGTCATAGCCCGTGCCGGCCATGACACGCCCGAGGGCGAGCGCGATCTGCTCACGGCGCTCGGCGGTGTTGGACGGCCTGGGCATCCTGTCGCGCAACCATATTTGGTCGCGCGACCAAATAACAGTGTCAGGCCGTCAGGACCACTCGGCCTCGACCGCGTCGAGCTCCGCGGCCAGGCGATCCCGGCGCGTACGGAGTCGGGCGATCTCCAGGCTCAGCGGCTGGAGGTCGTCGAGCTCGCGGTCGGCCGGGAAGGTGCGGGTGCGCTCGGCGGCGTGGTCGAGGCGGACGCGGGCGTCGATCAGGGCGTCGTCGCAGCGGCCGAGCTCGTCGCGCTTGAACTGCACGGGAGTGGGGGCGCCTGCCCGCATGCCCCCGCACGGTACCCCACGGCGGTGCTCGCGTACCCTCCCTGGCCGCATGGCCGACACCCCTCGCACCTCCGCGCACATCATCCCCGAGCCGCAGGCGACCGAGCGCCTGCGAGCGCAGGCCGTCGCCTCCTACGAGGCCAACCACGAGGACGTCAGCCGGGTCCTCCTCCTGTACTCCGGCGGGCTGGACACGAGCGTGATGCTCAAGTGGATCCAGGACGAGTACGAGGCCGAGGTCGTCACGCTCACGGTCAACCTCGGGCAGCCGGGCGAGGACTACTCCGTGGTGGAGGGCAAGGCGAAGCAGCTCGGCGCCGTCGAGACGTTCGTGGTCGACGCGCGGGAGGAGTTCGCGTCGGACTTCATCGCGCCGGCGATCAAGGCGAACGCGATCTACGGGCTCGGCTATCCGCTGTTCACGGCCCTCGGCCGCCCGCTCATCGCCAAGCTCGCCGTCGAGTACGCGCGGAAGTCCGGCTGCGACACGATCGCGCACGGCTGCACGGGCAAGGGCAACGACCAGGTGCGGATCGAGGCGACCGTCGCGACGCTGGCCCCCGAGCTCAAGCTGATCGCGCCGGTGCGCTCGTGGGCGATGGGGCGCGACGAGGAGATCGCGTACGCGCGCGAGCACGGGATCCCCGTCAAGGGCGGCGTCGAGAGCGCCCCGTACTCGATCGACGACAACCTCTGGGGCCGCTCGTCGGAGGGCAAGTGGATCGAGGACCTCAGCCACGCGCCCGAGGA
Organism: Solirubrobacteraceae bacterium; assembly: GCA_036389155.1. Taxonomy (GTDB): domain Bacteria; phylum Actinomycetota; class Thermoleophilia; order Solirubrobacterales; family Solirubrobacteraceae; genus CADCVT01. The sequence goes on from DASVQN010000020.1 coordinate 15,511, forward strand.
CGACGTCTTCCAGCTCGTGACGCGCCCCGAGGAGGCGCCGGACGAGGCCGAGCACGTGTCGGTCTCGTTCGAGCGCGGACTGCCGGTCGCCGTCAACGGCACCGAGATGCCGCTCGTCGACCTGCTGGAGGAGGTCGCGCGGATCGGGATGCGCCACGGCGTCGGCATCGTCGACCACATCGAGGACCGGATCGTCGGGCTGAAGGTGCGCGACATCTACGAGGTCCCCGCCGCGGCGGTCATCCTCCCCGCGCACGCGGAGCTCGAGAAGCTCGTCGGGACGATCCACCAGAACCAGTTCAAGCCGACGCTCGACCGCCAGTGGGCGTACCTCGTGTACGCGGGGCTGTGGTGGGAGCCGCTGCGGTCCAACCTCGACGCGTACATGGACAGCGTCAACGAGTGGGTCACCGGGACGATCGGGATGAAGCTCTACAAGGGGTCGGCGCGGGTCGTGACGCGCGAGTCGCCCCACGCGGTGTACGACGCGCAGCTGGCGACGTTCGCGGAGTCGGGCGGGCTGTTCTCCCAGCAGGCGTCGCCGGGGTTCATCGAGCTGTGGTCGCTGCAGTCGCGGATGGCGTGGCGGCTCCGCAATGCCGATCCCGACGCTTGAGACCCCGCGGCTGACGCTGCGCGCGTTCGAGGAGGCCGACCTCGACGCGTGGGCGGCGATCGGAACCGACGAGGAGGCCGCGCGGTTCGTGGGCGGCCTGCGCTCGCGGGAGGAGTCGTGGCTGCGGATGGCGGCGTACCTCGGCCACTGGGAGCTGCGGGGGTACGGGCAGTGGGCGGTCGTGCTGCGGGACTCCAGCCGGTTCGTCGGCCGCGCGGGCCTGTGGAACCCGGAGGGGTGGCCGGAGCTCGAGGTGGGGTGGACCCTCGACCGCGCGGTGTGGGGGAACGGCTACGCGACGGAGGCGGGGCGGGCGGCGGTCGAGTGGGGGCGCTCGGCGCTCGGACTGAAGCGGATCGCGTCCGTCATCAGCGTGGGGAACACGCGGTCGATCGCGGTCGCCGAGCGGCTCGGGATGACGTTCGACCGCTCGACCCGGCTGGGCGACGGCGACGAAGTGTCCGTCTACGCGATGTCGCTCTAGCGGATCGTCCGGTTTCGGACACATACTGGCGGCGGTGAACCCCGACCGGCAGTCGCAGAAGCTCGTCGTGGAGCGCGCTGAGTGGATCCCGTCCTCGCCGGACGACATCGAGGTGCGCGTGTACGGGCTCTGGAACGGGTCGACCGTGCCCCCGCCGGTCACGCTGCTGATCGGCGACACCCCGTTCGCGTCGCTGTCGGACCCGCCTCCCGCCGGGCTCGCGCCCGCGTGGTCGGCGGCGTTCCTCGTGCCGGGCGAGCTGCGGGCGGCGCTGGAGAACGCGGAGGCCGTCGTCGCGGGGCCGGACTTCGTCGCGCTGCTGCCGGCGGCGCAGCCGGGGGCGATGGATCCCCCGCCCGGGACGGTCGTCGACCCGGCCGTCCTGGCCGAGCGGCGGGCGCGGCGGGCGGAGCTGGCGGAGGAGAGCGCGGCGCAGCGGGCGGCGTCGGCCGAGCAGACGGTCGAGACCCTCCGCACGCAGCTCGACCTGCTCGAGGAGCGCGCCGCGCGAGCGGGAGCCGAGCGCGACACGCTCGCGGCTCGCGTGGCCGACGCCGAGCGGATGCTCAAGCGCGCCGAGCAGCGCGAGGAGGCCGAGCGGCGCAGGCGCGCAGAGCTCGAGGAGGAGGTCGCGTCGGCGGAGCGGCGCGTCGAGAGCGACCTCGAGGACCTCCGCGCGCGGCTGGCCGGCGCCGAGGAGCTCGCCCGCGCCCTCGAGCGAGAGCTCGACCACGCCCGCCGCCGGACCGAGGACGCGACCAGGATCGCCGAGGCCGAGAGGTCGGCCCGCCGCGCGGCGGAGGAGACGGCGAAGCGGGCGAACGCCGAAGCCGAGGAGCTCCGGGCGAGGCTGGAGTCGGGAGTCACTGCGCCGGACGAGGCGCTCGAGGCCGAGCTCGAGGCGCTCCGAGCCGAGGCCGACGGCCTCCGAGCCGAAGCCGACTCCCTCCGCGCCCGAGCCGCCGACGCGGACGCGCTGCGCGCCGAGGCCGACGCCCTCCGAGCCCGAGCCGCCGACGCCGAGGCCTTCCGGGCCGAGGCCGACTCCCTGCGCGCCCGCGCCGCCGACGCGGATGCCCTGCGCGCCGAAGCCGACGCCCTGCGCGCCCGCGCCGCCGACGCCGAGGCCTTCCGGGCGGAGGCCGACGCCCTGCGCGCCCGCGCGTCCCTCGCCGACGAGCTTCGGATCGAGGCGGAGGCCCTTCGGGCGGAGGCCGACGCGCTTCGGGTCGAGGCGGACTCGCTTCGCGCTCGCGCTCGCGAGGCCGACCGGCTGCGGGCCGAGACGGAGGTGCTGCGGCGCCGAGCCGCCGCAGCGGACGAGCTCCGCGCGCGCACGACCGAGCTCGAGCGGCGCCTCGTCGCCGAGCCGCGCCGCGGCGAGACCGACGCCCTCCGCGCGCGCGCCGCCGACCTCGAGCGCCGCCTGGCCGCCGAGCGCGCCGCGCGCGAGGAGGCCGAGGCGCTGCGGACGGAGAGCGGGCAGTCCGAGCGCGAGCGCGCCCTCGTCGCGCAGGTCGCGGCGCTCGAGGCCGAGCTGGCGCGGCGGGTCGCCGTCCACGGGCGCGTCCAGGAGGCGATCGCGCTCATCCGCACGGAGCTGTCGCAGGTCCGCGAGCAGGTCGAGGACGCGGACCCGGCGCGCGCGAGCGCGACCGCGGCGGTCGCGAACCTGCGGACGGAGCTGCTCGAGCTGGAGGAGCGCGCGCAGGCCCTCGACGGCGCGCTGCGCGCGCGGACGGCCGAGCTCGACGCCGCGCGCGGGGAGCTCGACCGCGCCCGCGACGACGCGGCTGCCGCGCGGGCCGAGGCCGACGCCGAGCGTCAGGCGCTCGCTTCCGCCGAGCACAGCGCGGCGGAGGCCCGCCGCATCGCCGCCGACCTCCGCGACCGCCTCGCGGCCGAGCAGGCCGCGCGCACCCTGGCCGAGCAGCGGCTCGCGGAGCGCGGCGACGTCCCGCCCGCCGACCCGACCCTCGATCCCGCGCCGACGGGCGACCCGGCGCTCGACACGCTGATCTCCGGCCTGCGGGCGCAGGTCGCCGCGGCGCGCGAGCAGCTCGCGCGGTGGGGCGGCGAGGCGCCGCCCGAGGAGCCCGGGGCGGCCACGAAGCACGACCTGGGGGCGGACCCCGCCGCCGGCGACCTCCCGAGCCTCGACGAGCCGCTCCCGCCGAAGCCGCGCGCCGAGCAGCCCGCGGCCGCTCCCTCGGAACCGCGTGCGCAGGAGCCCGGCGGCGCTCGCTCGGAGGCGCGCGCCCAGCAGCCCGCGGTCGCTCCCTCCGAGCCGCGCGTCGAGCCGCCGCCCGCCGCTCCGCCGCCCGCCGCTCCGTCCGCGCCCGCGCGCATGGACCCGCTCGAGGACGAGACCCGCCGCCGCCTCCAGGCGATCGCCGCGGAGCTGCGGGCCGCGGTCCCCGAGCGGGCGTCGTCCGCCGGTGGGCCCGACGTCATCGGCGACCTCCAGCGCGCCGCGGAGCGCCTCCGCGCCGCCGCCGAGCAGGAGCTCCGGCGCCTCGAGGCGGACCCGTCCGCGCCGCCGCCGGCTTCGCCGGCCCAATCGACCGCGTCGCCCGCCCCCGGCGCGGCCGCTCCGCCCGCCGGCGAGGAGCCTCCTCCGTTCGCCCCCGGCGCGGCCGCTGCGCGCGCCGGCGACGAGCCCTCTCCGCACGCCCCCGGCGCGGCCGCTCCGCCCGCCGGCGACGCGCCCTCTCGGCCGGCCGCCGACCAGCCCTCCCCGCGCGACATCGTCGCCCCGCAGCCGACCGGCGAAGGATTCCGCGGCGCGGAGGGGGGCGCCGCGCCGGGCGGTCGCGAGGCGGGCCGGCGCGCCGTCCCGGTCGAGCTCGGCGCGCGGCCGGTCGCGATGTTCCCGACGGAGAGCCCGTGGCTTCGCGGCGGGCTCCAGTCGCTCGCCGCCCGCGAGCCCGAGACCGCGGCCCGGCTGCTCGCCGCGCTGCTCCCCGTCCAGGCGCTCGTCGCCGGCGACCTCGCCTACGACCTGACCGCGCCCACGGTGGGAACGCTCCGCGTCGTCCTGGCCGGCGGGACGGCGAAGGTCGAGCCTCGCGAGCGGCCGGGGGATCGCCACGAGGTCGACGTCCTCCTCGAGGGGCCGCTCGACGCCCTCGCCCCGCTCGCCGCCGGCGGCGCCGGCCGGAAGCTGAAGGGCGTGCACGTCCGCGGCAGCCGGCGCCGGATCAGGCGGCTGCTGAAGGCGCGGCGCGACCCGGTCGGGCTCGCCGACCTCGGCTTCGCGGGCTCGCCGGTCCATCCCGGGCTGCTGCTGTCCGCGCTCGCCGCCGCCGTCGACCCGACGTGGACCATCGGCCACCGCCTCGCCGTCGCCTACGTGATCGGCGGCGACGGGACCTTCACCGTGATGGCCGGCGACGGCAGCCCGCTCCGGGTCGTCCCCGGCATCCCGGAGCAGGCCGGCGGCCCGACCGCCACCGTCGTCGTCAGCGCCCGGGCGTTCATGCCGCTCATCGCCGGGCAGAAGCCGCCGGAGGACGAGCGGGCCACGGTCACGGGCGAGCGCTGGGCGGCCGACCTCGTCCACGCCTGGTTCGACCGGGCGCGCGGCGTGCGTGCCGGGTGAGCGGAAGAGCGCGCAACCTGCGGCAATCGCCTCGGCGGCACCCGCGCGCCATCCGACCCGCCGCCTAGCATCCATTCCCCCGTGAGCACCCCCGGCTGCGCGCACCTCCACGTCCACTCCGAGTACTCGCTCCTCGACGGCGCGTGCAAGATCGACGCGCTCGCCGAGCGCGCCGCGGCCTTCGGGCAGCCCGCGCTCGGCCTCACCGACCACGGCGTCATGAACGGCGCCATCGAGCTCCAGAAGGCCGCGCAGAGGCACGGCATCAAGCCGATCGTCGGCTGCGAGATCTACCTGGTCGACGACCACGTCAAGGCGCAGACCGAGAAGGTGGAGCGCAACCACCTCACGCTCCTCGCCGAGACCGACGAGGGCTACCGCAACCTGGTCAAGATCTCGAGCGCCGGCTTCCTCGACGGCCTGAACCGCGGCAAGCCGACCGTCGACCTCGAGCAGGTCGCGCGCCACTCGCGCGGCGTCATCGCGCTGACCGGCTGTCTCGCGTCGAGGTTCTGCTCCAGGCTCGTGCAGGACAAGCCGCACGAGGCGCGCCAGCACGCGGACGACCTCCTGAACGCCTTCGGCCCCGACAGCGTCTTCTTCGAGGTCCAGAAGAACGGCATCGGCGACCAGGACAAGGCGAACGAGGGCATCGTGCGGATCGCCCGCGAGCTGGGCCGCCCGCTGGTGGCGACCGGCGACGTCCACTACCTGCGCCGCGAGGACTACCACCACCACACGGCGCTGCTGTGCGTGCAGACCAAGTCGACGCTCGCCGACCCGAAGATGACCTTCGACACGAACGAGTTCTACCTGCGTTCGAACGAGGAGATGGCCGGCCACTTCGCCGAGTGGCCGGAGGCGCTGCAGTCCACGCTCGACATCGCCGAGCGCTGCAACACCGAGATCGAGCTCGGCAAGCAGCTCATCCCGCGCTACCCGACACCCGACGGCACCGACGAGCGCGACTACCTCCGCGCCATGGTCCAGGAGGGGCTGCGCAAGCGCTACGGCGACCCGCCGCCCGCCGAGGCCGTCGAGCGCATGAACATGGAGCTCGGCGTCATCGACCGCATGGGCTTCTCCGCCTACTTCCTCATCGTCTGGGACTTCGTCAAGTTCGCCAAGGACAACGGGATCGCCGTCGGCCCGGGCCGCGGCTCGGCGGCCGGCAGCCTCGTCGCGTACTGCCTGAACATCACGGACGTCGACCCGCTCCGCTACGACCTCCTCTTCGAGCGCTTCCTCAACCCCGAGCGCGTGTCGATGCCGGACATCGACATCGACTTCTCGGTCCGCGGCCGCGAGCGCGTCATGCGCTACGTGACCGAGAAGTACGGCCGCGAGTCGGTCGCGCAGATCGTCACCTTCGGCAAGATGTTCCCGCGCGCGGCCACCCGCGACGCCGCGCGCGTCCTCGGCCACGACTACGGCGCCGGCGACCGGCTCGCGAAGCTCATTCCCGACCCGATCATGGGGCGCCCGCCGAGCTTCGACGACTGCCTCGCCCACGGCGAGCTGAAGACCGCCTACGAGACTGACGCGACCGCGAAGCAGATCATCGACGTGGCCAAGGGCCTCGAGGGGATCGTCCGCAACAGCTCGATCCACGCGGCCGCGGTCGTCATCGCCGACCGCCCGCTCACCGACATCGTTCCGCTCCAGCTCGCCGAGGCGGGCACCGACGGCGACGGCAAGAAGGTCTTCCGCACCGTCACGCAGTACTCGATGAAGCCGGTCGAGGATCTCGGCCTGCTCAAGATGGACTTCCTGGGCCTGCGCAACCTCGACGTGATCGAGGACGCGCTGGACATCATCGAGCGCTCGTCCGACGCGCGACCCGACATGGCGCGCCTACCGCTCGACGACGCGAAGACCTACGACATGCTCGCCCGCGGCGACAGCGTCGGGGTCTTCCAGTTCGAGTCCGAGGGGATGCAGGAGGCGCTGCGCAAGGTCCGCCCGACCGAGTTCGACGACCTCGTCGCCCTCGTCGCGCTCTACCGCCCGGGCGCGATGGACCAGATCCCCACGTACTCGCGCGGCAAGCGCGACCCCGAGCAGGTCCAGATCCCCGACCCGCGGCTGGAGCCGATCGTCGGCGGCACCTACGGCGTGATCCTGTACCAGGAGCAGGCCATGCTCATCTCCAAGGAGCTGGCCGGCTTCAGCGGCGCCCAGGCCGACGACCTGCGCAAGGCGATCGGCAAGAAGAACCGCGAGGCGATGGCGAAGCTGAAGCCGGCGTTCTTCGACGGCTGCCGCGCCAGCGGCACGAACGAGCAGCTCATCGAGCACCTGTGGAACACGAACGAGCGCTCCGCCGACTACTCGTTCAACAAGTCCCACGCCGCCTGCTACGCGCTCATCGCCTACCGCACCGCGTGGCTGAAGGCGAACTACCCGGCCGAGTACATGGCCGCCCTGATCTCCAGCGTCATGGACACGAAGGACAAGGTCCCGTTCTTCGTCGCCAAGGCGGAGGAGATGGGGATCGAGATCCTCCCGCCCGACGTCAACCTCTCCGACCACGAGTTCGTCGTGGTCGAGGGCAACATCCGGTTCGGGCTCGACGCCGTGAAGGGCGTGGGCTATGCCGCCGTCGAGGCGATCAAGGCCGCGCGCGAGGAGGGCGGGCCGTTCGAGTCGATCTGGGACTTCTGCTGCCGCGTCGACTGCAAGGCGGTCAACAAGCGCGCGATGGAGGCGCTCATCAAATGCGGGGCGTTCGGCTCGACCGGCGCGTCGCGCAAGGGCATGCTCGCCATGCTCGAGCAGGCGCAGGGGGCCGGTTCCAAGCAGCAGCAGGACGCGCAGATCGGCCAGGGCTCGATCTTCGACATGGCCTTCGACACAGGCGGAGGGAGCGGTGCGGCCGCCGCGTTCGCCGCGCCGTCGCACCCGCCGATCCCGCCCGACGAGTTCGACCAGCCGGAGCTGCTCGCGGCGGAGAAGGAGGCGATCGGCGTCTTCATCTCCGCCCACCCGCTCAAGCAGGTGCGCGAGGCGCTGCGCGTGAAGGTCGACGCCTCGCTCGCGGAACTCTCGAACTACAAGGACGGCGACTGGGTCACCGCCGGCGGGATCATCACGCAGGCCAAGAAGATCCGCACCAAGAAGGGCGACCAGATGATGTTCGCCACCCTCGACGACCTCGAGGGCGCGCTCGAGATCCTGCTCTTCGCCAACGCGCTGGAGCAGTACGAGGGTGCCCTCGGCGTCGACGAGGTCGTGCTCGTGCGGGGCAAGGTCGACCACAAGGACGCGGACAAGACGTGCCTCGTCGTCCAGTCGGTCGAGCCGTTCAAGCCGACCGAGCAGGAGGTGGAGAAGGCGCGCGACGAGCTCGCGAAGATGCAGATCGGCCCGGTGCCGTTCCACCTGCGCATCGACGCCTCGCGCCTGGCGGCCTCCGCGATCGAGGAGCTCAAGGAGATCCTCGGCAGCTTTCCGGGCGAGTCCGACGTGGTCCTCGAGATGGCGACGCAGGCCGGGCGCCGGACGCTGAAGCTCGGGCCGTCGTACCGCGTGTCGGTCAACGCCTCGCTGAAGGCCGAGCTCGACCACATCCTCGGCGCGGCGTTCCTCCCCGCGGCCGCGAAGGCGGCCGAGCCGGCACCCGCAGCGACCGCGACCGCCGCCGCCTAGCGGCCGCACACGGACGTCGTCCACAAAAGTGGACATCTGTTCGATGGGGAACCGCTAAGGAACGTGCCAGTGTGTGGCGCGTGCACGTTCCCTTGCGCCGTGCGGGCGGCGCAGTGTTCGTTGCGATTGCCCTGACGATCGCGGCGATCCCCGCCGCCGCGCAAGCAGCCAACATCCCACCCCGGTGCTACGGCGCCACCACCGCGGTCGAGCCCGGCACCGCGCGCACCTTCGCGCTGCGCTGCGCCACCGACTGGGACGGTCCCGAGCTTCCGCAGGTGGAGATCGTCGGTCAGCCCGCGCACGGCCACCTCGGCGTGGTGGCCGGCCTGAGCGTCCGCTACGAGGCGCCGGCGCAGGCCGGCGACGACAGCTTCACCTTCCGCGTGACCGACGGTGCGAACCAGTCGCCGACGATCACGCAGGAGCTGCGGATCACCGGCGAGAACCTCGCGCCGCGGTGCCTGCCCCTCGACGTCGTCGCCAACCCGCCGTTCGGCGTGACGCTGGACACGCCGTGCTACGACCCGAACGCGGGCGACGCCGTCCGCCCGATGCTCGCCGAGGGCGAGGCGCCCTCGCACGGCGAGGTGTTCGTCGGCGACTCCGTCCAGTACTCCCCGGATCCGTCGTATCAGGGCCCGGACGCGTTCAGTCTCAGGGCCACCGACGGCACGCTCACCGGCCCCGCGACGCAGGTCGACGTCAGCGTCGAGCCGCGGACCCCGCCCGACTGCGACGCCCCCGCGACGATCCCGGTCCGCCCCGGCACCACCAACCGCTTCTCGCCGCGCTGCCGCGACAACAGCATGGAGTTCCACCCGGAGAGCTTCAGCTACAGCCTCGTCGACGAGCCGGCGCACGGCCAGGTCGAGCCCGACTTCCGCGGCGGGACGTTCGAGTACACGCCCGACGAGGGGTACACGGGGCCGGACACGTACACGTTCCGCGCGTCGACGCACTTCGGCGGCGTCGGCCCGTCGACGATCACCGTGACGCTCCAGGTCTCCGAGGACGCCAACGCGGCCCCCGTCTGTCAGCCGGTGGGCCTCGTGCTCGTCCGCAGCGGCGCCACGGCCTCGCTCGGCACCCCGTGCTACGACACCGACCGCGACGCCGTCGACCCGATCTACGACCCGCTGCCCTCGCACGGCGCGCTCGCGGGTCGCGACTACCAGCGGACCTACACCGCCGACGAGGACTACGCGGGGCGCGACGACTTCGCGGTCCGCTGGACCGACGGCCAGGCGGAGACGGCGCCGGCGACCCAGCGCGTCCGCGTGCTCGGCGACGCCGAGAACACCGCGCCGCAGTGCGCCGGCACGGTCCGTCGGGTGCGCCGCGACCAGACCGCACCGTTCGCGTTCGCCTGCCTCGACAGCGACGAGGACCCGCTCACCTACACCTGGGAGGACCCGGCCCATGGCTCGGTCGCCCCGCACGACGGCGGGTTCCCGTTCGGCGGCCGGTACCTTCTCTACACCCCGGAGGAGGGCTACGCCGGGCCCGATCGCGTCGTCGTCACGGCACGCGACGACCACGGCGGGGTGACGCGGATCACCCACCTCGTCGACGTCGTCGCGCCCCAAGCGCCGGACTGCCCCACCCGGGCCCCCGCGGAGGTCCGCCCCGGCCGCACCCTCACCCTCGTGGTCCGTTGCCCGGTCGACGAGATGCCGGTCAACGGCCAGATCAAGACCGGCCCTGCGCACGGCACGATGGAGGACCAGGGCGGCGGATGGTTCGTGTACCGCCCCGCCGCCGGGTTCACGGGCCACGACAGCATCACGTTCGAGGCCCACAACGACGCCGGCAGCGACGAGTACGTCCAGGAGATCGAGGTCACCGACGCCGCCAACCAGATCCCGCAGTGCACGAGCTCGTACAAGCGGTGGACGCGCGGCGAGCCCGTCGAGGTGGCGGTTCAGTGCTACGACGCCGACCAGGACCCGGTCACGCTGACCACGGTCGACACGCCCGACCACGGCAGCGTGGGGGCGTGGGACCAGGCGACGAAGAAGATCCTCTACACGCCCGGCACGGACTACGTCGGCCTCGACTCCTTCGCGTACCGCGCGAACGACGGGCGCGCCGACACCGAGACGCTCTTCGTCACGATCCGCCTGCGCGCGCCCGACGCCAACTACAGGCCGCGCTGCCTGCCCGGCTGGGCGCCCACCGACCCGGGGACGGCGGTGACGTTCGAGCCCACCTGCACGGACGAGGACGGCGACCCGCTCACGCTCGGCATCGTGGAGCAGCCGGAGCACGGGACGGCTACCGGGCCCGACGGCGCCGGCAAGCTCACGTACACGCCGGAACCCGGCTTCGAGGGGGAGGACGTCCTCCGCTTCAGGGCGAGCGACGGCCAGGTCTCGTCGCTGACCCAGACGTACGACGTGCAGGTCGGCCCCCCGCCGCCCTTCCCTCCGTCCCTGCCCCATTGCCGGCCGATCGCGGCGAACGTCCGCCACGCGACGCCGCGCCGCGTACGGCTCGTGTGCAGCGCGCCCTTCGGGGACCCCGTCGCTCCCGAGATCGTCGACGGGCCCGACCACGGCGCGCTCGGGGGCATCGGCGACGACGGCCGCGTGACGTACACCCCGGCCGCTGGCTTCACGGGGACCGACACGTTCACCTACCGCGGCTCCGGGGGCGGCGAGAACATCTCGACCGTCGAGCTCCGCGTCGGCGCTCCGCCCCAGGAGGAGAACCCGCCGCCGCCCGACCCGCCGCAGCCCGATCCGCCCCAGGGCGATCCGCCGCCGCCGAACGAGGTTCCGAAGGGGCCACCGCCGCCGCCCGGCGATCCGTTCGAGGCCGCGGTCGAGAGCAAGCTCGGCGGCGACGCGGTCATGGCCGAGGGGCTGCCGCTCGCCGGCAACCGCGTCTACGTCCCGCTGACCTCACGCGGAGGAACCGTCAAGGTCGACGCCGCGGTCGAGAAGCTGCTCGCCGTCGTGTGCCAGTCGCCGTGCGACGTCACCGCGACGGAGCAGCTGACGCTGACCGGCGCGAAGGCGCGGGCCGCTGCCGCGAAGCGGATGCGGCTGCGCACGCAGCGGCTGAAGCTGAAGGCCGGCCAGCCCGGCGTGGTGACGCTGAAGCTGACCAAGGCCCAGCGGCGCCGCATCCGCCGCGCACGCCGCGCGACGCTGACCGTGAAGATCGCGGTGAGGGACACGCTCGGCCCGACCAGGCGCGCGACGCTGCGCTTCCGCGTGCGAAGCCGATGACCGCCGCTCAACCCGCATCGCTGCGGATGCCGATAGCAGCGGTGTGACCTTCCCCCGCCGTCGCGCCCTCGCGCACGCCCTCTCGCTCGCCGCGCTGCTGCTCGCGCTCCTTCCCGCCGCCGCCCTGGCGAACGCGAACGTGACGCGCACCGAGGCGCAGATCCTCGTCCAGGACGACGACGTGCTGGCCAACGTCATCTCGATCACGGACGGCCCCGGGACCGACGTCCTCATCCACGACGACAGCGCGGAGGTCTTCGCGCTCAGCGGCGAGGGCTGCACGCAGGAGGACCCGAAAACCGCACGCTGCGCGACGGCGCCGAAGGTCGTCCTCGAGCTCGGCGACGGCGGCGACACTCTCGTCGCGGGCAGCAACGAGCTGCCGCGCGACGCCGACGGGCAGGCCGGCGACGATCATCTCTTCGGCGGCGCCGGCGACGACCTCTTCCGCGCGGGCGAGGGCGACGACGAGTTCGGCGGCGGCGACGGGCGCGACAGGCTGAGCTACGAGACGTCCGAGGCCCCCGTCGACGTGACGATGCCCGCCCCCGGCGCGCCCACCGCGACCGGCCAGGGCGAGACGGGCGAGAACGACAAGATCCACAGCGACATCGAGGACCTGGTCGGCGGCAAGGTCGGCGACCACCTCGTGCCCCAGCGCCTCGGCAGCGTCGACGCCGGCCCGGGCGACGACGTCGTCGAGTCGGAGAACGGCGTCGCGGAGAGCCTGGTCGACTGCGGCGGCGGCAGCGGCGACAAGGTGGACGCCGACAACGTCTACGACCACCCGCAGAACTGCGAGACGGTCGCGCCCGACATCGAGGGCACCCCGGTGCTCGACAACACCAGCCCAGTCGTGGGCGGCCAGACCAACGTCAGCCTCCCGAACCTCAGCGGCGACGCGCCCGAGGGCTCCGAGGGCCTGCGCATCGAGTGGTACCGCTGCGACGGCACGACGTGCGAGCTCGTCCAGTCCGGCAACGTCGGCACCTACTTCTTCGCGACGCCCGACGTCGGCCGCACCGTCTTCGCGCGCCTCGTCGTGCAGAACAGCGCCGGCGGGGACAGCGCGGACAGCGCGCAGACCGCCCCCGTCGCCGACGCGCCCGTCCTGCAGCTTCCGCCGCCTCCGCCTCCGCCGGTCTTCCCGCCCCCCGGGTTCCCGCCCGGCGGCTACGGCGACTACGGGGATTACGCCGACTACGGCGACTACGGCGACCTCCTCGAGCTGGAGGACGCGATCGCCGCGTGGGCCCGCCGGCTCCTCCAGCAGGTCCTCGCGAACACGCACGACCCGCGCAAGCTCGCGCGGCGCCGCGTGATTCCGCACCCGTTCGTCTATCCCTACGACGGCACCGTCACGATGACCTGGGGCGTCAGGCCGCCGACCAGGAAGGCGCGCGCCGCCGCGGCCAGGTCGCTCGTGATCGCCAAGGGCTCGCGCAAGGGGAAGAAGGGCCAGAAGCGCACCGTCTCCGTCCGGCTCACCAAGCGCGGCCGCGCGATCCTGCGCCGCGCGAAGCGGCTGAAGGTCACGCTGAAGATCACGTTCGTGGGGGGCCCGCTGGCGACGAAGTCCAGCCCGGTGACGGTCCGCCGCTCGTTCGTGCTCAAGCGCCGGCGCGCGTAACGCCTTGAAGGCCTCCGTAGTCTCAGAGGCATGGAAAAGGAGAAGGTCCTGAAGACCGAGCAGGAGTGGCGCGAGCAGCTCGCGCCCGACCAGTACGCCGTGCTGCGCCAGGCGGCGACCGAGCCGCCGTTCATGGGGAAGTTCGTCCACACCAAGGACGACGGCGTCTACACGTGCGCCGCGTGCGGGAACGAGCTGTTCGACTCGGAGACGAAGTTCGAGTCCGGCTCGGGCTGGCCGAGCTTCACCGACCCGGCGAACACCGAGAACGTCGAGCTGCGCACGGACACCAGCCACGGGATGGTGCGCACGGAGGTCGTCTGCGCGCGCTGCGGCGGGCACCTCGGCCACGTCTTCGACGACGGCCCCGGCCCGAGCGGCCAGCGCTTCTGCATCAACTCGTGCGCGCTGGACCTCGACCGCCGCTGACGCTCGAGCCCGAGGAGCTTCGGCGCCTCGGGCACCGGGTGGTCGACGCGATCGCCGATCACTGGGAGCGGCTCGACGAGGGGCCGCCGATCCAGGCGGGCGACCCCGGCGAGCTCCGGGCGCTCGTCGGCGGTCCGCCGCCCGACGCGCCCGGCGACGTCGACGCCGCGCTCGACACGCTGCTGCAGCACGTCGTGCCGCTCATCCAGCGCGGCGACCACCCGCGCTTCTTCGCCCGCGTCGGCTCGCCGTCGAACCCCGTCGGCGCGCTGGCCGACGCGCTCGGAGCGGGCTTCAACGTCTTCGCGGGCTCGTGGGCGGGCGGGAGCGGCCCGACGGCGGTCGAGCTGACGGTCCTCGACTGGCTGCGCTCGTGGTGCGGGATGCCGGAGGGGACGAGCGGGATCCTCGTCAGCGGCGGCAGCGTCGCCAGCCTGACCGGGCTCGCCGCAGCGCGGGAGGCGCGGCCCGGCAGGCGCGTCTGCGTCGTCTCCGACCAGACCCACGCCTCGATCCTGCGCGGCATCCGGCTGCTCGGCCTCGAGCAGCGGATGGTGCCGACCGGCCCGGACCTGCGGATGGACCCGGCCGCGCTGAGCCTGACCGACGACGACCTGTGCGTGGTCGCCACCGCGGGCACGACGAACGTCGGCGCCGTCGATCCGCTCGACGCGATCGCCGACGCGTGCGACGAGCGCGGCGTCTGGCTGCACGTCGACGCCGCGTACGGCGGCCCGACGGTCCTCACCGAGCGCGGGCGAGCGCTGCTGGGCGGCCTCGGTCGCGCAGACTCGCTCGTCGTCGACCCGCACAAGATGCTCTTCCAGCCGCTCGAGGCCGGATGCGTGCTCGTGCGTCACCCGGGCGCGCTCGAGCGCACGTTCGAGATGTTCCCGGAGTACCTGCGCGACACGTTCGGCTCGGACGACCGCGTGAACCTGCGCGAGCGCGGGCCGCAGCTGAGCCGGGGGTCGCGCGCGCTGAAGCTCTGGCTCTCGCTGCACGCGTTCGGGCTCGACGCGTTCCGCGCCGCGATCGACCGCGTGCAGGACCTGGCCGAGCGCGCGCAGCGGGCGGTCGAGGCGACGGACAACCTCGAGGTGGTCACGCCCGCGCAGCTGGGGATCGTCACCTTCGCGCCGCGCGAGGGCGACGCGGGCGCGCTCAACGACCGCGTCACCGCCGACGGGTTCGCCGCGCCCAGCTCGACCGTCCTGCGCGGGCGTACCGTTCTGCGCCTGTGCACGATCAACCCGCGCACGACCGACGACGACATCGACCGCACCGTCGAGCGCATCTCGCAGCTGGCCTGATCCTCGCGGCGCTGCTAGCGCCTGCCCCGGCGCCCGCCCGCGCCGAGCGCATCCTCGTCACGGGCGACTCGATGATGTACGTCATCCAGCGGCCGCTGGCGGCGCGGCTGCGGGCGCTGGGTCACGAGGTGACGACCGACGGGCGGTTCGGCACCGGTCTGACCAAGCCGTGGATCCTCGACTGGACGAAGCACGCGCAGGACCAGGTCGCGGAGTTCCACCCCGACGTGACGGTCATGTTCATCGGCGCCTCCGACCTGTTCCCCATCGCGGGCGCGAGGTGCTGCGGGCGCGCGTGGGTGGCCGGCTACGTCCGGCGCGTGCGCCGGCTGATGCGGATCTACGGCCGGACGGTGTGGCTGACGCTGCCGGCGCCGCGGCACGCGCCGCTCATCGCGGGGTTCCGCGCGGTCGACCGGGCTCTACGCCGGGCGGTGCGGCTCGAGCGGGACGCGAAGCTCCTCGACCTCGTCCCGGTCTTCACGCCCGGCTGGCGCTACCGGCGGACGATGGTGTGGCAGGGAAGGCGCGTCGTGGTGCGCCAGCTCGACGGCGTGCACCTCGGCCACGAGGGCCGCGACATCGCGGTGGACTTGTGCGTGGCCGCCCTGGAGTGAGAGGGTCGGTGGCATGGCAGCCACAACCGACATCAAGCAGCGTCACCGCAAGATGTGGGCGTCCGGGGACTTCCCGTCGATCGCCGCCTGGGTCGCGCCCCTCAGCGAGCACATGGTCCGCGCGTGCGGCGTCGGCCCGGGCCGGCGCGTCCTCGACGTCGGCGCCGGCACGGGCACCGCGTCGATCGCCGCGGCCCGCGCCGGCGCGGACGTCGTCGCCACCGACCTGACCCCGGAGCTGCTCGACATCGGCCGCGCCTCCGTCGAGGGCGAGGGCCTCTCGATCGAGTGGCAGACCGCCGACGCCGAGGCGCTGCCGTTCGAGGATGCCTCGTTCGACGTCGTCATGTCGTCGCTCGGTGCGATGTTCGCGCCGCGCCACGAGGTGACCGCGCGCGAGTTGCTGCGCGTCGTCAGGCCGGGCGGGACGCTGGGGATGGCGAACTGGACGCCGGAGGGGATGGTCGGCCAGATGTTCAAGCTGATGGGGCCCTACGCGCCGCCGCCGCCGGAGGGTGCGTCGCCGCCGCCGCTGTGGGGCAGCGAGGACCACGTCCGCTCGCTCTTCGGCGACGGCCTCGGCTCGCTCGAGATGACGCGCCACCTGCTCGACGTCGACGTCTACGAGACCCCGCGCGAGGCGGTCGACGACTTCGCCGCGAAGTACGGGCCGACGATCGCGCTGCTGAACTTCATCGGGGACGACGAGGCGCGCCGCAAGGAGTTCATGGACAAGTACTACGCGTTCGCCGAGGAGTGGAACCGGGCGGCTCCGGGCGAGCCGGCGCGCTTCGAGTACGAGTACCTGCTCGTCGTGGGGAAGCGAGCCTAAGAGCCGGGCGCTCCGCGCTTCGCGAGGCCCTCCTCGCGGAGGCGGCGCGTGTACTCGATCATCGCCGCCGACGCGCCCTTCTTGTCCGGACCGGACGCCTCCAGGACCAGCGGGAGGTCCTGGAAGCGAGGCTCGGACAGGAAGACCGCGCAGCCGTCCGGCCCGAGCTCGCCCTCGCCGGGGTCGGCGTGGCGGTCGACGTTGGAGCCCAGCGGCGTCTGCGAGTCGTTGAGGTGCAGCGAGCCGAGCCGCTCCAGGCCGCACTGCGCGACGCACTCCTCGAGCGTCTCGGTGAGTCCCGCCTCCGTCCGGATGTCGTAGCCGGAGGCGAGCAGGTGGCACGAGTCGAGGCAGATCCCGATCCGCTCGTCGCCGCCCGCCGCGTCGATGAGCGCGGCCAGCTCGGCGAAGCTGCGCCCGAGCGTGCCGCCGGAGCCGGCCGTGTTCTCCAGGTGCAGCGGGCAGGTCTCCGACTCGTCCAGCGCCTCCTTGATGACCTCGCCGGCGCGGGCGATCGCCTGCTGGACGTCGCCGGTCTTCGCGCTTCCCGGGTGCAGGACGACGGCGGCCGCGTTCAGTTCGTTCCCCGCTCGCAGGCTGCTGATCAGGGAGTCCAGGGACTTCTGGCGGATCACGGGGTCGTCCGAGGCGCAGTTGAGGAGGTAGACGGCGTGGATGAGGAGCGCGTCGACGTCGCTGCCGTCCATCGCGGCGTGGAAGGCCTCGATCTCGTCGGCCGGGTACTCCCGTGGCTTCCACGCCCGCGGGTTCTGGTTGAAGATCTGGATGGCGTGGCACCCGCGCTCGATTCCGCGCTCGACCGCCTTGGCCACTCCGCCGGCGGGGGAGACGTGAGCGCCGATCAGCATGGCCCGCATTCTGCCTGCAAACGTCCTTGACGGTGGACGCCTGCTCCTGTCAACTCAACCATGCGTCCATACGTGCCGATAACGGGGCAGACCCCGGACCAGGAACTCAAGGATGTCAACGCCGCCTACCGCGATCCGCCAGAGCACGCCCCCCCAGAATGCCGTCGGTGCCCAGCGCCGGCACAACGAAGGCCACGGCCGCCGGCTGACCGCCGCCTTCGAGGCGCTGGAGGCGTTCCCCGCGCTGGCCGAGTCGCGTAACCGGCTCCTGCGCCTCGTCTCCCAGGAGCGGGTCTCCGCCGCCGAGGTCGTGGCCGCCGTCGAGTCCGACTGCGCCCTCGTCATCGCGGTGCTGCGCCTCGCCAACCAGGTCGAGGGCCGCTCGCGCGGTCGCGTCGAGAGCGTCGTCAAGAGCGTCGAGCTCCTGTCGCCCGAGGCCGTCCAGGCCCTCGCCTCCCGCGCCCGCACGTATGACTTCTTCGAGCGCTCGTCCGTCTGGGACGCCGCGCCCGAGCGCTTCCGCCTCCACGGCGTCGCGACGCAGCGTGCGGCCGATCGTCTCGCCACCGAGACCGGCTACGAGAACCGCGACCGCCTCATGGTCACGGCGCTGCTGCACGACATCGGCAAGCTCGTCCTGATGCACGCCTACCCGGGCTACCCCGGCCAGGTCCACCAGGGTGCCCGCACCCCGGAGGAGCGCATCCACCGCGAGCGCCGCGAGCTCGGCGTCGACCACGCGCTGGTCGGCGGCGTCCTCGCCCGCCGCTGGGGCCTGCCGAAGGGCGTCGCCTCCGTCATCGAGCGCCACCACGCCGACGACGTCACCGGCGAGGGCGCCTACGTCCGCCTCGCGGACATGCTCGCGCACTACTCGCAGGGCTCTGCCGTCTCGCCCACCGAGCTTCTCAAGACCGCCCGGATCATCGGGATGGGGCCGGCGGAGCTGCGGAAGGTCATGTACGACCTGCCGTATCCGCAGACCGGCCGCCAGCGCTCGATCGACCCGTGCCCGCTGTCGTCGCGTGAGGTCGAGGTCCTCAAGCGGCTGGCCGAGGGCAAGGTCTACAAGCAGATCGCGCACGAGCTCTCGCTGTCGACGAGCACCGTCCGCACCCACCTCCACAACATCTACGGCAAGCTCGGCGCCGTCGACCGCGCGCAGGCCGTGCTGCTCGCGACCGAGCGCGGCTGGCTGTAAGCCTTTCCGTCCCACACCTGTCCCGCGGGTCCATCGCCCTCCGCCCCTGGCGCGAGGGCGATGCTCGTTCTGCGGCCGATTGGGGGCTGGACGACGAGATCCTTCGGTGGACCTCCGTGCCGCCCGGGTACTCCGTGGAGCGCCGGCTGGAGTGGGTCGAGTTCACGACGCAGGCCGCGGCTTCCGGGCTGGGCGCGTACTTCGTGATCACCGAGGACGAGCACCTCGTCGGCGCCATCGACATCCGCCTCGTCGACCGCGAGGACCCGCGGATCGGCGAGCTCGGCTACCTCCTGACCGGTTCTGCCCGGGGCCGAGGAGTGATGACGACGGCGGTACGGGTGCTGCTCGACTGGTCGTTCGGAGAACCGCTCCGGCTCGAGCGCGTGCAGGCCCTGACGCACCCGGCGAACGCCGCTTCTTCTTCGGTGCTGGAGCGGGCCGGCTTCACCCGGGAGGGAGTGCTGCGCGCCTACCGCGAGGCCGCCGCCGGCGGGCGCGAGGACCGCGTGATGTGGAGCCTGCTGTCCATAGACTGGCGCGGGCCGTGATCTCGATCACCACAAAGTCCCCCTACGCCGTCCGCGCGCTCGCCGAGCTGGGGCGAGTGGGAGGAGTCGCGCCGGTCCCGATCGGAGAGCTCGCCCGCCGCCGCGACATCCCGGCCCAGTTCCTCGAACAGCTCTTCGCCGTCCTCCGCCGCGCCGGGATTCTCAAGTCCCAGAGGGGGGTGAAGGGCGGCTACTCCTTCGGCCGAGACCCCTCGACGATCAAGATCATCGAGATCGTCGAGCTCCTCGACGGCCCGGTAGGCCGGGACGCAGAGGGAGTCTTCGCCGATGCAGCCTCAGCGGCCCGAACGGTCCTAGAGACGACCACGATCGCCGACGTGATCGAGCGAGAGCGACGAGACGCCGGCGCGGCGATGTACTACATCTAGCTCCGTCCCGGGGCTAGAGCCCGAGCTTGCCTCCGAGTCCGCCGAGGTTTCCGAGACCTCCGGAGAGCAGGTCCTTCGGGTCGAGGCCGAACTTCTCTAGGAGGCCGGCGTGCTTCTCGGGGTCGACCTGGTCCGGGAGCTCGCGGTCGGCCTCCTGGGCGCGGTCGCCTCCGACGCGCTCGCGGATGAGCTCGATGATCTTGTCCTTGGGGATCTCCATGGTCGTCTCCGTACCCGCGGGGGGTCGGAGGGGCGCGATCGGGGCGCGGCGGCGCTCGGCTTCAGGAGCGGGTGCGGCGGGGGGCCAGCGCTCGCGCCGGGATGCTGACGCGGACTTCGACTCGCGCCGGGCGGGTCGGTGCGCTGAGGGAGAGGAAGTCGCGGACCTTGGCGGTGTGGGCGCAGTACGGGCAGGCGATGCTGTCCGCCGGTGTCATCGGACCGTCGGGGGCGACGGGGGCGTCGCAGTCGGGGCAGGCGAGCGTTCCGGTGGCGAGGACGAAGGTCGTCGTCGCCGGGCGGATCTCGCTCGCTCCCGCGAGGCTCGTGATCGGCTCGGGGCGGAGGGGCTCGGAGCCGTCGATGCCTCGTTGGAGGGACACGCCTTCGAGTGTAGGGTCCGGCGCGTGAGCTATCGCGAGCATGCTCCTCCTCCTTCGCTCGCTCCCTGGCTCGCCTGTACGTGGGAGCGGGAAGGCGTTGGTGGCGCGCCCGTGCGCGTGGTTCCGGACGGGTGCATCGACGTCGTTTGGACGGAGGGTGTCGGCGCGCGCGTCGTCGGCGCGAACTCGCGCGCGTTCGTGGTGCCGCTCCCGAACGGGACGCGGGTGGTCGGCGCTCGGATGCGGCCCGGCGCGGCTCCTGCGCTGCTCGGCGTGAGCGGTGAGGCGGTGCTCGACGCGACGCCGGCCGCCCACGAGGTGCTCGGGGACGATGGGCGGCGGCTGACGGAGCGGCTGGACGCGGACGACCAACATCGCGTCGGCGTGCTGATCGAGGCGCTGGAAGGGTGGGCGAGAGCGCTCCCGGACCCGCTGGTGCAGGCCGCCGTGGTGCGCCTCGCGAAGCCGCGCACGGGCGTCGTCGACGTCGCGCGCGATCTCGCGGTGAGCGAGCGGCAGCTGCGCCGCCGCGTGGCCTCGGCCGTGGGCTATGGCCCGAAGCGGCTGGCGCGCGTGCTCCGTCTTCAGCGCGCGCTCCATGCGGCGCGCGCCGGCGAAGAGCTGGCGCGGGTCGCGTTCGACGCCGGCTACGCCGACCAGGCGCACTTCACCAACGAGTGCTCCGACCTCGCGGGGGCGCCGCCCTCCGCGCTCGTCGCCGCGTGACACCGCGTCCGTTTTCTTCAAGACGCGGAGCGCCCGCCGGCGGGATCATCCGCCCATGCCTGACTTCCAGATGACCCTCGGCTGGGTGATCGTCTACGTCGACGATCCCGCCGCGACCGCCGCCTTCTACGACCGCGTCTTCGGCCTGAAGACCGAGTTCGTCGCGGGCGACGAATACGCGCAGATGGACACCGGCACGACGAAGCTCGGCTTCGCCTCCTACGCCGTCGGCGAGAAGAACTTCGACGGCGGCGTGCGGCGGCCGGACGACGACGGGCAGCCGCCGAACGTCGAGCTCACGCTGGTGCACGAGGACGTCGACGGCGCGTACTCGCGCGCGCTCGAGGAGGGATGCACCGCGCTGGCGCCGCCGAAGGACGAGCCGCGAGGGCAGCGCGTCGCCTACGTCCGCGACCCCTTCGGGACCCTGCTGGAGCTCGCGACGCCGCTGTAGAGGCGCCGCCCGCCGCACCCGGGGAAGAGGGCGCGGCGGGCAACAACGCGGCGCGGCTACGCCGCGGCGGGGGCCGGCGCGGGCGTCGGGCGCGGGCCTCCGGTGCGGCCGGTGCCGACCACGATGAGCGCGACCGCGCCGGCCGCGAACAGCAGCGCGACCACAAGCGCGCCGAGGCCGAGGTCGTCGAGCCACGGCAGCTCGGCTGCGACGGCGACGTCGGCGGCCACGCCTCGCGACCCGTCGGCGTTCATCACGACGACCGACCAGTCGCCGTCGCGCACCTTCCACGTCACGTCCTGGGAGCCGGGGCCGGAAGCGGAGGCGTCCCAGATGGTCGACTCGCCGGGAGGCGTGGCCCGGCCGGCGCCGCCGTGCCGGTGGTAGCGGGCGCGGAACGGCTCGAAGTCGACGTCGGTGAGCGTCGTGTACTCGGCGCCTGAGAGGTAGCGGTGGACGTCGGCCGTCCGCGCCACGCCGACGAAGATGGGCGCGGCGCCGCGGTCGCCGTCGACCGTCAGCCGGACCTTGCCGAAGTGGTCGCCGACCCAGTCGGTCCCGTCGAGGTCCATGCTCTCGCTCACGAGCGCGGTCGAGCCCGACGCGAAGCGCTCGCTGTCGGTCTTCAGGTACCCGCTGTCGTCCTTGTGGCCGTCGACCACGAGCGCCGCTCCGCCGCCGACGGCGAGGACGACCGCGATCACCGCCGCGACGGCGCCGGCGACGATCAGGGGAATGCGCTGCTTTCGTTCAGACATGCTGACTCCTTGCGCGGCGCAACAGCCGGCGGACGAGGATGGGATGGATCAGACGGACAGGAAGGAAGTAGGCACGCCCGAGCAGTCCGTGGAACTCGACGGACGTGACGAGCGACAGCACGCCGTCGGCGCAGCGAAGCTGCGCCCGGAAGTCGAGGTGCCGGTCGTCGAGCCCGACCACGACCTCTCGAGCGCAAGCCGACAACACCGGGAACGCCCCGCGCGGCGCGTGCAGGCCGAACGGCGCGACGGCCGCGTTGCGCGCCCGCATCAGCAGCGACGGCCGCGCCGATGCGAACAGCGCCCGATGCCACTCCCGCGCGTCGGAGGAGGCGCCGGCCAGGAGTGCCACCGCGTGCGCGTCCGCGAAGTCGACGCGTCGAAGGGCGACGTCCACGCGCGCTCACCCGACCTGCGGCCCGGACAGCTCGGCACGAAGCGTCGCGATCTCGGTGACGGCGAGGCCGACGTAGGCCTCGCGCGCCGCGACGAGGTCGCCGTCGAGCTCGGCCATGTAGACGGCGTTCGCGCCGAGCCCGGCCTCGACGGCCTCCAGGCGCTCGGCGGACAGGCGGCGGACCTCCAGCTGCAGATCGGCGGCGCTCATGACGCGAACCGGGGACGCAGCGCGGGCAGGATCGGGAGGCGCAGCTGGAGGCGGCGCGGGCGCCGGGCGGCACGGCGGGCGTCGTTGCGCTGCCCGCGCCAGGCGGCCAGCGTCTGGTCCGGACGAAGGTCGGACTGGACGTAGACGAAGGGCGTGGGGGAGACGGTGGAGAGCATGGGTCGAACCCTCCCGCCGATCGGCCCCGTGAACATCGGGGACGCTCCCTGGACCTACCCCCTGAACCGCTCCACGGCCCGAGCGACGTCCACCCGCGACGACACCCCGAGCTTCACGAACACGTTGCGTAGGTGCGACTCGATCGTCTTGTCGCTGAGGAACAGCGTCGCGGCGATCTCGCGGTTCGTCCGGCGATCGCAGACGAGGTCGGCGATCTCCCTCTCCCGCGCGGTCAACGACTCCACGCCGGAGTCGGCGCCCGTCGCCGGCCCGCGCTTCTCCGCCCGCGCCCCGAGCTTGCGCAGCTCGCGCCGGGCACCGTCGCGCAGCCGTACGGCGCCGAAGCCGTCGAGCGCGGACTCCGCGGCACGCAGCAGCGCCACGGCCTCGGCACGCGACCCCGAGGCCGACAGCGCCTGTCCCGCGACCAGCCGGCACCACGCGCCCTCGATCGGCGTCCCGGCCTCGTCGGCGCAAGCCGCGCCCTCCGAACCGACCCGCGCGGCCGCCGCCGCGTCCCCGCCCGCGAGCAGCACGGCGGCCCGCGCCCGGCGCGCGTACGCGACGACGATCGGCAGCCCGCCCGAGCGCTCCGCGGCGTCCTCCGCACGCGCCGCGGCGACCGAGGCGTCCTCGAGCCGCCCGCCCGCGATGTCCGCCCGCACCTTCGCCTCCTGGTACTTCGCCTGCCACACGGGGGCGAGCCCGGAGAGCTCCCAGCCGTCCACGCGCGCGATCACCTCGTCGACCCGCTCCGGCGTCGCTCCTCCGTCGAGCATCAGCACCGCGAGCTGCGTCGCGGCCAGCGCGACGATGATCCCCCGCGTCTCGCCAGGCGCGACGACCAGGCTCTCCTCCGCCGCCTGCCGCGCCGTCGCGACGTCGCCCTTCAGCGTCGCGATCTGAGCCGTCGCGGCGAGCGCGTTGCCGGTCAGATACGGGATCCGCGCCAGCCGCGCGCCCTCCACCGCGCGCTCCTGCAGCTCCTCCGCACGATCGAGCCGCCCGCCCATCATCTCGCTGAGCGCCTGCGCCTGGGTCATCAGCGGCACGAACTCGCCGCGCCCGCTGGCGCGCGCGACCGCGACGCCGCGCGACGCGGTCGCGATCACGTCCTCGTAGCGCCCCATGTAGAACTCGGTCCACACGAGCCGGTGCACGTCGTCGTCGTGCAGCGCCAGCTCGGCGTCGGACATCTGCGAGAACGCCGCGACGACCTTCGCGCGCGCCGCCTCCGCCGCCGCGCGGTCGCCGGCCATCGCCGCCGCGAGCGCGACCACCACGTCGCCGGAGAGGATGAGCGCCGGGTCGCCCAGCGCCGTCGCCGTCTCCAGCGCCTCGCCCGCCAGCCGCCGCAGGTCGTCGGTGCGCATCGTGAAGAACGCGCCGATCGCCATGCTCAGCAGCGTGGTCACCGCCGCGGGGGAGCGGCGGTCGGGAAGGTGCTCGAGCGCCGCGAGCAGCCGCCGGTGCGCCTCGTCGTGGCGACCCAGGAACATCTCCGTCACCGCGTAGGCGGCGGTGAGGTCGGTGCGCATGTCGACCTCGTCGGGCGGGAGGAGGTCGAGGGCCTCGAGCAGGCGCGAGCGGCAGCCCTCGAGGTCGCCGACGTGCCGGCGCGCCGACGCGAGGTCGACGAGGACGGCGATCCGGCCCGGGACGTCCGCGTCGGGGATCAGCCGCAGCGCGGCGGTGAGCCAGTGGGCCGCGACGGCCGGCGCGCTCGACGCGGTCTCCGACGCCGCGGCGAGCAGGACGGCGATCGCGGCGGCGTCCCCCGGCGACGCCGACTGCTCGACGTGATGCGCCCGACCGGCCGCGGATCCGCCGCGCGCCGCGAGGTCCGCGGCGGCGCGGCCGTGCGCCAGCAGGCGCCACCCGCCGGGGGCGGACTCGTAGACGGCGCGCCGCACGAGCGGGTGGCGGAACGCGAACCGGCGCGGGACGTCGGTCGCGCGCAGCAGCCGCGCCGCGAGCAGCGCGTCGAGCGCGTCGATGGCGGCCGCCGGATCCACCTCGGCGATCTCGGCTGCGTGCTCGGGGTCGAACGGGTCGCCCGCGACCGCCGCTGCCTCGAGGAAGCGCCGCGGCTGGGCGTCGAGGCCCTCGAGCTCACCGCGCAGCGCCGCCGCCACGGTGCGCGGGACGCCGTCCGCGCCCGATCCGGCGCTCCCGGCGGGCGCCCGCGCCAGCTGCTCGATGTAGAACGGGTTGCCGCCGCTCTCGGCGAAGATCGCGCGCCTGCGCTCGGCATCGAGGCCGGCGCCGGCGAGCGTGAGCGTGTCGCTCTCGCCCAGCGGCCCGAGGTCGATGATGCGCACCAGCGGCCGGGCCAGCGCCGAGTTCAGCCCGGGCGGGACGCGGCCGGACCGGAAGCCGAGCGCGAGGAGCACCGGCCCGTCGACGCCGCGCTGGAGGACCGAGCTGATGAGCTCGATCGAGGCGTCGTCGCTCCAGTGCAGGTCGTCGAGCACGATGACGAGCGGCTGGTCGGCCGCCAGCGTCGTGAGCAGCGTGCGCATCGCGCGGTGCACGCGGTAGCGCTCGTCGACGAGCGCGGTCGCCGCGCCGTCGCCGCCGCGTAGCGACGGCAGCACGCCGCCCAGCTGCGCCGTCAGGTCCGCGTCCCACTCCGCCTCGAGCGAGGCGACGTGCGCGTCGAGCGCGTCCTCCCAGACGCCGAACGGCAGGTCGCGCTCGAACTCCGACGACGAGCCGGCGAGGCACCGGTGCCCGCGCGCGCCCGCACGGTCGCGCAGCTCGCGCAGCAGGCGCGTCTTGCCGATCCCGGGATCGCCCTGCACCGCGACGCACAGCAGCCCGCCCTCGGCCAGGCCGGCGAGCATGCCGTCCACCACCGCAAGCTCGGGGTCGCGGCCGATCGTGGGCTCCGCGGCGAGCGTCATGCCGCCGGCTCGCGCTCGACGGCCCGCGCGACGTCGACGCGCGAGGAGACGCCGAGCTTCACGAAGATGTTGCGCAGGTGCGACTCGATCGTCTTGTCGCTGAGGAACAGCGTCGCGGCGATCTCGCGGTTCGTGCGGCGGTCGCACACGAGGTCGGCGATCTCGCGCTCGCGCTTGGTCAGCGACGCGACGCCGGAGTCGCCGCCGGCCGCCGGGCCGCGCTTCTCCGCGCGCGCGCCGAGCTTGCGCAGCTCGCGCCGCGCCTGGTCGCGGCCGCGCAGCGCGCCGCACCGGTCGAGCTCGGCCTCCGCCGCCCGCAGCGCCGCGACCGCACCGGCCCGGTCGCCGGCCTCGGCCAGCGCGCGGCCCTGCAGCTCGCGGGCGAAGCACGCGACGATCACCGCCCCGATCGACTCCGCGGCGGCGACCGACGAAGCCGCGACGTCCGCGGCGCCCGCGGCGTCGCCGCTCGCCAGCAGCACCGCGGCCCGCGCTCGCCGCGAGATCGCGAGCGGGAGCTGCAGCCCGAATCGCGCCGCGCTCTCCTCCGCCCGCGCGACGTAGCCCTCCGCCTCCTCCGGGCGCCCGCGCGCCAGCGCGACCAGCGCGAGCACCTCCCAGTCGAAGCAGCGCTCGACCGGGACCTTGTGCGGCAGGTCGTCCGGGCCGAGAGCACGCATCTCCTTCCACGCCCGCTCCACCTCGCCGGCCTCGAAGCGCGCCATCGCCACCGGCCATCCGGGCCCGCCGCCGCCCGCGGGCATCGTGCCGCCGGTCAGGCGCCCGCCGACCCGCGCGCTCTCCTCGCCCGCCGCGATCGCCTCGGCCAGGTCGCCCGTGTAGTAGCGGGCGAAGGCCAGCTCGAACAGCGCCCAGAAGAGGTAGTGCGGGCCGGCCGACAGCCGCGCTGCCTCGACCGCGCTCTCGCAGACCTCGACCGCCGCGGCCAGGCGGCCCTGCATCTCGAGCGGGTAGCCCTTGACGAGCATCATCGGCACGAGCAGCTGGCCCGCGCCCGTCGCGCGCCCGATCGCGATGCCGCGGTCGGCGTGGGCGATCGCGTCGGCGTAGCCCTCCAGGTAGTTCTCGGCCCACGCGAGGTACGACAGCGACTCGAGCCGCGGCGCGAGCTCGGCGTCGCTCAGGCGGTCGATCGCGGCCGACGCCTCGGCGTGGTGCACGCGCGCCGCCTCGATCTCGCCGGCCGCCGCCTCGCCGAGGCAGACCGCCGCGAGCGCTCCCGCCAGCAGCGTCGCGTCCCCGGCCTCGCGGGCGATGTCGAGCGCGCTGCGCCCCATCGACAGCGTCTGCTGGAAGTTCATCGTGTACATCCCGTCGACGGCGAGCTCGATCTGGAGCCCCGCGGCCGCGGCGGCCGACTGGCCCGCCTGCTCCTGCCAGGCGCGGAAGAGCCGCTTGTGCGCCTCCTCGTGGCGCCCGAGCCAGTGCTCGACCGCGGCGCAGCGGGAGGTCAGCTCGAGCCGCCGCTCGTCGTCGCCCGGTGCCAGCAGCTCGAGCGTCTCGACGATCGTCTTCCGGCAGCGCTCGAGCTCGCCGAGCGAGCGCAGCGACCCCGAGAGCGCCATGCGGACCTCGACCTGGCGCTCCGCGTCGTCGGCCGGCAGCAGGCGCAGGACGGCGTCGTACCAGCGCACCGCGGCCGACGGCGCCCGGGCCGCGGCGGCGTCGCCGGCGCTGGTCAGCAGGGCGATCGCGTCCTCGTCGCCCTGCGCGGCCGCCTGCTCGACGTGGTGCGCGCGCTCGGTCACCGCCGCGCCGTGCGCCGCCAGGACCGAGGCCGCGCGGGCGTGCGCGGCGAGGCGCCAGCCGCCCGGCGCCGACCGGTAGACGGCGGCGCGCACGAGCGGATGGCGGAACACGAAGCGGCGCGGCACGGCGGTCGCCCGCAGCAGGTCGCGCTCGAGCAACGCGTCGAGCGCGGTCAGCGCCTCGCCCGTCGACTGCTCGGCCACGGCGGCGGCGACGTCCGGCTCGAACGGCTCGCCGGCGACCGCGGCGCCCATCAGCAGCGCGCGCTCGGCCGGCGCGAGCGCCGCGAGCTCCTCGGCGATCGAGGCCTCGACGGCGGCGGGGACGACGGGCTCGCCGTCCCGCGCCGGGGCCCGTGCCGCGCCGCCCGCGCCGGACCCGTCCCCGCGCGCCCGGGCGAGCTGCTCGAGGTAGAACGGGTTGCCCGCCGCCTCGCGCACGATGTCGGCGGCGCCCGCGGCTCCGTCCAGCAGCGCGACCGCCTGCGCGTCGTCGAGCGGCGCGAGCAGCAGCCGCTCCGCGGTGGGCACGGCGAGCGCCGCGCGCAGCTGCTCGGGCGCCTGGCCGGGGCGGAAGGCGACCGCGAGCAGCACGCCCGCCTGCGGCCCGCGGCGGCGCAGCAGCGCGCCGATCAGCTCGGTCGACGCGCCGTCGCTCCATTGCAGGTCGTCGAGCACGAGCACGAGCGGGCGCGTGCGCGCGAGCTCCTCCAGCAGCGCGCGCATCGCACGGTGCGCGCGGTAGCGCTCGTCCGCGACACCCTCGAGCGCCGCGCCCCCGTTGCCGTCACCGGCTGCCGTCGCCGCGACCGCCGGGAGGATCCGCGCGAGCTCGCCGACGAGGTCGGCGTCCCACGTGCCGCCGGCGTCGATCTCCTGCGACGCGACGTACGCGTCGAGCGCGTCGACCCAGACGCTGAACGGCACGTCGCGCTCGAACTCCGCCGCGGTGCCGGTCAGGACGAGGTGCCCGCGCTCCTCCGCCCGGCGCCTCAGCTCGCCGACGAGCGTCGTCTTCCCGATCCCGGGCTCGCCCTCGACGGCCAGGCAGGCGGACTCACCGTCGTCCAGGGCGTCGAGGACGGCGTCCAGCCGCTGCAGCTCGTGCTCGCGCCCGATGAGGATGGACCGACCCTACCCCGGTTCAGGGAGTCAGGTCCAGGGAGCGCCCCCGATGTTCTCAGGGGCCTGCGGAGCCAAGGTGACTCCCATGTCTACGCCACGCAACAACATCGCAGCGCGGGCCGGCCGCTGGAGCGCCCGGAACCGCAAGAAGGCCCTCGTCGGCTGGATGGCCTTCGTCATCCTCGCCTTCGCCCTCGGAGGGAAGATCGGCACGAACACGCTGACGCAGGCCGAGAGCGGCGTCGGGGAGTCCGGCCAGGCCGCGCGGATCGCAGCCGACGCCTATCCGGATCGCGTCGACGAGCTCGTCCTCGTCCAGAGCAGGACGAAGACGCTCGGCGATCCTGGCTTCCGCGCCGTCGTCGGCGACGTCGAGAAGCGGCTGAACGCGGTCGACGGCGTCCGCAAGATCGAGGGCCCGTACGGGAAGGGCGAGCACAGCGCCGTCTCCCCGGACAGGCACTCGGTGCTCGTCACGTTCCAGATCCCCGGCGACGTCGAGAGCGACGACGCCGTGGGCAAGAGGGTCGACGCGTCGGTGCTCGCCGTCAACGCCGCCGCGAAGGCGCACGGCGACTACCGCGTCGAGCAGTCCGGCAGCGGCAGCAGCGAGGACGAGTTCATGGAGGTCTTCAACAAGGACCTCTCGAAGGCGACGACGACGTCGCTGCCGATCACGCTCCTCATCCTGCTCGTCGCGTTCGGCGCGCTGGTCGCGGCGGGCATCCCGCTGCTGCTCGCGATCACGGGCGTCGTCGGGACGATGGGCCTCGTCGGCCCGATGAGCCAGATCACGCCGGTCGACGACGCGGTCAACCACGTCATCCTCCTCATCGGCCTCGCGGTCGGTGTCGACTACTCGCTGTTCTACCTGCGCCGGATGCGCGAGGAGCGGGCGGCCGGCAGGAGCAACGAGGCCGCGATCGAGGCGGCCGCCGCGACCTCCGGGCGCGCGGTGCTCGTCTCGGGCGTCACGGTCATGATCGCCATGGCCGGGATGTACTTCGGCGGCGCCGCGACCTTCACGTCGTTCGCTACGGGCACCA
Organism: Solirubrobacteraceae bacterium; assembly: GCA_036389155.1. Classification (GTDB taxonomy): domain Bacteria; phylum Actinomycetota; class Thermoleophilia; order Solirubrobacterales; family Solirubrobacteraceae; genus CADCVT01. The sequence goes on from DASVQN010000020.1 coordinate 45,097, forward strand.
TCGCCGTGGTCGGCGTCGCGATGCTCGGCTCGCTCACCGTGCTCCCCGCGATGCTGTCGCTCACCGGCGACAAGGTCGAGAAGGGCCGCGTCCCGGGCCTGACCGCCCTCAAGCGCCGCATGGCCGCGTTCGGCCTGTGGTCGCGCGTCGTGGACCGCGTCATGAAGCGCCCGCTGCTGGCGGCCGTGACCACGACGGCGGTCCTGCTGGCGCTCGCCGCGCCGGCGCTCACGATGGATCTCGGGACCCCCAGCACGGACACCCTGCCGAAGAGCCTGAAGGTCGTGCAGAAGTACGAGCACCTCAAGGCGGCGTTCCCGAGCGAGACCGATTCGCTCAGCGTGCTCGTGAAGGCCGGCGACGTCACCTCGCCGCAGGTCACCGGCGCGATCGCCAAACTCGAGCGGGAGGCCCGCAAGGACCCGTCGCTCTTCCCGGGCACGGAGCCGCTCAAGCACGACGTCAACCCCGCCAAGACCGTCGACACGCTGCAGATCCCGGTGTCGAAGGACGACGCGAAGTCCGATCAGGCGCTCGACCGGCTGCGTGACGTGCTGGTGCCCGCGACGCTCGGCCAGGTCGCCGGCGTCCAGGCGTACTCGGGCGGTGAGCGCGCGGCCGACCGCGACTTCACCGACTCGATGATCTCGCACCTGCCGCTGGTCGTCGCGTTCGTGGTCCTCGCGGCGTTCCTGCTGCTGCTGGTGACGTTCCGCTCGGTCGTCGTCCCGATCAAGGCGATCCTGCTCAACCTGCTGTCGGTGGCCGCGTCGTTCGGCGCGATGTCGCTGGTGTTCAACCACGGCTGGTTCAACAAGGTCCTCGGGGTTCCGGCGACGGGGCCGATCGACTCCTGGATCCCGCTGTTCATGTTCGTGGTCCTGTTCGGCCTGTCGATGGACTACCACGTGTTCATCCTCAGCCGGGTGCGCGAGCTGGTGGACCGCGGCATGAAGACCGAGGACGCGGTCACCGAGACGATCAAGAGCACCGCAGGCGTCGTGACCAGCGCGGCGGTCGTCATGGTGTTCGTCTTCTCGGTGTTCGGGATGCTCTCGTGGATGATGTTCAAGCAGATGGGCGTGGGCCTCGCCTTCGCCGTGCTGCTCGACGCGACGGTCATCCGCGGCGTGCTCCTGCCCGCGACGATGAAGCTCCTGGGCGACCGCAACTGGTGGCTGCCGTCGAAGCTCGGCTGGCTGCCGAAGGTCGGCCACGAGGGTGAGGTGGCGCCGGCGGCCGCGTAGACCCGCCACCGCCTCCTCATGCCGACCGGCGCCCGCCCCTCCCGGCGGGCGCCGGTCGTTCCGCCTCCGGTTCAGGGGGCGCCCCTGATGATCGGCGGCGCGCGACACGGCAGCCTGATCCCATGCCCTCCTATCTCCTTCACCACGAGCACGCGGCGGCCGACTGCGACATCGCCTTCGCCGCGTGGGCGGGCTTCGACAGCCCGCTGCGCCACCGCCCCGCGGTGTCGACCTGCCTGACCGGCGGCCACACGATCATCTGGCAGGTCGACGCGCCGACGCCGCGCGACGCGCTTGCTCTGCTGCCGCGCTACGTGCGGCTGCGAACTGTCGTCACCGGTGTGCGGGAGATCGAGATCCCCTAGCCGCGCCTGCGCTTGCGCTTCTTCGTCGGCTTCTTGCCGCAGGTCTTGTAGCGGCGGGTGTCGGTGACCTTGCGACCGTCGGCCAGGGTGATCTCGAGCTTGACGGTGTAGCGGCCACGCGGCAGCCCTCTCAGGTCGATCGGGACCTTCAGCTTCGTCCCGGCCCGGTTCGCGACGCGCTTGCCGTTGATGAACACGCGGATCGTGCGGACCGAGACGCCGGAGGGCACGCGCGGGGTGAGCTTCAGCGTGCGGCGGCTGCGGCACCTGCGCGCCGACGGGAGCTTGATGAACGCCGAGGCCGGCGGCGCAGGGGCCAGAACGGGGGGACCGGGGGCCCCCGGCGGCGTGAACGGCGGCGGGCCGGGCGGCGGGGGTGCGGGCGCCGGCGCCGGGTCGGGCGTCTTCCCGCCACCTCCTCCGCCGTCGTCGCCGCCTCCGTCATCGGGCGGTGGCGGGCCGGCGTTCGCGAGGAAGACGTCGTTCACCGAGTCGGTGTCCGTCGCCGAGAGCTGCTCCGTCGTCGACAGGTAGACGCGCGTCCCGTCGGCGGAGATGTGGGGGATGCCGCTCGCGACCTCGGCGTCCTGCGTCGCGTCACCGCGGTCGCTGACGATGCTCGTCACGCCACCCGACCACTCGTACAGGTCGCTCGAGGTGTCGGTGTCGCCCGCGACGATCGGCTCGATCGTCATGAAGAACACGCGCGAACCGTCCTGCGAGATGCCGCCCGGGGTCACCGAGGCGGAGCCCGGCCCGGGCTGCACCCGGCCCGAGATCAGCACCGGCGTGCCTCCCGACCACAGATAGGCGTCCTGGGTGTCGTCGCCGTCCTCCGACGTGAGCTGCTCGAAGGAGAAGATCACGACCTTCGTGTTGTCGACCGAGGCGCGCAGGGCGATCGCGTTCCTGGCCTCGTCCGTCCCGGGGCGCACGCGGTCGGACAGCATCGTGGTCGTGCCGCCCGACCGCTGATACGTGTCGAACGTCTGCGACGACAGCCCGTCGTTGTCCTGGTCGAGGAGCTCCTCGTTGGTGATGAACGTGACGCGCAGACCGTCGGGCGACGGCGGGATCGTCGTGACGAGCCCTGCGTTCGCCGCGGCGTCCGGCCCGGCCTTGATGCGGTCGGACACGAGCAAGGTCGTGCCGCCCGTCCGCTCGTACACGTCGTCGTTGCTGTCGCCGTCGGCCGCGACGAGCGCCTCGTCGGTCGAGAAGAAGAAGTGCGAGCCGTCCGCCGAGGGGAACGCGACGAGGTCGATGGCCTTCTCCTCGTCGGCGGTGCTCTGCTGGCGGTCGGTGAGCAGCGTCGTGGTCGTGCCGACCCGCTGGTAGACGTCGGCCGAGTCGTCGTCGTCCTCGTCGACGATCTGCTCGCGCGTGACGAAGTAGACGTGCGAGCCGTCGGCGGACCAGCCGCCGGCGGTGGGGCTCGCGTTCGAGGTGGTCGTGTCGGCGTCGGCACCGGCCTGGACGCGGTCGGAGACGAGGGTGAGCCCGCCGGACGTGCGCTCGTAGACGTCCTGTCTGGTGTCGCCGTCCTCCGGCAGGAGCGCCTCGGTCGTCGCGAAGAGCGCGCGCGTGCCGTCGCGGTTCACGAAGCCGAACGCGTCGGCCTCGGCGTCGGGGCCCGCGCCCGGACCGTCCGTGAGCAACGTCGTCGTGGTGCCGGAGCGCTGGTAGAGGTCGGCCTTGGAGTCCTGGTCTTCGGCGACGAGCGGCTCGGCGGTCGAGAACGTGACCCGCGTCCCGTCACCGGAGATGCCGCCCCCCGCGTCGAGCGCCGCATCCGCTCCCGCCTGCACGCGATCGCTGACGAGCTGGTAGCCGCCGGAGGTCTTGAGGTAGAGGTCGGTGCTGCCGCCGTCGGTGTCGTTGACCGGGTCGAGCGCCTGGCCGGAGAGGACGATGACCTTCGACCCGTCGTCGGAGACGCCGCCAAACCCCATGAACGCCGCTTCCGTGGTGCCGGTGCTCAGCAGGGTGGGGGGCGCGTGGTTGGCCGCGGCGGGCGCGGCGAGCACAAGGCAGGCGCCGACCGCGGCGATCGAGAGTCGGCGCATCACGCGACCGTACGCGAACGACCGACAAGCGGTCAAACGCGACGTACGCCATTGTTGCGTACGCATCGTGCCCAGCATCCTCCTCGTCCGTCACGCGCAGGCCTCCTTCGGCGGCGAGAACTACGACGTGCTGTCCGAGCACGGCGCAGGCCAGGTCCGGGCGCTGGCGGCGGACCTCGAGCGGCGTCGCGTGCGGATCGACCAGGCGGTGAGCGGTTCGCTCGAACGCCAGAAGGACACCGCCGCGCCGATCGCGTCGGCGGCCGGCTGCGAGCTGCGCATCGACCCGCGCTGGGACGAGTACGTCACCGAGGACATCCTGGGCCACCACTCGGACACGGACATCCGCGAGGAGCGGACCGGCGACGCGCCGCCCGTCTCCAGCCGCGACTTCCAGGTGGTGCTCGAGCGCGCGCTGCACGAGTGGATCGCCGCGGGTGCCGACGGGCCGGCGGACGAGCCGTACGCCGCGTTCGCCGCGCGCGTCGAGGGCGCGCTGCGCGACGTGGCCGCCGGCCTCGGCTCGGGGGAGACCGCGCTCGTCTCGACCTCGGGCGGCCCGCTCGCGGTCGTCTGCTGCGGGCTGCTGCGCGTGCCGCCTTCGACGTTCGTCGCCTTCAATCGCGTGACGATCAACACCGGCATCACGAAGGTCGTCACCGGGCGCGGCGGCACGACGCTCGTCTCGTTCAACGAGCACCAGCACCTCGAGCAGCGCGAGCCGTCGCTGGTGACCTACCGCTGAGGGAGCGGGAGCGGGCCGCTGCGCTCCACGTGGTGCGCGGCGATCTCCGGCGGGGCGGCGAGCGAGTCGCCGAGCGCGGCGATGAGCTTGGCGACGTGCGGCTGGCGCAGGTGGGCGGCGAGCGCCTCCTCGTCGCGCCACTCCTCGACCGCGACGTACTTCGTGCGGTCGACGATCTCCTGGTAGTAGCCGTAGTTCAGGCAGCCGTCGTCGCGGCGCGACGCCTCCTGCACCTCTTCCAGCAGGGCGAGCAGCTCGTCCTGCCTGTCGGGGCGGGGCGTGACCCGCGCGATCACGATGACCATGCGGCGACTCTACGGCTGCGGCTATTCGCGGTGCCAGCGCACGCCGCCGGCGGTGTCCTCGATCACGATCCCCATCGCCTGCAGCTCGTCGCGGATCGCGTCGGCCTCGGCGAACTTCCGGTCGGCGCGCAGCTGCTGGCGGCGCTCGACCTCGGCGGTGATCCAGTCGTCGTCGTGCTCCTCCGCGGCGCCGTCGCTGCGGGGCAGCACCGCGAACACCGCATCGAACGTCTCGATCAGCGAGCGCGAGCCGGCCGCCGGGCGCTCCGCGCGGTTCTGCTCGCGGATGAAGTCGTAGAGCGCGGCGAGCGCGCGCGGGGTGTCGAAGTCGTCGTCGAGCGCGGCGAGCATCGCCTCGCGGGCGGCGTCGACCTCCGGCGCCGGCGCGTGGCCGTCCTCCGCCGGCAGCCGCAGCCAGAAGTTCTCGATCCGCTTCAGCGCCGCGGCGGCCTCCTCGAGCATGTCGGGGTCGTAGTCGACGCGCGAGCGGTAGTGGTGGGTGAGGAAGAAGAAGCGCAGCACGCGCGCGTCGACGTGCTCGAGCAGCTCGCGGATCGTGAAGAAGTTGCCGAGGCTCTTCGACATCTTCTCCTTCGAGAGCGTCAGGAAGCCGGTGTGCATCCAGTACCGCGCGAGCGGCGAGCGGCCGGAGATCGACTCCATCTGCGCGATCTCCGCCTCGTGGTGGGGGAAGATCAGGTCGACCGCGCCGCCGTGGATCTCGTACTGCGCGCCGAGCAGCGACTCGGTGATCGCGGTGTCCTCGATGTGCCAGCCCGGCCGGCCCGGGCCGAGGCGCGTCTCCCACGTCGGCTCGCCCTCCTTCGGCCGCTTCCACAACGCGAAGTCGCCCGGGTTGCGCTTCAGCGGGTTCTCGTCGATGCGCGTGACGGCGTCCTCGCGCGCGAGCTCGGTGCGGTGCGCGAGCTTGCCGTACTCGGGGAACGAGGAGATGTCGAAGTAGAAGCCGTCCGGCAGCTCGTAGGCGTGGCCTCCCTCGATCAGCCGCTCGACCTGGGAGACGATCTGGTCGATGAAGTCGGTCGCGCGGGCGTGGCGGTCGACGCTCGTGTTGCCGAGCGCCGCCATGTCCTCGAGGTACTTGGCCTCGAACTCCTGGGCGAGCTCGCCGGTGTCCACGCCGCGCTCCTGCGCGCGCACGATGATCCGGTCGTCGATGTCGGTGACGTTCTGGACGTACTCGACCTCGTACTCGCGCAGCCGCAGGTGCCGCGCGACGAGGTCGAACTGCGTGTAGGTCTTGGCGTGGCCGAGATGCGAGAGGTCGTAGACGGTCGGCCCGCACACGAACAGGCGGACCTTCGGCGGCTCGATCGGCTCGAGCGGCTCCTTGGCCCGCGTCAGCGTGTTGTAGAGGACGACGCCCATGGGCGCCGGACCCTAGCCAACGTCGTGGATCCGCTCCGCGCCCGCCTCGCCGAGCCGCCCGCCGCGCCGGCCGTGCCGCACGGCGACCATCTCGCCGACGATCGAGATGGCGGTCTCCTCGGCGCTGATGCCGCCGACGTCGAGGCCGATCGGCTGCGCGATGCGGGCGATGTCGTCGTCGCTGAAGCCCGCCTCGAGGAGTCGTTCCGACCGCTTCTCGTTCGCGCGGCGCGAGCCCATCGCGCCGATATAGGCCGCCTCGCTGCGCAGGGCGAGCGAGAGCGCGGCGTCGTCGAGCTTGGGGTCGTGCGTGAGCACGGCGATCCACGTCGCGCGGTCGATCCCGCCGAGCTTGGCGACCGCCTCCTCCGGCCACGCGGCGATGACCTCCTCGGCCGCGGGGAAGCGGTCGGGCCGCGCGAAGAAGCCGCGCGGGTCGATGACGTACGGCCGCCAGCCGGCGAAGCGCGCGGCGGTGCAGAGCGCAGCGGCGAAGTCGACCGCGCCGAAGACGAACAGCCGCGGGGCGGGGAAGACGACATCGACGAACAGGTCGCCGCGCAGCTCCGACCGCTCGAGCCACATGAGCTCCTCGGCCGCGGCACGGGCGGTCGCGCCGGGCGACCCCTCGGCGTCGGCGGCCCCGTCGGCGAGCGCGCCCGCGACGGCGCCGTCGGCGTGCACGAACAGCTTCGCGCCGTCGGTCAGGCGCGTCACCTGCGCCGCGCGCTCGCCCGCGCGCGCCGCCTCGGCGAACGGCCCGGGCTCGTAGCGCTCCACCCACACGTCGATCTCGCCGCCGCACGGCAGGCCGACGTCCCACGCGTCCTCGTCGGCGATGCCGAAGTGCAAGAGCCGCGGCGGCCCGCCGTCGATGACCTCCTGCGCGGCCTCGACGACCGCGCCCTCCACGCACCCTCCCGACACGGCGCCGGCCATCTGGCCCGACGACGAGAACGCCATCTTCGCCCCGGGCGGCCGCGGGGCGGAGCGGTGCACGCCCACCACCGTCGCGACGGCGACCGACTCGCCGGAAGCGACCCACTCCTCGACCTCGCGAAGGATCTCCTCCATGCGTCCCGAGCGTAGTGGGCGTCACGCGCCCCGTCGAGGCTCGCTCCAGATCGTCACGTAGACCGGCGCGCGGAAGCGCCCGGCGGGGACGCCGCCGGGCCGCGCGATCATCGCGTGCGTCGCGTCGGGCGTCGTGATGAACGACAGCAGCGACGACGCGGCGGGCGAGCGGCGCTCCTCGTCGAGCGCGCTCGCGAACCAGATCTCCTCGGCCGGGGGCCCGTCGAGGCGGACGAGCGTCCCGCGCCGCAGCGGCTCGACGACGGTGTGGGCGATCGCGAGCATCGCGCCCTGGCCCTCGCTCGCCGCTTCGACGGCCGCGGCCTCGGAAGGGAAGACGCGGACCTCGGCGTCGCGGCCGAGGTAGCGGCGCAGGCGCTCCTCGCCGCCGGGCCCGGCCAGCCATCGACCCGCCGCTGCACCGCCCGGCGCCGCCACCACGACCAGCCGGCAGCGCAGGAACGGCACCGACTCGCGCGACACCGCCGGCCCCAGCACGACGTCCGCGCGGCGGTCGGCGAGCAGCGCGCCGAACCCCGAGCCGGGGGCGATCTCCTGCGCGACCTCGAGCGCCGGCCGGCGCCGCGTGAACGCGTCGAGCAGCGGCGCCGTCACCACCTCGGCGACCGACGGCGTCACCGCCAGCCGCAGGAGCGGATGCGCGGCCTCCGTGACCTCGCGCCGCGCGCGATCGGCGAGCCCGATGATCTCCGCGGCCGCGGCCGCCAGGCGCTCCCCGCCCGGCGTCAGCTTGATCCCGGCGCCCGCGCGCACGAACAGCGCGTCGGCCAGATCCCGGCGCAGCGCGGCCACCTGCGCCGACACCGCGGGCTCGCTGACCCCGAGCGCCGACGCCGCCGCGGTGACCGAGCCCAGTCGCGCGACCGTCGCGAACGCGCGCAGCTGCGCGAAGGTCATAACCGAACCCTTATGACCGGTTGAACCGCTTGTCAAGGCGGGCGTAGGTTCCTGTGAGGGAGTCCCGACCGAGGGAGAGGGCATGCAAGTTCCGGCGCCGTTCGAGTATGCGCGCGCATCGACCGTCGACGAAGCGATCGGCCTGCTCGAGAAGCTGGGGCCGGAGGCGCGGCTCGTCGCCGGCGGCCACTCGTTGCTCCCGATGATGAAGCTGCGGCTCGCGACGCCCGAGCACCTCATCGACATCAACCCGCTCGAATCATCGTTGTCATACATCCGCGAGGAGGGCGGCGAGATGCGCATCGGCGCGATGACCCGCCACCGCGACCTGCTCGAGGACGAAGCGCTGGCGCAGAGGCTCCCGATCATCCGCGAGGCGGAGATGGGGATCGCCGACCCGCCCGTCCGCAACCGCGGCACGATCGGCGGCGCGCTGTGCCAGGCCGACCCGAGCGAGGATCTGAGTGCCGTCTGCGCCGCGCTGAACGCGACCGTCGTGATCCGCGGCTCGCAGGGCGAGCGCGTCATCGACATGGTCGAGTTCCACCGCGGCCCCTACGAGACCGCGGTCGGCGAGAGCGAGATGCTCGTCGAGGTCCGCATCCCGCTCCGCGAGAACCACGGCGGGGCCTACCGCAAGGTGAAGCGGCGCGCCGGCGACTGGGCGGTCACGGCGAGCGCCGCGGCGGTCTGGATGAACGGCGAGGGCATCAAGGACGCCGGCATCGCGCTGAGCGCCGTCAACGCCAAGGGCGTCCGCTCCACGCGCGCCGAGGAGGCGCTGCGCGGGCAGCCGCCGAGCGACGAGGTGCTCGACGCCGCCGCACGGCTGGCCGCCGAGGACTGCGACCCGGCCGAGGACCAGCGCGGCCCGGCCGACTACAAGCGCCACCTGGCGCACGAGCTGACCCTTCGAGCCCTGCGCGGCGCCGTCGCGCAGGCCCTGTCCTAGGAGGACGAACCGGTGCAGGTCAACGTGACCCTCAACGGCGAGCAGGTCGCCGCCGACATCGAGCCGCGCCAGCTGCTCGTCCACTTCATCCGCGACACGGCCGGCAAGAAGGGAACGCACTGGGGCTGCGACACGTCGAACTGCGGCGCGTGCGTCGTGCTGCTCGACGGCGAGCCCGTGAAGTCGTGCACCGTCCTCGCGGCGATGGCCGACGGCCACGAGGTCTCGACCGTCGAGGGGATGGAGCAGGGCGGCGAGCTCGATCCGGTCCAGAAGGGCTTCGTGGAGGAGCACGGCCTGCAGTGCGGCTTCTGCACGCCGGGGATGATGCTCACGGCGAAGGCGCTGATCGAGAAGAACCCCGACCCGAGCGATGCGGAGATCCGCGAGGCGATCTCCGGCCAGATCTGCCGCTGTACGGGCTACAAGAACATCATCGCCGCGGTGAAGTGGGCGGCCGAGCACCAGGAGGTGAGCGCCTGATGGCCGCCACCGAGGAACGCCCCATCGGGTACGGCAACCTGAAGCGCAAGGAGGACCCGCGCTTCATCCGCGGCCAGGGCAACTACGTCGACGACGTCGTCCTTCCGGGGATGCTGCACGGCGCGGCCCTGCGCAGCCCGCTGGCGCATGCCCGAATTGTCTCGATCGACACCTCCGCCGCCCTGCAGCACCCGAAGGTCCACGCCGTCATCACCGGCAAGGACCTCGAGGCGCAGGGCCTGGCGTGGATGCCGACGCTGTCGGCCGACACGCAGGCCGTGCTCGCCACCGACAAGGTCCGCTTCCAGGGCCAGGAGGTGGCGTTCGTCGTCGCCGACGACCACTACGCCGCGCGCGACGCGCTCGAGCTGATCGACGTCGAGTACGAGCCGCTGCCCGTCGTCGTCGACCCGCACCGGGCGCTCGACGCGGACGCGCCGGTGATCCGCGACGACAAGGAGGGCCAGTCCGACAACAAGATCTTCGACTGGGACGCCGGCGACGAGGCGAAGTGCGACGCCGTCTTCGAGGACGCCGACATGACGATCGTCATGCAGGACGTCCCGTTCCAGCGCGTCCACCCGGCGCCGCTGGAGACGTGCGGCGCGGTCGCCGACTACGACGCCGTCACGGGCAAGCTGAAGCTGTGGTGCACGACCCAGGCGCCGCACGCGCACCGCACGCTGTACGCGCTCGTGGCCGGGCTGCCTGAGCACAAGATCCAGGTCATCGCGCCCGACATCGGCGGCGGGTTCGGCAACAAGGTCCCGATCTACCCGGGCTACGTATGCGCGGTGGTGGCGTCGATCGTCTCCGGCCACCCGGTCAAGTGGGTGGAGGACCGGACGGAGAACCTGACCTCGACCGGCTTCGCCCGCGACTACCTGATGAGCGGCAAGATCGCCGCGGACAAGGACGGGAAGATCCGCGCGCTTCGGGTCGACACGATCGCCGACCACGGCGCGTTCAACGCGACCGCGCAGCCGTCGAAGTACCCAGCCGGCTTCTTCCACATCTTCACCGGCTCGTACGACTACGAGGCGGCGTACTGCACGGTGAGGGGCATCTACACGAACAAGGCGCCGGGCGGCGTCGCGTACCGGTGCTCGTTCCGCATCACCGAGGCGGCGTACTTCGTCGAGCGCATGGTCGACCGGCTCGCCGCCGAGCTGGGGATGGACCCGATCGAGCTGCGGATGAAGAACTTCATCCAGCCCGAGCAGTTCCCGTACACGACGCCGACGGGGTGGACGTACGACTCCGGCGACTACCCGGCCGCGATGCGCGAGGCGATGCGGATCGCCGGCTACGACGACCTGCGCGCCGAGCAGAAGGCCGCGCGCGAGCGCGGGGAGCTGATAGGCATCGGCGTGTCCTTCTTCACCGAGGGCGTCGGCGCGGGACCGCGCAAGGACATGGACATCGCCGGCCTGGGCATGGCCGACGGCGCCGAGCTGCGCGTGCACCCGACGGGCAAGGCCGTGGTGCGCATCAGCGTCAAGACGCAGGGCCAGGGCCACGAGACGACGTTCGCGCAGATCGTCGCCGAGGAGCTCGGGATCCCGCCGGAGGACATCGAGGTCGTGCACGGCGACACCGACCAGACGCCGTTCGGCCTGGGGACGTACGGGTCGCGGTCGACGCCGGTGTCCGGCGCGGCGGTCGCGATGGTCGCGCGCAAGGTCCGCGACAAGGCGCGGCTGATCGCGGCGGCGGCTCTGGAGGCAAACCCCGACGACCTGGAGTGGGAGAAGGGCCGCTGGTTCGTCGGCGGCGACCCGTCGAAGGGGCAGACGATCCAGGAGCTCGCGCTGGCCTCCCACGGCGCGCTCGAGCTGCCGGAGGGCGTCGAGGGGCACCTCGACGCGGAGGTCGTCTACAACCCGCCGAACCTGACGTATCCGTACGGCGCGTACATCTGCGTCGTGGACATCGACCAGGGCACGGGCGAGGTCAAGGTCCGCCGCTTCATCTCGGTCGACGACTGCGGCGTGCGGATCAACAACATGATCGTCGAGGGGCAGATCGAGGGCGGCCTGGCCGAGGGGCTCGGGATCGCGCTCATGCAGCACATCGCCTTCGACGAGGACGGCAACTGCCTGTCCGGCTCGTTCATGGACTACCTCGTGCCGACGGCCAAGGAGGTCCCGGAGTGGGAGCTCGGCCAGACGGTGACGCCGTCCCCGCACCACCCGATCGGGGCGAAGGGCGTGGGGGAGTCGTCGAACGTCGGCTCGCCGCCGGCGATCGTCAACGCGGTCGTCGACGCGCTGTCGCCGCTGGGCGTCAAGCACGTCGACATGCCGTGCACGCCGGCGCGGGTGTGGCAGGCGATGCAGGAGGCCTCGGCTTGAGCTCCTCGTACGTCGACGCCGTCGTCGTGCGGTCGGTGCGGCCGTCGTCCGCGAAGGCCGGCGATCGCGCGCGGGTGCTGCCCGACGGGACGATCGAGGGGTTCGTCGGCGGGTCGTGCGCGGACTCGACGGTGCGGCTGCACGCGCTGCGGTGCCTGGAGACGGGCGAGCCGTTGCTGGTGCGCATCACGCCCGGAGCCGACGACGCGCCGGCCTCCTCCGAGGACGGCTCCGTCACCGTCTCGAACCCCTGCCTGAGCGGAGGCGCTTTGGAGATCTTCTTGGAGCCTGTCGTGCCCGCGCCGGTGGTTCGCGTCGTCGGTTCGTCTCCGATCGCTCTGGCGCTCACGTCATTGGCGCCGAAGGTCGGCTTCGCGCTGGAGGCTGGTGAGGGGGAGGAGTTGTTCGGCGTCGTGGTGGCGTCGCACGATCACGGCGATGCCGACGTTGTGCGCGCGGCGGTCTCCGCAGGCGTGCCGTACGTGGCGCTGATCGCGTCTCGCCGGCGCGGGGCGGCGGTGCTCGAGGAGGCCGGCGTGGAACCAGACCGCGTCCGGACGCCGGCCGGCCTCGCCATCGGCGCGAAGACCGCCGACGAGATCGCGCTCTCGATCGTGGCCGAGATGGTCGCTACTCGCCGCCTCGGCGACCGCTGTCCTGGATTGGGGTCGCATACCGACGCTCAACCAGGACAGCCTTCCGAAACCGGTCACTGCTGCCATTGACCGTCACGGGTCTGGTGCTCGCCGCCGGAGGGTCCAAGCGGCTCGGGGAGCCGAAGCAGCTGCTCGCCTACAGGGACACGACGCTCCTCGGGCACGTCGTCGAGACAGCCCGCCAGAGCGGCTTCGACCAGATCGTGGTCGCGCTCGGCGGCGCGGCCGACGAGATCCAGGAGCAAGTCGACCTGGGCGGCTGCGACCTCACCCTCAATGAGCAGTTCGGCGCCGGCTGCTCGACATCGATCCGAAGCGCGCTGAGCGCCGTCAGAGGAGACCTGATGGTGCTCCTCCTCGGCGACCAGCCCGGCGTCACGCCAGAGCACGTGAAGACCCTGCTCGCGGGAAGAGGCGACGCGCCGATCGCGGTCACGAGGTACGAGGACGGCGTCGGCCACCCGTTCGCGTTCTCACGCGCGACGTTCGACGACCTGAGGGCCTTGCGTGGCGACAAGGCCGTGTGGAAGTTGATCGAGCAGCGCGGGGAAGAGGTTGCGCAAGTCGAGGTGCGTGGCACTGTTCCGGTGGACGTGGACACCTGGGACGACTACCGCGCCGTGCTCGCATGAGCGTCGTCGAGAGCCCGGCCGAGATCGTCGAGCGGCTCGCGGGCGTCGACTACCTCGCCGACGAGGGCCTCGCGACCGCGCTGTTCCTCGCGCTGCGCCTCCCGCAGCCGCTGCTGCTCGAGGGCGAGGCCGGGGTCGGCAAGACGGAGGCCGCGAAGGCGCTGGCGACCGCGCTCGACACCCCGCTCATCCGCCTGCAGTGCTACGAGGGCATCGACGTCTCCGAGGCCCTCTACGAGTGGAACTACCCGCGCCAGCTGCTGCGGATCCGGCTCGCCGAGGCGCAGGGCGCGGACATCGCCGAGGAGGACCTCTTCGGTGAGCACTACCTCATCCGCCGCCCGCTGCTGCAGGCCATCGAGCACCCCGGGCCGATGCCGGCGGTGCTGCTGATCGACGAGCTCGACCGCGCCGACCACGACTTCGAGGCCTTCCTCCTCGAGCTGCTCGCCGAGGCGGCGGTCACCGTCCCGGAGGTCGGGACGATCAGGGCGACGCACCCGCCCGCCGTGATCCTCACCTCCAACCGCACGCGCGACCTGCACGACGCGCTGAAGCGCCGCTGCCTCTACCACTGGATCGACTACCCGTCGCCGGAGCGCGAGGTCGAGATCGTCCGCCGGCGCGTGCCGGGCGCCCCGCGCGAGCTGGCCGAGGACGTCGCCGGCGCGGTGGCGAAGCTGCGCGCGGCGGACGTCCAGAAGCCGCCCGGCATCGCCGAGGCGATCGACTGGGTCGCGGCGCTGCGCCTCCTCGGCGCCGAGCGGCTCGACGCGGACAGCGCCGACCGCACGCTCGGAGCGGCGCTGAAGTACCGCGAGGACCAGGAGGCCGTGCGCGCGGAGGGGCTCGGGAGGCTCGCGCGTGGCTGACGCGCCGAGCGGCGCGGCTTCGCCCCCGAAGGGAGCGGCTTCTCCCCCGAAGGGAGCGGCTTCGCCCCGGAGGGGCGCTGCTTCGCCCTCCTTCGCGCGCGCGCTCGCGCGCGACGCTCCGCTCGCCGCCGTCGCGCTCGGCCGCGCGCTCCACGACGCGGGCCTTCCCGTCACGCCCGACCGCTCCGCGCGCTTCGCGTCCGCCGCCGAGCTCGCGCGGCCGGCCGACCGCGCGTCGCTGTACTGGACCGCGCGCGTCGCGTTCGTCTCCTCGAGCGAGCAGCTTCCCGCGTTCGACGCCGTGTTCGGCGCGGTCGTCGACGGCCTCGTCGACCCTGCCGACTCCCGCGGCCAGGCGGGGGAGGAGCCGGTCGAGGCGCGGCCGCGGCCGGCGTCCGCCGACGCAGCCGTGCAGGAGGGCGTGGCGCCCGACGTCGGCGGCGCGACGCGGCCGAGCGGGGCGCCCGGCGAGGTGGGTGAGGGCGAGGAGACCGAACGCCCCGTCGCGTCGCTGGCCAGCGACGCCGAGCGCCTCGCGACGACCGACCTCGGCGAGCTCGACCCCGCCGAGCTCGACGCACTCGCGGCGCTGCTGCGCCGGCTCGCCGTCGCGACCCCGCCGCGCCGCGGCCGGCGCGCCCGGATCGCCCGCCGCGGCGAGCGGCTCGACGTCCGCGCCACGCTGCGCCGCGCGCAGCGCACCGGCGGCGACCCGGTCCACCACGAGCGCCGCCGTCGCCGCGAGAAGGCGCGCCCGCTGGTCGCGCTGCTGGACGTCTCCGGCTCGATGGAGCCGTACGCCCGCGCGTACCTCCTGTTCCTCGAGGGCGCCGCTCGGGGCGCCCGCGCCGAGGCGTTCGTCTTCGCGACCCGCCTCACCCGCGTGACGAAGGCGCTCCGCGACGGCCGTCCTCACGAGGCGCTCGACCGCGCCGCCCGCGCCGCGCCGGACTGGTCGGGCGGCACGCGGATCGGAGAGGCGGTCCGCGCCTTCAACGACCGCTGGGGCCGCCGCGGGATGGCGCGCGACGCGGTCGTGGTCGTCGTCTCCGACGGGTGGGAGCGCGACGACCCCGCGCTGCTCGGCCGCGAGATGGAGCGGCTGCGCCGGCTGGCGTACCGGATCGTGTGGGTCAACCCGCGGGCCGCCGCGGCCGGCTTCCAGCCCATCGCGGGCGGGATGGCGGCCGCGCTCCCGCACGTGGACGAGCTGCTGAGCGGGCACACCGCGCGTGCCCTGGACGACGTGGTCGAGGCGATAGGGAGGACGAGATGAAGTTCGAGAACGCGTTCGAGGTCGACGCGCCCGTCGACAAGGTCTGGGCCACGGTCCTCGACGTCGAGAAGGTCGCGCCGACGGTGCCGGGCGCGAAGGTGCTCGAGCAGACGGCGGACAACGCCTACAAGGTCGGCATCAAGGTCAAGCTCGGCCCGATGTCGATGCAGTACAAGGCCGACATCGAGATCGTCGAGGCCGACGAGTCCTCCCACCGCGCGGTCATGAAGGCGCGGGCGAAGGAGTCGCGCGGTCAGGGCACCGCCGACGCCGACGTCGTCATGGAGCTGAGCGGCGACGCCGCCCACACGTCCGGCAAGATCGTCACCGAGGTCAAGGTGAGCGGCAAGGCGGCGTCGATGGGTCGCGGCGTGATGCAGGACGTCGCCGGCCGGATGGTCGGCACCTTCGCCGACAACCTGGCGTCGATGCTCGAGGGCGGCGAGCAGGCGGCGGCGTCGAGCAACGGCGACGCGCCGCCGGAGGCGCGGCCGGGCACGCCGGAGGGCGAGGGCCCGCGCGAGGGAACCGAGGACCCGAAGGAGCGCGTGGAGGCCAGCGCGGCGTCGGCGTCCGGCGGCGACGACGATGCCCTCGACCTCGGCTCGCTCGGCGGCGCGATGGCGCTCGAGCGCCTCAAGGACCCGCTCGTCCTCGGGCTGCTCCTCGTGGCGTTCCTCCTCGGCCGCCGGAGCGCGCGCTAGGCGGCGGCGACCTCGGCCGTGCAGAACGCGCACCGGCGCGCGGCCTTCGGGATGTCGCTCAGGCACTCCGGGCACGCGTGCGTCGGCTGGTCGACCGGCGGCTCCGGCCGCAGCCGCGCCATGACCGCGTTCAGGGGCTTGACGACGAGGAAGAACACGACGGCCGCGACGATGACGAACGTCAGCAGCTTGTTGACGAGGTCGCCGTAGCGGAACTCCGACCCGTTGATCGTGAACGACAGGCCGGCGAAGTCGCTCTTGCCGCCCACCGCCGCGATCAGCGGCGTGATGAGGTCCTCGACGACGGCGTTGACGACCGCGCCGAACGCCGCGCCGATGATCACCGCCACGGCGAGGTCGACGACGTTGCCGCGCATCACGAAGTCCCGGAACTCCTTCAGCACGCGCCGGACGCTAGGCGCCGCCGCGGACGATTAGGCTCGCCGGATGCCGCGCCGCGCCTTCCCCGGCCTCGTGACGATCGAGCACCGGATCGACGTCCCGCTGTGCCACGACGAGCCCGACGGCGACCGGATCTGGCTGTTCGCCCGCGAGGTGCGCGCCGCCCGCGCGGCGGACGAGGAGCGCCCGTACCTCCTCTTCCTGAACGGCGGCCCGGGGATGGCGTGCATGCGGCCGACGGGCGCGAGCGGCTGGCTCGGCGAGGCGCTGGGGGAGTTCCACGTCGTCCTGCTCGACCAGCGCGGCACCGGGCTGAGCACGCCGGCCGACGCGCAGACGCTGCCGCAGCGGGGCGACGCCGCCGCCCAGGCAGCCTACCTCGAGCACTTCCGCGCCGACAGCATCGTGCGCGACGCGGAGGTCGTGCGCGAGCGGCTGGGCTCGGGGCCGTGGAGCATCCTCGGGCAGAGCTACGGCGGGTTCTGCGCGACCACGTACCTGTCGTCCGCTCCCGAGGGGCTGCGGGAGGTGTTCGTCACCGGCGGCCTGCCTCCGGTGGGGCGCGGCGTCGACGAGGTCTACCGCGCCCTGATCGCGCGGCTCGTGCGCCGCCAGGAGCTCTACTTCGACCGCTACCCGGAGGATCGCGAGCGCTGGGCCGAGGTCCACGACCGCTGGCTGCGCACCGCCGCGCGCGACATCGGCATGTCGAGCGGACCGGAGCAGCTGCACTACCTGATCGAGCACGGCGCGGACTCGATGGCGTTCGCCGAGCACGCACGCCGCGAGGCGTCGCTGGCCGCCGCGCCGCTCTACGCCGTCCTGCACGAGGCGATCTACGCCGAGCACGAGGCGACGCGCTGGTCGGCCGAGCGGATGGTGGCCGAGCACGGCGGGCTCGTCCTGCCCGGGGAGATGATCTTCCCGTCGATGTTCGAGGACGACCCGGGGCTGCGGCCGCTCGCCGAGGTCGCGGAGATCCTCGCGGCGAAGGAGGACTGGCCCGCGCTGTACGACGTGGACCGGCTGCGCGCGAACGAGGTCCCGGTCGTCGCCGCCGTCTACCTCGACGACATCTACGTCGACGCCACGTTCTCGGTCGAGACCGCGGAGCTCATCCGCGGTGCGCGCGCGTGGGTCACGAACGAGCACCAGCACAACGGCCTGCACGCCGGGGACGTGTTCTCGCGGCTGCTGGCGATGCGCCGCGGCGAGGCGTAGGCCCGGCGCGCTATGCCGTCCGGCTGCCGTCGGCGCGCCGGCGCGCGCGCCGCAGCGCCTCCGCCGAGGCCCTCGCCCGCAGGCGCTCCTGCTCGGCGGGCACCGCCTCCAGCGCGCGGCGCGTCGCCAGGCCGAGCGCCCGCGCCCGCAGCCGCGCCCGCAGCCGCTCCTCGGCGCGCGGGGTGATCGAGCGCAGGCGCCGCTCCGCCGCCGCCCGCGCCGCGCGCCTTCCCTCCCGCCGCGCCTTCCGTTCAGCGCGCCGTTCGGCCTCGCGTACGGTCGCCCCGGAAGCACACGCGCGCCGGGCCGACCGCGCCGTCACGCGCACCGGCGAGTCGCCCGACGCGGTCGCGCGCTCCACCACCCGGCCGCGGGCCGTCACGGTCACCTGCGCGACGCCCTCCTCGCCGATCGCCTCCTCGGTCACCTGCACGCGCACGGGCTGCACCGCACGCCCGCTCTCCTTCGCGTGCAGCACCGTCCGTGCCGTCGCGCGCACCTCCGGCGCGGCGCAGGCCTGCGGCCCGGAGGGCTCGGGCTCCGGCAGCCGCGCGTTCCCGCTCCGGCTCGCGGCGATGATCAGCACGCCGGCGAGGAGGGAGACCACGACCAGCAGCGCCCACATGGGGAAACCGCGCATACCGTCTTTTAACGAACGAGGGCGGTCCCTGTTCGGGACCGCCCCGTCCTGCTCCGTCCATCGGAAGCACGTTGCGCTCGGACCAGCAATTCCCGGGCGCGCACGACGACAAACGGCGAATCGCGCGGGGCCGCGCGTCGCCGCCGATAGTCTCGCCGTCCGGAATGGCCTCGATCCCGATCAACATTGCGGACCACGTCGGCCGCACGCCGATGATCCGCTTCACCAGGCTGCTGCCCGACGGGGTGGAGGCGGAGGTGTACGGGAAGCTCGAGGCGTTCAACCCGGGCGGCAGCGTCAAGGACCGCATCGGCGTGGCGATGCTCGAGGCCGCCGAGCGCGACGGCCTCATCGAGCCCGGCCGCTCGACCATCGTCGAGGCGACGAGCGGCAACACCGGGATCGCGCTGGCGTTCGTCTGCGCGGCGAAGGGCTACGACCTCGTGCTCACGCTCCCGCAGGGGATGAGCCGCGAGCGCGAGCGCCTGCTGCTCCTCTACGGCGCGCGCGTGGAGATCACCGAGTCGCTGGGCGGGATGAACGAGGCGGTCGACGCCGCCCGGGCGATGGCCAGCGACCCCGACGTCTTCCTTCCCGACCAGTTCTCCAACCCCGCCAACCCGGAGGTCCACCGGCGCACGACCGCGCCGGAGATCCTCGACGCCCTCGACGGGCGGGTCGACGTGTTCGTCGCCGGCGTGGGGACGGGCGGGACGATCACCGGCGTGGGCGAGGTCCTCAAGGAGCGCTCGCCGGAGACGCGCGTCGTCGCGGTCGAGCCGGCGACGTCGGCGGTGCTCTCCGGCATGCCGCCCGGGCCGCACAAGATCCAGGGGATCGGCGCGGGCTTCGTGCCGCCGGTGCTCAACCGCGACGTGATCGACGAGGTCCTCGCGGTGACCGACGAGCAGGCGATCGAGACGGCGCGGCTGTGCGCGCGGCGCGAGGGCGTCCTCGTGGGCCTGAGCTGCGGAGCGGCGGTGTACGCGGCGCTCGACATCGCACAGCGCCCGGAGATGGCGGGCAAGCGGATCGTCTGCGTGCTGCCGGACTCCGGCGAGCGCTACGTCTCGACGCCCTTCTTCGCGCCGTAGCACCAGGCGAGCACGGCCGGCCACGGCCCGAAGCCCGCCTCGGGGTTGATGTGCCCGGCGCCGGGGAGGAGGTCGATCTCGACGTTCAGGCGCACGCCGTAGACGCCCGCGGCGCTCGCGCAGTACGGGTCGTTGTCGGTGCACACGAGCCGCGCGTTGACGCCGACGGTCGGATCGCGCGGGACCGGGAAGAAGTCGGCGATCGCGGGGGGCGGCGGGTCGAGGCAGGGCGGGGCGACGAGCAGGACGCGCTCGGCGGGCGGTCCGCCTCGGGCCTGGTGGTGCAGCCACAGGCAGCAGGCGAGCGAGTGGCAGACGACGGTCTCGGACGGGCGCCGCTCGCGGTCCAGCGCGTCCAGCCAGGCCTCCAGCCGCGGCTCGTCCGGGTCGGGCAGGCCGGGGTAGCGGACGTCGTGCCCGTCGGCGCGCAACCGCTCGGCCAGCCAGGTCTGCCAGTGGTCCGGTCCGGAGCCCTGCCATCCGTGCAGGATGAGGTAGCCCACCCGCGTTAGCCTCCTAGACGTGTTCGGCCTCGGCACCTTTACCCGCGTGGCCCGCGAGATCCACCGCGACGTCTCCGCCGCGCGCGAGCGCGACCCGGCCGCGCGCGGCGTGACGAGCGCGGAGATCCTCGCGACCTGGCCGGGCGTGCAGGCGCTCCTGTCGCACCGGGTGGCCCACGCCCTGCACGACGTCGGGGTCCCGCTCGTGCCGCGCGCGATGTCGATGGCCTCCCGCGCGGTGACCGGGATCGAGATCCACCCGGCCGCGCAGGTGGGCGACGGGCTGTTCGTCGACCACGGGATGGGCGTGGTGATCGGCGAGACCGCGGAGATCGGCGACGACGTGACGCTCTACCAGGGCGTGACGCTCGGCGGCACGGGGTTCGCGACGGGCAAGCGCCACCCGACGGTGGAGGACAACGTGACGATCGGGTCGGGCGCGAAGCTGCTCGGGCCGATCACGATCGGGCACGGGGCGAAGGTCGGCGCGAACTCCGTCGTCGTGCACGACGTGCCGCCGAACTCGACGGTCGTCGGGAACCCGGGGCATCCCGTCCGGGTCGAGGGCCGCCGCCCGGAGGGCCCGGACGCCGACTGGGTCCACCTTCCCGACCCGATCGCCGACGCAATCAAGGGGCTGGCCGCGCGGATCACCGCGCTGGAGGAGGCCGTCGCGCACCTCGCGGGCGCGGGCGAGGCACCGCCGAAGGCCGCGAAGGTGCGCCCGCTGCGGCCGGTCCGGGGCCCGAACCCCGCCGGCGGCTGAAAACGACCAGGGCTGTCCTGGTTGACCCGCGGTATCCGCGGCTCATCCAGGACAGCGATCGAACTTCAGGCGGGTGAGATGCCCGGGCGCGGCTTCGGTCGCGGAGCCGGGGCGCGCTTCGCCGCCGGCTGCTTCTCCCCGCGCGCGTCGTCGTCGCCGTTCTCCTCCGGCGGCTCCAGCGCGCGCTGCACCGCGGCGAGGCGGCGCAGCAGCGCGTCGCGGTCCTCGCGCAGCTCGTCAGTGCTGAGCAGCGTCCCGGCGCGGCGGCGGCGCGGCTCGGCGGGGAGGTGCTGGGGGAGGCGGTCCTCGAGCTGGACGACGAGGCGGTCGAGGACGGCGATCTCGTCGCGCAGCGCGCGCCGTTCCTCGGCCGCCGCGTCGCGCTCGGCCGGCTCGGGCAGGTCGAGGACGTACAGCGCGGCGGCGAGGTCGCGCGGGTTCAGCCCCGCGTCGCCCGCCCAGCGGACGATCCGCTCGACCAGCGGCGCCTGCTCTTCGTGCGCGGTCGCGCTCGCCGCGACGAACGTCCCCGTGCCGTGCCGGCTCTCCAGCAGCCCGTCGCGCTCGAGCTTCGCGACGGCCGCGCGCAGGGTGTTGTGGTTGACCCCGAGCTCGTCGGCGAGGGTGCGCAGCGCGGGCAGCCGATCGCCCGGCCGCAGCCGCCCGCCGGCCACCGCGGCGCGGATGGCCCAGTCGAGCTGGACGCCGAGCGGGACGTCGCCGCGATGGTCGAGCGTGATGCCCGTCTCCGTGGACCACGACATGAGCGGTCCACATGGTACTGGTGGCGCGGAGTGCTAGAAGATTGGTACTCTGCGCGGCATGGCCGTCAGAAGCGTCGCCGACCGCGGGTTCCTCCCCATGAAGAACCTCCTGGAGGAGGTCGGCGACATGATGATCCTCACCGGCAAGACGATCATGTCGGCGATGCGCCCGCCGTATCCGTACGGCGAGGAGTTCGTCTCGCAGTTCCTCTTCGCGCTGAAGCTCTGCTGGTTCCCGCTGATCGTGAGCATGGTCGCCGCGGGCTACGGGGCGCCCGGTCTGCAGGCGGCGAACTTCCTCGTGCTCTTCGGGGCGCTCGACCGGCTCGGCGGGTTCTTCGTGCTCGCCTCGATCCGCGAGTTCGCGCCGTTCGTCACGGCGATCATCGTCGCCGGCGTGGCGGGCACCGCGATCACCGCGGACCTGGGCGCGCGGAAGATCAGGGAGGAGCTCGACGCGCTGCAGGTCCTCGGCGTCGACCCCGTCAAGAACCTCGTGGTGCCCCGCTTCCTCGCGCTCATGCTCATCACCGGGCTGTTCGACGTCTACGCGCTGCTGTTCGGGATCTTCGCCGGCGTCCTCGCCACGGTGACGAACGGGGCGCCGCTGGGCCCGTTCTGGGCCTCGTTCTTCAACAACGCGTCGGTCACGGACCTCTGGGGGTCGGTCCTCAAGTGCACCGGCTTCGGCGCGATCGTGGCGATCGTCTGCTGCTACAAGGGGATGACGGCGTCCGGTGGCGCGGAGGGCGTGGGCCGCGCGGTCAACCAGGCGGTCGTGACCTCGCTGCTCGGCGTCGCGGCGTTCAACTACGTCTTCACGCAGACGCTGCTCGCCACGCACCCCGAGATCCAGGTCCTGCGCTAGTAGAAGACGCTGCGCGTGCGGTGGCGCGGGCGCGCCTTGTACTCGGGCTGCTGGCCGCGGTTCCACAGCCAGCCGTCGAGGATCCGCTCCGGTACGTCCAGCGCCTTCGCCACGTCGACGCACGCGTGCACCGCGCACGCGCGGATCTCCCGCTCGGCCGCTGCGTCGTTCAGCGGCTCGGCGGCGTCGATCGCGCGCGCCAGCTCGTCGTCGTAGACGAGGACCCCGTCGCAGCGCAGGACGTGGGGGACCACGTTGTCGGCGAAGATCGTGAGCGTGTCGAGGTCGCCGAACTCCGCGACCTTCGCCAGCGCGAGGTCGCTGGCGAGGATCTGGGCGCGCTTGTGGAAGCCGGCGTCGTTCCACATCGGCATCCGCGCGACCGTTGCGGCCAGCCGCTGCGCCGACCCGCCGGCGCTCTCGACCAGCTGCAGGGGCGTGCGGTCGCCGAGGAACGTGCCGAGCCCGCGCAGCGCCTGCGCGTACAGCGCCATCAGCTCGTGCGCCGGCGTCTGGCCGCAGACCATCGCGACCTCGTCCGTCGTCATCGCACGCAGCTGCTCGTTCGACCACGGTCCGGCTGCGCGGAAGCGGTCGGTCAGCCCCATCGCGACCGTGAAGTAGCCGGAGACGGTCCTGCCGTCGACGACGCGCTTGCGCAGAGTCGGGAACCAGCCGGAGCCGAAGTTGATCGACGTGAGCGTGAGCAGGTAGGCGGCGACCTCGTCCCGCGTCCCGTCGAGGAAGTGGCGCTCGGGGTCCAGCTCGGGCGGCGGGCCGGGCTCGATGACGCCGACGCGGTCGAGGTCGATGCGGACGCGCCGGGCGGTCGCGGCGACCTCCGCGCAGTGGGCGCGGACGCTGTCGGAGAGGGTCGCGTCGGGCACGGGGTGAGGGTAGGGTCCGGCCGCGTGGTGCGGATCGCGACGGCCGACGACGTCCCGCGGCTGGCGCGGTCGCTCGCGCGTGCCTTCCATGACGACCCGGTCGCGACGTTCTCCAATCCGCGCGACTCCTCGCGCGAGCGGCGGATGGCGTTCTTCTTCTCCGGCCGCCTGCGGACGCTGCTCGACGAGGAGCTCGTCTACTGCACGGAGGACGGGGTGGGCGCCGCGCTGTGGGCGCCGCCGGACCGCTGGCACGTCCCGCCGCGTGAGGCGCTGCGCACGCTGCGCCTGGTCAACGCCCGTGCGCCCTTCCTCATGGTCGGCTTCGCGCGCATGGAGAAGCTCCACCCGCGCGAGCCGCACTTCTACCTCTCGACGCTCGGTGTCGCTCCGGAGGCGCAGGGCCGCGGGCTCGGGAGCGCCCTGATGGCGCCGATGCTCGAGCGCTGCGACCGCGAGGGCGTGCCCGCGTACCTGGAGAGCTCGAAGGAGCGCAACGTCGCCTACTACGCGCGTCACGGGTTCCGCGTGACGAAGGAGATGCGCTTCCCGCGCGGGCCGCGGCTCTGGCTCATGTGGCGCGACCCGCGCTGACGGCCGGACCCGTTCCTATGCTCCGGTGGTGTCCGCGACCGACGCCCACGTCGAACGCCTGCTGGAGGGCCTGAACCCCGCCCAGCGCGAGGCGGTCACGCACGGCGACGGGCCGCTCCTCATCCTCGCCGGCGCCGGCTCCGGGAAGACGCGCGTCCTGACGCACCGCATCGCGTGGCTGAACCACACGCAGCGTGCGCGCGCGTCGGAGATCCTCGCGATCACCTTCACCAACAAGGCCGCGCAGGAGATGCGCGAGCGGGTCGAGGGCCTCGTCGGCCGGCGGACGCGGGCGATGTGGGTGATGACCTTCCACTCCGCCTGCGCGCGGATGCTGCGGGCCGAGGCCGACAAGCTCGGCTACACCAAGCGCTTCACGATCTACGACCAGGCGGACGCGCGGCGCCTCGTCAAGCGCTGCCTGGACGACGCGGGCGTCGACCCGAAACGCTTCACCCCCGCGTCCGTCCACAACCAGATCTCCGACGCGAAGAACAAGCTGCGCGACGCGGAGGCCTACGGCGAGCTGATCGGCTCGTACTTCGAGCAGACCATCGGCGAGGTCTACCGCCTCTACGAGCGCGAGCTGATCCGGATGAACGCGATGGACTTCGACGACCTCCTCGTGCGCGCGGTCAACGTCCTCGAGCTGTTCCCCGAGGTCCGCGAGCGCTACGGCAAGGCCTTCCGCCACATCCTCGTCGACGAGTACCAGGACACCAACCACGCCCAGTACAAGTGGCTCCAGCTCCTGACCACCCAGCACCGCAACCTCGCCGTCGTCGGCGACGATGCGCAGTCGATCTACGGGTTCCGCGGCGCCGACATCTCGAACATCCTCGATTTCGAAGCCCACTACAGCGACGCGCGCGTCGTCAAGCTCGAGCAGAACTACCGCTCGACGCAGACGATCCTCCGGGCCGCGAACGCGGTCATCGCGAACAACCGCGAGCAGAAGCCCAAGCACCTGTGGAGCGACCTCGGGGACGGGGATCCGATCACGATCCGCGAGCTCGACGACGAGCACTCCGAGGCCCGGTACGTCGTCGGGCAGATCGCGCGCATCGTCGAGGGCGGCGGGTCGCTGAACGAGATCGCGGTCTTCTACCGGACGAACGCGCAGTCGCGGGTCCTGGAGGACACGCTGGTGCGCAACGAGACCTCCTACCAGGTCGTCGGTGGGACGAAGTTCTACGACCGCGCCGAGATCAAGGACGCGATCGCCTACCTCATCCTGCTCTCCAACCCGCAGGACGCGATCTCGTTCAGCCGCATCGCGAATTCGCCGAAGCGTGGGATCGGGGCGACGTCGCTGGCGCGCGTCCTGTCGCACGCGGACACGCTGGGCATCCCGGTGTGGGAGGCCGCGGAGGAGCCGGGGAAGGTGCCGGGGCTGGGGACGGCGGCGGTCAAGGCGCTCGGCCGGTTCATGGACGTGATGATCGGGCTGCGCGAGCGCCAGGCGGACGGGGTCCCCGTCGGCGACCTCCTCGAGGCGGTGCTGCACGAGAGCGGCTACATCGACGCGCTCGAGGCCGAGCGCACGATCGAGGCCGAGGGGCGGCTCGAGAACCTGCGCGCGCTCGTCGAGGGCGCCCGCGAGTTCGACGCGACCGCGGAGGAGGGGGAGGACACGCTGGACGACTTCCTCCAGCACGTCGCGCTGCAGTCCGACGCGGACACCCGGCGCGACGACGAGGGCATGGTCACGCTCATGACCCTCCACAACGCGAAGGGGCTGGAGTACCCGGTCGTCTTCATGATCGGCTGCGAGGAAGGCGTGTTCCCGCACTCCCGCGCGCTGGACGAGGGCGGCCTCGAGGAGGAGCGGCGCCTCTGCTACGTCGGGATCACGCGCGCCAAGCGCGAGCTGACCATCACCTACGCACGACGCCGCAACGTCTTCGGCGCGCAGACCTTCGGGATGCGCAGCCGCTTCGTCGACGAGATCCCCGGCGAGCTGACCGACCGCGAGGAGCCGACCGTCGCCGCCGGCCGCGCCCGCCCCGGCTCCTGGGCCGCGGCCAGCGCCGCCACGGCGGAGCGGGCCCAGGAACGCGGCGGCCGGCGCGGAGGCGGGGGCGGCGTCGCGGTCGACTACCGGATGGGCGACGACGTCGTCCACGCCGCGTTCGGCGAGGGCGTCGTCACGGGCGTCGAGCCCGGAGGGATCGTCGTCATCCGCTTCGCGTCGGACGGGTCGGAGCGCAAGCTCATGGCGGAGTACGCGCCGATCTCCAAGCGGTAGCGGCCGCCGCCGCGCCGCCGGTTCAGCCGGCGGTCGCCGCGCCGAGGGCGGCGTCCAGCCGCTCGCGCTCCTCGGCGGTCAGCGGCCGCGAACGGCGCGCCGCCGTGTCCCATGCGACGTGGACGGAGGACCCCGCGCTGGCCACCTCGCCGTCGGCGCGGACGATCTCGTGCGCGAGCGTCACCGACGAGCGCCCGAAGCGCGCGAGCCTCACGACCACCTCGACGGGCGAGTGCTCGCGGCGGACCTCGAGCTTGTAGTCGAGCTCCACGCGCGCGAGGACCGTCGCGGTGAGCATCTCGACGGCCTGGAAGAACGCGCCGCGGCCCTCCTCGAGCAGCTCGTGGTACACGCTCTGGTTGAGGTGGCCGAGCATGTCGAGGTCGCGCCAGCGGACCTCGATGCGGGTGCGGACTTCGAGCGGGGTCATGACCGGCGCGGAAGCTACCGTGCACCGTCCGATGGCGCGCATCATCGACGGCAAGACGATCGCAGCACGGGTCCGCGAGACGGTCCGCGACGGCGTGCAGGCGTTCACCGCCGAGACGGGCCGCGCCCCCGGCCTCGCCACGGTCCTCGTCGGCGACGACCCCGCCAGCGCGATCTACGTCGGCGGGAAGCACAAGGCGTCCAAGGAGGCCGGGATCGAGGGGTTCGACCAGCGGCTCGGCGCGGACACCACGCGCGAGCAGCTCGTCGAGGTGATCGGGTCGCTGAACGCCGACGAGCGCGTCAGCGGCATCATCGTGCAGCTCCCGCTGCCCGGCCACCTCGACGGCACCGAGATGACGAGCCTCGTGCGCGCCGACAAGGACGTCGACGGCCTCACACCGATGAGCGCGGGCCTCCTCGCCCTCGGCCGGCCCGGCCTTCGGCCGTGCACGCCGAAGGGCGTGATCCACCTGCTCGCCGAGACGGGGGTCGAGCTCCAGGGGGCCGAGGCCGTCGTCATCGGCCGCTCGAACCTCTTCGGCAAGCCGATGGCCCAGCTCCTGCTCCAGCAGCACGCGACGGTGACCGTCTGCCACAGCCGCACCCGCGACCTGCGGGACGTCGCGCGCAGGGCCGACGTCCTCATCGCCGCCGTCGGCCAGGACCGGATGGTGAAGGCCGACTGGGTCAAGCCCGGCGCGACCGTCATCGACGTCGGCATGAACCGCAGCGACGACGGCCTGCACGGCGACGTCGACTTCGACGAGGTCGAGCCCGTCGCCGGCGCGATCACGCCCGTCCCGGGCGGCGTCGGCCCGATGACGATCGCCATGCTGCTGGCGAACACCCTGGAGGCGGCAAGGATGCAATCCTCCGGGGCGTGAAGCTCAGCCGCCTGCGCTCCGGCGAGGCGATCGCGCTGGCCGGCGCCGTCGCCCTCGCGCTCCTCCTCGCCCTCGACTGGTTCCTGCTCTCGACGCCCGACGCCCGCGTCGGCGCGCACGAGTCCGGCATCCGCGCGCTCGGCTGGTTCGCCGACCTCGTCCTGATCTTCGCGATCCTGATCGCCCTCGCGCTCGCGTTCTTCACGGTCACGCATCGCGCCCCGGGCATCCCGGTGATGCTCGGGATCATGACCACGCTGTTCGGGTTCCTCGGCTTCGTCTCGATCCTCGTCCGCCTCGTCGCCCAGCCGGGGCTGGGGGTGGACGCCGGGAACGCGGACGTCGACCTCGAGCTGCCCGCGCTCCTCGGCCTCGTCGCCGCCGGCGCCATCACGTTCGGCGGCTGGCGCACGATGGGCGACGAGCGGACGCACACGCCGGAGTCGGTCGAGCAGACGGAGGACGTGCTGCGTGTCCGCGGGGCGGCACGGCCCGCGCCGCCTCGTACCATCGGCGAGGCATGATCGACCGCGAGCAGGTCCTCCACGTCGCGCGCCTCGCGCGCCTGTCGCTGACCGACGAGGAGGTCGAGCGGATGAGCGGCGAGCTGACCGGGATCCTCGGCCACATCGAGAAGATCGGCGAGCTCGACCTCGAGGGCGTCCCGCCGACGTCGCACGTCGTCGAGGTCACCAACGCGCTGCGCGAGGACGTGCCGCGGCCCTCGTGGCCGCGCGAGCAGGTGCTCGACCAGGCGCCGGCCGTTCGCGACGAGGGCTTCGAAGTCCCGAGCCCGCAGGCATGAGCGAGGAGATCCTCGCCCTCACCGCGGCCCAGGCGGCCGCGAAGGTCAAGGCGGGCGAGCTGCGCTCCGCCGAGGTCTTCGACGCCTACCGCGAGCGTGCCGCAGGCGACGACCTCAACGCGTTCCTCTGGGTCGCCGAGGACACGCCGGCCGCCGCCGGCGCCGACGCCCCGCTGGCCGGCGTCCCCGTCGCGGTCAAGGACCTCTTCTGCACCGAGGGCGTCCCGTCGCAGGCGGGCTCGAAGATCCTCGAGGGCTACCGCCCGCCCTACACGGCGACCGCGGTCCGCCACCTCGCCGAGGCCGGCGCCCCGCTCCTCGGCAAGACGAACCAGGACGAGTTCGCGATGGGCTCGTCGAACGAGAACTCCGCGTACGGGCCCGTGCGCAACCCGTGGGACCGCACGCGCGTCCCGGGCGGGTCGAGCGGCGGCAGCGCCGCCGCGGTGGCCGGCGGCCTCGCGCCGTGGGCGATCGGCACGGACACCGGCGGCTCCATCCGCCAGCCCGCCGCGCTGTGCGGGATCGTCGGGATGAAGCCCACGTACGGCGCCGTCAGCCGCTACGGGATGATCGCCTTCGCCTCGTCCCTCGACCAGGCGGGCCCGCTGACGCGCGACGTCACCGACTGCGCGCTGCTCCTGCGCCACATGGTCGGACGCGACGCCTGCGACAGCACCTCGCTCGCCTTCCCGGAGGAGGTCGTCCTGCCGACCGCCGAGCGCCTCGACGGCATCCGCCTCGGCGTCCCCGAGGAGCTCAGCGGGGAGGGCATCGAACCCGGCGTCCTCGACAACTTCCACCAGACGCTGCGCCTGGCCGAGGAGCTCGGCGCGACCGTCGAGACGATGCGCCTGCCGCACGCGCCGCACGCGCTGAGCGCCTACTACATCATCGCCCCGGCCGAGGCGAGCGCGAACCTCGCCCGCTTCGACGGCGTCCGCTACGGCGTGCGCGCCGAGCAGTACGACGACCTCGTCTCGATGTACACGAAGACGCGCCACCAGGGCTTCGGCCCCGAGGTCCAGCGGCGGATCATGCTGGGGACCTACGCGCTCTCCTCCGGCTACTACGACGCCTACTACGGCCGCGCGCAGCAGGTCCGCACGAAGATCAGCGACGACTTCCGCGCGGCGTTCGAGCGCTTCGACTTCGTCGTCACGCCGACGTCCCCGGGCGTCGCGTTCGAGCTCGGCGCGAAGACGGACGACCCGTGGGCGATGTACCTCAACGACTACTGCACCGTCCCGGTCCCGCTCGCGGGGCTCCCGGCCATCTCGATCCCGAGCGGCTTGAGCGAAGGGCTCCCCGTCGGCTTCCAGATCATCGGCGGCGCGTTCAGCGAGAACCGGATCCTCGACGCCGCCCACGCACTCGAGCAGGCCATCGGCTTCGACGGGAGCCAGGCGCGTGCCTGACTTCGAGCCCGTCATCGGGCTGGAGATCCACGTCCAGCTCGACACGCAGACCAAGATGTTCTGCTCGTGCGCGCTGTCCTTCGGCGAGCCGCCGAACACCCGCTGCTGCCCGGTGTGCCTCGGCCTGCCGGGCGCGCTGCCGGTCGTCAACGCGAAGGCGATCGAGTACGGCCTGATGATCGGGATGGCACTCGAGTCCGAGCTGGCCGACCGCTCGATCTTCCACCGCAAGAACTACTTCTATCCCGACAACCCGAAGGCGTACCAGATCAGCCAGTACGACGAACCGCTCTGCCGGGGCGGGCGGCTGGGGGAGGTCCGCATCCACCGCGTGCACCTGGAGGAGGACGCGGCGAAGCTGATCCACATCGGCGAGTCGGGGCGGATCCACTCATCGGAGACGAGCATCGTCGACTTCAACCGCTGCGGGACGCCGCTGGTCGAGATCGTCACCGAGCCGGACGTCAAGTCGGCCGAGCAGGCGCGCGAGTGGCTGCAGCTGCTGCGCGAGACGCTGCGCCAGCTCGGGGTGAGTGACGTCGACATGTCGCAGGGCTCGCTGCGCTGCGACGCGAACATCTCGATCCGCCCCGTCGGCGAGACCGGCTTCGGCACGAAGACCGAGCTGAAGAACATGAACTCGTTCGCGTTCATCGAGCGCGGCATCAAGGCGGAGGTCGCTCGGCAGACGGAGATCGTCTCCGGCGGCGGCGAGGTGGAGCAGGAGACGCTGCACTTCGACCCGCGCACGGAGGCGATCACGTCGCTGCGCTCCAAGGAGG
Organism: Solirubrobacteraceae bacterium; assembly: GCA_036389155.1. Lineage (GTDB taxonomy): Bacteria > Actinomycetota > Thermoleophilia > Solirubrobacterales > Solirubrobacteraceae > CADCVT01. The sequence goes on from DASVQN010000020.1 coordinate 75,443, forward strand.
AGGCGCACGACTACCGCTACTTCCCCGAGCCCGACCTCGTCCCGATCCAGATCTCGAGCGAGATGCTGGACCGGGCGCGCGGCGCGCTGCCCGAGCTTCCCGCGGCGCGCGCCCAGCGCTACGAAGCCGCGGGGGTGTCGACCGACAACGCCAAGGACCTCGCCTTCCGGCCCGAGCTCGCGGCGCGACTCGACGAGGCGCTGCCCCACGCCGACTCGCCGAACGCCGTCGCCAGCCTGCTCCTGAACGTCGCCGCGGCGGCCGATGCCGAGCCGCGCAGCGTCGCGGAGGTCTCGAACATGGTCGGCCGCAAGGAGGTCACGGCCGCGAACGCCCGCAAGGCGCTCGAGCTCCTCGCCGAGCGCGGAGGCGAGCCGGCCGCGGTGGTCGCGGAGGCCGGGCTCGGCGCACTCGGCGACGACGGCGCGCTCGACGGCATCGTCGAGGACGCGCTGGCCGCGAACGCCGACGCGGCGGAGAAGATCCGCGGCGGCAACATGAAGGCGATCGGCCCGATCGTCGGCCACGTGATGCGAGAGACGAAGGGCCGCGCCGACGGCGGCGAGGTCACGCGGCTCGTGCGCCAGAAGCTCGGGCTCTAGCGACCTCGCGCTCCAGCCACGCGATGTAGCGGCGCCGGTCGCGCCACGCGGTGTGGGGGCGGCCGAAGTCGCGGGCGTTCACGCGCGCCTCCTCGGCGAGCATCGTCTCGCGCGCAGGCGGCGCGGGCAGCTCGACGTCGCCGGCGAGGACCGCCGCGATCCAGCCTGCCTGCGCCTCGAACACCGGCAGCAGGGCGCCCGGCGCGACGGTCATCCCGACGAAGAACAGCCCGTCCGCCTCCCGGTGCGCGACACCCCGCACGAGCGGCATGTGGTGATCGTCGTAGCCCTCCACGAGCCGCCCGGGCAGGAAGCCGATGCTCGGGTGATAGCCCGAGGCGAACACGATCGCGTCGGCCTCGCGCGCGCTGCCGTCGGCGAACACGACGCGCCGGCCGTCGAGGCGCTCGATCCCTGGGCGGATGTCGAACCGGCCCCGCTTCAGCGCGCGGACGAAGGTGTCGCTCAGCGTCGGGGGCTCGTCGAACAGCCGGTGCCGCGGGGCGGGGAGGCCGTGCGCGCTGGGCGGCCCGACGAGCAGGCGCAGCTGCAGCTCCACCACGCGCCGGCGGCCCGCCCACGACACGAGACGCGCGCTGCCCTTCGTGTCGAGCGCGTCGAGCGGCACGCGCGGCAGGATGTGCTTCGGCAGCAGGTGGACCCCGGTGCGGACGGCGAGGGTGACGGATCCCGCGACACCGGCGAGCTCCCCCGCGATCTCCGCGCCCGACGAGCCGATCCCGGCCACCACGACGTCCTGACCCGCGAAGTCCTCGGGCCGCCGGTACTCGCCGGAGTGCAGCCGGCGCCCCGCGAACTCGCCGGGCACCTCCCGGTGCCGCGGCCGGCCCAGGATGCCGGTGGCCACGATCAGCGCGCGGAACGGCTCGGGCTCGCGGCCCTCGACCGTGACCTCCCAGCCGCCGTCGACCGGCTCGGCGCGCTCGACGCGCGCCTTCAGCTCGACGCGCTCGCGCAGGCCGAAGCGGTCGGCGAAGGACTCCAGGTAGGCGAGGAACTCCGTGTGGTGGATGAAGGGGCGGCCGAACCGCCTGATCGGGTGGCAGCGGAAGGAGGTCCGGTAGCGCGAGGTGTTCGACGTCAGCGAGTCGTAGGCGAACGTCTCGCCGTGGCGCCACATCCCGCCGATGTGGTCGCGCGCCTCCAGGGTGCGGAAGGGAATCCCGCGCGCGGCGAGCGCCTGACCCGCGGCGAGGCCGGCGCCACCTGCCCCGATGACACACACCTCCTGGCGCACGTGTGCACTTTCTACTCTCGGGGGCCATGTCGTCAAAGCCTCAGGGCGGCGGGCTGTCCGTGCAGACGCTGCTCATCGCGAGCCTCTCGTCGCTCGCGGCGGCCCTCTTCGTCCACAAGTTCTGGCAGGGCGGGGCGATCTTCGGCGCGGCGATCACGCCCGTCATCGTCGCGCTCGTCTCCGAGGCCCTGCGCAAGCCGGCCGACGTCATCACCTCCCGCCGCACCGCGGTCAACCCCCCGCCGGTCGTGCAGGACTCGCGCCGGGACGACCCGTTCGGGATCTGGGACGAGCAGAAGCCGCGCGGCACGCGCCGCAACCTCCACGTCAAGCTCGCGGTCGCGACCGGCCTCATCGCCTTCGCCATCGCCGCGTTCTCGCTGACGGGCGTGGAGCTCGTCCTCGGCGGCGGGAGCAGCGGCGACCGCTTCACCGTCGTGCCCGGCAAGCAGAAGAAGCACCGGTCGAAGGAGCCGACGCAGACCCCCGCGAGCACCGAGCCCGACCAGGCCAACCCGGTGCCCGACGAGGACGAGCCGCAGACGGCCCCGCCGGCGGAGACCACGCCGCCCGCCGAGACCGAGCCGCCCGCCGAGACGACGCCGCCGGAGGACGAGCAGCCGGCGCCGACCGCCCCGGCCGCGCCTCCCGAGACGCTCCCGACGCCCTGACGCTCTCCAACCGGTCGCGATCGGGGTGCGGCGGGCGTAGCATCCGGTCCATGTCGCGACTCATCCGCATGGACAAGACCGGCCACACGACCGTCGCCGAGTGGGAGACCGCCGACGCGGCGTCGATCGACGCCGCCGTCGAGGCGTTCCGCCGCGAGCTCGACCGCGGCTACTTCGCGATGGTCTCGACGGGCCCGGGCCACGCCGAGCAGGTGCGCGAGCTGCCGCTCGACGCCGACACCGTGATCCTGCGCCTGCCGATCAGTGGCGGCTGAGACAGAGCGCCTTCCCGAAGTCGCCGCGGTCCGCTGGCGGCCGCGGATGGACGGCGCGCGCCTCGACCGCTACGCCCGCGCCTGGACGGCCACGACGCTCGCGCACGTCGTCCCGTTCTGCTTCACCGCAGCCGTGCTGCTCCTGATCGAGCCGTGGCTGGCGCCGATGTCCGCGCTCGCGCTCGCCCAGGCGTGGATCATCCCCGAGCTGTACGCCAACCGCGGGGCGAAGGTCGTCAAGCCCAAGGCCCGGACGGAGGACGCCGCGGAGCAGACCGCGCTCGGGCTGCTCGGCGACCTCGTCGGCCACGACGCCCGCGAGCTGCACGCGCGGACCGGGCTCGTGCTCGAGCCGGGCGCGCTCGGCACGTGGCTCGTGGGGGAGGCGGGCGCGCTGCTCGTCCGCCACGGCGGCCGCCGCGTCCACTGCTTCTGCGTGCGCGTCGACCACCCCGAGCTGCCGAGCGCGGACCGCATCAGCCACCTGCTGCTCGCGCTGCGCGCCGACGAGCAGGGCTTCGCCACCGTCGCCAATCAGGCGTTCGCCGGCGCGCGCTGGCGCGTGCGCCGGCGCATCCCCAAGCGGATGCGCCCGGCGCTCGACGCCGCCGCGGCTCAGTCGTAGGTGCGGGAAAGGTGGTGGAAACGAGGCTCGGCGGGCTGCCGGGTCTCGGCGACGCGCAGGCGCGCGAGGCGGTAGCGCCGGACCTTCGGCCCGGAGGCGACGTCGGCGCGGGGGCGGGCGTCGGGGAGGAGGAGGATGCGCTGCGGTGCGGTGGTCATGGCGGGCATGCTCCGCCGATCGCGCCGCAGCGGGTACCGCCCGTCGGTCGGAATCGACGAACGGCCCGGTGGCCCGCCTGTCGAACGGGTCGGCGGCCCGGCGTATGCTGGGACGCATGGAGAACACCGAGTCCGGCTCAAGCTTCTTCACCAAGGCGATCGCGGCGGTCGTGCTGCTCGTCGCCGCGTGGATCCTCATCAAGGTCGTCATCGGCATCGTCTCGGCGGTGTTCTGGACGGGCCTGACGATCGTGGCCATCCTCGCGGTGCTCTGGGCGTTCTTCACGCTGCGCAGCTAGACCGGCGCGGCGCCGCGCGTGGAGCCGTTCATCATCATCGCCTTCTTCTTCGGCCTCGCCGGCGGCGTGGTCGGGAAGATCAAGGGCTCCTCGTTCGTCCTCTGGTTCCTCGTCAGCGTCATCCCGCCGTTCATCGGGCTGATCGCGGCGGTGCTCTACCGGGTCGAGAAGGACGAGCCGCGGCGGGTCTGCCCGGGGTGCGGCAAGGTGGTCAAGCTCTACGAGGCGCTGTGCACCCGGTGCGGCACCGAGCTCGACTACACGGACGAGGTCGTCCCGCCGGAATCGGCGCTGGCCCGGCAGTAGACTCGCCCCTCATGCGAGCGGTCGACGCCATCATGGAATGCCTGAAGGCCGAGGGGGTCGAGGTCGTCTTCGGCTACCCCGGCGGCGCGAACCTCCCGACGTACGACGCGTTCGTGGACGCGGGCATCCGCCACATCCTCGTCCGCCACGAGCAGGGCGGCGGGCACGCCGCCGAGGGCTACGCCAAGGCGACCGGCCGCGTCGGCGTGGCGTTCGGCACGAGCGGCCCGGGCGCGACGAACCTCGTGACCCCGATCGTCGACGCGATGATGGACTCGGTCCCGACGGTCTTCTTCACGGGCCAGGTCCGCACGGAGCTGCTGGGCACCGACGGCTTCCAGGAGGCCGACACGATGGGCATCACGATGCCCGCCGTGAAGCACTCGTGGATGATCCAGCACCCGCTGGAGATCCCGCGCGTCGTGCACGAGGCCTTCCACGTCGCGCGCACCGGCCGCCCCGGCCCGGTAGTCGTCGACATCCCGATGGACCTGTCTCGGGCGGAGATCCCGTACGAGCCCGTCACCGACGTCCGCCTGCCCGGCTACCAGCCGACGACGGAGGGCAACGCGAAGCAGATCCGCCAGGCCGCCAAGGCGCTGGCCGCGGCGCGCCGGCCCGTGATCTACGCCGGCGGCGGCGTCGTGCTCAGCGGCGGCTCCGCGGAGCTGACCGAGTTCGTCCGCCAGGGCCGCTTCCCCTGCACGTGCACGCTGAACGGCCTCGGCGCCTACCCCGCGCCCGACCCGCTGTGGCTCGGGATGCTCGGGATGCACGGCACCCGCGCCGCGAACTACGCGATGGACGAGGCCGACCTCATCGTGGCCATCGGCGCGCGCTTCGACGACCGGATCACCGGCAAGCTGAGCGAGTTCGCGCCGCGCGCGAAGTTCATCCACATCGACGTCGACCCGGCGGAGATCTCCAAGAACGTCCCCGCGCACATCCCGATCGTCGGGGACGCGAAGCTCGTCCTCGCCAAGCTGCTGGTCGAGTACCGCGCGCTGTCGGCGGACGCGTCGCGGCTCGACGAGTGGTGGTCGCGGATCGAGGGCTGGCGCGAGAAGCACCCGCTGCGCTACGACGACTCCGCGGACAGCGAGATCAAGCCGCAGTACATGATCCAGTCGCTCTACGAGGCGACCGGCGGCGACGCCATCGTGGCCTCCGACGTCGGCCAGCACCAGATGTGGACGGCGCAGTACTTCCACTTCAAGGGGCCGAACCGCTGGATCAACTCGGGCGGCCTGGGGACCATGGGCTTCGGCCTGCCCGCCGCCATGGGCGCCTCCGTCGGCCGGCCCCACGAGACCGTCGTCTGCGTCACCGGCGACGGCTCGTTCCAGATGAACGTGCAGGAGCTCGCGACCTGCGCTCAGAACGGCATCCCGGTGAAGGTGTTCATCATGAACAACGGCTACCTGGGCATGGTCCGCCAGTGGCAGGAGCTGTTCTGGGACCGGCGCTACTCGCAGGTCGACATGGGCAGCTTCCCGGACTTCGTCAAGCTCGCCGAGGCCTACGGCTGCCGCGGGATGCGGCTCGAGCACAAGGGCGAGCTGCTCGACGGCATGAAGGAGGCGCTCGCGGAGGACGGCCCCGTCGTGGTCGACGTGCGCGTCACCAAGGAGGAGAACGTCTACCCGATGATCGCGCCGGGTGCGCCCGCGCGGGACATGGTGGGGTGAGCGTCGTGGAGACCAAGGAGGTCCTGTCGCTCGAGGATCTGGAGGCCGCCGGCCGGATGCACACCGGCCGCAAGCACATCCTCTCGATCCTCGTGGAGCACAAGCCCGGTGTCTTGACGCGGGTCGCCGGTCTGTTCGCACGGCGCGGGTTCAACATCGACACCCTGACCGTCGGCCCGACCGACGACGAGGGCGTCGCTCGGATCACGCTGACCGTCGACGGCGCGCTGCACCCGATCGACCAGGTCACCAAGCAGCTCCACAAGCTCATCAACGTCCTGAAGATCCGCGACCTCGAGCCGACGGACACCGTCGCGCGCGAGCTCGCGCTGTTCAAGGTCGCGGTGAACGACGGAAGTCAGCGCGCCGAGGTCATGCAGATCACGGAGATCTTCCGCGGCAAGGTGGTGGACGTGACCAAGCGGTCGCTGATCGTCGAGGTCACGGGGACGACGGACAAGATCGAGGCGTTCGAGAACATGGTCCGGCCGTTCGGCCTGATCGAGATGATGCGGACGGGCGAGATCGCCATCTCGCGGGGGCGCGGGGAGACGTGAGCACCGCCGCTTCCGCGTCGGAGGCGGGGCCGCTCTTCGAGTACGCGCTGGACCCGTTGCCTCCGGGCCCTCTCGGCCGCCGCTGGCGCTGGGAGCTGTGGGAGGTCGAGGACGGGCGGATGCTCGCGGCCGGCTGGCACTTCTCCGAGCGGCGCGCGCGGCGCGCGGTGAGGATCGCGGCGGCGCGGCGGCTGTACGAGCGGCTGGGGCTCGGCGTGGTGCCCGCGGCCGTCGTGCGGGCGGCGGACTCCGCGCGCGTTCGGTCGCTCCTGCGCCCGCGACCGCAGCCCGTCGCGACGCCCTAGGGCACGAACCGCGCGAGGGACAGGGAGCGGGGCGCCGGTCGCCCGCCCGAGCCCTCGACGAAGCCGTTCGGGGCGCCCGGGGTGGCCGACCAGGCGATGAGCGGCTGGCGGGTGCTCGGGTCGTAGGCCACGGCCGGGTTCTGTGCGGCTTCGGGCGGCGACACCGGCTCCGGCGGCCCGAAGGGCTGCTCCCGCCCGGGGCGCCGCGCGGCGAAGACCTGGATGCCGGACTGCGGCTCCTGCGACGAGACCCACGTGATCGTCGCGCGCCCGTCCCGCGCGAGCGCGACGGCGACCTCGATGCCGTCGGCGGCCACACGCTGCACGGCGCCGAAGCGCCGGCCCGGGCGCGCCGAGGCCGCCTCGACCAGCGGGTGGCCGGAGCGCGACGTGGCCGACCACGCGACGAGCGCCTCTCCGTCGGCGCCGGTGGCGAGGTCGAGGTATCCGCTGCTCACGATCGGCGCCGAGCCGTTCCCCTCCAGGCGCTGTGCGCGCCGGAAGCGCCGGCTGCCCGGGCGTCGCGTCGCCGCCCAGACCTCGGTCGGGAGGTTGACCTCTTCCCCGAGGTCGGACGACTTCCAGGCGATGACGGTGCGACCGCCGGCGGCGACCGCGAGCTCGACGGCGGCTGACCCGTGGTGGGGGCCGAGCACCTGTTGAGGCCCGGGCCGCATGCCGCGCCGGACCGTGACGACGCGGACCTCGCGGCGGCGTTTCCCAAGCTGCCCGGACTCGTGGAGGAGCGCGATCGTCACGTTGCCGTCACCGTCGATCGCGGCGGCCGTCCCGGTCTCACCGCTTTCGGTCGACCCCCAGTACGCGTCGTAGCCATGCCCGACGGCGATCGTGCGGGGCCTGCCGAAGTGGCCGCCGGGCGGCCGCAGCGCGTACCGGGTCAGCAGGTCCCGGCCGCGCCTCTCGCCCCACATCGCGACTGCGTCGCCCCGCGGGCTGACGCCGAGGTCCCATGCGCCGGCGACCGGCTCCGCGCGGCTCAGCGGGTCGGTGATCGTCCCGAACACGACGCCGTCGCTCGCGCGGAATCCGATCGTGCCGTTCCTGCCGTACGTGCGGAACCAGGGGCGGCCCGAGACGGTCCGGCGCACGATCGGCTCCACCCCGCCCGGCGCCAAGGTGATCAGCTGCGTGTCGTCGCGGCTCGAGAAGGCCGTCACGAGCGCGTGGCCGTCGCGGGCCATGACGATGTCGGGGTACTGCGCGGGCCGGCCCAGCCGCACCGGCGGCGACCACGCCGCCTGCGCGGGCGCGGCGACGACGAGGGCGCAGACGGCGGCGCCGGCCCAGCGGATCTCATGCTGCTCAGACGCGCAATGAGCAGGCAAGGTTGCGCGGTTGCGCGCGCGCCGCGGTCGCCGCGGCCGGCTCGAACGGCGGCGGTCGGCGTATCCTCGAAGGGGATGTCCCTGCGGACGACCGATGCCGGCAGGCTGGTCCGCCTCGGCGGCGCCGAGAGGGCGCGGCTCCGTGCGGCGGCCGAGCAGGCGGTGCGGCGGGCCCGGACGCGCGGCGGCGAGGCGCTGCTCGCGATCGCCCTCCCGCTTCCCGCCGACATCGATCCGGCGTCGGTGGTCGTCGCGTCGCGCCGCGACGGAGAGCCGTGGTTCTGCTTCGAGCAGCCCGAGCGCGACCGGGCGGCGCTGGCGACGCTCGGCTGCGTGAAGGCGCTCGAGTCCTCCGGCCCCGAGCGGTTCGAGCGGGTGGCCCGCGAGTGGCGCGCGCTGGCGAGCGAGGCGTCGGGCGACGCGGGGGAGCACCTGGTCGCGGTCGGCGGGTTCGCCTTCGCGGCCGCGGGTGGCGCCTCGCCGGACTGGACCGGGTTCGCGCCCGCGTCCCTGCACGTGCCGGAGGTGGCGCTGCTGCGCCGGCGCGGTGCGGTGTCCGTGACGCTCGCGGCGCTGGCGACGCCCGACGACACGGCGGAGGACGTCCTCGCCCGGGTCGAGCGCCGCGCGGCCGAGCTCCGGCTCGCGCCGCTCCCGCTCCTCGATCCGGATCCCGCCGGTGTCACACGGGTGGTCTCGACGATGCCGCCCGAGCATTACGAGGCGGCGGTGGCGAGCGCGGTGGAGCGGATCCGGTCGGGGGCGCTTGAGAAGGTGGTGCTGGCGCGGGAGGTGGAGGTCCACGCACCGGCGCCGCACGACGCCGCCGCGGTGTTCGCCGTCCTGCGCGAGGCCTTCCCGGCCTGCTTCGTCTTCTGCGCGGGGCGTGGGGACGCGACGTTCGTCGCCGCGTCGCCCGAGCTGCTGGTGCGGCGGGAGGGGCTGCGGGCGTCGTCGCTCGCGCTCGCAGGGTCCACGCGCCGCAGCGCCGACCCCGCCGTCGACGACCACCTCGGCGAGCGGCTCATGCAGTCGGCGAAGGACCGCGGCGAGCAGCGGATCGTCTCCGAGCGGATCCTGCGCACGCTCGAGCCCCACGCGGTGTGGACGACCGCCGCGCCCGAGCCGGTCATCGTCAAGGTCGCGAACATCCAGCACCTCGCGACGCCGATCCGCGCGCAGCTCGCGTCGCCGGTCGCCGCGGTCGAGCTCGCGGGCGTGCTCCACCCGACGCCGGCGGTCGGCGGCGAGCCCTTGGCGCGCGCGGCGCCGCTCATCCCGGCGCTGGAGGGCATCGACCGCGGCTGGTACGCCGGGCCGGTGGGCTGGACCGACGCGAACGAGGATGGAGAATTTTGCGTCGCGCTGCGGTGCGCGCTGCTGCGCGGGCGGCTGGCGCGCTGCTACGCCGGCGTCGGCGTGGTCGCCGACTCCGATCCCGCGGAGGAGCTTGCGGAGACGGAGATCAAGCTCGCCGCGCTGCTGCCCGTCCTCGCCGCCTGAGCCTCCGCCGTGGTTCCGCCGGACCCGCTCATCTCGGTCGTGCTGCCGGTCTTCGACGCCCGCCCGCACCTGGCGGAGGCGGTGGCGTCGGTCCGGGCCCAGAGCCACCGCCGCTGGGAGCTCCTGCTCGTGGACGACGGGTCGACCGACGGCTCGGCGCAGCTGGCCGACGCGCTCGCGGCCGAGGATCGGCGCATCCGGGTCCTGCGCGTCGACCACGGCGGCGCCGCGCACGCGGTCAACGCGGGCATCGAGGCCGCGCAGGGCGAGATGATCGCGCGCATGGACGCCGACGACGTCGCCGCGCCCGAGCGCTTCGCGACCCAGCTGGAGTGGATGCGGCAGACCGGCGTCGAGGTGTGCGGGAGCTGTGCGATGCGATTCGGCGCCGCGCGGGGCCTCCTGTGGTTCCCGGAAGGCCACGAGGCCATCGCGCGCGAGATGCTGTTCCGCCACGGGATCCTGCAGCCGACGCTGCTCACCCACGCCTCGATCCTGAAGGCGCATCGATATCGCGAGGGCGCGCGCTTCGAGGGCAACGAGCTGTGGATTCGCCTGCGCCGCGAGCACGTGCTCGGGAACGTCCCGGCCGTGCTGCTCAAGCACCGCGTGCACGCGCAGCAGACGAGCGTGGTGCGCGGCGCGGCCATGCGCGAGTTCGTGCGTGCGACCCGGCGGCCGCTGTTCGCCGAGCTGTTCCCCGATGCCGGTGCGCCCGACTTCGAGGCGGTGGACCGCGTGGCGGACCGCAGGCCGTTCCCGACGCTCGAGGCGCTCGAGCGGGCGGGTTCGTGGCTCCTGCGTCTCGCGGACTCACCGGACCGGCAGCTCGGCCGGCGCATGCTCGCGCGCTGGCGCGACGCGTGCCGCGCGTCGACCGCGCTCGGGCCGGCCGTCCACGGCCTGTACCGGCGGCTCGCGCCGGCGTTCGTCGGCGAGCCGGTCGAGCCCGACCCGCGCCTGCGGCTCGCGAGCGCGGTGCGGCTGCCGCCTCGGCCTCGGCGGCGCACCCTAAGATCCGGGCGATCGTGAGCGACGACATCGTCTTCCGGCAGGTCACCGGCCCGCTGTTCACCCGCGTCGACGACGACCTCATGGCCGTCGACACGCAGGGCGGCCTCGTCTTCACGTTCAACCGGTCCGCGGCGCGGATCTGGGAGCTGCTCCAGGACTGGACCACGCTCGATGCGGTCTGCACGCAGCTCCAGCGCCAGTACGCGGTCGAGCCGGACCGCTGCGCGGCCCAGGTCACGGGCCTCGTCGAGCGGCTCCGGGAGGCCGGGCTCGTCGAGCAGCGGCACGGCCGGCCTTCGTGAGCCGCTCGAGGCTCCTGCGCCTCGAGGCGAGCGCCCACCTCGTCGCGGCCCGTCTGGCCGTCCGGCTCCTGCCCTACCGCGTGCTCACGCGGCTCTTCGAGCTGTCATCGCGCCGCCCGGAGTTCACCGGCAGTGAGCGTGCGCGCATCTGTCTCGACGTCCGGAGCGCGGTCGAGGGCGCGTCGCGTCGGCTGCCCGGCTCCGTCTGCCTGCCGCGTGCGCTCGCGGCGCAGGCGATGCTTCGACGCCGCGGGATCACGACGACGCTGTATCTCGGCGTCGCTCGCTCGCCCGCTGCGCCACACCCGTCGCACGCGTGGCTCAAGGACGGCGAGCTCGGGGTCGCGGGTACGCGCGCGAGCGGCGACTACCACGCGGTCGCGAGCTACTCGGCGAAGGGGGCCGGCTAGACCCGGAAGTGCTCCACCATGAAGCCGCGGTCGGCTTTCGTGAGCAGCTCGCCCATCGCCGACAACGCCGAGAAGGCGATCCCGATCGCGATGGCGATCGGCAGGGCGGGGAGCGAGAGGCCGACCACCCGGCGGCGGCGGATCAGCGTCTCGACGGTTCGCCGGACGTCGGTCGCGAAGCGGCGCGCGGTGCCGATCGTCGTCCACTGGGCGCCCGGCTCGGCCATGAACAGCCGGTCGCGCCCCCGAGAGAAGGAGCGCGTGAGGAACTGCCCGGCGCCGAGCGGCGGAGGGTGTCGTACGTGGGCGCCCTGGGCGGTCACCATCGTCACGCCCCGCGCCTCCATCAGGTTGCGAAGCAGCTGGCAGGCGCCGCGGGAGGTCTCCGGCATCGACGGGAACGGGAACCGCACCGCGACCTCGCGGCGGAACGCGACGTTGTTCGTGGCCAGCCGCGTCATCGGCACGAGCTCGTCCGTCTCGGCGCGCAGCGGGAAGATCCAGTTCGCCGCGAACGTGCGGCTGTAGACGTCCGTCGGGTCGACGTACGTGTTCCCGCCGACCACCGAGATCTCGGGATCGGCGAACGGCGCCAGCACCCGTGCGAGCCACCCCGGCTCGGGCAGGACGTCGCAGTCGAGGAAGACCAGCAGCTCGCCCCGCGCCTCGCGTACCGCCGTGTTCTTCAGCTCGTAGTACTCGAGCCCGGCCGGGGCGAGGAAGCGGATGTCGAACAGCCCGGCGTCGGAGCCGAGCGTCGCGCGGACGAACGTCTCGCAGGCGTCCCGAGTTGCACGATCGACGCAGACGAGCAGCTCGGGGTGCCGGAGGAACGCCTGCCCTGCCGTCTCGCGGACCTGCTCGGCGAGGATCCGCAGCATCGAGCGGCTGCGGTCCTGCCCCTGCCGCGGCGCCTGCTCCCATTCGACGATGATCGAGAGCGACGTCTCATGGTCCGGCTTTCCCGTCATCGGCGGCGAAGTCTGCCACGGGTCGCCTTCCGTGGATCCGGCGACCTCTGCGGCTGGCGTTCGGCCGGTCCGATCGTTATCTTCCGCCGACGCTTCTGACGAGGGAGAACGATGCTTGACAGCGATGAGCGCACGGAGAACCACGAGGACGAGCGTGAGCAGTGGGAGGAGCCCCGGCTCGACGTCACGTCGCTGAAGGCCGCGATGTCGACCGGCCTCGGGACCGGAACCGACGGCCCGAACAACTACTCCTGACGCACCCGGCGCGCAGCGCAGCGCGATCTTCGGGGTCGTCACCTTCGGCGGCGACGACGCCACGCTCGGGCCGCGTGTCGTCCGCGACCGCGCGCTGACGCTCGTCGCCGCGGGTCGCGTCGACAACCGGCGCGCGGTGGCGGCGTCGCTTGCTCCGGGCACGGGCGGGCCGCCGCCATGCGACGCCGAGCTGATGCTCGCCGCGCACCGCCGTTTCGGCGACGAGGCCCCGAGCCGGCTCGTCGGCGAGTTCGCCTTCGCCATCTGGGACGCCGACAAGCGGACACTGCTGGCCGTGGCCTCCGCGCCACTCGCGCCCCCGCTGTACTTCCACGACGCCGGGGACCGCTTCGCGTTCGCGGGCCGCGCCCGGGCGTTGCTCGCCCTGCCCGGCGTCGCGCGTCGCGTCGACGAGGAGCACGTCGCCTCCTTCCTCACGCACGCGGACACGGGTGCCGACCGCACCTTCTTCCGGGGCATCCGCCGGCTGCTGCCGGGGCAGCGCCTCGTCGCGCGCCGCGGGGGCGTGGCAGTCACGCCGTGGTGGCGGCCCGACCTCCACGACGACCTCTCGCTGCGCGACGACGCCGAGTACGTCGCGGCGTTCGAGGAGCTCCTCGAGGGCGTCATCGACGATCACCTGCCGGCCGGTGGGAGGTGCGGGGCGCTCCTGAGCGGCGGCCTCGACTCGGGCGCCGTGGCCACCACGGCCGCGCCGCTGCTCGACCGGGCCGGGCGCCGCCTGGCCGCGTACACGCACGTTCCTCACGCGGCCTTCGCCGGCGCGGTGATGGACGGGCGCTACGCCGACGAGACGCCGCACGTCGAAGCGCTGGCGTCCATGCATCCGAACGTCGACCTGCAGCTCGTGCCCGAGGAGCCGCGCGGGCTTCTCGAGGGCGCCGAGCACGTCTTCGCCGCGACCGAGAGCCCGATCCGCAACGCGTCGAATCGCGGCTGGCTCGAAGCGATCTTCGCGCGCGCTCGAGCCGACGGCGTCAGCGTCCTGCTCAACGGCGACCAGGGCAACCTCACCGCGAGCTGGGACGGCAGCGGCCTGCTCATGGAGCTGGTCAGGCACGGCCGCCTCCTCGACGCCACTCGGGAGGCGCGCGCGCTCGCACACAGCGGCGGAGCGTCGTCGGCCGGCCATGCGCTCGTCCGTCTCGGGATCCAGCCGTTCCTCCCGCAGGGCGTCAACGTCGGGATCTCGATGCTGCGGGGCGGTCCCCGCGTGCGCGGGAACGACGCGTACGGGACCTACTCGCTGATCGCGCCCTCGCTCGCCGCCGAGCTCGACCTCGCCTCCCGCGACCGGAACCTCCGCCGCCGCGTCCATCGGCTCCCGGTCCGCGGTCTGCGCGCGCGCCGGCTGCGGACCCTGGTGGCGACCGGTGTGACCGGCGCGCCGGTCCTGGCCGGTTACCGCGAGCTGTTCGGGATCGACATCCGCACCCCGCTCGCCGACCGCCGCCTGGTCGAGTTCTGCCTCCGCGTGCCGGAGGCGCAGTTCGCCCGGGAGGGCACGGACCGCCGGCTCATCCGGCGGGCGATGGCGGGCCGGCTGCCCGAGCCCACGCTGCGCGGCCGGCAGCGAGGGCTCCAGGCGCCGTCGTGGTCCGACGACATCGCCCGCGAGCGTCCGCAGCTGCTCGCAGCGGTCGGCCGGTTCGAGCGCGACGATCTCGCCCGCCGGGTGCTCGACCTGCCGCGTCTGCGAACGCTGCTCGAGAACTGGCCGCGGACGCCGCCGACGAGCAGCGCGGACGTCCAGATCTACCGCGGTGCGGTCCCGTCGGCGCTGATGACCGGCGCGTTCCTGCTCTGGGCGCAGGAAGCCGCGTAGCGGCGTGTGGCGCTACGAGCACTGCGGGTTGCGCGTCGCGTCGGAATGCGTGATCGCCGGCCTCACCCCCTCGGCGTCGACCGGTGAGGCCGACGTTCGCGTGGTGGTGGCGGGTCACGCGCAAAGCGTGGCGGCCGGGCCGCGCGCGACCTGGCTCCCCGGCGGCAGGTGCCGCATCCGCTTCCCGGGGGTCGGCCAGTTCGAGGTGTGCGGCGGGGAGGAGGTCGCGGTCCGGCCGGAACGCGGCGCGTCCGAGGCGCAGGTCTCGCTGTTCCTGCTCGGGGCGGTGTGGGCCGCGCTGCTGCACCAGCGCGGGGCGTTCGCCCTGCACGCGGGTGTGGTCGCCGACGGTGAGGGCACGATCGCGTTCTGCGGGCCGCGCGGCGCGGGGAAGTCGAGCGCGGTCGCGCAGCTTCTTCGCCGCGGCCACACGCTGGTGAGCGACGATCTGACGCGCTTGGACGTGAGGGAGGGAGCACCCCCGCTCGTCTGGCCGTCGACGCGCCGGGTGAAGCTGACGGTGGAAGCCGTCGCGGCGGTCGGAGCACCCGCGCCGTCGCCCGCGCCGCCGATGCCGGACGGCAAGCTGCACCTGCCCTGGACGGCCGAGATGCCGCCGGAGCCCCTGCCGCTGCGCGCGCTGTACGCGCTGAGCTGGGGTGAGCCGCCGCGCGCGGCGCGCCTTCGCGGCCACGAGGCGGTCGCGGCCGTCGCCGCGGGCGCGACCTACCGGCCGGAGCTCGTCGAGCCCGCGGAGGGCCCGGCGCGCCACTGGATCCACTGCACTCGCATCGCGCAGCAGGTCGCCATCCACGAGTTCGTCCGCCCGCGCGACTGGAGCGCGGTTCTTCCGCCTACCGCGTGAAGACGAGCTTCGTGTGCGGCTCGAGGAGGGCCGCACCCGCCTCCTCCCACGGCACGACGCGGTCGCTGACGACGCTCGGGTCGAACCGCCCGCTCGTCACCAGGTCGAGCACCGCCGGCATCTCCGCGCGCGCCATCGCCCGGCCGGCGTGCAGCTTCATCCCCGTCGAGTACATCTCGAGCAGCGGCACGGGCGTCTCCGGCTCGTAGAGGATCCCGACGTGCGTGCAGTCGCCGCCGGGCTCGGTGGAGCGGCAGGCGCACGCGAGCGACGCGCGGCTGGCGCCCGCGTCGACGACGACGGGGTAGCGGTGCTCGCCGCGGTACGGCGGGTCGGCGTCGACCGCCTCGGCGCCGAGGTCCGACGCGATGCCCAGGCGGCGCGGGTCGCGGTCGTAGTAGGTCACGCGCTCCGAGCCGAGCGCGACCGCGATGCCGGTGGCGTAGAGCCCGATCGACCCGCCCCCGCCGCCGCCGAGGACGAGGACCTGCGCCCCGGGCCGCGCGGCCAGGTAGGGCGCGACGGCACGGTAGCCGTCGGGGATGTTGTCGCTCGCGCTGGCGATGGCGTGCGGGTCGACGTCCGGCGGCGCCGGGACCAGCATCGCGTCGGCGAACGGGACCCGGACGACGTCGGCGAGGAAGCCGCCCCAGTCACCGCCGAGCGCGCCGAAGCCGAACATGGCGAGGTCGCCGGCGCGCTCGCAGCTGCCGGTCAGGCCGCGGCGGCAGCGGTCGCACTCCCCGCACGAGATCTGGAACGGGACGACTACGCGGTCGCCCGGCTTGACGCTCGTGACGGCTGCGCCGATCTCGAGCACCTCCGCGACGCCTTCGTGCCCGAGCGCGATCGGGCCCTGCAGGGGCGTCTCGCCGCGGACGATCGCCCCGTCGAGGTCGCACGTCGCCACGGCGAGCGGCCGGACGAGCGCCTCGGGGTCGCCGCGGATGTCCGGCTCCGGCACCTCCTGCCACTGGAGGTCGCGGGGTCCGGTCATCGTGAGCTGGCGCATTATGGCGATCACCATAACGGCTCGGTAGACTCGGCGCCCGATGGCGAACGAGCAGACGCGCGCGCGGGCGATCGAGACGGCGTCGGATCTCTTCCGCCGGCAGGGCTACGCCGCGACGGGGGTCGCGCAGGTGATCGCGGAGTCGCGGACGCCGAAGGGCTCCTTCTACTTCAACTTCCCGGGCGGGAAGGAGGAGCTGGGGGCGGAGGCCCTGCGGCTCGGCGGCTCGCGGCTGCTCGCCGGGATCGACGCGCTGGCCGCGGCGATCGAGGAGCCGGCCGCATTCGTGCGCGCGCTGGCCGACGCGCTCGCCGCGGGGCTGGAGTCCTCGGAGTTCCAGCTGGGCTGCCCGATCGCCACGGTCGCTCTGGAGACCGCTTCGGCCTCGGAGTCCCTGCGGGCGGAGGCGCAGGCGCAGTTCGCCTCGTGGGAGGCGGCGATGTCGCAGCGGCTGGGGGAGGACGCGGGGATGGTCCTTGCGACGCTCGAGGGCGCGCTCATCCTCGCGCGGACCCGCCGCAGCGCCGAGCCGGTGCGCGAGGCCGGCCGCAGGCTCGCTGCCCTGCTCGGCTAGCCCGTCACCGCATCGTTCACGCGCCGGTGCAGCTCGCGGTTCTCCTCGCGGTCGGTCGCGATCTCGACGATCGTCGTGCGGCCCGAGTCGAGCGCGGCGGTGAGCGCGGCGCGGAAGTCGGCGACGCTCGCCGGCCGCGTGTGCGCGCAGTCGTACAGCGCGGCGGCGTGGGCGAAGTCGAGGTCGAGCGGCGTCGCGACGTGCTCGACGTACGCGTCGCCTTCGCCGCTGACCGGCAGGAACTCGAAGATCCCGCCGCCGTCGTTGTTGAGCAGGACGATCGTGAGCGCGAGGCCGTGGCGCTTCGCCGCGAGCAGGCCGCCGATGTCGTACGCGAGCGCGACGTCGCCGACGAGCAGCACGGTCGGCCTGTCGCCGGCGGCGGCCGCGCCGAGCGCCGAGGAGACCGTGCCGTCGATCCCGTTGGCGCCGCGGTTGCTCAGGACGCGCGGCGGATCGTCGCGGACGCCGAAGAACGACTCCACGTCGCGGACCGGCATCGAGGAGGCGACCCAGAGCGTCGCGTCCTCCGGCAGGCGCGCGCCGAGCTCGCGGGCGACGCGCGGCTCGGTGAGGTCGTTGCCGAGCGCTTGTTCGATCGCTTGGGCCGCAGCCTCGTCCGCCGCGCGCCAGTCGCTGAGCCACGCCTCGTCGCCGTCCGCCGCGGTGCCGAGCAGCTCGCGGCCGGCGAGGACGGAGCCCGTGCTCATCGGGTCCGGCCACGGCGACGGCCCGGGGATGACGATCTGCTCGACGTCGGCGTGGGCCGCGAGCCACGCGCGCAGTGGCTTCGAGGTGGGGAGATCGCCGACGCGCAGGATCGCCTCCGGCCGGTGCCCGGCGACGAACCGCTCGCTGCGCAGCAGGGCGTCGTAGTGCGCGATGGCCGCGGGCCCGGAGCGAGCGCCGCTCAGCGGGTCGGCGAGGAGGGGAAAGGCGCCGCCGGCCGCGAACGCCGCCGCAGCCCGCCCCGCGCCCGTCCCCGCCACGACGACGGACCGCGGAGGGAGGTCGAAGTCGGGCGGCGACGGCTCCGGCGCGTGGTCGGAACGGCGAAGCCACGGCGCGCCGCCGGCTCGCCCCGCGCCCCCCGCCTCCTCCGAAGCCGCGCGTCCCGCCGCGGCGCCTTCGCGCCCTCCACGCGCCTCCTCCGAAGCGGCGCCTCCCGGCGCGGCCCCTTCGCGCCCTCCGCGCGCCTCCCCCGAAGCGGCGCCTCCCGCCTCCGCCCCTTGGCGCGCGGCGAGGTCGGGCGGCGGCACCAACGGGTCCCTGAAGGGGAGGTTGAGGTGGACGACTCCGGGCCGGCCGTCCTCCGCCGTCCACACCGCGCGGCACGCCAGCGACCTCACCCACCGGATCCGCTGGGGCGACGCGTCGTGCGTCCCGACCTCGAAGAACCACTTCGCGGCGCTGCCGTAGAGCTTGACCTGGTCGATGACCTGCCCCGCGCCGACCTCGCGCAGCTCGGGCGGCCGGTCGGCGGTCAGGACGACGAGCGGAATGCCGCCCTCGCGCGCCTCGTGGACGGCGGGGGCGAAGTTCGCCGCCGCGGTGCCCGATGTACACGTGAGCACGACCGCCCGTCCCGTCGCCTTCGCGAGGCCGATCGCGAAGAACCCCGCGGACCGCTCGTCGACGTGCGACCAGCAGCGGATCCGGCCGTCGCGCACGAGGGGCAGCACGATGGGCGTCGACCGCGACCCCGGCGACGTGCACGCGTGCGCCACGCCACAGCGAGCCAGCTCGTCGACGAGCGCGAGCATCAGGATGTGCTGGTCGTGCGCCTGCTCCTGCTCCACGGATTCACCGCCACGGGCCGCTCATGGGACCCGGTTCGCCGCCTGCTGGACGCGCAACGGTACCCGGACGTCGTCGCGCCGGAGCTCCGCGCCCCCTCGATCCCCGCCCAGGTGCAGGCGCTGCGCCAGAGCGAGCCGTACGCGCTCGCCGGCTACTCGATGGGCGGGCGGATCGCGCTGCACCTCGCGCTCGCGCAGCCCGAGCTCGTCACCAAGCTGGTCCTGATCTCCACGACGGCCGGGATCGAGGACGACGCGGAGCGGACGGCGCGACGCGAGGCCGACGAGCGGCTCGCGGACGAGATCGTGCGCGACGGGGTCGAGGCGTTCGCGCAGCGCTGGGGCGCGCAGCCGCTCTTCGCCGGCCAGCCCCTCGCGGTCGCGCAGGCGGCAAGGGCGGAGCGGCTGCGGTGGCGGTCCGACGAGCTCGCGGCCACCCTCCGCGCCCTCGGGACGGGAACGATGGAGCCCGTCTGGAACCGCCTGCACGAGCTCACGATGCCGACGGTGATCCTCGTCGGCGAGAGGGACGCGAAGTTCCGCGCGATCGGCGAGCGCCTCGCGGCGGGCCTGCCGCGCGGGGAGCTGCGCGTCGTCGAGGGAAGCGGGCACGCGCTGCACCTCGAGGCGCCCGCGGCCGTCGCCGCGGCGCTCTAGCCCACGCCCAACCCCGGACCCGGCGGCACCGGGATGGCTCCGTCGACGACGTCGAGCTCCGGCGCGTCCACGTCCTCGAACAGTCCTAGCGTCGCCAGCCCGCAGGCCGGGAGCGGGGCGAGCGCCGCCGCCGCGTGGACCGCGGCCGCGATTCCCAGCGGGCCGTCGAAGGTCGAGGCGACGTACGGCTCGGCCCCGCTCGTCCGCACGAGCTGGGCCGACGCGAGCAGGCCCGAGATCCCGCCGCAGCGCGACAGCTTCAGGCAGACCGCGTCCGCCGCCGCGCTCATCAGCGCGCCGGCGACCGCGGCCGTCTCGTCCATCGCGATCCGTACGGGCACCGCGCGCCGCACGGCACGCAGCGCGTCCAGCCCGTGCACCGGCTCCTCCACCAGCTCCAGCCCGGCCGGCGACAGCGCCTCGATCGCCGCGACGGCCTCCTCCACCGACCACGCGCCGTTGGCGTCCAGCCGCAGATCGACCGCGGGGCCGGCCAAAGCGCGCACCGCCGCGACCCGCCCGGCGTCGTCCCCGACGCCCACCTTGACCTTGATGCACCCGTAGCCGGCGCGCGCGGCATCCGCGGCGGCCGAGGCGGCGCCTGCCCGGTCCTCCGCCGCGATCGTGAAGTTCACCGGCACCGACGCGGCGGCGCGGTCGGTGAGCATCGCCGCGATCGGGCGGCCCTCGCGGCGCCCCGCCCGATCCCACAGCGCGAGGTCCACCGCGGCCAGCGCCTGCGGGAGGTCGGCCGCCGCGCGGCAGCCGTCGAGGACCTCGACGCCCGACAGCTCCGCGGCGCGCTCCAGGACCGGCACGTAGGCCTCCAGCGCCTCGCGCACCCGCCGCAGCGGCACGCCGTCGTACGGCTCCAGGGGCGCCGCCTCGCCCCGCCCGCCGTCGATCTCCAGCTCGAGGATCGTCCGCTCCCGCAGCTCTCCGAACGCGGTCCGGACGGGGCGGCGAAACCGCAGCGTCCGCTCGACGATCCGGACCGGCACGCGTCAGTCCAGCAGGATGCCGGCCGAGAGCAGCACGCAGAACACGAGCTGCAGCATGCCGGTCTGCGCGAGCGCGCGGTTGAGCGTCGGCCCGTCGCTGTGGGACTCCACGGTCTGGATGAGCCGCCACGCCAGCGGCGCGGCGAGCGCCGCGAGCAGCACCCACGGCCCGATGTCGAACACGAGCGGGATGAGCACCCCGAACGCCGCGGCGAGCATCGCGGCGTAGAGCGCGCGGGTCCGCTCGCGGCCGAGCCGCACCGCCAGCGTCCGCTTCCCCGCGCGCCGGTCGGTCTCGAGGTCGCGCACGTTGTTGACGACGAGGATCGCCGCCGCGAGCAGGCCGACGGGGATGGCGAGGATGAACGCCTCCGTCGGCAGCGTCTCGGCCTGCACGTAGTAGGTGCCGGTCACCGCGACGATCCCGAAGAACGTGAAGACGAAGACCTCGCCGAGCCCCTCGTAGCCGTAGGGCCGCGGCCCGCCGGTGTAGAGGACGCCGGCCAGGATCGACGCCGCGCCGACCAGCAGCAGCTCCGGCCCGGCCACCGCGACGAGGTACATCCCGACGAGCACCGCGAGGCCGAACGTGATGTACGTCGCCACGAGGACCTGCCGCGGCGGCACGAGCCCGCCCGCCGTCACCCGGACCGGTCCGAGGCGGTCCTCGGTGTCCGCGCCCCGCCGCGCGTCGGAGTAGTCGTTGGACAGGTTGGTGCCGACCTGGATGAGGATCGCGCCGAACAGGGCCGCCAGGAACGCGAGCGCCTTGAACTCGTCGTCGTGGATCGCGAGCGCGGTGCCGACGAGCACGGGCGCGATCGCCGCGGGCAGCGTCCGCGGGCGCGCGGCCATGAGCCAGATGCGCGTCACGGTCGCTTCGGGAACTGCGAGAAGTCCGGCTTGCGCTTGGCCTTGTAGGCCTCCCGCCCCTCGCGGGCCTCGTCGCTTGCGTAGAAGAGGAGGTTCGTGTCGTGCGCGAGCTGCTGGATCCCGGCCAGCCCGTCCTCGTCGGCGTTGAAGCTCGCCTTGAGCAGGCGCAGCGACAGCGGCGACATCGCGAGCATCTCGCGGCACCACTGCACCGTCTCCTCCTCCAGCCGGTCGAGCGGGACGACCGCGTTGACGAGCCCCCAGTCGAGCGCCTGCTGCGCGTCGTACTGGCGGCAGAGGAACCAGATCTCCTTCGCGCGCTTCTGCCCGATCTGCCGGGCGAGCAGCGCGGCGCCGTAGCCGCCGTCGAAGGAGCCGACGCGCGGCCCGGTCTGCCCGAAGCGGGCGTTGTCGGCGGCGATCGTCAGGTCGCAGACGACGTGCAGGACGTGCCCGCCGCCCACCGCGTACCCCGCGACCATCGCGACGATCGGCTTGGGGAGCCGTCGCATCTGCACGTGCAGGTCGGTCACGTGGAAGCGACCGACGGCGCCGCTGCCGGGCGCGGTCTCGTAGCCGGTGTCGCCGCGCACGCGCTGGTCGCCGCCGGAGCAGAAGGCGAGCGGGCCCTCGCCGGTGAGCACGATCACCCCGACCGTCGTGTCCTCCCGCGCCCTTTCGAGCGCGTCGGAGATCTCGATGATCGTCTGCGGCCGGAAGGCGTTGCGGACCTCCGGCCGGTTGATCGTGATCTTCGCGATGCCGTCACCGCTGAGCTCGTAGCGGATGTCCTCGTACTCGGCGCCAGGCTGCCAATCGACTGTCATCAGGCCGGCAAGGCTACTTTCAGGACCGTGATCGTCGACGCCTGGCTCCCGCGGGCGGCCGCAGCCCGGCCGGACCACCCGGCGATCAACGACATCACCTACGCCGAGCTGCTCGATCGCGCGCGCCGCGCTCCGATCGAGATCGAACCCGGCCTTTCCGCCGAGGAGACCGCGATCCGCGTGCACGCGCGCCTGCTGCGCGGAGGCGGGGAGGGGGAGACGCACGACCTCGACGCGACCGCGCTCGTCGTGACGACCTCCGGGACGACGAGCGAGCCAAAGGAGGTCGCGCTCACCTACGGCAACTGGCTGTGGAGCGCGCTCGGATCCGCGGTCGCGCTCGGGCACCCGCCGAGCGAGCGCTGGCTCTGCGCCCTTCCGCTGACCCACGTCGGCGGGCTGTCGATCCTCGTACGCAGCGTCATCGCGGGGACGACCGTCCTCCTCCACGAGCGCTGGAGCACCGACGCCGTCCTCCTGGGGCTCGACGACGCGACGATGGTCTCCCTCGTCCCGACCACGCTGCAGCGCCTCCTCGACGCGGGGCTGCGCGAGCCCCCGGCGCTGCGGTGGGCGCTCCTCGGCGGCGCGCCGATCCCGCCGCCGCTGCTCGCCCGGGCGCAGGAGGCGGGCGTTCCCGTCGCGCCGACCTACGGCCTGACCGAGGCGTGCTCGCAGGTCACGACGAACGGCGTTCCCCTCTTCTGCACGAAGGTCGACCTGGCGGAGGACGGCGAGATCCTGGTGCAGGGACCGACCGTCGCCGGCGGCGGCACGCTCCACACCGGCGACCTCGGGCGCTGGCAGGACGGCCGCCTCGAGATCGTCGGCCGCAAGTCCGACACGATCATCACGGGAGGGGAGAACGTCGCGCCCGCCGAGGTCGAGGCGATCCTCGAGGAGCACCCGGCCGTCAGGGAGGCCGCCGTGCACGCGCGGCCCGACCCGGAGTGGGGCGAGGCGGTCGTCGCGACCGTCGTGCTCGAATCCGAGGCGACGCCGCAGGAGCTACAGCAGCACGTTGCCGTGCGACTTGCGCCGTTCAAGGTGCCGAAGGAGGTCGCGCTCCGCACGCAGCCCCTTCCGCGAACAGCGTCGGGAAAGCTGCTGCGGCGCGAGCTCTGAGGCGTCGCTGCGGGCCGCCGAGCGGCAGAGCGCGACGACCATCGCCATCCCGGTGGACCAGCACGCCCCGAGCACGATCACGGTGGTCATGACCGCAGAAACGCGCGGCCACGTGCCAAAGTTGGTCGCGATGACCCCCAAGTTCTTTTACGACCTCAACTCGCCCTACGCGTACCTCGCCTCGCACCGCGTCGACGACGTGGTCGGAGGCGACGTCGAGTGGGTGCCGATCGCGTTCGGTCCGCTCCTCGTCCAGACGCAGCGCGTCCCGTGGTCGCTGAGGCCGGGCGAGCGCGAGGAGGGGATGCGCGAGTGCGAGCGCCGCGCCGCCGAGCGCGGCCTGCCGCCGATCCGCTGGCCGGAGGGCTGGCCGGCCGAGAGCTACAGCGTCAACGGCGCCCGCGCCGCCCTGGCCGCGAAGCGCATCGGGCGCGAGCGGCCCATGACGCTCGCGCTCTACGAGCAGGTCTTCGTCCACGGCGCCCGCCTGAATGACCCGGCCACGATCGAGAGCGCCGCCGCGGCGGCAGACGTGGACCGGATCGGCGAGCGGATCGCCGAGGTCAAGGACGAGCTGCGCTCGATCACCGACGACGCGATCGCCCGCGGCGTCGTCGGGATCCCGACGGTCGAGATCGACGGGAGGCTCATCTGGGGCGACGATCGTCTCGAGGAGGCCGCGGCCGCATGACCGTCGACCCCGACGAGTTCCGCGCGACCAGCCGCGAGCGCTGGGAGCAGGCGGCGAAGGGGTGGGAGGAGCGCCGCGTCGCCCACCAGCGCGACGCCCAGCCCGTCTCGGTGTGGCTGGTCGAGCACGTCGAGCCTCAGCCCGGCTACCGGATCCTCGAGCTGGCCGCCGGCGTGGGGGACACGGGCCTGCTGGCGGCCGAGCTGGTCCAGCCGGGTGGGAGCGTCCTCATCACCGACGGCGCCCAGGCGATGGTGGAGGCGGCGAAGCGGCGGGCGGAGGAGCTCGGCATCGACAACGTCGAGGTCCGCCAGATGGAGGCCGAGTGGCTCGACCTGCCGGCGGCGTCGGTCGACGGCGTCGTGTGCCGCTGGGGCTACATGCTCCTCGCCGACCCCGGCGCCGCGCTGCGCGAGACCCGCCGGGTCCTCAGGCCCGGCGGCCGCGTCGCCCTCGCGGCGTGGACCGACTACGACGCCAACCCGTGGTTCACGATCGCCGGCCGCGCGCTCGGCGAGGCCCCGCCGGCCCCCGGCAACCCCGGGCCGTTCGCGTTCGCCGAGCCGGGGCACATCGAGGCGCTGCTCCAGGACGCCGGGTTCGACGAGATCCACGTCGAGGCCCTGGACTTCGCGATGCGGATGGCCGACCGGGACGAGTACTTCGAGCACCAGAAGGCGATGTCCACGCGCCTGCGCGAGGCCCTGGCCGCGCTGACCCCGGCGCAGCACACGCGGGTGCGCGACGAGATCGACGTCCTGCTGACCGACTTCGTCCAGCCGGACGGATCGGTCGTCCTCCCGGCCCGCACGTGGGTCGCGAGGGCCCTCGCGTAGCGCCGTACTAGTCTCGGCGCCCATGTACTACGACGACGACGCGGACCTCTCGCTCCTCGAGGGCAAGACCGTGGCCATCATCGGCTACGGCTCCCAGGGGCATGCCCACGCCCTGAACCTGCAGGACTCGGGCGTGAGCGTCGTCGTAGGCCTGCGCGAGGGCTCGAAGTCCGTCGAGGAGGCCAAGGGCCACGGCCTGCGAGTCGAGTCGATCGCGAACGCGGCCAGCGAGGGCGACCTGGTCATGCTCCTCGTCCCCGACGAGCTGCACCGCGAGGTCTGGGAGACCGAGGTGCGCGACGGGATCGCCGACGGCAACCTGCTCCTCTTCGGCCACGGCTTCTCGATCCACTACGACGAGGTCCAGCCGCCGCAGGGCGTCGACGTCGCGCTCGTCGCGCCCAAGGGCCCGGGCCACCTCGTCCGCCGCCAGTACACCGAGGGCTCCGGCGTCCCCGGCCTCGTCGCCGTCCAGCAGGACGCGACCGGCAACGCCAAGGCGCTCGCCCTCGCGTACGCGAAGGGCATCGGCTGCACCCGCGGCGGCGTCATCGAGACGACGTTCAAGGACGAGACGGAGACCGACCTCTTCGGCGAGCAGGCCGTGCTGTGCGGCGGCGCGTCCGAGCTCGTCCAGGCCGGGTTCGAGACGCTCGTCGAGGCCGGCTACGACCCGCAGATGGCGTACTTCGAGTGCCTCCACGAGCTCAAGCTCATCGTCGACCTGATGTACGAGAAGGGCCTGGCCGGCATGCGGTACTCGATCTCCAACACCGCCGAGTACGGCGACTACACCCGCGGCAAGCGCGTCATCACCGACGAGACGCGGGCGAACATGAAGCAGATCCTCACCGAGATCCAGTCCGGCGACTTCGCCCGCGAGTGGATCGCCGAGAACCGTGCCGGGCAGGAGAACTTCAGGCGCATGCGCGAAGAGCAGGCGCGCTCGCAGGTGGAGACGACGGGCAAGGAGCTGCGCGGCAAGATGGACTGGATCGAGACGGAGTTCTAGATGGAGGCCACGACCGCGCTCGAGATCCCGCAGGACCTCAGGCCGCAGGACGGCCGCTTCGGCGCCGGCCCGTCGAAGGTGCGCCCCGAGCAGCTGCGCCACCTCGCCGACCAGGGCGCGTCGATCATGGGCACGTCGCATCGCCAGGCGCCGGTCAAGGCCGTCGTCGGGCGCGTGCGCGAGGGCCTGCGCGAGCTGTTCTCGCTGCCCGACGGCTACGAGGTCGCGCTCGGCAACGGCGGCACGACCGCGTTCTGGGACGCGCTCGCGTTCGGCATGGTGCGCGAGCGCTCGCTCCACCTCACGTACGGCGAGTTCTCGTCGAAGTTCGCGAAGGTCACCGCGGCGGCCCCGTTCCTGGCCGACCCGATCGTCGACTCGAGCGATCCCGGCGACGCGCCGCGCCCGCGCGGCGACGAGAGCGTCGACGCCGTGTGCTGGGCGCACAACGAGACGTCGACCGGCGTGATGGTCCCGGTGGAGCGGCCGTCGGGCGAGGCGCTGGTGCTGATCGACGCCACCTCGGGCGCCGGCGGGCTGCCCGTCGACGTCGCCGACTCCGACGTCTACTACTTCGCCCCGCAGAAGTCGTTCGCCGCCGACGGTGGGCTGTGGCTCGCGCTGTTGTCGCCCGCGGCGATCGACCGCGTGGGGGAGATCGCGTCGACGGATCGCTGGATCCCCGACTTCCTCTCGATCGCCACGGCGCTCGACAACTCGCGCAAGGACCAGACCTACAACACCCCGGCGGTCGCGACCCTCCTGCTGCTGGCCGACCAGATCGACTGGATGCTGTCCAACGGGGGGCTCGAGTTCTGCGTCTCGCGCACGCGCGCGTCCTCCGACCACCTCTACGGCTGGGCGCAGGAGCGGCCGTTCGCGTCACCGTTCGTCGCCGACGCGGAGAAGCGCTCGCTCGTCATCGGCACGATCGACTTCGCCGAGGAGGTCGACGCCGCCGCGATCGCCGCCACGCTGCGCGCGAACGGGATCGTGGACGTCGAGCCCTACCGCAAGCTCGGGCGCAACCAGCTGCGCGTCGCGATGTTCCCCGCCGTCGAGCCCGACGACGTCCGGGCGCTGACCGCGTGCATCGACTGGGTCGTGGAGCGGCTGGCGTGAGCGCGAAGGTCCTGGTCGCGGAGAAGATCGGCGCGAGCGGCATCGAGCTGCTGCGCGAGCACTTCGAGGTCGACACCGCGTTCGACGCCGAGGGCTTCGACCTGCGAGCGCGCATCGGCGAGTACGACGGGATCCTCATCCGCAGCGCGACGAAGATGACGCCCGACCTGATCGAGGCCGGCTCGAAGCTGCGCGTGATCGGGCGCGCGGGCGTCGGCGTCGACAACGTCGACGTGCCCGCCGCGACCAAGCGCGGGATCGTCGTCGTCAACGCGCCGCAGTCCAACGTCGTGACCGCCGCCGAGCACACCGTGGCGATGCTGCTCGCGCTGGCCCGGAACATCCCGCAGGCGCACATGGCCCTCGTCGGCGGCGACTGGGCGCGGTCGAGGTTCTCCGGCGTCGAGCTGATGGACAAGACGCTCGGCATCCTCGGCTTCGGCCGGATCGGGCAGCTCGTGGCCGAGCGCGCGCGGGGGTTCGGGATGAAGGTGCTCGCGCTCGACCCCGTCGTCGCGGCCGCGCGGTTCGAGGAGCTCGGCGTCGAGAAGGCCGGCGACATCGGCGACGTCTTCGCGCGCGCCGACTTCATCACGATCCACCTGCCGAAGATCCCCGAGACGCTCAACCTGCTGGACGCCGACGCGTTCGCCGCGATGCGCGACGGCGTGCGGATCGTCAACGTCGCCCGCGGCGGGATCGTCGACGAGGCGGCCCTGCACGACGCGCTGGTCGGCGGGAAGGTCGGCGGCGCTGCGCTCGACGTCTTCAGCGAGGAGCCGACGACCGAGAGCCCGCTGTTCGGCCTGGATCGCGTGGTCGTCACGCCCCACCTCGGCGCGTCCACGGCCGAGGCCACCGACCGCGCCGGCTACCAGGCCGCCGAGCAGATCGTCGCCGCGCTCAACGGCGGCACGGTCACCACGGCGGTCAACGCGCCCGCCCTGCGTCCCGACGACATCAAGGTGCTCGGCCCGTTCCTGCCGCTCGCCCGCCGGCTCGGGCGGCTCGCGACGTCGCTGGCCGGCGAGGTCGGCGCCGTGCAGGTCGAGGCGCGCGGGCGCATCGCCGAGCGCGAGGTCCGCGCGCTCGGGATCTCCGTCCTCGTCGGCGTCCTCGAGGGACGCACGGAGGAGGAGGTCAACCAGGTCAACGCGCCGGTGCTGGCCGAGGAGCGCGGGATCCAGCTCACCGAGACGACCAACACGCAGGCGCGCGACTTCACCGACCTCGTCCGCGTGACG
Organism: Solirubrobacteraceae bacterium; assembly: GCA_036389155.1. GTDB lineage: Bacteria > Actinomycetota > Thermoleophilia > Solirubrobacterales > Solirubrobacteraceae > CADCVT01. Next base: position 103,472 of record DASVQN010000020.1, read on the forward strand.
GTGGGCGGGCAGCGCGTGGTCGGGACGGTGCTCGGCCACCACGAGCGCCCGCACCTGCTCGAGGCGTGGGGCCGGCGGTTCAACGTCCAGCTCGAGGACCACCTCGCGCTGTTCCGCTACCGCGACGTGCCGGGGATGATCGGCCGCGTCGGGACGGTCTTCGGCGACGCCGGCATCAACATCGCCTCGGCGGCGGTGGGCTACGAGCCGGAGGACGCCGCCGACGACGGCTGCGCGGTCATGGTCGTGACGACCGACCGTGCCGTCCCGCAGGACGTCGTCGACAGCATCCTCGCCCTCGACGACTTCGTCGACGGGCGGACGGTCGTGCTCGGCTAGAGGCCGGCCGCGAGCTTCAGCGCGTCCGCGTAGTGCGGGACGAGGCCGAAGGTCGCGGCCTCCGGCACCGCGTGCACGGGCGGGTCGCCCATCCGCCCGGCGAGGTAGCGCGCGTGGGGCACGGGGTGCGTGACGTCGCAGTCCCCCGTCCAGAAGGCGCGGGGCGCCGTGACCTTCGCCAGGTCGACACCCCACGGCGTCGACAGCATCCGGATCTCGCGCACGATCGCGGCGGCGTCCGACGTGAGGATCTCCGCGCTCGTCTGCACGTGGATGCGCATCATCGCGGGGTCGGCGAGGACCTTCTCGTCGCCGGGCGGCAGCGTCCTGGCGAGCTTCGCGCCGGCCTTCTCGGGGTCCTTGGCGGTCTTGCGGCCGGACGAGCGCAGGATCGCGCGCAGGAGCCACGGCGCGCGGCGGGCCAGCTTCGACCCGACCCGCAGCTGTCGCCCCGCCGCCGAGTACGCCACGTCCTCGTGCAGCGGGGCGACAGCGCCCAGCAGCGCCAGGCCGGTCGTGCGGTCGGGAAGGGCGGCGGCCACGGCGAGGGCATAGGGCGTGCCGCCGGACTGGGACATGATCCCGGCCCGCTCCGCGCCGAGTGCGTCGAGCAGGGCCGTGTGGTCCTCGGGCCAGTCCGCGATCGTGCGCTCGCCGCCGGGGGTGCTGGCGAAGAACCCGGGGCGATCGGGTGCGACGAGCCGGATGCCGAGACGGCTCGCGATCGCGTCGGCCGCGCGCGCCATGCCGCGGCTGCCGGGCCCGTCGAGGAGGACGACGAGCGGGCCCTCCGAGGCGCCGTAGAGCGCGTAGGAGAGCGTGCGCCCGCCGGGGAGGGAGAGCGCGCGCACCGTCTCGTCGGCGAAGTACACGGAGCGCCCTCGCTCGAGCGCGTCCCCCGCCGCGACGTCGGCCTGGGCGGTGCGGGCGGTGGGAAGGGTGGCGGCTTGCATCGGAGGGCTCCTGAGCTTTGTGACGTTGTGTCGCAACAGCAACTGTGGCAGCATTGCGACACAGTGTCAACTTCGTCCCCAGACGCGGCGCGCCGAGACGCGGGAGCGGGCCGCGCCGAAGGCTCCGCGCGGAGCGGCGGCGCGGGAGGCTCCGCGCGCGGCGGCCGCGCCGAAGGCTCCGCGCGGAGCGGCGGCGCGGGAGGCTCCGCGCGGGGCGGCCGCGTCTCCGCCGCCGACGCACGCCGGCGGATCCTCGACGCCGCGCGCGCCCTCCTTCGCGACCGGTCCTTCGCGGAGCTCACGGTCGGGGCGCTCATGCAGGAGGCGGGGCTGGCGCGGACGGTCTTCTACCGCCACTTCGACGACCTCCCCGACCTCGCGCCCGAGCTCCTCCCCGACGCCGACGCACCGCTCGTCGACGACATCGACCGCCAGGAGCCCGACGACGTCGTCGGCGCGATGGTCGACGGCCTCGTCGAGGTCTACGCGCGGCACGGCCGGCTGCTGCGGGCCATCGACGACGCGGCGCGCCACGACCCGGTGGTCGCCGAGCGGCTGGAGGTGGCGCTCGCCGGGCCGCGCGAGCTGCTGACGCGCCTCCTCGCCGAGGCGCCGCACCCGCCGGACGACCCGGAGGAGTCGTCGCGGCTCCTCATGGCCACGCACCGGGCGTACCTGCTCGACACCTTCGCGCCCGGCGCCGACACCGCCGAGCGGCGTGCCGCGGCACGTGGCGCGCTCCTGGCCCTCTGGGACCGCCTCCTCACCTGAAACCGCGCGACATCGCTCGCGCCGCCCGCCTCTACCTCTTCGGCCCCGCCTCGGCTGAACCCCGCAACTCCGCTCGCCCGAGCGCGTAGTGTCCACACATGCGTCGCCTCTTCGTCCTTGCCCTCGCGACGGCGTCGCTCGCGCCCGCCACCGCCGGCGCCGACAGCGCCGTCGTCCCGGTCGCCCCGGGCGACGAAGCGTCGCCGCCCTACTTCGTCGCGAACCAGGTGACGCGGCTGGCGGGACCGTTCCTCGCCGGCGACGACGTCGTCTTCCTCGAGCGCCGGCTCCGTCGCCTCACGCTGCTCGCCGACGGCCCGGCCGGACGTCGCGAGCTCTTCGCGCTCAGGGAGGACCCGGCCGACCCGCGCTCGTTCAGCCTCGACGTCGCGGAGGGACGCATCGCTCTCACCACGTTCCGCTTCAGCTGCAACGGCGACCTCGACTGCGCGCGATACCGCGCCGAGTCCCCGCGGGACTGGGTGGTCGTCACCGGCCCGACGAGCGGCCCGCTGCACGGCGTCCCGATGGGCGGCGGGACGTGCTCGTTGCTCGGCGCCGACGCCGCGGCGGACGCGATCGCCGGGACCTGCGGCGGCTCGCGATGGGCGATCTACCAGGACGGAGGCGGCGGCAAGGAGTACTCCGCGCCGATCCTCTCCGCGCCGCAGATCGCCGGCGGCTACGCGGCGGCACCTCTCGGCGGCGAGAACGGTGAGACGCGCGGCCTCCAGGTCCTCCACCGGCCCGGGATGGAGGAGGCCTATCGCATCGACGCGCCAGTCGAGGCGTTCGACCTCGCGCCCGACGGCTCGGTCGCGTACACGCTGCGCGACGAGGCCGCCGCGGGCTGGTCGTCGCCGGCCGATCCCGCCGTGCACCGCCTCGCGCTTCCGGCGGCCGCGACCGGCGTCTCCCAGGCGGCTGAGCGGATTGCGGTGCGCATGGGCACGAACCGCGACGAACGCCTCCTCGTCCTCGACCGCGCCGGCGCGGTTCTCGGCGACGTGACGGAGCCCGCCGCCACGGCCGGCTTCGACTACGACGGCGCGCGCCTCGCGTGGGCGCGCGAGCCGTGCACCCGCCAGTCCGTCGTCGTGTGGGACCTGAGCGATCCGGTTCCGAAGCGGCGCGGCGACGCGTGCAGCGCGCCGGTGACCCGCACGCGCCGCGTCAACCTCCAGCCCGACCGCAGCGTCGTCGTCAGGCTCGTCTGTCCCGCGACGGCGCCCGCGGGCTGCGCCGGCGCGACCGGGCTGACCGTCTACGTGCGGAGTCGGGCGAGCGAGCGGCGCCGCATCGGCGGGTCGACCGCGCACAGCTTCGACCTGCTCCCCGGGCAGTTGGTGGACATGCGCGTGCGCGTCGCGAGGAAGGCGCTGCGGCGCGCGCGGATCGCGCGGCTGGAGATCGCCACCGACCTCGACCACGCGGACCGCCCGGAGCCGATCGTGCGCCGCGCCGTGCGGCTGCCGCGCCGCCGGCGCTAGGCGCGGACGGGCACGGGCGCGAACGCCTCGCTGAGCGCGGAGACCAGGCGCTCCTGGTCGTCGTCCTCGCCGGCGAGCATCCGCTGGCGCTGCGCGCCGCCCTCGTCGGCGAGCAGCCGCACAAGCCCGAGCTCGGCCTCGCAGCGCAGCTCCGCCGCGTGCGGGGCGCACGCCTCGAGCATCGGCTCGAGCAGGTCGCGCACCGGGACGCGCGTCTCGCGCGCCGGGTCGATCAGCGCCGCGTCGACCCCGTCGCGCGCGGCCAGGAAGCGGTTCTCCTCGAGGACCTCCTGCGCGTGAAGCAGGTGGGCGGGCGCGAAGCCCTCCGTCGCCTCGAGCCGCACGAGGCACTGCACGAGCGCGGTCAGCGCGGCCGCCCGCTCCACCGAGCACTGCGCGTCCATGATCCGGACCTCGACCGTGCCGTAGCGCGGCTGCAGCCGCACGTCCCACCACAGGAAGCTGTGGTCGGGGAAGGCCTCGCAGCGCACGAGCAGGTCGACGGTCTCGACCCAGTCGTTGTAGGACGCGAACGCGCGCGGGATCCCGACGCGCGGGAACGCCTGCCACAGCGGCGTGCGCGCGCTGGCCAGGCCGGTGTCGCGCCCCTGCCAGTACGGCGAGTTCGCCGACAGCGAGAGCAGGATCGGCAGGTGCGCTCGCATCTGGTTCGCCGCGGCCATGGCGGCGCCCGCCGTCGGGACCGCGACGTGGACGTGCAGCGCGAACGTCGGCTCGCGCCGCGCCAGCGCGCGCATCGACCCGGCGACCTCCTGGTGGCGGTCGGCGGCGGCGACGCGCATCTCGTGCCAGTCGGCGAACGGGTGCGTCCCCGAGCAGCCGGCGCACAGGCCGAGCCGGTCCAGGACCTCGGAGATCCGCGCGCGCAGCCCGCCGAGGTCGGCGGCCGCCTCGGCCACGGTGCGGTGCGGCCGCGTGTTCAGCTCGATCGCGCCGCTGTGCGTCTCCGAGCAGACGGCCTCGCGCGCGTCCGCGGGCAGCGCCGCGAGCACCTCCTCGACGCACTGCGCGAGCGCCCAGGTGTCCGGGTCGAGGAGCATGACCTCCTCCTCGATGCCGACGCTCCACGGGCGGCACTCGTCGGGCCACTGCGCCCAGTCGGGGCTGCGCTCGAAGCGACTCACGACGGCAGCACCCAGGTGTCCTTCGCGCCGCCGCCCTGCGAGGAGTTGACGACCAGCTCGCCTTCGTCGAACGCGACGCGGCTCAGCCCGCCGGGCACCGCGTGCGCGCGCTCGCCGTCGAACGTCACGAACGCCCGCAGGTCGACGTGCCGAGGCTCCAGCTCGCCGTCGATCACGGTCGGATGGCGCGAGAAGTAGACGGTCTCCTGGGCGATCCAACCCTCGGGGTCCTCGCGGATGGCGGCGGCGATCGTCTCGCGCTCGGCGGCGTCGGACTGCGGCCCGATGAAGACGCCCTCGCCGCCGTACGCCGCGCGCGGCTTGACCACCATCTCCTCCAGCCGGTCGAGGACCTCCTCGAGGCAGCCGGCACGCGTCAGGTCGTACGTCGGGACGGACCGCACGAGCGGTTCTTCCCCGAGATAGAAGCGGATCATGTCCTCGACGTAGCTGTGCACGAGCTTGTCGTCGGCCACGCCGTTGCCGAGCGCGTTCACGCAGGCCAGCGTGCCGGCCGCGAGCGGGCCGAGCAGCGCGCGGCCGACGCAGGTGTACTCGCCGTCGTCGCCCCGCAGTGTGTCCTCGTCCGTGCGCCGGTAGACGACGTCGACGCTGTCAAGGCGCACGTCGTCGAGCGTCGCCAGCTCGATCCCCAGCAGCTCGGCGAGGCGCCCGTGCTCCCAGTACGCGGTGTTGCTCGGCCCGTCGGTGAGGAGCACGATCCGCGGGTCGTCGTGCCCGCACGGCGCGGCGGCGCGCAGGGCGGCGCCGAGCAGCTCGACCGCCGGCGCCTCGATCGGGACGGGCGCGTCGCCGAGCAGCGGCGTGACGGCCTCGCGGGCCGCGATCGCGTAGGCCAGGCCGGACGGCGTGCGCAGGTTGTCCTCGAGGACGCGGAACGAGCCGTCGCCGCAGCGGATGACGTCGAGCCCCGCCAGCGCGACGCGGACGCGCTGCGAGGGCATCCCGGCCAGCTCGGGCTCGTAGTGCTCGGCGCCCGCGAGCACCCGCTCGGGCAGGACGCCCTCGTCGAGGATCCGCCGCTTGCCGTAGGCGTCGGCCAGGAACGCGTCGAGCGCGCGCACGCGCTGCTCGAGGCCGACGGCCAGCGGCTCCCACTCGGCGGCGGTGATGACGCGGGGGACGACGTCGACGCGGAACGGCTCGGCCTCCTCGCCGCGGCCGAAGCAGCAGCCCTCGTCGCCGAGGCGCCGGCGGACCTGGCGGACCGAGCGGTCGAGGTCGCGGCCGGCCAGCCGCTCGAGGACGGGGCCGTACGCCGTGCGCGGCTCGCCGCGCGCCTCGAAGGCCTCGTCGAACACGTCCTGCGGGTCGTACGTCAAAAGGTCCACGTCCTTGTTCCTTTCCCACCTCAGCAGCGCTCACTCGCGCCACGCAGGTTTGAACGGAACCGACCGCGCGAGGTTGGGCGCTCAGGCCGCGCGGGGCCGTATGGCGCGTGCGCGGTAGCGCTCGGCGGCCTCGGCGAAGCGGCTGAACAGCGCGCACTGCTGCGGCTCGTCGATGAGCCCCTCGGCGTGCCACTGCACGCCGATCGCGAAGTCGGGGCCGGCGAGCTCGATGCCCTCGACGACCCCGTCGTCCGCCCACGCGACGGCCCGCACGCCGCCGCCGAGCTTGTCGACGGCCTGGTGGTGGAAGCTGTTCACGGACGCGCGGGTCTCGCCGAGGATCTCCGCCAGCCGCGAGCCCGCCTCGACCTGCACGTCGTGCGTCGTCACCCGCGCCTCCTCGGTCTGGCGGTGGCCGCCGACGTGCTGGATCAGCGTGCCGCCGCGGGCGACGTTCAGGACCTCGGCGCCGCGGCAGATCCCCAGCAGGGGCAGGTCGCGCTCGAGCGCGCGCCGGACGAGGCCGATCTCGAACCGGTCGAGCCCGACGTCGGTCGGCCCGAGCTGCGGGTGCTCCTCCTCGCCGTACAGGCACGGGTGGATGTCGGGGCCGCCGCTGACCACGACGCCGTCGACGCGGTCGAGGATGGCCTCGACGTCCCGCTCGGCCGCGAACGGCGGGACGATCAGCGGCGCCCCGCCGCCCCGCGCCACCGCCCCCGGGTAGGCGAGCGCGAGGGCCAGGTCGCGCCGGCCGCCCGGCTCATGGGAGTGCGCGGGCGTGGCGACCTCGCTGCTGCCAGGCTTGCGCAGCTCGGACGTCGTGATGGCGATGAGCGGGGTGGGCACGTCGGTCGATACGTTGCCCGCCGTGCCGGACGCAAACGCGCCATGGTGGGACGACGCGGTCGTCTATCAGGTCTACCCGCGGTCCTACCAGGACTCCGACGGGGACGGCGAGGGCGACCTCGCGGGCATCCGGCGGCGCCTGGACCACATCGCCAGCCTCGGCGCCGACGCGCTGTGGCTGTCGCCGATCTACCCGAGCCCGATGGCCGACGGCGGCTACGACGTCAGCGACTACGAGGACGTCGACCCGCGGTTCGGCACGCTCGAGGAGTTCGATCGTCTCCTCGCGGATGCTCACGACCGTGGGATCAGGCTGTTGATGGACGTCGTGCCCTGCCACACGTCGATCGAGCACCCCTGGTTCCGCCGGCATCCGGACTGGTACGTGTGGTCGGACCGCGACGGACCCCAGAACAACTGGATCGCGTCGTTCGGCGGCCGGGCGTGGTCGAAGGACCCCGAGACCGGCCGCTGGTACCTGCACTCCTTCTATCCCGAGCAGCCCGACCTGAACTGGCGCAACCCGGAGGTGCGCGACGCGATGGCGGCGACGCTGCGCTTCTGGACCGACCGCGGCGTCGACGGCTTCCGCCTCGACGCGATCGACCGCCTGATGAAGGACCCGCAGCTGCGCGACGACCCGCCCGCCACCGGCACCTTCCCGCTGCCCCTCGACGCCGAGCACGCCACGCTCGAGCACGTCCACTCGCGCAACGCGCCCGACGTCGGCGAGGCGCTGGCGGCGCTGCGCGCCGGGGCGGGGGACCGGTTCCTCGTCGGGGAGGTCTACCTGCCGTCGACCGGGCTGCGCCCGTACCTCGAGCACCTCGACCTCGCGTTCGCCTTCGAGCTGTTCCACGCGCGCTGGGACGTCGCGCAGGTGCGCGCGGCGATCGAGGCCGCGCTCGACCCGACGGGCCCCGACGGGCGCGTCGCGTGGGTCCTCTCCAACCACGACTTCGCGCGGCTGCCCGACCGCGTCGGCCGCGGCAACGAGCGCGCGGCCGCGATGCTCGCGCTGACGCTGCCGGGGACGGTCTTCGTCTACCAGGGCGACGAGATCGGCACGGCCAACGGCCCGGGCGCCGACCCGCCGGTCGACCGCTGGAACCGCGACGCCTTCCGCCACCCGATGCGCTGGTCCGACGACGAGCCGCACGGCGGGTTCACGACGGGGACGCCCTGGCTGCCGGACGCGCCTGTCGAGGGCGGCGCGGTCGACGCGCAGGAGCGCGACCCCGGATCGATCCTGCACCTGTACCGCGACCTCATCGCGCTGCGCCGCACGCTGGGGCCCGGACTCGAGCTGCTCGCCGCCGCCGAGAGCGTGCTCGCCTACCGCCGCGGCGACCACCTCGTCGCGCTCAACCTCGCGCCCGGCGAGAGGCCGGCGCCGCGCGCGGGCACCCTCGTGCGGCACACCCATGGCCGTACCGGCGACGCGCCAACGCGGCTCGCGCGTGGCGAGGGGTTCGTCGCCAGCGCTTAGGGGTACGGAACCAAACGCGGTGCTGTCCCGGGTCTCACTCGCCGCAGTGCTCGTCGCCCTTGCGGTGGCCTTGAGCGCCTGCGGGGGCAGCAGCGGCGGCGGCTCGAAGACGCTCAACTTCTACATCTTCAACGAGCCCGGCGGCGGCCCGCAGAAGGTCGCCCAGGAGTGCTCGAAGCAGTCGGGCGGCAAGTACGACATCGAGTTCAAGTTCCTGCCGAACCAGGCCGACGCGCAGCGCGAGCAGCTCGTCCGCCGCCTCGGCGCCGAGGACGAGTCCGTCGACCTCATCGGCATGGACGTCATCTGGACCGGCGAGTTCGCCAACGCGGGCTGGCTCGAGCCCGTCCCCGAGGACGTCGTCGGCCCCGCGTCCTCGAAGGTCTTCCAGAGCGTCCTGAACACGGCGAAGTTCGAGGACCGCCTCATGGTCGTCCCGATCTGGTCGAACACCCAGCTGCTCTGGTACCGCAAGGACAAGGTCCCGGGCGGCAAGCCTCCCGCGACGTGGGACCAGATGATCGACGTCGCCGAGAAGCAGAACCTGAAGATCAACATCCAGGCCAACCGCTACGAGGGTCTCGTCGTCCTGGCCAACGCGATGATCCTCTCGGCCGGCGGCAAGATCGTGAACGGGCCGACCGAGGTCGCGCTGCCCGAGGAGCCGACCAAGCGCGCGCTCGAGGTCATGAGGCGGCTCGGCACGTCGAAGGCGGCGCCCACCGGCATCGACACGTCGAACGAGGACACCGCCCGGCTCGGCTTCGAGACCGGCGACTCGATCTTCATGGTCAACTACCCCTTCGTCTACACGTCGGCGAAGGAGAACGCGCCGAAGATCTTCAAGGAGATGGGCGCGGCGGTGTACCCGCGCGTCGACGCGGACAAGGAGCCCAAGCCCCCGCTCGGCGGCATCAACATCGGCGTCTCGAAGTTCTCGAAGAAGAAGGACCTGGCCTTCGAGGCGATCCGCTGCATGATCAAGGCCGAGAACCAGGTCACGATCGCGAAGATGGGCGGCCTGCCGCCGGTCCGCGAGGACCTCTACGACGACCCGGAGGTCCAGAAGATCTACCCGGGCTTCGCCGACGTGCTGCGCGAGTCGATCGACAAGGCCGGGCCGCGGCCGTCGGAGTCGCCGGCGTACACCGACCTGTCGCTCGGCATCCAGCGCGGCGTCCATCCGCTGACGAAGCTCGGCGCGCCCGACGAGGCGTACGACAAGCTCCACGACTACGTCGAGCAGGCGGTCAAGCGGGAGGGGCTGCTGTGAGCACCGCCGCACCGCCGCAGGTCGGCGCCGCCGCCGAGAAGCCGCAGAAGGTCGGGCTGACCGAGCGCGCCCGAGCCGAGCGCAAGCTCGCGTGGATGCTGTGCGCGCCCGCGGTCCTGATGATGGTCCTCGTCACCGCGTATCCGATCGGCTACGCGCTCTGGCTCTCGCTGCAGAAGAAGGACCTGCGCTTCCCCGACGAGACCGGCTTCGCCGGGCTCGACAACTACGCGACCGTGCTCGGCTCCGGCCTGTGGTGGAAGGTCGTCGGCAACACCGTCTTCATCACCGTCGTGTCGGTGATCATCGAGCTGATCCTCGGCATGATCATCGCGCTGGTCATGCACCGCGCGATCTTCGGCCGCGGCGCGGTGCGCACGTCGGTCCTGATCCCGTACGGCATCGTCACGGTCGTGGCCGCGTTCGCGTGGTTCTACGCGTTCGACCCGGGCACGGGCTTCGTGAACGACACGTTCCTGTCGCCGGACGACAAGGCGTGGTTCGGCGGGCGCGGCAGCGCGCTGACGGTGATCATCCTCGCCGAGGTCTGGAAGACGACGCCGTTCATGGCGCTGCTGCTGCTGGCGGGGCTGACGACGATCGACGAGGGGCTGTACGAGGCGGCGCGCGTGGACGGCGCGAGCGCGTGGCAGCGCTTCACGCGCATCACGCTGCCGCTGATGAAGCCGGCGATCGCGGTCGCGCTGCTCTTCCGCACGCTCGACGCGTTCCGCGTCTTCGACTCGATCTTCGTGATGACGCGCGGGGCGCAGGACACCCAGTCGGTGTCGATCCTCGGCTACGACCAGCTGATCTCGAGGCTGAACCTCGGCCTCGGGTCGGCGGTGTCGGTCCTGATCTTCATCATGGTCCTGGCGATCGCGTTCCTGTTCGTCAAGGGCTTCGGCGCCAGCGTCCCCGGCCAGGAGGACAGCTAGATGAAGCGCGGCACGCGGGAGTACACGATCTGGTCGGTCGGCATCTTCGCGATCGTCATCGCGGCGCTGTTCCCCGTGTTCTGGCTGGTGATGCTGTCGTTCAAGACGCCGGCGACGGTGGGCGACGGGCGGCTGTGGCCGAAGGAGTTCACGCTCGACAACTACGACGCGCTGTTCACCGGCGGCCTGGACAAGAGCCCGTTCCTGCAGCCGCTCATCAACTCGATCCTGATCGCGCTCATCGCTACGACGATCGCCATCGTGCTCGCGTCGTTCACCGCCTACGCGATCGCGCGGCTGAGCTTCCCGGGGAAGTCGCTTGTGCTCGGCGGCTCGCTCGCCATCGCGATGTTCCCGCCGATCTCCGTCGTCGGGCCGCTGTTCGACATGTGGCGCGCGCTGCACATCTACGACACCTACATCGGCCTGATCATCCCGTACCTGACCTTCGCGCTGCCGCTGGCGATCTACACGCTCGTCGCGTTCTTCCGGGAGATCCCGTGGGAGCTCGAGCAGGCCGCGGCGGTCGACGGCGCGACGCCGATGCAGGCGTTCCGCAAGGTCATCATCCCGCTCGCCGCGCCCGGCATGTTCACGGCGGCGATCCTCGTCTTCATCTTCTGCTGGAACGACTTCCTGTTCGCCATCACGCTGACGTCGTCGAAGGAGGGCGCGCAGACCGTGCCCGCGGCGCTGGCGTTCTTCACGGGCGAGTCGCAGTTCACCGCGCCGACCGGCAACATCGCCGCGGCGGCCGTCCTCGTGACCATTCCCATCATCCTGTTCGTGCTGTTCTTCCAGCGCCGCATCGTCGCCGGGCTCACGGCGGGCGCGGTGAAGGGCTAGGCAAAGGAGTCCACCGTGGCCGAGATCAAGCTCCGCGGCGTCACCAAGCGGTTCCCGGACGGCACCGAGGCCGTCAAGCAGATGGACCTCGACATCGGCGACGGCGAGTTCATGATCTTCGTCGGCCCGTCGGGCTGCGGGAAGTCGACGGCGCTGCGGATGATCGCCGGGCTCGAGGACATCAGCGACGGCGAGCTGTCGATCGGCGGCGAGGTCGTCAACGACCGCGCTCCGAAGGACCGCGACATCGCGATGGTGTTCCAGTCCTACGCGCTGTATCCGCACATGAGCGTGCGCGACAACATCGCGTTCCCGCTGAAGATCGCCGGCGCGCCGGACAACGAGATCGAGCAGAAGGTCGGCGAGGCCGCGAAGATCCTCGACCTCGACCGGCTGCTCGACCGCAAGCCCGCCAACCTCAGCGGAGGCCAGCGCCAGCGCGTGGCGATGGGGCGCGCGATCGTGCGCGACCCGAAGGCGTTCCTGATGGACGAGCCGCTGTCGAACCTCGACGCCAAGCTGCGCGTGCAGATGCGGACCGAGGTCTCGCGGATCCAGCAGCGGCTGGGGACGACGATGGTCTACGTCACCCACGACCAGACCGAGGCGATGACGCTCGGCGACCGCGTCGCGGTCATGCGCGCGGGCGTGCTGCAGCAGGTCGACACGCCGCAGAACCTCTACGACCACCCGAGGAACCTGTTCGTCGCGGGCTTCATCGGGTCGCCGGCGATGAACTTCTTCCCGGCGACCGTGGAGAACGGGCGCGTGAAGCTGCCGTTCGGCGAGGTCGCCGCGCCGCGTGGCGTGCAGGCGAGCGGCGAGGTCATCGCGGGCGTCCGGCCGGAGGACTTCGAGGACGCCCAGTTCGCGCCCGAGGGCCACGAGAACGCGCTGACCTTCGACGCGCCGATCGTGCTCACCGAGTCGATGGGCTCGGAGACGTACGCGTACTTCACGTACGAGGGCGGTGCGGCGTCGTCGGACGAGCTGAACGAGCTGGCGGCCGACGCCGGCCTCAGCGACCTGCCGTCGAGCGGCGAGAACCAGGCGGTCGCGCGGCTGGACCCGCAGACCAAGGCCCAGTCGGGGTCGTCAACGAAGATCTGGGTGAACGCGGGCAAGCTGCACCTCTTCGACCCGAAGGACGGGCGCAACCTCGCGCACGGCGACGCGACGCCGGCGACGGCGGGCGGGCCGCAGGAGTCCACGCCGCAGTCGTTCACGTCGGGCGGCGCGGGCGGCGACGGCGAGTCGGGTGCGGCCGCGCACGAGCCGGACCTGCGCGATCAGCCGGGCTAGGAGCGGCGCGCGTGGCGCGCACGGTGGTCGATCCGCGAGGGGTGCGCTGGAAGGTAGGGCGCCGGTGGACCGAGCCTGAACGGCTGCGGGCGTCCGAGCACACCAGCGGCTACGACATCACGGGAGCCGTCGTGCCGACCGAGGCCGAGCTCGCGCTGTTCTCCGCGTCGCCGTCCGTGACGGCGACACCCGTCGCCCTGTGGGGTCTCGTCGCGCTGTCGCCGGTCGTCGCCGTGCTGGATCGCGCTGCCGTTCCTCATCGTCTACTTCGCCGTTGGCCCGGCCGCGCTGGTCGCCGTGCTCGCGGTGCTCGCGGTCCTGCTCGTCGTCTTGCTGCGGCGGCGGACATGGACCGTGAGGGCGGCCGCCGACCGCGGCGCCTACGGCCATCTCTGGAAGGTCCGCAGCTGGCGCGCGAGCGCGGCCGTGATCGACAAGGCGGCCGACGCGCTGCAGACGGGCGCGCTGCTCCCCGCGAGAGGTCGGCCGTTCGGCATCCGGCCCGAGGATCTGTCGCCGTTGTGGCGTTCTGAGCAGGAGATCACACAAACCGACTGACGGGTAGGTTTTTGTGCACGCCATGCTCACGGCGACCGCACGCGCACCCGTTCCGCTCCCCGCGGAGGACATCGACATCGGCGAGTGGCTGTTCTCGCTCGGCGACGACGCCTACGCGGCGGCCGCGCCGGCGCACCTCGGCGCCGGGACGTCGCGGCGCGCCTCCGGACCGCGCCGCTTCTTCGATGCGGAGAACTTCGGCGGGCTGGTCATCGTCAACCACCACGACGAGGAGGAGGCGCGGCCCGACTACGTCCGGGTCCGGTCGCGGCGCAGCCGTGCGTGGCTCCTGGGGCTGCTGCCGTTCGCGCTCCACGTCTGCTGGGAGATGCTCGTCCATCCGCGCGGCGCCGCCGAGTGCGAGGTCGAGTGCCGCCTGTCGCTCAGCATGCCGCGGGTGCTGGCGCCGCTCGTGCAGCGGCACGTCGCCGAGCAGACGCGCGGGTTCGCCGCCGACGTCGCGGCGCGCGGCTGGACGGAGCGCACCGTCCGCCTGTCGTGCGGGCCGGTGCGGGTGCGCGAGCGGGGGAGCGGCGAGCCGATCCTGTTCATCCACGGGGTGCTGATGAACGGCGACACGTGGGAGGACGTCGTCCCGCGCCTCGCCGGCCGCTACCGCTGCATCGCGCCGGACTGGCCGACGGGCGGGCACCGCGTGCCGCTCGACCCGGGCGCGCGGCCGAGCACGGCGATGCTGGCCGCGCTGGTGCCGGAGCTGCTCGACGAGCTGGGGATCGAGCGGGTGACGGCCGTCGGCATCGGCCTCGGGACGGTGATCTGCGAGATGCTGGCGATCGAGCATCCCGAGCGGCTGGATCGCGTCGTGTTCGGCTCGGGCGACATCCTCTCCACGTTCCCGCCGCGGTGGGCGCGCCGGAAGTTCTCGGTGACGACGCTCCCGGCGCTGGCGAACGCGATCGTCCGCCTGTTCGCGATCCCCTCCGTCCGCCGGTTCGCCTACCGGCCGTTCGCGCACGACGTCTCCGAGCACATCGCCGACTCGTTCACACGCGGCCTGCGGTCCGACGCCGGGGTCCGCCGCGACGCGATCAAGCTCCTGAACACCATCTTCCGCCGCGAGAACGGCGGCTTCGAGCACGAGCGCCTGCGCGGCTTCGACCGGCCGGCGCTCATCGCGTGGGGCGCGGACGACACGGCGTTCCCGTCCTCGCACCCCGACGACCTCGCGGCGCTGCTCGACGACGTGCGGATCGAGCGGATCCCCGGCGCGATGACGTTCCTCGGGCAGGACCAGCCGCGCGCGTTCGCCGACGCGATCGCGCGGTTCATGCAGGAGACCGCGTAGCGGTGGCCACCCAGGCCGAGCGCCGCGCGACCACGCGGGGGAAGCTGCTCGACGCCGCGGCCGCCGTCTTCGCCGAGCACGGCTACCACGGCGCGACGCTCGACGCGATCGCCGAGCGCGCCGGCCTGTCGAAGGGCAGCGTCTACCACCACTTCGCGTCCAAGCACGAGCTCTTCGCGACGCTGCTCGGCGAGCGCGTGCAGGCGCGGCTGGCCGACGCCGACGACTCGCCGCCGGGCGACGCGGCGCGCTCCTTCCTCGACCGCGCCGCCGACCCGCGCTGGGCCCCGCTCTTCTTCGAGTTCCTCGCCCAGGCCGCCCGCGACGACGCGGTCCGCGACCTCTTCACCGCCTGGCTGCGCGACACCCGGGCCGCGCTGGCGAAGCTCGTCGAGCCGCAGGTCGCGGGCATCCCTGCCGATCGCGCGGCGACCCTCGTCAGCGCGCTGTCCAACGGCATGCTCATCGAGGTCCTGTTCGACGACGACGTCCCGGCGGACCTCCTCGGCGAGGGCCTCGCCGTGCTCGCCGCCGGCGCTAGGGCCGCAGCCGGCGACGAGCGCGCGTCTCGGCCAGGCGCCTGACGATGTCCTCGCTCCACTCCATCGTGCGCATCAGCTGGTAGCGCTCGCCGCCGAGGCGCTCGTAGGCGTCGGCCTCGGTCTCGTCGTCTCCCACCAGTCCCGCCTCGCGGAGCATCGCGACGACGGGCAGGAACTCCTCCTCGAACCAGGCGTGCGCGGCCGTCGCGCGGTCGAGCAGGTGGCCGCGCTCCTGCGACGCACGGAAGCCCCAGGCCTCGACGCCCTCCGCCAGGTCGCCGTACTTCCACGGGTCGCTGAGGACGACGCGCTCGGCGGCCTCGCGCGGGAGGGGGACGCGCTCGCGGAAGAGACGCTCGTGGCCCTTGACCGGGAGGTCGGCGAGGGTGAGCGTGCGCGCCGCGCCGACGCGGGTGCGGATCTCGGTCACGTAGCCGTCGATCTCGCGCAGGCCGAGGGCGCGGGCGACGGAGACGCGGTGGTGGCCGTCGCGGACGAAGTGCACCTCGCCGACGCGGTACAGCGACACCGGCGGGATCGGCTCGCCGCGGCGCATCGCCTCCGCGATCCGCTCCCAGCGGCTGCGCACGCGTGAGGACGTGGGGCGGAAGGAGCGGTCGAACCCGTGGGGCTTGTCGACCGTGCCCACGATCGAGTCGAGCGCGACCGGCTGGAGCCCCAGCTCGCGCTCGCCGACGCGCCCGAGTTCGGCGACGACCTCGTCGAACGGGAGGATGACGTCGACGTCGCCCGGCGTCCGCGCCACGCGCTGGGCGAGCCGGCGCAGCGTCTGGCGCCGCCGCGCTCGCATGAAGTCGTCGGTGGCGTCGCGAGCCGGAAAGCCGGTGTCGCGGGCGGGCATCGACCCAGTGTGACGGCTGCGCGCCACGCTGGCGCGCCCGGCTGATCCGCTCGCCGAGGCCACGCGCAGCCCTCCGCGACCCATCGATTCTCCCGGAGGTAGACCGTTGTCGAACCTGGACCTGAATGTCGTCGACGTCGACGGCGCGGTGCGCGAGGCCGAAGCTGCCGTCGCGACCGACACCCGTGCGCAGTTCTTCCGCAAGGCCGCCGTCACCGGCGGCGCTCTCGGCAGCGCTGCGTTCTTCACCGGCATGCTGCCGGGGCTGGCCGAGGCGAAGCCGTCGAAGAAGCAGGACATCGCCATCCTCAAGTACGCGCTGACGCTGGAGTACCTCGAGAGCGCGTTCTACGACGAGGCCGTGTCGGCCGGCGGGCTCTCCGGCCCGGCACTCGACGCCGCGAAGCTCATCGCCAGGCACGAGGCGACGCACGTCACCGCGCTGAAGTCGACGCTCAAGTCGCTGGGCGCGAAGGCCCCGGCGTCGCCGGAGTTCGACTTCCAGGGCACCAACAAGGGCGACAAGTTCGTCCCGACGGCCCTCGTGCTCGAGAACACGGGCGTCCGCGCCTACCTCGGGCAGGCCGGCAAGCTCAAGAGCGGCAAGCTGCTCGCGGCGGCGGCGTCGATCGTCACCGTCGAGGCCCGCCACGCGGCGGCGATCGCCGTCCTGAAGAACAACAACGCGTTCGGCGGCGGCGAGGACAGCATCACGCCGTCCGGCTCGTTCGACCAGTCGGCGTCGATGAAGACCATCCTCAAGGAGGTCGGCGCGACCGGCTTCATCAAGGGGTCGTGATGCCGGGCATCGGCCCCATGGAGCTCGTGATCGTCCTCGTGATCGCGCTCGTCGTCCTCGGCCCGAAGCGCCTGCCCGACGCGGGCCGCTCGCTGGGCCAGGGCCTGCGCGGGTTCAAGTCGTCGCTCGCCGGCGACGACGAGGAGCCGGCCCCGAAGGCGATCGACCGCGCCTGACGCGGGCGGCACGGGGCGGTCGCCATGCGCGACCGCCCCGTTGCTCACGCCGCGGCCCGCATAAACGCCTCGAAGAGCCGCCGGCCGAGCTCGTTCCAGCGAGGGAGGTTCGCCTCCCGCGCTGCGTGCGCCGCGGCGGGGTCGAAGCCCATCGCCACGGCGTCCGGGTCGTTGCGGTAGGTGTCGATCCAGCCGGCCAGCGTCGCGTCGTCGACCTCGGGGTGGAACTGGACGCCCCAGGCGTTGCCGGCGCGGAAGGCCTGGAGGCAGACCCGGCTGTCGGCGAGCGCGGTTCCGCCCTCCGGCACGTCGCAGCGCCACGAGTGCCACTGGAACGCGAGGAACCGCTCCGGCAGCGCGCCCAGGACCGGGTCGGCGCGGCCGGCCGCGCCGAGCGTCACCGCGTACCAGCCGATCTCGGGCTCCGAGGCGCGCGTCACGGCGGCGCCGAGCGCGTGCGCGAGCAGCTGCGCCCCGAAGCACACGCCGAGCACGGGCACGCCGGCGTCGAGCACGGCGCGCAGCCATTCGGTCTCGGCGACCAGCCACGGCGGGGCGTCGACGATGTTCGTCGACGCGCCGTACAGGACGACCGCGTCGAACGCGTCGGAGGGCGACTCGCCGGACGCGGGGACCCACTTCACGATCTCGGCGCCGGAGCCGAACACGCCCGGCCCGCGGCCGTCCGGATGCTCGACGTGCAGGACGCGCACTACTGCGCGAGGCCGGGCTGGACCATCGCGCGGGCCGGCACGACCGCGGCGCCCTCCGCCCGCGCCCGGCGCCGCTGCGCGAGCACGTTCAAGGCCATCAGCCCGAGCACCCCGACGAGCAGCATCGTCGCCAGCACGTTGACCTGCGGCGGCACGCCCTGGCGCGCCGCGCCGTAGATGAAGAGCGGGAACGTGGAGGTCTGGCCGGCGGTGAAGTTCGTGATGACGAAGTCGTCGACCGACAGCGCGAACGCGAGCAGCCCCGCCGCGGCGATCCCCGGCGCGATGAGCGGGAACGTCACCTTGCGGAACGCCGTCCACTCGTTCGCGCCGAGGTCGGCCGCCGCGTCCTCCAGATGCGTGTCCATCCCCTGCAGTCGCGCCTTGATCGTCACCACCACGTACGAGACGTTGAACATCGTGTGCGCGATGACGATCGTCGCGAAGCCCGTCGCGAGCCCCATCGTGATGAACAGCCCGAGCAGCGCGGCGCCGAGGACGACCTCGGGCGTCGCGAGCGGCAGGAACACGAAGAAGTCGGTCGGCCCGCGCCCCACGAACCGGTAGCGCACCAGCGCCAGCGCCATGAACGTCCCCAGCGTCACCGCGAGCGTCGTGGAGATCGCCGCGATGAGCAGCGAGTTCTTGAACGCCGTCCCCAGCCCCTCGACGGCGAACGGGTGCTTCCAGTGCTCGAGCGTGAAGCCGGACCATTCGAGGTTGAACCGCCCCGCCGGGTCGTTGAATGAGAACGCGATCACCACCGCGATCGGGATGAACAGGTAGACGAGCGCCGCGACCGACCAGAAGCCGAGCAGGTAGTCGCGCAGCGGGCGGCGCGTCACACGACCGCCTCCTCGAGGTTCCGCGCGCCGAGCGCCCGCGCGTACGCGAACACCGCCAGCAGCAGCGCGGCCATGAGCAGGAACGACAGCGCCGCCGCCGCCGGATAGTCCGTCACCACGAGGAACTTCGACTGGATGACGTTGCCGATCATGTACTGGCGCGACGTCCCCAGGATCTGCGCGTTGATGAAGTCGCCGACCGCGGGGATGAACGTCAGCAGCGTCCCCGCGAAGATGCCGGGCAGCGCGAGCGGCATCGTGACCCGCCAGAACGCCTGCCAGCGCGACGCGTACAGGTCCGTCGCCGCCTCGATCAGCCGACGGTCGATCTTCTCCAGCGCCACGTACAGCGGCAGCGCCATGAACGGCAGGAAGTTGTAGGTGATGCCGGCGATCACGGCCTTGGTCGTCGCCAGCAGCCTGCCGTCCTCGCCCAGCAGCCCGACGTCGCGCAGCCGCTCGGCCACGAAGGAGTGGTCCGCGAGGATCGTCTGCCACGCCACCGTCCGCATCAGGTACGACGTGAAGAACGGCAGGATGATCAGCAGCAGCATCAGGTTCTTGAACCGCCCCGCCTTGAAAGCGATGAAGTACGCGAGCGGGAACGAGATGACGAACGTGAGCAGCGTCGCCGCGCCCGCGTAGCGCAGCGACCGCACGAACTGCTCGTCGTACTTCGAGATCGCGTCCGAGTACGTCGACCAGTTCCAGTCGAAGCGGTAGCCGATCTCGAAGTTGCCGGTCTGCAGCGAGACGTAGAGCTGGTTGAGCGCCGGGAGCAGGAAGAAGACGACGAGCCACGCCAGGCCCGGCAGCAACAGCAGGTACGGCGTGACGATGCGGCGGCGCCGCAGCCCCATCAGGCGCCGGCGACCTGCTCGAACGCCTCGTTCATCTGCTGCTCCTCCTCCACCGACAGGTTCGGGTAGCCGCTGAGGCGCGAGACGTCCTCGGCCGACGGGAAGATCAGCGGGTCGTCGGCCAGCTTCGGGTCGCTCTTGGCGAGGATCTCCTGCGTCCCCTTCACCGGCGTGACGTAGTTGACGTACGCGGCGATCTTGGCGGCCACCTCGGGGTCGTAGACGTAGTTCATGAAGACCTCCGCGCCATACGCGGTGCGCGGCTTCTGCGGGATCATCATGTTGTCCGACCACAGGACCGCGCCCTGCTCGGGGATCGCGAACTTCAGCGTCGGCTTGTCGGCCGTGAGCTGGATGACGTCGCCCGAGTAGGCCTGCGCCATCGCGATGTTCCCCCGCGTCAGGTCGCCGGTGTAGTCGTTGCCGGTGAACTTGCGGATGTGGCCCTTGCGGTTCTGCTCGTCGACGAACTCGATCGCCTTCAGCACGTCGTCGATCGTCGCCTCGTCGGGCCGCTTGCCCTGCAGGAGGAGGACGAAGCTCGCGGCCTCGCGCGCGTCGGCCAGCATCGTGACCTTGCCCTTGTACTTCGGGTCGAAGAACTGCTCGAGCGAGGTGACGTCGCCGCCGGTCTGCTTGGAGTCGTAGCCGATCGCGGTCATGCCCGACTGCCACGGCAGCGAGAAGCGCCGGCCGCGGTCGAAGGAGACGTTGCGCAGGTTGTCGCGCAGGTTGGCCTCGTTCGGGATGTTCTTCTTGTCGAGCGGCTCGACGTAGTTCAGGCGGATCCACCGGCCTGCCATCCAGTCGGTCAGCGCAACCAGGTCGCGGCCGATGCCGTCGCCGCGCTCGAGCGGCTGGCGGACCTTCCCGAAGAACTCCTGGTTGTCGTTGATGTCCTCGATGTACTTGACCTTGGCGCCCGTCTCGCCCTTGAAGTCCTTGAGCACCTTCTTGTCGATGTAGAGGGGCCAGTTGGAGAAGACGACCTCGTCGAACGCCGTCTTCGGGTGGCTGGCGGACGCGCTCGTGCGGGTGCCGCTCTTCTCACCCTGGCCCTCGGCGCCGCCGCAGGCCGACAGGAACGCGGCGAACGCGGTGGAGGCGAACGCAGCGGAGCCCGCCCGCCCGACGAACCGCCTGCGGTTGTGCCGCTGCTCGGCGAGCAGGCGCTCGAGGGCGGACTCGAAGGACTCATGCGGCATGCTCGGACTCCTTGTCGACGACGAAGGTGTGCTCGGGGCGCCAGGCCAGCAGGACGTCGCGGCCGGGGCCGACCGTCCCGCCCTGGGCGCCTCGGTTTTGCTCGATGACGGTCAGCTCCTCGCCGCCCGGCGCGCGGACGACGTACTGCAGCGAGACGCCGAGGTACGACGCCACCTCGACCCGCCCGCGCAGGACGTTCCGGTCCTGCGGCGGCTCGGTGAAGATCTCCAGCTTCTCGGGCCGCACCCCGACGCGGACCGCGCCCTCGCGCGCGCGGTCGGCCGGCGCGCGGACGGTGGCGCCGTCGTGCGTCTCGTACGTCGCAAAGCCGCCGTCCGTGCCCTTCAGCGTCGCGTCCACCAGGTTGCTGACGCCGAGGAAGTTCGCGACGAACGCGGTCGACGGCGTCTCGTAGAGCTCGGTGGCCGAGCCGCGCTGCTCGATGCGCCCCTCGTTCATGACCGCGATCTCGTCGGCCATGGTCATCGCCTCCTCCTGGTCGTGCGTGACGTGCACGAAGGTCAGGCCGACGTCGGTCTGGATGCGCTTGAGCTCGATCTGCAGCTGCTTGCGCAGGCGCAGGTCCAGCGCGCCGAGCGGCTCGTCGAGCAGCAGGGCACGCGGGCGGTTCACCAGGGCGCGCGCGAGGGCGACGCGCTGCTGCTGGCCGCCCGAGAGCTGGCTGGGCCGGCGCTTCTCCAGCCCCGTGAGCTGCGTCAGCTCGAGGACCTCGCCGACGCGCTGGCGGACCTCGCCCTTGGAGAGCCTGCGGCGCTCCAGCCCGAACGCGATGTTGCGCTGCACGTCGAGGTGGGGGAAGAGCGCGTAGGACTGGAAGACCGTGTTGACGTCGCGCTTGAACGGCGGCAGGTCGGTCACGTCCTGGCCGCCGAGCAGGATCGTGCCGGCGGTCGGGTCCTCGAAGCCGCCGATCATCCGCAGCGTCGTCGTCTTCCCGCAGCCCGACGGCCCGAGCAGCGCGAAGAAGCTGCCGCGGGGGATCGCGAGGTCCAGGGCGTCGACGGCCGTGAGGTCGCCGAAGCGCTTCGTGACCTGGCGGAGCACGATGTCCGGAGCGGCAGAGGCCTGCTCCGCGGTGGAGGTAGAGGTGACCGCAGTGGCGCCCATGGCAGCGTGGCTTTGACCCTAACGGCGCATGGAGTGGCACGCCAAGAGGACTTGACGTCCAACCATTCACCGGACGCCGCGCCGCTCAGGCAGGATGGGCGACATGACCGATGTCGCCTCCTCCGTCCGCACCCTCGCCAACCACGTCGGGGGCGCGTGGCGGGACGCCGCGACGCAGGAGGCGCTCCTCAGCCGCAACCCGGCGACCGGCGAGGCGCTCGCGCGCGTGCCGCTGTCGACCGCCGCGGACGTCGACGTCGCGGTCCAGGCGGCCCGCGCCGCGTTCCCCGGCTGGCGCGCGACGTCGCCCGTCGTCCGCGCCCGTGCCGTGATGGCGCTGCGCGAGAAGCTCGCCGCGCACCGCGACGAGCTCGCCGCGATCGTCCACGCCGACATGGGCAAGACGCTCGCCGACGCGGGCGGCGAGGTGGGCCGCGGGATCGAGTCGACCGAGGCCGCGACCGCCGTCCCGCACCTGCTCAAGGGCGAGAACCTCGAGGGCGTGGCGAACGGCGTCGACGTCGAGCTCGTCCGTCAGCCGGTCGGCGTCGTCGCCGCGATCACCCCGTTCAACTTCCCGGCGATGATCCCGCTCTGGTTCCTGCCGTTCGCGGTCGCGTGCGGGAACACGGTAGTCCTCAAGCCGTCCGAGCGCGATCCCCTCGCCGGCGAGCGGATCGTCGAGCTCGCCGAGGGCGTCTTCCCGCCCGGCGTCGTCAACCTCCTGCACGGCGGGCGCGACGCGGTCGACGGCCTGCTCGACCACCCCGAGGTCGACGCGATCTCGTTCGTCGGCTCGGCCGCCGTCGCGCGCCACGTCTACGCGCGCGCGGCGCAGAACGGCAAGCGCGTGCAGGCGCTGGGCGGCGCCAAGAACGCGATGGTCGTGATGCCCGACGCCCACCCGGACGTCATGGCCAGCGGCGTCGCCGCGAGCGCGTTCGGCGCGGCGGGGCAGCGCTGCCTGGCGGGCAGCGTCGCCCTGCTCGTCGGCACCCCCGCCGAGCAGGACGCCGCGCGCGACCGCATCGTCGCGGCCGCCGCCACCGCGGAGACGAGCCCGATGATCGACCCCGCCGCGCGCGAGCGGGTCGAGGCGGAGCTCGACGGGGTCCCTCTCCTCGTCGACGGACGGTGCGGAGGGGGCGCGGCCGGCGCGGAGCTCGGGCCCACGGTGGTGGAGCCGCGCGACGTCGAGGGCCGGCTGGCGCGCGAGGAGCTCTTCGGCCCGGTCCTCAGCCTCGTCCGCGCCCCGACCCTTCCCGCCGCCGTCGACTGGATCAACGCCGGCCGGTACGGCAACGCGGCGGTGATCTTCACGACCTCCGGCGCCGCCGCCCGCGCCTTCCGCGCGACGGTCGACGCCGGCATGCTCGGCGTCAACGTGGGCGTCGCCGCGCCGGTCGCCTGGTTCCCCTTCTCCGGCTGGAAGGACTCGATGGCGGGCGACCTGCACGCGAACGGCCGCGACGCGATCGAGTTCTACACGCGCAAGAAGGTCGTGACGACGCGCTGGTAGCGCGTCACCGGCCGACCGTGATGCCGAGGCGCCGCGGCAGCGCGGCGACGAACCGCGCCGCCGCGCCCGCCCGCTCGCCCCGCTCCTCCGCCGCCTCGACCCGCTTCATCGCGGCGAGCACGACGCTGCCGCCGGCGTAGCGCAGCGGCTCCGGCGGGACGGCGCGGTCGGGCGCCGGATCCACGATCGGCAGCGCGGTGAGCGCGTCGCGACGCTCGAGCGCGAGCGACGCCAGGATCCGGCCGGCCAGCTGCGACGGGCCGACGCCGTTGCCGGTGTAGCCGTAGGCGAAGTGGACGCGCCCGCCAGGCAGCGACCCGATGGTCGCCATACGCGACGGCGCGATGTCGATCGGCCCGCCCCAGGCGTGGGTGACGGCGCGGCCGCGCAGCTGCGGGAACATGCGGACGAGGTGCTCGCGCGCGGCCGCGGCGACGGCCGCGTCGACCTCGACACGCCCGCGCAGGCGGGCGCCCATCGCCAGCCTGCCGCCCGCCCAGCCGAACGCGATGCGCCCGTCGCGCGTGGTGCGGAAGTAGTGCAGGAGCGCGCGGCCGTCGGTGATCGCCTCGCCGCCGGTCCACCCGACCCCCTGGATCACGTCCGGGATCGGCTCGGTCAGCACGATGTGCGACGACGCCACCGTCAGCCGCCCGCGCAGCGGCCGGAACGCGGCCAGGGCGCCGCCGGCGCCGAGCACGACGTGGCCGGCGCGGACCCGGCCCGCGTCGGTCTCCACGCCGCCGCCGCCGAGCACGCGCGTCACCCGCGTCCGCTCGTACACCCGCACGCCGCGCTCGATCAGCCGCGCGCGCAGACCGAGCGCGAGCCGCGCCGGCTGCACCGTGCAGCCCGCGGGCATCCAGACCGCGCCGCGGAAGACGGGCGACGCGCAGCGGGCGGCGACCTCGCCCGGCGAGAGCGCGACGACGCGGTCCGGTACCCCGAGCTCGGCCGCGGCCCGTATCGCCTCCTCGCCGACGCCGTCCTGCGCCGGAGCCGTGGAGACGACGAGCTGCCCGCCGCCGGCGAACCACGCGTCGACGCCGTGCTCGGAGCACCACGCGCCGATCGCTCGCACCGACTCCTCCGCCGCGCGGCACACGGCGATCGCGCCGTCGTCGCCGAACCGCGACCGCAGCGCGGGCAGGGACAACCAGAGGTCCTCTGCGAACCCGCCGTTGCGCCCGCTCGGCCCGTGCCCGCAGAGGTCCTTCTCCACGAGCGCGACCGACGCACCGGCCGCCGCGAGGTGCCAGGCGGCCCACATCCCGGTGTAGCCGCCGCCGACGACGACCACGTCCGCGACGGCGTCACCCGCCAGCGGCGGCGCCGGCTCGCCGACCCCGCCCGCCTCGTCGAGCCACCAGCTGCGCGCGCGGTGGAGCATCGCGGGAGCCTTCCACACGGCGGGCTTGACGGCACCGCGTAGACTGTCGGCGTCGTGACGGTCCGGCTCGCGCTTCGCTCTTTTCTTCTGATCCCCCGCTAGGGGGATTCCGCGAGCCGCTATGACCGACGACCAGCGGGTCATCCTCTTCGACACGACGCTGCGCGATGGCGAGCAGTCGCCCGGCATCTCGCTGAACGCGGCCGAGAAGCTCGAGATCGCGCACCAGCTCGCGCGGCTCGGGGTCGACGTCATCGAGGCCGGCTTCCCCATCACGTCACCGGGCGACTTCGAGGCGGTGCAGGCGATCGCGCGCGAGGTCGAAGGACCGATCGTCTGCGGCCTGGCGCGCGCCCACGCCGCCGACGTCGAGGCGGCGTGGAACGCGGTCCGCGACGCGCCGCGCCCGCGCATCCACACGTTCATCTCGACATCCGACATCCACATCGAGCACCAGCTCCAGTCGACGCGCGAGGACGTCGCCGGCTCGGCCCGTGCGGCCGTCGCCCACGCGCGCTCGCTGTGCGACGACGTCGAGTTCTCCCCGATGGACGCCACCCGCGCCGACCCCGAGTTCACGGCGCAGGTGGTGTCGATCGCCATCGAGGAGGGCGCGACGACCATCAACGTCCCGGACACCGTCGGCTACACGATGCCCGACGAGTTCCGCGCCTACCTGGGCCGCCTGTACGAGCTCGTGCCCGAGCTGCGCGACGTCGTCCTGTCCGTGCACTGCCACGACGATCTCGGCCTCGCGGTCGCCAACTCGTTCGCGGGGATCCAGGCGGGCGCGCGGCAGGTCGAGTGCGCGGTGAACGGGATCGGCGAGCGCGCGGGGAACGCGTCGCTGGAGGAGCTGATCATGCTGCTCCACACGCGGCGCGAGGCCGTCGGCTTCCACACCGGCGCGGTGACGAGCGAGATCTCGCGCACCTCGCGCCTGGTCTCGCGGCTGACCGGCTACGCGGTCCAGCCGAACAAGGCGATCGTCGGGCGCAACGCGTTCGCGCACGAGTCCGGGATCCACCAGGACGGCGTGCTGAAGGAGCGCACGACGTACGAGATCATGGACGCGACGACCGTCGGCCTGGACGCCAACCAGATCGTGCTGGGCAAGCACTCCGGGCGCCACGCGCTCAAGCAGGCGCTCGCCGAGCTGGGCTACGAGCTCGACGGCGCGGCCCTGAAGACGGCCTTCGCGCGCTTCAAGGAGATCGCGGACAAGAAGAAGCAGGTCACCGCGATGGACCTCGAGGCGCTCGTCCACGACGAGCTGCGCGAGGAGGTGCCGGGCTACCACCTCGAGTGGTTCGACGTCGAGGCGTCGTCGCGCCGCCCGCCGCACGCGACGGTCGCCGTCCGCACGCCGGACGGATCGATCGCCGAGGGCTCGTTCATGGGCGACGGCCCCGTCGACGCGATCTTCCGCGCGATCAACGCCGCGACCGGCATCAACGCGCGGCTGCGCGAGTTCCGCGTCGACGCGGTCACCGGCGGCCAGGACGCGCTCGGCGAGACGTCGGTCGTGCTCGAGGTCGCCGGCCAGACGGCCGCGGGCCAAGGTGTCGCCACGGACATCATCGAGGCGGCCGCGCGTGCGTACATCCGCGCGCTGTCACAGGGGCTGCGCAAGGCGCAGCTGGCCGACGAGGCGGGCGGCGTCGCCGACCTCGCCCCGGCGACGGCGCCCTAGCCCGGCTAGCGCTCGATCCGCTGCACGCCGGCGCCCTCGCGCCACCACTCGATGACGAGCTTGTCGCGCGCGTCGTTCAGGCGCGTGACCACGACCTCCTCCACCTCCGCGCGGAAGAGGTGCCACGGGCCCGGCGGGTGCTCCTCGTTGGCCTGGGCGGCGACGAGCGCGGCCTTCATGTCGTCGTCGTCGACCTCGACGGCGCGGCCGCTCACCTTCGCGTCGCCGCTCCAGCCCGGCGGGTCGTCGGAGCCGCTGTGCAGCGCGAACCGCGGGTCGCGCCTCAGGTCGAGCGCCTTCACCGCCTTCCACATCGACCCCCACTGCAGGTCGCCGTCGACGATGTCCGCCTCGGTGCCGCTGATGCGCGGCGAGCCGTCGCGGCGCAGCGTGGCCAGCGTCTTGTGCTTGTGCGCCTCGAGGAACGCACGCGCCTGCGCGGCGAGCTCGGGCGCCTCCTCCTCGACCTGCTGCCACCTCGCCACGCGGTCGATGCTAGCTTCGCGAGCGTGTACCAGCGCTCGCGCCAGCACCGCCGGCCGGATCAGCCGACCAGCGCCTTCGAGCGGCTCCTTGTGCTGCTCGTCCTCGCCGCGTTCATCGCCCTCGTGGTGTGGATCGTGATGAGCGCCGGCGGCGGCGTCATCAACCAGGGCTAGCGCAGCGCGTAGAGCGTCGCGGCGACCGCCGTCGCGAGGTTCAGCGACGACACGCCGTCGCGCATCGGCAGCGCGAGGCGCGCGTCGGCGCGGGCCAGGAGCTCGTCCGAGAGGCCGCGGCGCTCGGAGCCGAAGGCGAGGACCGCCCCGGGCGGCACACGGCCCGCGAGCGGCTCGCCGCCGGGGTCGAGGGCGACGAGCGGCCGGTCGGGCAGCTCCTCGACGCGGCCGACGGGCAGCGCGAACTGCAGGCCGGCACCGCCGCGGATCGCCTGCGCGTGCCACGGGTCGCCGGTGCCGGTGACGATCACCGCGGCGGCGTCGGCCGCCGCCGCGACTCGGATCGCGGCGCCCACGTTCCCGAGGTGGCGCGGGTGGTCGAGCAGCACCACGAACCGGTGGTCGGGTGGCGGCAGGGCGAACGGCGGGCGGCGCGCCCAGCCGATGACACCGGTGGGCGGGAACGGGCCGGGGCCGCGCTCGGCGATCTCCGCCAGCCGGTCGGCGACGTCCGGTGCGAGGTCGCGCGCCAGCCCCGCCAGCCGCTGCGGATCATCCGTGCGCACCTCGACGAGCTCGGCACCGAAGCGCAGCGCATGCTTGACGGCGTGGAAGCCCTCGAGCCGGACGGTGGGGCGGCTGACCGCCGCCGCTTCAGTCACTGATCGTTACCGTTCATTCGAGATGGATCTGCGCAGGCGCGACCTGCTCGTGCGAGCTGGGGGACTGTCGCTGGCGGGCGCGATCGCCGCCGCGCTGCCCGCTGCCCGGTCGCTGGGCCAGAACGGCGCCGGGTCGCCGGATCCCGACGGCGCGCTGCAGGCGTTCGCCGACACCATCCTGCCCGGAAGACACGTCGAGCGAACGGAAAGCGGTTCAGCGATCGTCCCGGGAGCGATCGCGGGCGCGCATCCGTCGCCGGGCGCGGTCGAGACCGACGCGCTCGCGCTCTATCACCACCCGAAGACCGGGTTCGACGCGCTGCAGGCGCCGTTCCTCGCCGACCTCGAGCGCCGCGCGGCCGCCCACGGCAACCACTTCCTCGCCCTCGGCTTCGACGAGCGGACGGCCGTCTGCCTCGAGGGGCTCGCGTTCGACAACCCGGCACGGCTGCTGTGGGAGGCCGCGGCGGCCGTCCCGTTCACCGCGTTCTGCGCCGCCGCGCTGAGCGAGGAGCAGACGGCCGACAAGGCCGCGGGGTACCGCGTCATGGGGCTCCCCGGCCGCAACCTCGAGGGCTACCGCGACTTCTCCTACGGCCGGCGCCTGAGCCGCGAGCGCACGCGCAACGGGAGCCTGGGCTAGATGGCCGAGCGCGTCGACGTCCTGATCGCGGGCAGCGGCTTCGGCGGCTCGATCACCGCGTGGCGGCTCGCCGAGCTCTACCGCTCGGCAGGCGCGGACCCCAAGAGCGTGGTCGTCCTCGAGCGCGGCCGGCGCTTCGCCAGGCACACCGACTTCAAGCAGTCGATGCACATCGACCACCTCTCCGACGTCTACATGCTCATCCAGGGCGACGGCGCGCAGATCGTCGTCGGCAACGCCGTCGGCGGCGGGTCGAACCTGTACCTCGCCGCGTCGCTGCGCAGCCCGCGCGAGACGTTCGAGCGCCGCGACCACCGCTCGGGCGACGGGCCCGACCGCCGCATGTGGCCCGAGCCGATCTCGCGCCAGAGCCTCGACCCGTACTACGCGCGGGCCGAGCAGGCGCTGCGCGTCCAGCGGCCGACGTGGGCGCAGGTCAGCAAGTCCGGCGGGCTGTGGGCGAAGACGCTGGCGGCGGCGGGCTACACGTGCGACCGCGTGCCGCTGGCGATCACCGAGAGTCGCTGCGCGAACGTCAAGTGGTGCCACACCGGGTGCGTCTTCGGGGCGAAGAACACGGTCAACACGAACTACCTGGCCAGCGCGGAGGCGGCGGGCGTCCAGGTGCGGCCGAACCTCGAGGTCCAGTCCATCCGCCAGTCCAGCGCGCGCCCGTACCGCTACGTCGTGACCGCGACGCCGCTCGGCGCGTCGACCAAGCAGCCGGAGGGCGAGAGCGTCGAGATCGAGGCGAAGGTCGTCGTGCTCAGCATGGGCGCCATGGGGAACGCGCCGATCCTCCTGCGCTCACGGCCGCAGCTTCCGTCGCTGAGCGACCAGGTCGGGCGCCACCTCGGCGTCAACGGCGACCACATCGCCGCGCTGGAGTACGACCCGAAGCGGGTCAGGCAGGTGCTGGGCCTGCCGCCGTTCGACGAGTTCTACAAGGGCAAGCCGATCACGACGATGTCGTACGACTTCTGGGTCGGCAGGCGCTCCAACCGCTTCGACGGGACGCGCTTCACGCTGCAGGAGATCTTCCTCAGCTCGCTGACGAACTTCCTCTACGACGACGGCCGCTCGCCGGCGGAGCCCAGCTGGTGGGGCCTGCAGAAGAAGGAGGCGGTGAGCCGCTGGGCGAACCGGATCGAGCTGCTGGCGATGGTCGAGGACACCAACGACGGGACGTTCTACGCGGCGCCCCATGCGGGCTCGGCGGAGCGGCCCAACGCCGGCCCGGTCGCGGTCGGCACGTTCACCTACAAGTTCGGCGAGCAGTCGATGCGCGTGCGCGAGGCGGCGAATCGCGCGATGCAGCGCATCGGTGAGCGGCGCGGTCTCGCGAGGTTCATGAAGCTGACGGAGACGCAGGGCTCGTACGCGTCGCATCCACTCGGCGGCTGCCGGATGGCCACCGACGCCGGGCTCGGCGTGACCGACCACCGCGGGGCGGTGTTCGGCTACGAGGGCCTGTACTGCATCGACAGCTCGATCGTGCCGACGTCGCTCGGCGTCAACCCGTCGCTGACGATTGCGGCGGTGAGCGAGCGGTGCGCCGAGCAGCTCGTCGCGAGCGCCGGGGATCTCGGCCTGCCCGCTCGGCCGGAGGGCTTCGTGCCGCGCACGCCGGACGAGATTCTCACCGAGCACGTCAGGAAGGCGGCGTGAGCCGCGCGCTGATCCTCGCGGCCGCGCTCGCGCTCGTCGTCGCGGCCGTGGTCTCCGCCGCGGGCCCGCGCCCGTGGGACGGGACGAACCCGTTCAACTGCGAGCTCCAGCAGGCAGGGTTCGAGCCGACCGGCCCCCATCCCGAGGCCGACCCGTACTGCGTCGAGTTCGACAAGCGCCACCAGAACGTCTCGCAGCTCGGCATCGTCGAGTTCTTCTCCAAGGAGCCCGCGCGGGTCGGCGCGGCCGGCGACAAGTGCTTCTACTTCCAGGCCGACCACTGGCGCAGCGCGGTCGTGCAGGACGACGCGACCACCACGACCTACGAGTGGGACGGGCGGTACTTCTTCGACAAGGCGAAGGGCGAGGGCGGCGCGTTCGTCACGAACTTCAAGGTCAACGGCCGGACGGAGGACCCGAGCAGGGTGCCGGGGATGCCGCCGGAGTACGCGCAGTCGATGGGGCCGGGCACCGGCGGGACGTACTTCCAGGACGACGGCGAGGCCGACGCGAGCTGCGTCGCGAAGGCGAAGACGGAGCCCGTCTACGCGACCTCGAGCGGCGGAGGCGGAGGCGGCGGGGCGGGCGGCGGCCTCGCCACGAGCGACCGCTGCAGCCCGCCGGCGGTCACCTCCCGGGCGCTCGGCCCGGTGAGGCTCGGCGATCCGGAGGGGACGGTGCGCGCGAAGCTCGGCCCGCCGGCCGAGATCCGCCGCGGCTTCCTGCGCTACTGCGACGACGGCGCCTACCTCGTCGGCCAGCGGTCGGACCGCAGCGGCGACCTCGGCGGCGACGAGGCGGAGCCGGCGGTGATGATCGTCGCGCGGCGCGGGACGTTCCGCTTCGGCCCGGGCACCCGCGCGAAGCCGATCCGGCGGCTGAGGAAGGCGGGCAGCGTCGCGGGCACGCGCGTCTGGACCGCGAAGCGCCGCCCGCTCCTCTTCGGGACGCGCGCGGGCAAGGTCCGGTGGGTCGCGGTGTACGACCGGCGCGCGCTGCGCTCCCGCCGCACCGTCCGCGAGCTGCTGCGGCGCGCGCTCGTCGGCTAGAGGACCGTCAGCGTCCGCACCAGGGTCTCCTCCAACCCGTCCCGCTTCACCGCGGCGACGACGCGGACCGGCGCGCGCAATCGCGCGCCGCGCCGAACGCGGAGGCGGACCCGCACGACGGCGCCCGGCCGCACGCGCACCGTCCTCAGCCGCGAGACGCGGCGGCCGTCGGTCGGCCCGCGGCCACCGGCCGCGAGCTTCAGCCGCGCGGTGCACCCGCGCGGGCAGCGCAGGGCCACCGGCACCCCGCGGTGGCGCAGCGCGGCGAGGCGGATCTCCGCCGGAACGTCGAGCTCCGGCGCGTCGCGCGGTCGCGGCGTGCAGTCCGCCGGCACCTGCCCGGAGGCGGTGAGGATCCCGCCGAGCAACAGGCGGCGGAACTCGGGCTCGGCGTAGGACTCCGGCGTGTGGCCCATCGCCGTGAACCACGACCGCCCGAGCCCGATGTCGTGGCACCACGCGATCGGGTGGTCGAAGCCCATCGCCGTGTCGCCCGGCTGGTAGGAGGACTCCTCGACGCGCAGCAGCACCCGCGCTCGTCCGCGCGGGCTCGCGTGGAACGCGTACCACTCGTCGCTGCGCCGCCAGCCGGCCGGGATGTCCCGCGTCGAGGGATGGGAGTGGTCCTCGACGACCACCGTCGCGGGCTGGATCGGCGGGTGCGCCTTGAACCAGCCGCCGGCGAGCAGCTCGCCGTAGAAGGGCCAGGCGTACTCGGTGTCTGCCGCGCCGTGCACGCCCATCCACCCGCCGCCGCCGCGCACGTAGCGCTCGAGCGCGGCCTGCTGCGCGTCGTCGAGGATCTCGCGGTTCGTGCTGAGGAACAGCACCAGCTCGTACGGCGCGAGGCCCTCGTCGCTCATCACCCCGCCGTCGACGCTCTCGACGACGGTGAAGCCGTTCGCGGCGCCGAGCTCGCGGATGGCCGCGACGCCGTCGGGGATCGACTCGTGCCGGTAGCTCTCGGTCTTCGTGAAGACGAGGACGTCGAAGGCCTCGGCGGGGGCGGCGATCAGCGCCGCCGCGACGACGCTAGCCGCGCAGCACCGTCTCCACACGGTCCAGCGCCCAGTCGAGGTCCTCACCGCTGACGGTGAGCGGCGGGGCGATGCGCAGCGTCGTCTCGTGCGTGTCCTTGCACAGGACGCCCAGCGTCATCAGCTGCTCGCACGCGGCGCGCGCCGAGCCGTCGATGTCGATCCCCAGCCAGAGGCCGCGCTGCCGCACGATGCCGTAGGGTCGCAGGCGCTCGGCCGCGGCGGCGCCCAGGGCGGAGGAGTCGGCGATGAGCCGGTCGTCGAGCAGCCGCAGCACCTCGCGCCCGACCGCGCACGCGAGCGGGTTGCCGCCGAACGTCGAGCCGTGCTCGCCGGGCCGCAGCACGCCGAGCACCTCGTCGTCGCCGACGACGGCGGACAGCGGCACGATCCCGCCCCCGAGCGCCTTGCCGAGGATGTACAGGTCGGGCTGGACGTCCTCGTGGTCGCAGGCGAAGCGCGCGCCGGCCCGTCCCAGGCCGGACTGGATCTCGTCGGCGATCATCAGCACGCCCGCGGCCGTGCACGCCTCGCGCACCGCGCGCAGGTAGCCGTCGGGCGGCACCACCACGCCCGCCTCGCCCTGGACCGGCTCGACCAGGAAGGCGAGGACCGACTCGTCGCGCAGCGCCTCGCGCAGCGCCCCGGCGTCGCCGTACGGCACGCTCACGAAGCCCGGCGTGTACGGCCCGAACCCGTCGCGCGCGAGCGGGTCGTCGGAGAAGGAGATGATCGTCGTCGTCCGGCCGTGGAAGTTGTCCTCGCAGACGACGATCTTCGGCTCGGCGATCCCGCGGACGGTGTGGCCCCACTTGCGCGCGAGCTTGATCGCGGTCTCGACGCCCTCGGCGCCGGTGTTCATGGGCAGGACGCGCGACTTGCCGCAGAACGCCGCCAGCTCCGCGCAGAACGGCCCGAGCTGGTCGGAGTGGAACGCGCGGCTCGTGAGCGTCAGCCGGCCGAGCTGGACCTCGGCCGCGGCGACGAGCCCGGGGTGGCGGTGCCCGAAGTTCAGCGCCGAGTACGCGGCCAGCGCGTCGAAGTAGCGCTTGCCCTCGACGTCCCACACCCACGGTCCCTCCCCGCGCTCGATGACCACGCCGAGCGGGTGGTAGTTGTGCGCGCCGTGCCCGAGCTCGAGGGCGATCAGCTCGTCGGCGCGTGATCCCGTGGCGGCCATCGGATCGCAGCCTAGCCCTCCACCCCCGTGGCGTCGTGGGGCGCGCCCACCGGCTTGGACTCAGGCGACCCGCGCTGGCGCAGCCAGATCGCGAACAGCCCCATCGACACGATCGCCAGGAACTCCGACTGCCAGTTCTGCAGCGTGCGGCTCCAGAAGTCCGACGAGCCGGCGTACTGCCACAGCGAGAGCGCCGCCTCCTGATGGTCGAGCTGGCCGGCGTTGTACTCGACGCGGCCGGTGAAGAGCTGCGCCGCCCACGTCCCGAGCCAGATCGACCCCATCAGCAGCCCGAGCGAGTTCGAGTACAGCGTCGTGCGCCAGCCGCCCGCCTTCGCCCACTTCGGCGAGCCGGCCTTCGCGTGCTCTCCCACCAGCTGGTCCTCGTCGGACTCGATGCCCGCCTTGTCGAGCTCCTTCGACTCGGGCGAGCCGCGCTGCAGCAGCCACACCGTCCCGAGGATGAACAGCGTGAACTGCAGGTACTCCGACTGCCAGTTCTCCATCACGTCGACCCAGTACGCGGCGGAGAGGAGGTAGCGGCCGAGCGACATCGTCTCGCCCTGGTGCGCGACCTGGTCGTGGTTGAAGTCCGAGTGCCCGACGAACAGCTGGCCGACCAGCGCCGCGAGGAAGATCGTCAGGAACGCGAGGCTCAGCGAGTTCTCGCGGACGAAGCGCCTCACTGGCCCAGCGCCCCGATGACGATCGCGAAGAGGATCGCCGCCCAGACGAACGTCAGCGTGAAGACGTAGAGCACGCGCATCAGGACGCCGCCTCGCACTCGAACGGCCGGTCGGCCGGCTTGCCCTCGAGCGCCTTGCAGGCGATGGCCGACAGCTTCCAGCCGTCGTCCTCCCGGCTCAGGAACGCGCTCTCGCCCGAGTCGAGGTCGACCTTCGCGTTGGTGATGAAGACCTGCGTGCGCTCGATCGACCCGCCCTCGTACTCGAAGCGGGTGATGACGCCGCGGCACGACTGCTGCGTCTGCGACTCGACCTGCTCGAGCAGCGAGTCCCCGAGCTCCTCGCACGCCGCCTCCGCGTCGTCGTGGCGGACCGCGTCGTAGAAGCGCTCGACGGTCGCGCGCGCCTGGTCGCGGTCGTCGGAGGTGCCGCAGCCGCCCGCGAGGACGACGAGGAGGAGGAGCGGGACGGCGAGGCGGAACATGGCGCGTACAGACCAGCAGCCGGACCGGCGGAAGACGTCGTTTCGGTCAGCGAGCGAACGTGCGGCCCTGGCGGTAGCCGGCCGCGTGGACGCGCACCGCGGGGCCCGGGTCCATGAGGTTCGTCCCCATCAGGTCCGCCGCGTCGCGGTCCGGTCCGACGATCCGCGCGTGCGCGCCCTTCGCCCGCAGCGACAGCGCCTCCAGCTCGGCCGCGGCCGCCGCGGCCGCCCGCACGGCGCCCCACGGCGAGCTCACCGCGCCGCCGAGGCTGCCGGAGGGGTGCAGGCAGAGGATCTCCGATCCGCGGCCCGCCGGCGCGGCGTCGAGGTTCGTCAGCGACCACACGCCGCCGTCGACGTACGTCCGCGCGCCGATGCGCACCGGGCGGAACACGGCGGGGATCGAGCACGACGCGGCCACGGCGTCGGCCACCTCGGCGGCGGGCGCTCCGGGCGCCCCGAAGACCACGCGGCGCCCGTTGCCGCGGTCGACGGTGCAGACGCGCAGCCGCCCGTCGAACCGCGCGCCGCTGCGCGCGACCTCGCGGCGCAGATGGTCGAGGTTGCGCCTGCCGTCGGGGATCGCGGCGAGCGCGGCGCGGCGCGCGACCGCGCCGCCCAGGGCGCCGAGCGCGAGCGTCGGCGGGGCGAGGGGCGCCGCGATGAAGCGGGCGGCGGCGCGCGCGAGGTCGCCCGGCGCGGAGCTCGGCGGCGCGTCCTCGACGAAGCCGGGGTCGCCGCCGGCGTCGCTGCCGTGCGGGCGCCGCGGCCGCCGCCCGGCCGCCAGGTGCGCGGCGACGATCGAGCCCGCCGACGTGCCGACGAACGTCTCGACGTCCCGGAAGTCCACGCCCGACTCGTCCTCGATCCCCGCCAGCACGCCGCTGATCCACGCCTCGCCGAGCACGCCGCCGGCGGCGAGGACGAGGATGTCGGGGAGCGGGGCGCCGCGCGGCATGCGGCCGATGAGGGTACGAGCCGCCCCGCGGGCGGCTCCGCGCCGACTAGTAGCCGCGCAGGCCCGGGAACGTCACGTCGCCACGGCCGGTCGCGCGCCCGGCCGCGTTGCGGGCCGTGGTCTGGATGGCCATGTGGAGCACCGCGTTCTGCGGGTGCTGCAGGAGCCATGTCTCCACCCGGTCGTCGAGCCTCACGACGAGGCGCCGATCGCCGCTGCACGCCCCGACGCCGCGCGAGGCGCGCGCGGCGACGCGGGGAAGCCCCTCGGCCGCGAGCATGTCGTTCCCTCCGCCGCGCGATCCGTCCGGGCGGACCACCGCGGTGATGACCGCGCGCAGGCTCACGCGGGCCGGGACGTCGGAGTCGATGCGGCTCTCCAGGCCCGGCTCGTCGGTGTTGATCTGCACGCGCGCGGCCGCGGTGCGGGCAGCCGCCACCGGCCGCGCGAGGCGGCTGCGCCCGGTGCCGCCGCGCGCCGCCACGACCACCGTCCGGGACCCCTCGATCGAGTACAGCCCGCGCACCATGAGCCCGACGATCCGCCCCGACGGCTGCACGGCCATGTCGGAGAGGAAGGTCGAGTTGTCGCCGAAGACCGGCACGGCGAGGCCGCCGCAGCGGCCGAAGCTCCGGTCCAGGCGCCGGCCGCGCGTGTACCGGCGCACGTAGAACGGGCTCGAGCGGCCATGCCGATCCTCGACGTAGCCGCCGAGCAGTACGTCTCCGTCGGGCTCGACGGCCAGCGCCTTTGGGACGGCCTCACCGTCATTCCCGCGGACGACGCCGGTCCTGGCGCCGCGCGCGTCGTGCCGGCCGAAGCCGAACGGACCGCACAGCCCGCCGCCGCGCAGCGCGCACTCGTAGACCGACAAAAGCGCCCCGTCGCCGTACGCGAGGAGAGCGCCGGGCACCCCGCGCCGGTCGTACTGCATCGTGCGCGAGCCGTCCGCCGCAAAGCGCTCGAGGTCGGTGCCGCTGAAGATGTCGCCCATCTGGTCCTGACCGGCGGCGTGCGTCGACGCCACGAGCAGCCCGCTGCCGCTCGGCCGCAGCTTCGCGATCGTCCCGGCGGCGTGCGCCCAGGCGGGTTGCGCGACGCCCGCCGCGTCGATGCGCGCGATCGCATTGCGGTCGTGGACGACGTAGATGACGCCATCCGGCGCCATCGCGACCTTGCCGGGATCCTGCACGGCGCCGAGGTCGACGACGTCGCGCAGCGATCCGTCCGGCCGCACGCGCGCGGCCACCGCCGAGTCGGCGTCGCGACCGAGGACGGCGACCGAGCCGTCCGCGCCCGCCGCCGCCGCGATGGCCTTCACGCCCGGCACGAGCGCCGCCGTCGTCCCCCCGTCGCCGAACGCCGGATCCGGGCGCCCGTCGAGGCGCAGCCGCCGCACCACCACGCCGTCGGCGACGAAGACGCCGCGCCCGTCGGGCGTCAGCGCGCCCGGCCCGTTCGCGGGAGCGAACGCCATCCCGACCCCTCGGTTGTACGTCCGGTCCAGTCCGTCGGCGGCGAGGGCGGGGGAGGCGATCGCGAGGAACGCTGCGAGCGCACCGAGTGAGAGGCGCATGCAGAGGAAACGCCCGACCCGCAGTCATGTTGCGAACAAGGGCTCCGCCGGGCGTGGACCGAGCTAGCGGACCGCGATCGCGCGCGTCGCGACGCGGCTGCCGTCGGCGTCGACGCTGAGGACCAGCGCGGGCGGCAGACGACGCCGGTGGACGCGCAGGCGGAGCACGCGGATCGCCGACGGCCACAGCAGCACGCGCGCGGACGCCAGCGTCCTGCCGCCCGCCCGCAGCCGCACCACGTACGTCGCGCTGCGATCGGCCTTGAGCGTCACCCGCAGGCCGCGGAAGCGGAGGGCTCGGCGGCCGATGCGGCCCGCGACGGTGACGAGGGTGCCGCGGGCCGGGAAGGCGGCCGGAACGTTGCCGATCGGGCCGCCCGTGCCTGCCGTCCCGCCACCGGACGGTGAGCCGCTCCCGTCGTCTCCTCCGGAGGACACCCCGCCGGCGTCGCCGCCACCGCCTGACGGTCCGGCGTGCGCGCCGTCGTCGTCGCCGCCGCCGCCCTCGTCCGGTCCCGTCGGCGTCCCGGCGTCGTACCTCGCGAAGATGTGGTGATCGGAGGTGTACGTGTCGTACTCGCCCTCGGTGAGCACCTTCCCGCCCGGCATCAGCTTGACGTGCAACCACCGGCCGCCCGCGCCCGCCGGCGTGACGATCTTCCCGTCGCCTCCGAAGGCCTGGTCGACGGCGCCATCCTCGGTCAGGCCGACGAGCGCGGGCCCGGAGCCGATGCCCGGCTCGGCGCCGCTGCCCGCGACGACGAGCCGGCCGTCGGAGCGCACGGCTACGTCCTTCGCCTCGCCCTCGAGCGGAACGAACCCGCCGTCGCCGAACAACGGGTCGGGCGCGCCGCTCTCGAGGAGGCGCGCGACGCCGTAGCCGTCTCCAGATCCCGCCGCGAGCACCACCTTCCCATCCGGCTGCAGCGTCAACGAGCGCGTGATCCCGTGCCCCGTCTCGACGATCCCGCCATCGCCCCACGAGTCGTCGAGCCCACCCGACGGCGTGAGCCGCGCGACCCGGCCGTTCGAGCCGAACAGGATGCCGCCGCCCGGCAACCACACCGCGGCGCTCGGCGGGCCGCCGAGGTCGTCGCGATACGACCGCCAGCCGCCGTCGCCGAACGAGGTGACGAGCTCGCCGCCGGCCGTCAACCGAGCGACCTTCCAGTTCCCGTTGCCGTTCGTCGCCAGCACGGTCAGCGTGTCCGATGCGTCGGCGAGCACGATCCCGCCGCCCGCCGACGAGTCGAGAAGGCGCAGGACGCCATCGTCCCCGAAGCTCGTCATCACATGGCCCGCCGCGTCGAAGCGGGCGAGCAGCAGCGCCGGCTGGGAGCCCGGCGTGTCCGAGAGAAGCGCTGCGGCCACGTATCCGCCGTCGCTCAGCCTCGCGAGCCCGCGCGGCATCGCCCGCGCGTCGGGCAGGGCCACCCGCGCGACGCCGTGTTCGCCGAAGCTCTCGTCGGGCCGACCGTCGGGCGCGATGCGCCGGACGCCGAAGCCGGGCTGGCCGTCGCGGTACGCGATGACCGTCGCCGCGGCCCGTCCCTGCGCGTCCGCGGCGAAGCCCGTCGGCGTCTCGAGGTAGGAGAAGTCGGTGGAGTAGAGGTTCTCCGTGTAGGAGAGGCCGCCGCGGCCGAAGCTCGTGTCGAGTCCGGCGCACGCCTCGTTGCTGCCCTCGGGCACCGACGGGAGGACGGGCGCCGGCAGGAGCTGCGAGGACGGGAGCCTCCACACCTTGCCGGGCACCGGATCGGCGACGAGAGCGCCGCCGAGCGGATCCATGCTGATGCCCGCCGGCGCCTGGACGCCCTCCTCGACCGTCGTCACCCCGGACGCCCCCAGCCCGCGGATCCGGCCGTTGTGGTGGTCGCCGAGCAGCGCGGCGTACTCCGGATCGGCGGCGCCACCGCCCCCCGCGACGCCGCGGACGTCGTCGAACTGCGCGAGCAGCGGGTTCGCGTCGTCGTGCAGCCCGTCGTCGCCCGTGCCGGCGAGCACGGTCCAGCCGGACCCGTCGGCCTCGACGCCGTAGAGGCGCGAGTCGCGGCCGCCGCTCACGGCGAGGCGGCCGTCGGCGAGGACGTCGAGGTCCTGCGCATCGAAGAGCGACCCGAGGTACGAGGTGAGGCCGTCGGGCGACACCGTGAACAACGGTGTGTCGCGCCACTCGCCGACGAGCACCATCCCGCCGTCCCCGGTGTGCAGGACGGCTCGGATCGCCTCGAAGTGCAGCATCCTCGCCGGGCACTTCCACGGCATCACGCCGCCACCGGCCACCGTGGTGATCGTGCCATCCGGTGCGACGCGCCGCACGACGCCGTTCGCGCCATCCGCGACGAGGAAGCCGCCGCCCGGCAGCGCGCTGACACCCCGCGGGTGGTTGAGCTTCGCGGCGGTCGCCGGTCCGCCGTCACCCGACAGCCCGGGCTGGCCGGTGCCGGCGACGGTGCTGACCGAGCCGTCCGGTGCGATGCGCCGGATGCGGTTGGCGCCCGCCTCGGCGACGAGCACTCCGCCCGCGCTGTCGCGGACGGCATCGACCGGCTCGGCGAGACCCTCGGCCACGACCGTGGGCGCCACGGCGACCGCACTTGCCGGGGCAAGGAGGGCCACCACGATCGTCATCCCTGCGATCAGGCACCGCATCTCCTGTCGAACGGTATTGGCTCTCCCAGCGGCGTGCGCCGGTCGCTGCGGCGCCGGCCGGAACTCAACCTCCCGCGCCTGTATGCGATAACATACGGATGTATGGCGACCGCAGTCCCAGACGTTCCGACGATCGGGCCGCGCCTGAAGGCGCTCCGCGAGGGGATGGACCTGTCCCTGCGCGACCTCGCCGAGCGCTCCGGCGTCAGCGCGCCGATGCTCAGCCAGGTCGAGCGCGGCGAGACGAGCCCGACGCTCGCCGTTGCGGGCCGGATAGCGGCCGGCCTGGACCTGTCGTTGAGCCAGCTCCTACGCCTCGACGAGGGGCCGCCGGTCTCGGTCGTCCGCGCCGGCGACATCAAGCCGAGCCGCGAGCGCAGCGGCCACCGGACCGAGGTCCTCACGCCCGCCCTCCCCGGCCAGCGCGCCGAGCTCAGCCGCCACACGCTCGACACCGGCGCGGCCACCGGCGATCCCCAGGACCCGCCGCTGCACGAGCCCGGCGCCCGCGAGATCGCGCACGTCGAGTCCGGGACCGTCGCCCTGTGCATCGACGACGAGCGCCACGAGCTGCACCGCGGCGACACCGTCACGTTCGACGCCGACCTTCCCCATCACTTCGAGAACCCCGGCCCCGGCACGGCGACCTTCCTCGCCGTCGTCGCCGCCGGCCTGAGGAGGAGCTAGCCAGTGCCGAAGACGCTGTTCGACCGGATCTGGGAGGCGCACGAGGTCGCGCCAGGCTTGATCTACATCGACCTGCACCTCGTCCACGAGGTCACGAGCCCGCAGGCGTTCGACGGGCTGCGGCTGAGCGGCCGGCGCGTGCGCCGCCCCGACCGCACGCTCGCCACCGCCGACCACAACACGCCGACCGACGGAACGGCGACCGCCGCGCTCATCCGCGACCAGCTCAGCCGCGTCCAGGTCGAGACGCTGGAGCGCAATTGCGAGGAGTTCGGGGTTCCCGTCTACTCGCTCGGCAGCGATCGGCAGGGCATCGTCCACGTCATCGGGCCCGAGCTCGGCGTGACCCAGCCCGGGATGACGATCGTCTGCGGCGACTCGCACACCGCGACGCACGGCGCGTTCGGCGCGCTCGCCTTCGGGATCGGCACGAGCGAGGTCGAGCATGTGCTCGCCACGCAGACGCTCGGCCAGAACAAGCCGAAGTCCATGCGCATCCTCTACACGGGCGACCTCGGCGCGGGCGTCACCGCCAAGGACCTCATACTCGGCACGATCGGCCAGATGGGCGTCGGTGGGGCGACCGGGCACGTCGTCGAGTACGCGGGCGGGGCGGTCGAGGCGCTGTCGATGGAGGGCCGGATGACGGTCTGCAACATGACGATCGAGGGCGGCGGGCGCGCGGGGATGATCGCGCCCGACGAGACGACGCTGGAGTGGCTGCGCGAGCGCGGCGTCGAGGTCGACCCGGCGTGGAGCGAGCTGCGCACCGACGACGGCGCGACGTTCGACCGCGAGATCACCGTCGACGCGAGCGCGCTGAGCCCGCAGGTCACCTGGGGAACGACACCGGAGATGGTCGTCGGGGTCACCGACGCGGTCCCCGAGCCGCGCACGGCGGGCGACGAGCGCGCGCTCGAGTACATGGCGCTGCGGCCCGGCACGCCGATGACCGACATCCGCCTGGACCGCGTCTTCATCGGCTCGTGCACGAACAGCCGCATCGGCGACCTGCGCGCGGCGGCGTCGATGATCGACGGCCGGCGCGTCTCGGACGGCGTCGTGGCGATGGTCGTCCCCGGCTCGCAGCAGGTCAAGGCGCAGGCCGAGGCCGAGGGGCTGGACGAGGTCTTCCGCTCGGCGGGGTTCGACTGGCGCGCGGCCGGCTGCTCGATGTGCCTGGGGATGAACCCCGACGTCGCGGCGCCAGGCGAGCGCGTCGCCTCGACCTCGAACCGCAACTTCGAGGGGCGACAGGGCCGCGGGGCCCGAAGCCACCTGGTCTCCCCCCAGATGGCGGCCGCGGCGGCCATCGAGGGTCACTTCGTCGACATCAGGGAGTGGTGACCGCAGTGCCCGAGCCCGTTCGCATCATCGACGGAGCGGTCACCGACTTACCGCGAAACGACGTCGACACCGACCAGATCATCCCCGCGCGCTACATGAAGCGGGTGGAGCGGACGGGCTTCGGCGAGTTCTGCTTCCACGAGTGGCGCCAGCAGGGGCTCGACCTGCCGAAGAACCCGATCCTCGTAGCGGGCGAGAACTTCGGCTGCGGCTCGTCGCGCGAGCACGCGCCGTGGGCGCTGCTCGACTTCGGGATCCAATGCGTGATCGCGCCCTCGTTCGCCGACATCTTCCACGGCAACTGCTTCAAGAACGGCATGCTGCCGGTCCGCCTCACGGCCGCGGAGGTCGATGCGCTCGGCCTGCTGGAGGGTGAGCGCGATGTCGTCCAGGCCGTTGAGCAGGCGGTGCTTGATCTCGGGATCGATGTCGAAGGGAAACTCGTCGACGGTCTGGGCGTCGAGGTCGATCCGCGCCTCCCCCCGCTCGGCGATCGCGCGGCACTGCTCGGCGGGCAGCTCGATCGGCAGCAGCCCGTTCTTCGTGCAGTTGTTGCGGAAGATGTCGGCGAAGCTGCGCGCGATGATCGCCTGGAAGCCGTAGTCCTTCAGCGCCCACGGCGCGTGCTCGCGGCTCGAGCCGCAGCCGAAGTTCTCGCCGGTGACGAGGATCGGGTTGCTCGGCAGCTCCAGGCCGTTCGCGCGCCACTCGTGGAAGCAGTACTCGCCGAAGCCGGTCCGCTCGACGCGCTTCATGTACCGCGCCGGGATGATCTGGTCGGTGT
>DASVQN010000021.1:0-108128 GCA_036389155.1 Solirubrobacteraceae bacterium
CCCCCCCCCCCCCCCGCCCGAGTCGTTCACGACAGGTCGACGGACCCGATGTCGCGCGCCTGCACGACGTTTCCGAAGACCGTGCCGGTGATCGAGTTGGTCGTCGGATCCTCCGCGAGCGGGCGGGCGTCCGCGAGCCACGCCCCGAGCTCGTCCGAGAACCCCTCGTCGAGAGCCGCCGCGTCGACGAGCAGCGTGGCCATTCCACGAGGATCGTCCGCGCTCGCCTGAAGCTCCTCCGACGCCGGCTCGCGGTCGCCCCGGACCAGTACGAACGCGCGTCGGACCAGTCCCCCGAGTGACTCGAGCGACCGCTCGCCGGCGGCCCCGGCGGCGCCGCCGAGAATGCCGGAGAGCACCGGTGTGAGCACCTCAACCGTGCCCGGGTCCATACGGAGCTCCTTCGGTCATCGGGATCCACAGACTAGAGCGTGCGAAGAAAAATTCCGCGCTGGGGTGATGCCCTTACGCTCTGCAGATATCCCCTTACCACCGGCGTCGCAAGTGGACTAGGAACCTCGCCGCTCCGCACCTACTGGTCCATCGCGGGCTGTGCCGAACGAGTGGTAGCGCTCGCCTCGGTCACTCGGATGTCCAGAGTGCGGTCAGGCTGGTTCATCGCGGCGCGCAAACGTGGGTCTGCAGCTCCGCGGAGACCGCCGCGCAGCGGCAGCGACGGCTGCTGAACGCTCGCGGGATACGTTCGTGTGAGCCGATGATCGGCACGAACTAGTTCTAGACCGCGCGGCGGAGCACATGGCGGTCCGATGCCTCAAGAGGCGCGTGGTCAACC
The DNA here is from genome assembly GCA_036389155.1 of Solirubrobacteraceae bacterium. GTDB lineage: Bacteria > Actinomycetota > Thermoleophilia > Solirubrobacterales > Solirubrobacteraceae > CADCVT01. Next base: position 794 of record DASVQN010000021.1, read on the forward strand.
GATGGGGCGGCGAAGGCGAGCCGGTGTTCCGCGTGGACCGTCCTGCCGCCGTGCGCTGCCGTGACCGCGCGAACGCACGCTCGCTTCCTCGCCGGCGAGCTTCAGCGCTGTCGGCGGCGCGCCGTGAAGCGCAGGACGCCGCTGTCGCAGGAGCCGGTCACGTCGCGAGCGGTACCGACGGCCCGGCGCCGGCCGATGCGCCCCTTGACCGTGAACTGAGTGTCGTGGTGGGCGAAGCGGCCCCTCCGTATCACCATCCTCGCGGAGACGAGGGTCCCCCGGGCGGAGTCAGCGGGGCACGCATTCACGAAGCGAAAGCCGACGACCTTGCCGCCGCGAACCCTGAATGAGACCGACCCGCCGTTCTCTGTCCGGCCGCGCCACGGACCGGAGCCCGCTGCGTCGAGGATGGCGGGGCAGGTGCAGAGAGCGACAATCGCAAAGATCAAGACTCTCACACCATGACGCTATCACTCTGTAGAGTCGATTCATGCACCGCCGCGCCCTCGCTACGGGCGTCTTGGCGCTTCTCATCGCCTCGGTCGCGCTCGCGCAGGATCCACCCGCTCTGAGCGAGGCCGGGGTCGCGCACATCAAGAGCTACGAGAGCTTCGTGCCCTCCCTCTACGAGGACCAGGGCGGCCACTGCACCATCGGGTACGGGCATAAGCTCCACGACGGCGGGTGCACGAGCGCCGATCGCGCCGCCCATGCGACTCCCCTGACCGAAGCGGAGGGGAGCCGGTTGCTGCAAGAGGACGCAACGAAGTTCGTGCGCGCCGTGAGGGGCAGCATCACGGTCCCCCTCAGCCAGGACCAGTTCGACATGCTCGTCAGCTTGGCGTACAACATCGGCGACCACGCGTTCAAGACGTCGACGCTCGTCGACAAGCTCAACGCGGGGCACTACGACCAAGCCGGAGCGGAGATCGACAAGTGGATCTACGTGAACGCAGTCCTCTCGAACGGCCAGATCACCCGGCGAGCGACGGAGCGAGCCACGTTCGGCGACGCCGCGCCGGGCGATGGCTGCGCTGTCGCGTGCCCCACGCCCCCGGAGGCCCACGCCCCCTACCACAACCTCACGATCGTCAATCCCGATCTCAGCGAAGGGCTGGTGGGCGGCGGGCAGCTGTACAGCCCCACGCCCGAGAGCCGCGAGTGCGCGCCATACGAGTCAGAATGCCTCATCCGCTGCGGTAGCAAGACGACCCAAGAGGTGGTCTGCTCCCTGGATTTCGTGCATGGCGTGACGGTCAACCTCAGCCTGTACGGCGTCGGCTCGGGGCCGTCCGCCGACGACTTCCAATGGCATGGCGACTGCGGCGACCGTGGTGGGGAGGGGTTCTTGTACTGGCACGACTGTGTCGTGCTGATGGATCGCGACCAATCCGTGAGCGTCGAGTATCTGTACGGCCAGTGCGTCAGCAGTACCGGCGGCCTGTTTCCGTGCGGCGGGCGCACGCGTCGGCGGCGATCGTCAGAGGCTGAGGAACCGGAAGCGGAGCCGCACCCTTCTCTGGCGAGACCCTCGTCCTCATGGCGGACGGGTCGACGAAGCCGATCGCTCGGACCAGAGTGGGGGACGTCGTCACGGCGGCGAATCCGATGACCGGGCAGCATCTTGCTCGGAAGGTGACGCACGTCTGGATCCACTCCGACGTATTGCTCAGCCTGTGGGTTGGCGACGAGTTCATTGTCACCACCGTCGATCACCCGTTCTGGGAGGAGGCCGACAGGGCGTGGGAGCGCGCCGATGCTGTCGCCAGCGGAGACCGGGTCCGCACGGGCCGAGGGCGCGGCCTGGGGCTGCGGTCGGACATCGCGTGAGACTACTTCGACGGCTTGGGCTGCCCGGCCTGTGCCACGCTCACCAGCTATCCCAGGGGTTATGAGCTACAGCCGAATCGGCGGCTCGATGCGGGTGCTCGTGCGCTTCGTGTTGCCGAGCCCCTCGTTACCGGGCCGCCGCGGGGTCAGTCCGTCGGCCTCCTGCTGAGCTATGGACTGGTTGAGCGCGAGCAGCTGGGCGAGCACATCCTCGTCGCGACTGAACCCGTAGGCGACCGCAACGGCCTCGTCGAGCTTTTCCTGGAGAGTACGAAGCGGGTTGCGTCCGGGGTCGCGCAGCGATGCGTACTGCTTCTCCAACGTGATGCCGTCGGCGAGCCTTTCGTCGCGGAAGTTGAGGAGGTTCTCGACCGCTTCCGCGACCATCTCCACAGCCTCTTCTGTCGGCGCCTGCGGCCACGGGAACGTGTCGAACACCGTCCTCGATGTGTAGCGCAAGTCAACCCGCATCTTCGAGCAGCGCTCCTCGAAGTAGGCACGGTGGTATGTCGAGTGGAGGATTCCGAAGCTGTAGTCGTCCTCCAGAGCGAACACGGTCAGCGCATCGCCGGGGTGGATGTCCGGCGAGACAAACGCGTAGATGGAAGCGCGAGTCCAGACCGCATGTCGTGAAGTCGCGATGTACCGCGTTAACCCGCTGATGGCCTCCAACATGTCGGCCCGCCGGCGCCACAGGTGCCACCAGGTCGGCATGAAGTCGCGGCGCTCCCAGACCAGCGTCGCCTTCGGGTCTGCTTCGAGGAGCTTCTTGTTGCGCTCGGCCTCTTTGCGCACCAGTTCATCGCGGTCTGCGAGTACTCGCTCTTTGACCCACTCATACGCCGCTGGGGCTTGCGCTGCTGCGGCCATGGCATCGTCGGCGTCGATGTCGATGACGAAGCGCGACGGAGCACCCGTCTTCGCGATGTCGCTGCCGTTCAGATACGGGTAGATGACGGCCGCGTTCTTCGGGTCCTTGCCAACGAGAGCTTTGGCTTGCTCCGCCGTCAACACGAAGCCCTTCGTGTGTTGCGGCGTCTGGCCCTGGAAAATGACCTGTGGGCGACGATTCGCCCACAGCTTCTTTGCGTGGCGCAGGTCCGTCTCCGTCGAAAGGGAGCCGGTTATCTCGGCGACCTCCATCTTGGCCGTGCCGCGCGTCAACCACAACGTCTTTGTTCCGTCGTAGGGGCCCTTGACCCAGTTGACGATGCTGACTTCAACGCTCGCGTCGCCGGACCACGGCTGCGAGGAAACCGCATCGACGATGACACCCCCGTTGTCAACGATGTAGTCGAGCGTGCTCTTACGCGTGTCACCCGAGCGGATGTTTGCGGTGCCAACGAGACCCGCGCGGCCCCCGGGGGGCAACTTGTCGTGGGTTTTGCGGAACCAGTAGGAGACGTAATCAGAGAGCCCAGCGATGTCGGGGTACGCGCGTCGTAGTGCTGCGATTTCGGCCGGCAGTTTCTCCTTCAGCATCCGCTTCGCGCCGAGGTACGGCGGGTTGCCGATACACACGCTGAAGTCTGGCCACTCGGTCGTCACCGCGTTAGCCGTCTGGAAGTTCCCGTCCAAGTCATCGAGCGGCAGGTAGGCGCGCTCGTCGCCGAGCTCATCGGCGGCGAGCTTTCGCCCGAGCATCAGCGTGACCTTGGCGACCTCGACCGCGAACGGACGCAGGTCGATGCCGAAGAACTGCCGCGTCGAGACGAATGACATCCGCATCGCCTCCTCGCGTCCCTGCTCGCGACTGCGCCGCAGCCGCTTGTCGTGCAGCTCGCGCTCAAGCCGGCGCAGCTCTCGGTAGGCGACGTAGAGGAAGTTGCCAGAGCCGCACGCTGGGTCTAAGACGCGGTAGTTGAGCATGTCGTTCTCGACCTGCCCCAGCTCTTCGAGCGTGGTCGCCTGCTCGATGCGCTCGCGCCAGGGCCGGACGATGCTCGGCAGGACGACCTTCTGGATGTCAGCCTCGCTCGTGAAGTACGCGCCGTAGGCGTGCCGCTCGGGCTTGTCGAGCGACTGCTCGAAGAGCGTGCCGAATATGACCGGCCGCACTTCTGCCCAGTTCTCCTGTGCGGCCAGCGCGAGCGCTCCGACCTCCTCCTTCGTCAGCTCGAACGGAGTGATGTTCGCGTACAGCCCACCGTTGAAATAGGGGGTGCCCTCGAACCGGCCCGCCGGCGTGTCACCCTTGGCGTTCATTTCACGGAAGAGGCTGAACAGAAGGTCGTAGGCGCTGCCCTTGCCGGCCATCACGTCTTCGATGGCCTGGGTGAAGAAGTGGCGCGGCAGCAACCCGATGTCCTCGGAGAACATCGCCATCACCGCCTGCAAGATGAAGCGCTGCGCAGCGTCGCGGTCCACCCCGCGGCCGACGATGTTGTTGAAGACGCGGGAGACCGTCTCGGCGGTCTCCCGCGTGACGGCGACCAGGTCGTTGCCGAAGGTCGGCTCTTCCCGGTGCGGGAGCAGGAACGCGAGCGGCTCCCAGCGCCGGTCGAGGTCTTCGACCGTGACCTTGTCCACCGGCTCTTCGAGCTGGCTGTTCAGGTCATAGACCCAGAGCTCATCGAAGTTGCAGAGCACGACGAACTCGGGCCGGTCAGGCACGAGGTCAATCCAGTACTCGAAGGCTTGGCGGTAGTGCTTCGAGAGGTCCTCGCCGCGCTTCTTCATCTCGATTAGCACGCGCGGCTTCCAGACGAGGTCAGCGAACGCTGTCCCGCCGCGGCTCTTGGCCTTGATGCGCTCCTCCAGCGTCGCGCCGGCGTCGAACACGCCGCCGTGACCGAGCGCCTGGAACAGCCGGTCGAGGAAGACCTGCGACTGCCCCTTCTCGTCTCCGTGGATATTCGCGCGCCACCACTCGATGAAGGTGGTCAACCGCTCGCGTAGCTCTTCGACTGGCGGGTTGGACGGCACCCGCGGAAGTTTCTCTGTTTCGTGCTGAAGGCGTCGCTGCGGCGCCGGCTTGTAGCGGGAGGGCAGCAAGAGCTACCCCTGCACCTACCCCCGCAGCAGCTGCGGGGGTAGGCGGCCGCTCGGCCCCGTCCCCACCTAGCTTCGCGAGGCCTCCGCGGGCTCGACCACCCACCCCCACCGTGCAACAAGTTGCGGTTTGGGGTCGGGTGGTCGAGCCCACTTCGGCACTACGTGTGGGGACGGGGCCGAGCGGCCGAGAGAGGTAGGTGGGAGACCACCGCAAGACCGACCGGATCAGGACCACCAAAGCGCCATGCAGGTGCATGGAGGAGCAGAACAGCAACAGCTCGCCGGCGATCCTCGTCGACCGCGGACGGTGGGCGAAGGTTGAGGCGCAGCGCGACGCCGACGTCCTGCGGTTCGTCGGCCGGTTCCGCTTCGTGACGGACGAGCTGCTCGCGGAGCGCTTCGGTGTCTCGCGTCAGCAGATGAACCTCCGGGTGCGCCGCCTCGCCGCGGCCGGCCTCCTCCAGCGCAGCGACCCGAGGACGCAGCCGGCGCTGACGACGCTCACGCGCAAGGGCGCGCGCGCCGTCGACCTGCCCCTCCGACGAGAGCCGAGGACGCACGCGCAGCGCGACCACGAGCTCGCGCTCGTCTCGCTCGTCATCCAGCTGGAACGCGCCGGCGGCGCGCGCGTCCGCACCGAGCGCGAGTGCCGCACGCGCGAAGCGGCAGAGGCCAGCCGTTACAGCGTGCCCGTCGCCCGCACCGCGGGCCGAGAGGAGCAGCGCTGGCCGGACATCGTGCTCGAAATCGCAAGCTGGCGCACCGCGCTGGAGCTGGAGCTCTCTTCGAAGGGCACGACGCGCCTTAAGTCGATCATCGAGGCGTACGCCGCCGCGGCCCTCTTTGACGAGGTCGTCTTCATGGCGGGCAGCGTCGTCATCGCGCAGCGCCTGGGGCGGCTCGCGGCTGCGGCGGGAAGGAGTCCCGACGCCAACCCGAGCGCGGCGATGCGCGTGGTGCCGTCGCCGCTCCTCGCCGCCGGGGAGCAGCAGGCGATCGCGGCCGCGCTCGTGAGGGCGCATTAGGCGGTCACGGCGGGACGCGCGCCGGCCTATCGCGCGATCCCCCGACGCGTAGCATCCGCTTCGTTGCGCGTCGAGCCTTCGCGGCGGCAGCGGTGACCGTAGTTAGCACGGCCGTCGTCCGGGTCGTCGATTGCTCGGACGACGGCAAGACCTACACCTGGCTGTGCGTCGACCACCCGAGAGATGCACATCGGCAGAGCTACTGCCGGACGGTCGACCGGTAGAGCGGTCCCACGCGCGAGCTAAGTGTGGGGGCAGGACCGCGTGAGCGCGAGGAGGTAGGGAACCTCGGTCATCGCTCGACAGGTGCACCCACCCGGCGCCGAGCCACGCGCCGGGGTGGCGAAGAGTTCATGAGCATCAGGGATCGTGTACCCGATCAGCGATCTTGCATCAATCTCGGTACATCCAGACAGTGGCGGCATGTCAGCGCCGCCTCCGGCGGACCCGGATTTACCGTCGACTCCGGCTTCTGCGACATCCGCACCGACTGCCGCGGCCGGGACAGAGGCCGCAGCGGCGCCGTCCAGCATCGCATCAGTTGTCCTGCAGGTACTCGCCGCGATTGGAACCGGCATCGGGGTGCTCGGGTTCGTCACTTTCTTCGGCGGCGTGATCCTGTTCGTCCGCTTGCAAGCCGTCGGACTGCCCGCCGCTGAAGGCGTCGCCGCCGTACCGCGGGAGATCCTGCTCGTCACCGGCGCGACCTTCCTCGCACCCGCAGCCTTGCTCGCCTTTGTCGCGGTCGCCGCTCTCTATCTCTACAACCTGTGGATGCAGGCACGCTTGAATGCGCCGCCTGCGCCCGTACAAGGACCAGGCCGCAGCCGCGGAACATCAGCGGCGCCGATCCGTCGACGAGGAGGCCCGTCTGGCGGAGGACGAGGAGCGGATCCGGCGAGAGACGGCGGAGAAAACGCGGCAGGTCGCCGACGGAATCTCCGAGGGCGGCGGCGCAGAGCAGCTCGAAACACTCGGTGAGGCGCTGACGACGGCCAGCGCTCTGCTAGCAGGGGCCGCGACATCGCGGCGAACGGCGGAGGAGCGGCTTATCAGCTGTCGGCAGGAGGTCGAACGGGCGCGCGCACAGGAGGACCTTGAGCGCCGTCGCGACCAGGTTCTGCGCACGCTTCTCGGCGCTGGGCTCCTCTTAGCGCTCGGGCTCGGAGTCGCGCTGCTGTCGTTCCATCCCGGGGCGTGGTGGCAGATCCTGGCGATGGTCTTCGCGTCGTTCGTCACGGCGGTGCTGGCGTTCGCGGTGTGGGCGAGCACGCGACAGTTCGCGTGGTTCGGTGTGGCGACGTTCGTCGCCATCGGCGTCGTGTTCGGGCTCACGAAGTACTACTCCGTCGAGAACGATCCACAGGTCCTACCGGCTGCCGTATTGCGGGCGGATCGCGAGCCGGCCGCGGGTTTCCTCGTCGCGAAGACCGACGATGAGCTCCTCCTCGGCCGGACCCACCCACGCTCCGCGGGCGATCGGCTCGTGGTGATGCCGCGCGATGAAGTGGAGGACATCTCAATCGGAGAGGCTGCGTCGCCCGGCACGGCGCGGGTGCGCGCGCTTGCACTTGCGCTCGAGTTGTGTGGGCAGTTCAGCGAGGACAAGCGCCCGGCGCCGACGGCGGCCGGCGCGCATGCCCGATCTGCGGCGCGAGCGCGGACAAGCGCCAGGTCGACGCGTTATCAGCATGAGCGTCTTTGCTCCCCTCGGGAGCGGTCACACCTGCGGGTGCTGCTTCGCGACGAAAAGCTGGTTCAAGCCGAGCGACTCGTTCGGCGTAGGTAGCTGTCGCGGATACCTCCACAACGCCGGTGACGCACCGGCGAGCGTCTCGCTCAACGGCTGTCGCCGCGGTCTTGCTTACAGCGCGGCGCGCTTGTCGTTTCGGTCGACTCGGCGGCCGCCGATGATGTCCGCTGTTACCCGCTGCGGAGACGAGCGACGGCGGATACGCACATCCGCTGCGGCGTCTACTTCCCTTTCCCAGCGCGACCACGCCTGTCGGGCGCGCGCGACTCCTTCTGCTTCGGACCCTTCACGATGTCAGCCGCCCGGAACTTGCGATTCTCGCCCTGAACCCGAACCTCGCCGCCTCCGAGGTTCCTCGTGATCTCCTTCGCTCGCGAGATGGCCTGCCTCTGCGTCGACTTGTGCGCGCTCGCGCGCTTGTGGCCTTCCCTGACGACGTCCCAGCCGCCTCGCTCCTTATTCGGCACGACATATCGATCGGAGTCGTTGCCCTTCGCCATCATTTGTCTCCTCTCTCGGCGTTCGGTCGCGCGGCTGCAATATCTCTCAACGAGTCGTTCCGAGTCCGTCGTGACTCACCTTCACCATTGTGCCGGGTGAGCGAATATGCGGCATTACTAGCGGCGGCGATCGGCGCCGCCGGTGTTCTCGCCGGCGTCTGGCTGACGCAGCGGCACCAGGCGCGGGCCGAAACCGCCGCCGCGCTCGCTGAGTTCCTCGCGGAGGTCGATGCCGTAGCGCTCTTGGTGCGACGCGCGACTCGCATGCCCAGATGGATCGCTGCGACCAACTCCTGGCTCGAGCGGCGAGTCCCACTCTTCGATGCTCTCCTCGACGACCTTACGCGCGCCACCCTCGCACGTAGCCACGCTCAACTCGAGCGGCGGCTTCACGTCGCGGCGAACCGCGTCCTCCTCCTCGCGTCGCCGCCGCTCAAGCAGACCGTGGTCGAGGCGCTGCAGCTTCTTCAGGTCGGTCAATCGAGCAGAGACGAGGGGTGGCTGGAGCGCTGGATCGCTCTGCGAGACACACTGCAGTACGAAGCAAGGCACGAAGTCGGAACCGAACCCTCGCGTCGCAGGCGCCACCGCCGTCGCTGAGGTCCCGCCGCTGGCCTTATCGCTGGCGCCTCGACGACCGCTCGTACCGCCACGCGTCCCGCTCGCGCACCACGCCGGGCACCCGCCGAAGCCACCACGGAACCAGCGCGACCACAAGGAGCCATCCCGGAAGGTCGACCAGTCGCTCGAGAGGCGGCATGCACCTCTTACCTCATGCTGCCTTCGAGAGCGCTGCGAACTTGCGAGAGCTCGCCTCGACCTAGAGCTGGGGTGTCGGCGCGGGCCGGGCTCCGCTAGCCGGCCGGCGGATACGGGTCGCTGCCGTACGAGTTTCGGTAGGCGATCGAGCCGTCCATGTTTGTGCACGACGTGCTCCGTACACGCGGCCTGCGCGAGGGTGTGATCTCGCGACCAGCGTTTGTCCGACGCCGGCAGACTGGTGGTCGCGTAGCCCTGGGTGTCTGGCCGGCTCGACGGCCACTCAGGCCGGCTCGGTCTCAGCGCGACCGCTCCCGGCGGGAGCGGCGCGTCAGCGACTCGGCGTGAACGCCGCGAGCTGGTCGGCGAGCCAGCACAGGGTCTCGTCGAGTTGCTCGTGGGTGAGACTTCTGCCCGGCCAAGGCCCACCACCCCGATTGACATAGAACGGCAGCTCGCCTTCGTGCATCTCGCGACCCGCGACGTAGACGCGCGGGCGCACGCCGTCGGGGCGTGGTGGCGCATGGCTGTCGGGATGCTCATACGGCGCGAGCTTGTAGTCCTCGTGCTCGTAGCTCGGAGCAGGTCCCGGATGGCAAGAGCCCGACGCTGCGATGCCGACCTGTCCGGCCAGGAAGACGACGGCTTCGACGTCGCCGGTCACCGGCGGGTCGGACGGGTCTGCATCCCGCCGCTGGTAGACGTAGAAGCCCGGTGCATAGGCGTGCTGTCGCTGTGTCGTCGTATCCGTCGAGATCTTCCAGAAGCTCGCCGAGCCATGCCAACGCTCGCGGAGCGTACGGCGCCGTGGCGGGACCGGCACGTCCCAGGAGTCGATCGGAACCTGCACGGCCCCAGCCGGGTCGACCGCCGCCAGGAAACCTGCGACAAGGTCGGCAGCAGCTTTGCCCTGGCGCCGTCGGGCCTCATCGAGCTCCTCGGGCGGCAGGGCCGGCGGTGGAGCGGGTCGAGCGGCGGCTTCTGCGGCGAGGCGTCGGTTGATGTCGTCGAGCACCTCGATCCGGTGTCCCAGCGGGCCGTGAGGAAACCCATGCGGAGCCACAGCGAACGCTGGCGCCCTACGCGGTGCGCTCGACCTGGAGAAACATCACGTAGTCGCCCCGCAGCCGCTCGTTGTCGGTGTAGCGCAGCCCGACGATCCCGTTCGGCCTCGCGCCGGCGGGCGCGAACGGGAGCGGCGGCTGGGAAGCCGTCAGCCGCTCGGCGAGGTTGAATGTAAGCGCCAAGACCTGGGGATTGAACGTGTAGAACTCGCCGGTGTCGGCCATCCCGATCGGGCGGTCCCCGGGGTCGCCGAAGAGGTTCTTGTGCACCCGCACGGCCGCGAAGCCCGGCACCTGCGTCGGGTCCGTGAACGCGCCGGCCGTCGGTCCCCAAGCAGCGTCGCCATTCGTCAGCGTCGCCTGGAGTGCGCCCGTTCCGTCACCGGGGGACGGCAGCGTGTGCGCGCGCAGAAGCCGCAGGAACGCGAGGATCGGCGGCGGGTCGATGAACGCGATCGTGCCGGTCTCCTCCGGCTGCGCCGCGGGCGCGCTGCCGCTGTCGAACTCCCACAGCGTCGGCGCGACGAGCACGCTGGTCTCACCCTCGATGAGCTGGCCGTCGAAGAGGATCATCGGCGGAGCCGGCGGGCCCGGTGCGGGTGGGCCGCTCCGCACGACGGGGTTGGAAGCCGGGAACTGGTCGCCCTCGCGGAAACCGCCGTTGCCGCCGAAGATATTCGATCCCGAGCCGGCACGGATCCGCTCCGGGCGGTTGTGGGCGTCCCCCATCACCGTGCTCGTCGTGCGCAGCGGTCCACCGAGCCGGCGGTTGGCGCCGTCGAACACCTGCGCTTCTGAGCGCACGAAGAGCTCGTCGTCCACGCCATCGCGCTGCAGCGCGTCGTCCCAGGTCGGGCGGAGGCACCGGAATCCGTTCAGCGTCACGCGGAAGCTCCCGCGGCGACGCGTCGTGTCCTGGCGCTCGGCGAGGTTACGCGCGGCGTGCCAGTAGAGGGCGCCGTTCTCGAACAGCTGGTAGCGGTCGGCGGGGTTGGTCGGCGACACGAGCTCGTCGCTGACGGGGAACCCGAGCGGTCCCTGCTCCCAGCCCTCCCGCGCCCACGTCGCGAAGATCGTGCCCCAGATCTGGTGCGCGCCCGCGTTAGGCGTCCAATAGACCCAGCCGCGCTCGAACGCCTCCCAGAAGCCGTGGTTGCGCGGCGCCGGCGTCCGCTGCGCGAACGGCCGCTCGTTGGGCCGGCTGGTCGACGGCGCGCCAAGCCCGAAATCACGCGCCTTGGCGTCGATCTCCGTCTGGACCGTCATCGCCCGCCTCCTCCCGAGTTGCCAATCGCCTCGGCGACTCTTCAGCTTGCCATATATCCGAGCCTTGCGCGACAACCCCTCACCTCTTAGCGTTCTCTCGACATGGCCACACGCATCGCCACCTTCAACGTCGAGAACCTCTTCGCGGCTTCAAGTTCCGCGCGAACATCGACGCCGAGGCGGCGCTGCGCGACGGCTGGGACGTCAACGAGCAGGCCTTCGAGGAGTTCACGGAGGTCGACAAGGAGATCACGGGGAAGGCGATCGAGGAGATCGACGCCGACGTGGTCGCCTGCCAGGAGGTCGAGAGCCTCGAGACGCTGCGCCGCTTCCGCAGCGAGTTCCTTGGCGGCTCGCGTGCCTACCGGCACGCGCTGGTCATCGACGGCAACGACCCCCGGCTCATCGACGTCGCGCTCCTCAGCCGGCATCCGATCGTCCACCTGCGCAGCTACATGGACCTGCGCACCGCGGCCGGCACCGCGGAGCTGTTCTCGCGCGACTGCCTGGAGGCCGACGTTCAGCTGCCGGACGGTTCGACGATCACCCTGTTCGTCAATCACCTGAAGTCGATGCTCGACAAGAGCGACCCGGAGCACGGTCGCAGGAACACCGCGCCGCGCCGCGCCGAGCAAGCCGCGGCCGTCAAGAGGATCGTCACGGATCGCTTCGGCAGCACACCCGGCGACGAGCCCTGGATCGTGGTCGGTGACCTCAACGATTACATGGAGACCGACGCGCAGGGCGCGCCGGCGATCGGCGAGCTGGTCGAGTGGGAGCAGCTCGAGAACGTGGTTGATCGCCTGCCTGCGGACCAGCGCTGGACGCACTTCTTCAAGGGCTCCGGGCATCTGCCGCCCGGCTATCACCAGCTCGATTACGTGCTCCCGTCCCGCTCCGTCGCACAGCGTGTGCAGAAGGTGGAGGTCATGCGGAAGGGCCAGCCGCTGCGGGCCGACCGCTACGACGGTCCGCGGTTCGACGGTGTCGGCCGCGACAAGCCCAAGGCCTCAGACCACTGCCCCGTGGTCATCGAACTCCCCTGACGGGACTCACGCACCCCCCAGGGCCGTGGCCGTGGCCGAGGCCGGCGCGGCGGCCGCGGGCGACTGATCGCGCCGCCAGCCGTAGTTGGGGGACAGCTGCTCATGCAGAGGACGAGTGCGAGCAGTTTCAAGTCCCGTGCGAAGACCGCGGACCACCACGTCGTTGGAAGCGGGAGCGCGCGGTACTGGAACGCCACCGTGTCGAGCGACAACGTCGCATCCGGCGGCGAGTCGTTCGTCTCGCGGTCCAACGCCGAGCGCGCCTACGAGAACGTCCGCGACAACGCGGGGAGCGCGACTGGCCCGTAGCGCGCGGGCCGCCCTCCGCTGCCCGAAGAAATCTGATCGTGGTTTTGGTCCGGGCGCACGAGTACGGTCGCCCAATGTCCTCGCTCCTTCGCTTAGTCGACGGCCTCGTTGCCGCAGGCGCGCTCGCGGCAAGCATGGGTGCTCCGTCTGCAGCGGGATCCCGCTGCTCGGAAGCACCGATCGTGGAGCGAGGCGGGGCGATAACGCTCCGCGCCGACGGCCTCGGCACATTCGGTGGCATGACGTGCCTCACCGCGCGCAGCACAGTCCGCCGGTTCCTCCGCCGGCAGCTCCGATCGTTCAGTGGATGCGCCGCCCCAGCCGCGAACGGGGGCGCTGCAGCGTCGGCGCTTACCGCTGCGAGAAGGTAGGCCGCGCCAGCTGCCGCCACCGGCGCTTCAGTCGCGGCGTGCGCTTCCGCGAGCGCGACGCGACTAGCGGCTAGGCCCGGCGGAGCTCCGCCAGGCAGGCCACCGGTAGCGGCCTTGGCCGCCCAGCAATCCCCCGCGGCCCGACGCCGGTCATCGCCGCCGTCGGCAACACCGATCCCATCGCCACGCGTCCCGCTCGCGCACCACGCCGAGCACCCGCCGAAGCCACCACGGAACCGGCCCGATCACGAGGAGCCATCCCGGAAGGTCGACCAGCTGCTCGAGAGGCGGCATGCACCCCCCGAGACCGGTGCCGCCATCGAGAGCGGCCCGACCTGCGAGAGCCGGGATCCACTAGGTGGAGGTAGCGAGTTCGGGGCTCGGTCGTGCGCGTGAGCAACGACTCGCGGAGCGTCCTCCCGAGCGCGTTTAGCGGTTGCTACTGCGCGATCTGCAAGTCTTGACTTTAAGAGGGAGCACGACCTACTCTCGCGCTATGACCCGTCCCCACGGCGCCCGCCCGCGCGGGCTCAACGCGCGCATCCCCCAGTCCTCGCTCCACGAGGGTCGCTTCAGCCGGATGTTCCGGCGCCTGCGACCCGCTCCGGCGCTCCCGGACGACGTGCTGCAGGGACTGGCCGAGCAGATGCGCGACACCGGCGCGCCGACGAGCGGCTGGGGCGGAACTGTCGACACCGGCGACAACCCGTCGATTCCCGCCGGCTACACCTACCTCGGCCAGTTCATCGACCACGACATCACGTTCGACCCGCAGTCGAGCCTCGATCGCGAGAACGATCCGGACGCCCTGGTCGACTTCCGCACGCCGAGGTTCGATCTCGACTCGGTCTACGGATCTGGGCCGGCCGACGAGCCGTTTCAATACACCGCGAACGGCACGCGGATGCTCATCGGCGCGAACCAAACCGGCGACGCCGACCTTCCGCGCAACACCGAGGGCGTCGCGCTCATCGGCGACCCGCGCAACGACGAGAACACCATCGTCGGCCAGCTCCAGCTCCTCTTCCTGCAGTTCCACAACGAGGTCGCCGACCAACTCGATGCTGAAGGGACGATCGCGCCGGAGCTCCGGTTCGAGGAGGCTCGGCGGCTCACGCGCTGGCACTACCAGTGGGTCGTCGTCGAGGACTTTCTTCGGCGCATCTGCGGCGACGATCTCCTGAATGCGCTCTGGAGGCGCGACCCGACGAGCGGGCTACCGGAGATCCACACGCGCTTCTACTTGCCCACGAAGCGGCCGTACATGCCGGTGGAGTTCTCCGTCGCTGCCTACCGCTTCGGCCACAGCATGATCCGGGGCATCTACAACCTCAGCGACGTCGTCACGGACCGCCCCATCTTCATCTCGGGAGCGCTGCCGGATCCGTTCGCGGATCTGCGCGGGTTCCGACCGCTCCCACGGCAGTGGACCGTCGACTGGCACAAATTCTTCCCGGTCGACGGCGCAACGCCGCAGCCGGCGCGACGCATCGACAGCAAGCTGTCCGTCGGGCTCTTCGACCTCCCGGACGCAGGCGGGTCGCTCGCCTTCCGCAACCTCAAGCGCGGGCAGGCGCTCGGCCTCCCTTCTGGCCAGGACGTCGCGGCTGCGGTCCACGCGCAGCATGTCTTCAGCGGGGCCGAACTCGGGGCGCCCGAGCCGACGCCCCTGTGGTTCTACATCCTCAAGGAGTCGGAGCTCGCCAACGGCGGCGAGCGCCTCGGGCCCGTCGCCGGCCGCATCGTCGCCGAGGTCCTGCTCGGTCTCCTCCGCGGCGATTCCCAGAGCTTCTATAGCCAACAGCCGACGTGGACGCCTACCCTGCCGGACGCCGATGGCGACGGGAAGTTTACGATGCCGGATCTCGTGAAGTTCGTGACTGGCTGACGCCCCGCAAGGTGAACCGGATCTCGAACCAGCGCTCGGATGCGCATATGAAGGCGAGAGTGCTCGCGCTCGCACCGGTCATCGAGACGTAGGACTGCGGCCCCGAGCGACGTGAGGCAAGTGCGTCGGCTAAGGGCTTCAGACAGACTGAGCGCGCATGGGCTACCTCGCGTCGGAGCTGCTCGGCGCAGTGGACGTCTCGGACGCCGTGGCGTACTCGATCGTCGCGCTCGTCGGCGGCGCGTTCTTAGTTGCCGCTGTTCGGGACCTGCGCGAGAATTGGAGGGTCGTCTTGGCGATGTTCGCCTGGCTGGCGCTCGCGGTAGCGATCGGGTACGGCATCTATCAGTTGTTCGAGCACGACGTGCTCAAGTGGTGAGCCTCGCGCTTCGCTCGCTGGGGCAACCTCGGTGGCGCCCTCGCAACGATCATTGCGACGCTGCGGCGCACGCCCATCGCCTCCGACGCATCGTCGTTCCCGGCCTCCTCCTCGCGTCGCCACCGCGCTTCGTAAGGTCTGCGACGGCGTCGGTGCCGCTGTGGTGGTGTTTGAGCGCTTGACGCGCTTGCATAGCGACAGTCCGTCGCCCCCGCGGCCCCTACGGCGACCGCTCCTCTCCGAGTCAGAAGCTGGGAGGGCGAGCGGAGCGGGAGGGCTGACGGCGGACCCCCAGCCCTTCCCGTGGTCCGCCGGGTGGCAGCGCTCGGTCATGGCCCACCACCTGCTCCAGCGCTACGCGACGGTACCGATCGCCGTGGCCGTGTAGGTGAGGCGGAGGATCATGCCGTCGGTGTCGCGAACCGCCAGCTTCGCGCGCAGGCGGATCGCGTCGTTGACCTCGCCTTCCCATGTGACCTCGTCAACCGCCCAGCCTGCGTTCGTCGCGTTCTGGTCATTCGCAATGCTTCCGAGCGCAGCCATGGGCGCGACCCCTTCGAGTTTGTTCCACGGTGGCCCGATCTCCCAATCGAGCGAGTCGCGCCTCCAGTCCGTGCTGGTCCCCTGGAAATGGAACAGGACGACGCCGGTCAGCACCAGCACCCTCCTCCCGTCTGGGGTGTCGAACCCCAGCGTCGGATTCTGAATCACCTGATCGGGCGTGATAGCCACGACCCACCCCCTATGAGTAGGAGAAACGTACCAATCGGCGTGATAGCATTAAACAACTAAGCGATCAAGTGTTCTGTGACGAACACGCTTCGGGCGGTCGCGCTCGCGCGACCGCGAATATTCACTATACAGTGAAGCCAGATCATTTCGGACGCGACTTATAGCTTAGCCTAAACTGAGTCTGCTCGGCGCGAACTCGAGTGACGCGAGCGATGATCGGTGCCACCCGACAGCGCAAGTCGGTAGGCAGGTGGCGAGTTCCACGCGAAGTCCGCCTAGGCGTCACTGTTGTCGCGGCCGTGGCGGACTTCGCCATCGGCTCTCTCGTCGCGGTCGCCTCGGCAGACCACTACCACCTCTTCAACGGCGTGCACCACGGCCTCGTCGATGGCGATTTGACCACCGACGGCGCGGTGCACAGTCGCGTCGATTCAAATCCCTACTTCGGCCGCAAGGAGTGTTGGTGGTGGGCGCGGTCGAACAAGTACGGCGGAGTGATCGTGCCGGCTGGTTCGACATCGACCTGCAACTGGTGGAACGGCGGAGGCTGGATCCCCGAGTGCATGAATGTGCCGACGTGTGCAGGACAGGCGCTTCAGCCCGCGCTTCCACTATGCACACGGCTACAACGGCTACTGCTAGGGGAGCGCCGGATGCGAATCCCGATCGCCCTGATCCTGGTTCGGAGCGCGGTTGCCGTGGGCGCGTTGCCGCGGGTTCGGCGCTGTCCGACGCGCCATCGGAGGATCCGTCGCCGCCGGCCGCGCGCGGGTGGGGCGGCGATCCGTCAGAGCGGAGCGCCGAGGTCGCTGATCCGGGGGGTGGGGCTCCCTGGGTCCTCGTCCCGTACCGCGACGGCGTGAAGCGCCGCCACGCCGTGGGACGGCTTCGGGCCGGACGGCTCGTCCGATCGAACGGTCGCGGCGATGTCCGCCCCTACCCGGCGCGCGAGCCCGGAACGTGCGCGACCCCCACGGAGCCACGGTCCGTTGACGTCTCGATCGCGCTCGAGCGCGACCCTGGCCGTGCGCTGCTGCACGGCTTCGCGGGATCCGAGGTCGCGTCGGTCACGATCACCAGCCCCGAGGGCCAGAGCGTCACCGCGAGGCCCACGGCCGGCGGAGCCGTCCTGGCCGTCCTGCCGGTTACGGCCTTGGCTCAGCCGACGGTCTCCGTGGAGTTCCGCGACGGACAGGTCGAGGCCATCGCCTCGCCCCGCCCAGATGACGGCCGAGTGCCGCAGCCTGCGACGCGAACGCCCCAGACGCGTCGTCGCTGAGCTCGGAAGACCGCCAGCAGCGCAGGGCGCGAAGGAGAACGCGCGCGCGGCGCGTTGATGGCGGCCGCGATGGGGCCCGGCTGCACGCGCAGGCGCTCGTCCACGCGTCCGGATTTGTCGGTCGCTGTCGAGGTCGGACAGCGAGGGGTCGTCCTGCAACGCGTTAGTCGGCGCGTCGGCGCGTCGGGACGACGGCGCACCGCTCGCGCGCGCGATGCAGACGGACGTCCTACCGTGCCTAGCGGCATGCTGAGCGTGTCGCCGATCTGCGGCTGCGTGAGGTTCCCGACAGAGCGGACCGTCGCGCTCGAAGTCGGAACCTCGTGCTGCTGAGTCTTGAGGCGCTGAGCCTCGCGCTGCGCGGCGCCCTGGTCGTCGGGTTCTTGGCCTCGGGGCCCTGACCTCCGAGGTTGTTCACCGCCGTTGCCGCCGCTAGACCGTGCGCGGCATTCCAACCAGCGCAGTGGTCGGTTCTGCCTACGGCTCGGGGCGCGAAATCGCCGCCCCGGCGGCGGCCGAGCAACTCGCCTGCCGGACGTACCCGAGTCGCGCCGAAGAGAGCATGACCCGAGACGTCGCCGCACCTACCCTGCCGATCTCGCCGACGCTGCGCGCCGTGCTGCAGCCGAACGACGACCGCTGGATCCACGCCTATCTGCCGGCCTCCCGCGGCCTACGTAGCCACGCGCGGTCATGCGCCGTCGGAATGACCGTCGCAGCCCGCAAGCTGGCCCCTGTGGGTGCGCGCGAATGAGTCGCGCGCCAGGACCGGAGCAGCGCGACGCTTCAGACGATCAAGTCGCACGGATAGGAACGCGCGCGAGCCGCTTCGACGGCCACCGTGTACACGCCCGCGACCGACGCGACGGGGCTGCGGCCACTGCGCGGCTTACGTGCTGCCGCGGGGTCTGAGCCAGCGATGTCGAAGATCGCCCACGAACGGCAGGCGAGGCTCGGGTGTCCAGAGCGGCTCGCACCCGCCGGGTGCTGGCGCTCGGTCATGGCGTCACTCTGCCGCGGCCCTCCGGCTCCGGCAAGGGACACCCGCTTCGCAGGAGCGCTGACGCGTCGCCTTGCGGCTCCGCGTGCTTGTCCTGCGAAGCGGGCGGCTGGTCGCGGGCGAGGGGGTCGGAGTCCGTCTCGGGTGTGGTGGCCGTTCGCCCGCGACAGCCGGTCCTGACGGACTGCCCTTGTCCTCCGCCTCCGGCCCGCGGCGCCGTTCCCGCCATGACCGATCACCACCACCCGGAGTTCCCGGTTCCCGAGAGGGACCGACCGACTCAGCCGCAGATGCGGCTGCTGCGCGCGCTGGCCGCCCAGTCCGCCGGGACGTTCGCGTACCCGCGCACCAAGTCAGAGGCGTCGACCGAGATCCGGCGGCTGCAGAGAGAGCGCGCCGGCAAGGGCCGCGAGCGCGGCATCCGCGGCGCTTACGACGCCAGCGAGCGCGTTGCGAGCGCAACCGCTTACCGCAGCGATGAGATCACCGGGTACGGCGCGACCGCGCGCTGGGCCTAGAGGAGGAGTGAGAGATGCTCTCGTTCACCACCTACGAGCTTCCAACAGGTGCGCGGTCGCTCGTGCTCGTCGAGGTGCCGGACACCGATCGCCCGTTCGCGGTCCTCGACGTCCCCCTCGACGAGCCGCTGAAGCCGGACAGCGACTGCCGCGTCGTGGCGGACGGTCTCGGCGACTACTTCGAGGCGCGCCACGTCGGCCACCGCCACTACGTCGAGTCGACGAGGCTCGGACGCCCCGCCGTCGCTGCCTAGGCGTCTCGTCCAGCGCCCTGGCGAACTCGTGCCGGGGCGCTGCAACGGCTGCGCCAACGGAGCCGTGGACGACACATCTCGCAACGGCCCTGTCGGGGCCGCCCCGCACATCGCGACCATCGCGCTCTTCGGCGCGGTCGCATTGCTGCTGGCGCCCGCGCTCCTCATCGGCGTGGGATCCGCGGAGACGTTGCGGCGCCGGGGGTTGCGGTGGACCTGGGCGCTGCCCGCACTCGTGCCTGCGGTCGCGCTGCTGCCGCTCGCCTTGCCCGCGCCGCTGCGCGCGGCACATGCCCTCGCACACAAAGCGGACCAGGAGCTCACGCTGCAAGACGGCTTCTTGGCGGCGCTCCCGCTCTGGCTGTGCCTCGCGCCAGCGGTCGCGGCGAGCTGGAAGCTCTACCGCGACCGCCGGGACCGTCTGCACGGAGGGGAGCGCGAGCGCCGCGTGTGCGACTCGCTCGGGCCGCTCCAGTGCGCGCGCCTCGCGCGCGCTCGCGCGCGGGAGTACGCCGTCGGTCCAGTCAGCGCGGACGGGATCCTCCTCGGCCTCGATCATCGCGGCGCACCGGTCCGCGTCCCGCAGCTGCAGGCGCACGCGACCATCGTCGGCGGGTCCAATAGCGGCAAGACGAATACGGCGAAGGTCTTGCTCGAAGCGCAGGTCGCGGGCGGCGGAGGCTTTGTCGTGCTCGACGGAAAGGGAGGTCGCGAGCTGCCTGAGGCGGCGGTTGAGCTGGGCGCGCGCCACCATCTGCCCGTGGCGCTGTGGTCCGTGCGCCCGTACGGCGACCCGCGCCTCGATGCGCTCCGGATGCCCTGGAACGTCGTCGGAGGCGGCACGCCGACGGAGATCAAGGATCGGATCGCTGCCGCCGAGGAGCAGACCGAGCCGTACTACCGAGCGCTCGCTTCGCGTGGCCTGCTCGCCGCGGCGCTTGCCCTGACCGCGGGCGGGCGCGTGCTGCGGCTCGACGATCTCGCCGCGCTGCTCGAGCGGCCGGCCGAGCTGCTCGCCGCGGTCGGCGGCGCTCGCGCCGCCACACCGGACGCGCGGTGGCTGGCCGCGCTCTCCGAAGGTGAGCGCTCGGCGCTGCGAGGCATGGGCACGCGGCTGCGGACGATGCTCGGATCCGACGGCGGGGCCGCGCTGCTGCCGAGCGCCAACCGCCGCGAGATCGACCTCTTCCGCGCGATCGAGAACGGTTGGCTCGTGGTCTTCACGCTGCCGCAGGGCACCTATCCCGAGCTCGTCCCGCACGTCGCGCGGTATGTGCTGCAGGCGATCAATGGCGCGTGCTCGCGGATCGAGGCGAATGGCGAGCCGGCCAACGCGATGGTGTTCGTCGACGAGCTGTCGGCCTTCGACGGCGACCAGCTCTGCGCCGGTCTCGAGCGCGGGCGCTCCGCCGGCGTCCGCTTCGTCGTCGCGACGCAGTCGCTCAGCAATTTCTCCGCCGCAGGCGGGGACAAGCTGCTGCACGCGGCGCTCGACAACGCGGAGCTGCTCGTCGTCCACCGTCAGGCGGTGCCGGACTCGGTCGAGATGTTGGCGGCGACGGGCGGGACGGAGGAGGGGTGGGAGCACACGCACGTCGTCGGGGGGACGATCGGCTACGGCATCGGCTGGGACGAGACCGGGGCACGTCAGCGCCGCCGAGCCGATCGGTTCCGCGCGCACCCGAACGTGATCAAGCGCATGACGACGGGTGAAGCGATCATCGTCAGCCACCGGCCGGCGACGCGGGTCTCGCACGTCCACATGCGCGTCGCCGCCTCAGCCCGCTGAGCGGCCGGACCGCAGTACCGACGCGGCCCGCGGACCCTGCTCCATGCATCGAGCTCCACTCAACGTCGATCAAGCGTTGAGCTGCCGTACCACTTGATCCAGAGATGGCACGAGCCTGCCGTTCACCGGCAGCGTGACTGCCGGTCAGCCGCCGTCGACGCTCCAGCTCCGGCGTTCGCCTCGAACAACCGTCCGCGTATCGGCCGAGCGCCCCCCCCTGCCGCGCCCCCTCCTTCGGAAGCCCGATCTCCCGGAGGAATCGATGACCCGCCGTGCCACCATCGCCGCGTTCGCGGCCATCTGCGTCGCCGCGCTGCCCGCGTGCGGGCGCGCTGAGTCCGAGGACGAGGTCAGGGAGACCGTGGAGCAGTTCTTCCGCGACCTCGCCCATAACAACGGCAAGTCGACCTGTGCGCGTCTCACCTCGCGGGCTCGAGCGCAGGCCGTCGAGCTCGCGGACTTCCCGCCGGGAACGCCGTGCGAGCGCGCGCTCGGTCCCGACGGCGACCGTTGGCCTCCGGACGCGCAGCGAGCGGTTCTGAGCGTCCGCGTCCGTCGCGCGACCGTCCACGCGAGTCGAGCGGAGGTCGCCGATGCAGACGTGCTTCTCGACGAGCCACTGCGCAGCGAGCGTCGCCCGAACGGCCGGCCCTTCGTGCTAAGGCGTATCGACGGTCGGTGGCTCATCGAGGACCTCGGCTGATGGCCGCGCTCGCCGAGCCGACGACGACCGCCGAGGTCCGGGCGCTGCACGACCGACTCACGCGCTTTGTCTACGCGAACTTCCACCGCAAGCTCTCGTTCGAGGAGGCGAGCGACGCCGCGGCCGAAGCGCTCGGCGAGGCCGACCGTGCCCAAGCCGCGGGGCAGCGGATCGTCAACCTCAACGCGTGGCTGTCGACGGCCGCCTGGCGCAACGCCGTCAGCCTGATCCGGCGCATCGAGGGCGAGGGCCGCCGGAAGCGGCTGCGCCCCGTTGACGTCAGCGAGCAGGGCGAGTGGCTGCTCGACGAGAGCGATCTCGAGGACGAGATCCTCACGCAGCACACGCGCGAAGCTGAACGCGAGGCGCTCGCCGAGGTCTGGGCACAGCTCAAGGCAGACGAGCAGCGCGCCTTGTACCTGCGCTACTTCGACGAGATGCCGGTCGATGAGGTCCTGGGCATCCTCGGGTGCAGCCGCCACCACTACGAGAACCTCACCAAGCGCGGGCTGCGCAAGCTGCGAGAGGCGCTGATCGCCGGGGTGCGCGACGAGGCTTGCCGCGCATGTCGTACCGCGATCGTCGACGCGAAGCTCGTCGCGCTCGACGACGCGGATGTGGCGCGACGCGACGCGCACCTGAGCTCCTGCCTGGCGTGTCGCGCGTTCCAGCGCCGTCAGCGCGGCCTCATCGCCGTCCTTCCGCTGCCGGCGGCGGGGCTCCTCGACCGCATGGCCGCGCGCCTGCACGGCATCGTCGGGGGCGCGGGCGACCTCACGCATCCCGGCGAGGCGGCGGCGGGCTCGGTGGCCCTCGCGGGTGCGGGAGCGACGGCTGGGGCGGCTGGGGCGAGCGGGGCGGCCGGTGGGCTGCTCAGCATCGGCGGCGCGGCGAAGACCCTCGCCGTGCTGTGCAGCGCCGGCGCCGCGACCGCGGGTCTGTGCGCGACGACCGGAAACAGTCCGCAGCACAAGCCGAAGCCGCGAGTAGCGCGTGCCGTCGCCAGCGACGCTCGGCCGGCGCCGCCGGTCGTGGGCGCGGCGACCACCGCGACGCCCAGGCCGACGCCGCCCACGCTGACCCACGCCACGCGCCCGCGCCCCCCCGTCGCGCCTCCTACATCGGCCGTCACCCGTCGCCGCCAGCGGATCGAAGCGCGCGCTCGCGAGGACGCCGCCAGGAAGGCATCCTCGCCGTTCCTGCCTGAGTCGGCCGCGCCAGCTCCTGCGCCCGCGAGGCGTAGCCCCATGACGACGACGTTCAGCGCGCGCAACACGCCCGCGGCCCCGCCCGCCGGCGCGCCGACCGCGGCAGCGCCATCACGCACCGCCTTCTCCCAGGAGTTCACCCCATGACACCGGCCCCCATGCCAGGCCGCCAGAAGCACCCAGGAGGGACCATGCACAGCCACCGCCAAATCGCACCCGCCCGTCGTACCCCTCTCGCGCTTACGACCGTGCTCGTCACGCTGATCACGGCGCTTCTCGCCGCACCTGCCAGCGCAGCCGACGGCACCTTCACGCAGATCCTCTGCGCCAACCCCGACACCGGCCAAGGCCTTGGCGTTCCCTCGATCGACGGCCTGTCGGCCCCTGCCACCGCCGCGGCCTGGCGCGCGACGATCACGCCCAGTACCTGCTCGGCCAGCGGCGCCAGCGCGATCACACTCGGGCCGACATCGGCAGCGACTGTGCCCGACGGCGGGTACGCGGCGCTGCAGTACGAGGTCGCGGACCCGGCGCTGACCATCGAGAGCGCCGACTACTACCGCGCCTTCGCCAGCGGCGACCATCCGTTCGAGATCTCGACCCGTGTGGCCCAGCACGCCGGAGCGAGCGCGCCTGACGCGGCGACCGCCACCAACGGCTTCGACACCTTCTGGTCCGGCCAGGGGCAAGCCGCGGGCCGGTCCGATCAGCCGTTCGCGGCCGAGAACCACGTTGCGGCCGAGCGCGACGCGCGGTCGTTCTCGGTCAGCGCCCAGTGCCGCGACACGGGCGCGACGTGCTCCCACGGAGTCGGCGAGTGGTCGTACCGCTTCTTCGGCGGCGAGGTCCGGCTCCATGACGCCGAGCCGCCGGTCATCGACGAGGTCGGCGGGTCGGTGGCCGACGCGAGCTCGCTCTCGACCGGCGAGTTGACCTTCCGTGCGCACGACGCTGGCTCCGGTCTCTACCGCTTCAGGCTCGACGTCGACGACGAGGAGCTCGAGCTTCGCGATCTCACGGACGGGCTCAACCTCAGCGGGAACGACCGCGTCGGGACGTGCTTCGACCTCAACCCGCAGAACGCCGACCCGTACGAGTTCGCCCATCAGCAGCCGTGCCCCGCGTCGCTGGAGAGGGCCCTCACGATCGACACGATGACGCTCGATGACGGGCCGCACCACCTGCGGGCGGTCCTGGAGGACGCCGGCGGCAACGAGACGGTCCTGGTCGATCGCGAGATCACGGTCGACAATCACCCGGCACCGGAGGTTGCCGGCGACGTACCCGACATCAGAGGGAGAGCGGCGGTCGGCGAGCCGCTGACCGGGACGAACGGCACCTGGCGCAACGCGATCAAGTACGACTACTACTGGCAGCGCTGCCCGACGGACACGTCGTGCTCGACGCTTGTGGATCATCCGGGACGCACGTATGTCGCGACCGAGGCTGACGTGGGCGCGCAGATGCGCTTCGTCGTCGTCGCGACGAACGCCGTGGGGGAGTGGACGATGTCGATGTCGCCGTACTCGGCGCCGGTGACGCGCGGGATTCCCTCGGCGGGAACGAACGGAGGCGCCACGAGTCCCGCGACGCCCGCTGTCGCCGCCGCGCCCAGCGGGCCCGCCGAGGATGCTCCAGCTGGCTCGCTCGTCGCGCCGCCGCCCCCGCCGCGACAGTCGAACGGCCGCGGCGCCACACACGATGCGCGGTTGGTCGCGACGTTGCCCGGCGGAGCGCGCAAGCGGAACGTGCCGTTCACGGCGCGGACGCTGATCGCCGGGCGCCTGACCGACAAGAACGGCCACGCGATCGAGGGCGCGCTCCTCCAGCTCACTACCCGCGCGAGTAGCGCCGGCGCCAACGCGGTGCCACTCGGCACCATTGTCACCGGCGCCGACGGCGGCTTCGCGTACACGGTTCCGCCCGGACCATCCCGGCGGATCGAGGTCGCATATCGAGCCTCGCTCGGCGACACGAGTCCGGCCGTGACGGCTGCGGTTCGGGTAGCGGTGCGGGCTCGGGTCTCACTCCGAGTCCGCGCCGCTCGGCCCGGTCGTGTCACATGGATGACCGGCCGTCTGCGGTACTTGCCACGACCCGGTGTCCAGATCCAGATCCAAGCGCTCGACGGCCGCAGATGGCGCACCTTCGACACGACGACCACGCGACGCGGTGGTCGGTTCCGGTTCGGCTATCGATTCAAGGTGACGGCTACGGGTCGGGCGTTTCAGCTGCGCGTCGTCGTCGCGAGCCCGATATATCCCTTCGCGCGCGGCGCGTCGCGGAGGGTTCGCGTCCAAGTCCCTCGCTAGGTGCTCCGGCTTTCGCGGCGATTGAGCGTGGGGGGCGGCCTGCAGCCACGCTGCCAGTCGCCGCGGTTCACGGACGCATCTATCTTCGGGGCCGGCCACTACTGGAGGGACCCCCAAGTGTGACGCGCTTCCGCGCCGCCCCGCTTTGAACGGACCACGACGAGACGAAGAGGACGTATTACAAGGGGAGGATTTGCCACGCTCGCCGCCATGTAGATAGGCGGCAGCGGCTCCGGCGCTTAAGGATCGCGCCGATACTACGGGATCCTGATGTACTAGAGACTCGTTGTAGGATGAGCCGATCTACGTCGGGAGGCGTGGAGTCGTTCGAGCGTCCGCCAGGAGGTCACAATGCGTCGTTCAGCCATGGAAGGTCTGTCGCGACTGTGGATCGACATCCTGCCGGAAGGCGGGCTCGAGACTCCGTGACACGACATGACCCCGCGGCGGATCGCGCTGCGGTTGCGCTCGTCGCCGCGGGCGGCCTGATGCTCGCAAGTCTTTGGGCACCTTGGGCGCAGGCCACGGAAGGAATCGTCGTCGTGCCGGGGACGGTCGACGGCTGGGAGTGGTTGACCGGCGGCGTCGACTTCGGGCTCGCCGCCGTCGCCGCGGGGGCGTTGGCCGCGGGAACCGGTCGTCACGCGGGCCGTCGCAGCGCTCGGTCCCTCGTCGCGCTCGTCGCCGCCTGGGATCATGGTCGGCGCCGCGACTGTTCTTCTCACCGGCTTCGATGACCGCGACGTGACGGTGGCCCAGCTCGGCACCCCGAAGGCCACGGCGTTCACGCCGTCTTGGGAGGAGGGTCCGCTGGTGATGCTGTCGGCGCTCGTGCTCGCCGCGATAGGGCTGACGCTCGCAGCGCGCCGGGTGGTGCCCAGCTCGCGCACCTCTGCACGGGCGCTCGTGCTTCTCGTCGCTGCGGCCGCGCTGGTCGTCGCGACCTTCCTTCGCTGGACCTCGTTCGCCGGCCACATCGAGGTCGATGCCTGGGCCTCTACGCGTGGGCCGACACCGCGCTCGCCCTCCTGGCGGCAGCCATCGCGCTTGGTGCGACCCTGCGACCGAGCGGGGCGCTGCTCGCGCTGCCCGCCGTCGCCGTCGCTGTCCCGTTCCTCGACGCCGGCGTCAGCGCGAGCGCGCCGGGCGGAATCTCCGATCGCATCGATGCTGAGGGCTCGCCGATCGGGCCGAGACTGGTGCTCGCGCTCGGTGCCATCGTGATCGCCGGAGCGGCACTCCGGCGCGGACGATCAGGTCCAGGCCGAGGAACATCGCATAGATCGCACATCGCGGCCGCACTTGAACTCGGAGACGCCGATCGCTCCCCAGCGCTCCATCTGTCGGAGCTCGAGAGGCGAGTCGACGTGGGTTCCCGAGCGCCGGGCTCTCCGTTAGCCCCCGCGTGATCTGAACGAACCTTGCTAGTCGCTGCCGTAGTGCCTCGTCCCGTGGGGTCATCGCGTCTGGAAATCGGCTGGGATCGAAACTCACAACGGCGTAATGCCCAGGGTCGGTGGACGAGACACGGCCGACAGCAGTGGGAGCCCGAGAGCCGATCCGCCGGCTGGTTGCCGATACGGACGACCGCAGCCGGCTCGTCCCGTCGCTCGCTCTGGTCCACGTGGCCGGCGACGAGAGCCTGCAGCTCGGCGTTGCTGGTCAGGCCACGCTCGACCAGAAATGACCGGCCGGTGCCGAGCGGCTTGTCAGTCACCCGCACGACGCCGTCCACGCGCTGCCCGTAGAGGACGCGGTCGCCCGCGCTGATCGTGTAGCGGCCGAGCCCGATGCGCTGGCCGACGATCGGCTTCGTCGCGTTCGTCATCAGGCCGTCTCCTCCCGGCCCGCCCACCGGGCCGTGCTGCCGAAGCCCTCGACCTCGGTCTCGCACCCGCGCGCTGCGCGCGCCCGGCGGCATATCGTCTCGGACCTCGCGGCGCTCGCGCCGCCCGTCGGCCGGCGGCGTCTTCTTCACGCCCTGCAGCCGCTCGATCTCGTTCGAGGCGTCCTCGATCGTCTGCGGCCAGGCGAAGGTCTGTCCGGTGGGCTGCGCGAGGCTGCGCAGATAGTTCAGCTGCTTCGACGTGGGCTTCGAGGCGGCCACCTGGTCGGGCGCCCTCATTGAGGGCTCACAGAAGCCGATTCCTGACGCGAACATGCGTTCGTGACATCGCGGGGCTCCCGCTACTCCCGCTTCCAGCGCGCCTTCCAAGGAGCAACGTCCTCCTCGTTCGCTCCGCGGCGGCCGAACTCGGCACGGTGCAGCTTGAGGACGCTCTCGCCGTCTGCCTCGTCTGGCCTCGCTTCAAAGCCGCCTGCCTACGCGCCCGCGGCGACGCGATGGCACGCACATTTCGTGCTGGAGCGCCGCGTGTCCGCGCCCGACGCTCAGCTCGCTATGGCAGCGCTGCACCCGAGGGAGGACCGTGATCGCGCCACTGCCGTGCAGACGCTCGCGGGGCTCTGCGGCCGTTGAGGTGGCAGGGCCGCCACGCGGACCGTGACGCACGCCTGTGGCCTGGCTCACCAACCGGGTTGGCCCTCGAAGAATGACTGGGACCTCGGACCGTGAGGCCCGTGCCAAGCCAGCTTCGTCGGCAGCTTGTGCCTGTCGTTAGTCACGTAGACGGCCACGTTGTCCACGATCTCGAGATCTTGTTCGGAGCCGTCTCGGAACGTCAGTCGCACGGTCTTCACGTCGTCGCTGGCGACGCCGCCGACGTACGCGTGTCCGGGCCGCCACGACAGGCTCGCGGCGAATCCGTCCCTTTCGATGACTTCGAGCGGAGGACATCCGAGGTGCCCTGCAGTGAGAAGGCAGACAGATTCCTCGCCGTGGCCGTCCTTCCCGCGGGGGATCAGCCACGCCTCGCCGCGGTCGCCGTTCGCGCGGCGTGCGGAAGCGACGTCCGCGACACCGTCGTTCAGCAGCGGGGTCTTCTGGAGGGCGTCGGGGATGCGATCACCCGCCGTCCGGGGACGGCGGAGCACCCCGAGCGTACGCGCTGCGGGGTAGCGCGACGCGCGATCGTCGCGCGCATCGGCGGCAGGCCCGGTCGGGAACACCGGGTCGCTGACCGGAGGTCCGCCGTTCCCCTCGACGTGAGGGGCCTCCTGGCTCAGTGCGAGCCCGGCGGATGCGCCGACCGCGGCGAGCACGGCGATCCCGAGTGCAATCGAGCGGGTCATCATCACGCCTTTCCGTGGCCGTAGATCGTATGGCGGCCGGTGCCATTGTGATAAACCTGGAGATACGACCAGTCGCCCGAGTCGCCGCAGCCGTTGAGCGCACACGCTCGAGCGAGATTCCAGTCGACCGATCCCCACGAGTAGTTCCCGGTCTGGATGTACACGAACACGCCGCCGCCTCCGTCGTAGTCGGCAGAGCCCCAGCCGAACGTGTGCTGGTGTGCGCAGGCCGGCGCACTTGCCCCGAGGCAGCTGCCGGGTTCCCAGCATTGCTGCAACGCGCCGCTGCCCGAGCCGTAGATCAGCCCGCAGTTCCACTGCACGTCGAACGTGTAGCCAGCGCCCGGCAAGCAGCCCTGACCTGAGCACGACCCGCGAGCGTCGGCCGGCCAGGAGACGACAGTGAGGAGCGCGACGAGGGCGACCAGCGCACCAAGGGCGGCGAGTCTGCGCGGCGGGGCTGCCAGCCTCTGCGCGGCTGGCTCCGGTCCCGTCTGGGTCAGCATCACGGCCTCCTTGCTCTCGCCTTGTCCAGCCGGCGGCGGTGTCATGGACCGCCACGATGGCTCTGACTGGCCACTGTAGTCTGATCGGTGAGAGTCGTCAATGTACTTGGACATCTAGGCCAGACTGAGCTCACGTGGTGCGCCGGCATCCTGGGCGTGGTTGCCACGCGCTATGAGGGTACTTGGTATAGAAGCCAAGTCGATCTAGAGCCGCGACTTTCGCGGGCGGATGCCGCGACGTCGCGAGCCGCAGTATGGGATTGGCGAAGCGATCAAGCGCGCTCGTCTCGCGCGGGGGATGACGCAGCGCGAGCTCGCTGATCGTGCCGACGGCGACGTCACCTGGCTCTCTCGTCTGGAACGGGGGGGTAATCCGGCGTGGGGGACGATCAAGCGAATCGCAGAAGCCCTCGATATGCGCGTCGCGGAGCTAGCAGCTATCGCCGAGGAACTCGAAGACAGGTCAGGTTGATCCGCCCGCGGCGGCGCGCTGGTGGCCCGTCAGTCGCGGGCTCGCCGATGGCCGGCACGGCGTCCGGGTCGAAGGTCTCGTCGCTCTTGACCTGGTCGACCATGAGGCCTCCCTGTCAGTGGGCCCGCCCCGGGGGCGGGCCCTTCGCGACCCGTTCGCACGGCGAAGCCGTGCCATCTCGGGAGCGAGGGCCCCGCGGCTGGGCAGACGGGCTAGCTGTAGAGCCTGAGGAGGTTGTTTCGTCCGGGCCCCTTCGGAGGCTGGGTGGTGCCAACCACGCCCAACCGTCCGAAGGAGGCGCCGGATGCGGCTGCACGCTAACGCGGCGCTCACTCTGAATCAGCGAAAGAAGATGGTGTTCTCGGTCGTTGCCGAGCACCGTCCGGTCAGAGAGGTGGCCGCTGCCTTCCAGGTCTCCGAACCGACTGCTCGCAAGTGGATCAAGCGCTTTGTCGGCGAGGGCGAACGCGGGCTGCTGGATCGCTCGTCGGGCCCCGAAGACGGTCGCGAACCGGACCGCCGCCCAGCGCGTCGAGCCGATCGCCCCGTTGCGGCGGCTGCGGTTCACCGGTCCGCAGATCGCCGCGTTGCGGCGGCTGCGGTTCACCGGTCCGCAGATCGCCGAGCTGCTCGAGATGGCCGACTCGACGGTGTCGGGGATCCTCAAGCGGCTGGGGATGGGCCGGCTCGGGCGTCTCGGCCTCCAGCCGCCGGTCCGCTACGAGCGCCAGCGGCCGGGCGAGCTCATCCCGGCGCGCTCTACCGCAACAGCACCGAACGCAAACCGGCGTTCCGTCGTCAAGCTCGCCGGGAAGCTCTGGCGGTCCTGGAACTCGACCCCGGCTGTCGCGGATCTCGTAGAAGTGGCGTTGCTCGTGAATCCACAGCTTGTCCGCGAAGGGTTGGTCAACAAGCGTGCCGAGCTTCTGATTGCAGTCGTGACAGGTCTGCGAGCGCCTCCAACTTGATCCCAGCGTTTCCGAAATCGGATGCTCGAGCGAAGGCCGGCGCGGTCCGTCGCCGAGGCAGTTGCTGCAGTAGGGGCGGCGGAGCTGTTGGACGGCGGACACGGAGGCATTGTCTCACGGCATGGGTGATGCCCTACATCGGGATCGACCCCAGGCAGGCGGGCCGCCGCTGCCTGTCGAAGACGAGAAGCGCTCGGCGTCGCCGCGGTGCAGCGCTCGCTGCTTCGGCACGGGATCCCTCGTGGGTCGTGGGCCTAGATCAGCTCACGCTGAGCACGGCTAGTGCCTGCGTGCGCTGACGGTCAGCTCGCGTCCAGCGCTACGTCCCGCCGCGCGAGGTTGTGCGGGGGCTTGAGAGCCCTCACGCGACGTAAAGCAATATGCAGGCGGACGGACCCACGGACGATTTGCTTACGGCAGACGAGGTCGCTGCGATGCTCCGCATGAAGCGTGCGTGGGTCTACGCAGAGACCCGCCGCGGCTCGCTCCCGCACGTTCGACTCGGCCGCTACGTCCGCTACCGGCGCAGCGCAGTGGTCGCTTGGGTCGAGAGCATTGAGCAGGGGGCGAGAACCGCGCGGCACGCGCCTTCTCGTCGGGTGGCCTGACCCGATCACGCCGGCCGCCCCCCGACATGCCTCGACGACGCGCCCACGGAACCGGTCACCTTTACGAGAAGAGCGGCACGTTCTACGGCCGCTGGCGAACGCTGGACGGGCGACAGCTCAACCGTAAAGTGGCGCCATTCGGAAGGCGGGCAGCCGAGAGGGACTCACGCGGCCACAGGCGGAGCGCGAGTTCCGTCGGATGCAGGACGAGGAGGATCGGCGTCCTCGGCCCGCGCGCGAGCGGCGCGCCACACCCTGGACGACGCCGCGGACTCGCTGCGTCGAGAGCTCGCGCTCCGCGGCTCGCGCAGGTCGTACCTGCAGAACTGCGAGTCGATGCAGCGCATCCACCTGAGCCCGTCGTTCGGCGATCGGCCGCTCGAGAAGATCACGACGTCGCACGTCGAGGCCCTGGGCGCAGACATGCTCGAGGCCGGCAAGTCACCGAAGACGGTGCGCACGCGCTCAGTCCCTGCACTCGGTGTTCGAGCACGCGATCGCGAAGCGCTGGGTTCGCGAGAACCCGGTGCGCCAAGCGGCGCGGCCGAAGAAGAAGCGGGCGACCGACGCGAACCCGGATCTCCAGTTCCTCACGGTCGACGAGCTCGATGCCGTACTCCGGGCGGTCCCCGACGAGGTCGTACGCCGGCAACCGAAGCCCCACGGCAAGGGGAGACAGGGTCCGGCGCCGCCTCCGCCGTCGGACGTGCTCGGGCCGGTCCTACGCGTGCTCATCCGCATGGCAGCGATGAGCGGGCTTCGGCAGTCGGAGCTCCTCGGCCTGCGCTGGCGCGACGTCGACTGGCGAGCCCAGCGGATCCGCGTGCGCAACACCTTCGTCCGTGGCGAACACTCCGGCGAAGGGAAGTCGGATCTCTCGACGTCGCGGTCGGTGCCGATGGCGACGGAGGTCGCACGCGAGCTCGAGCGCTGGTCGCAGAGGACGACCTTCCGCGGTCCGGACGACCTGGTGTTCGCGCACCCGCGGACCGGCAAGCCGCTCGACAGGACGAAGGTGACCCGTCGCTTCCAGCGGGCGTGCCGAGACGCCGGCGTGCGCGTCATTCGCTTCCACGACCTGCGCCACACGTTCGGCACCCATCTGGTGGCGAACGGGACGGCGCTGCGCCGCGTGCAGGAGTGGCTCGGGCACGCCGACGCGAAGACGACGCAGATCTACACGCACTACGCGCCGAGCGAGCACGAGGTCGCCGAGGTCGACGCGGCGTTCTCGCGCGGCGACGGCGATGCCCAGGACGGGCCGGTCGTGGAGTGAATGAAGGTGGCGGAGGCCCGGATCTCTGCATGTCGCCGGATCCGCCTGATCGGCTCGACGGCTCGCATTGGCCGCCATTGTCAGTAGGCGCTTGCCGGCGAAGCGTCGGTCCACGCCTCCGCGACGTGGAGCGGCGACGACGCGTGATCTCGCCCCCTCAAACCACTTGGGCATGCAGACTCAGCATGTGCAACCCGTCGACGACATTCCGCCTCGAGCTCTCGGCGGCTACGACGGCGTCGACCTTTGGACGCTGAGAGTCTGGAACGTCTCGTCGGTGCACGAGCAAGTTTTCGCGTCGCTTCACGAGCGCCTCCACCATGAACTGCAGAGCTCAACTCTGTGGGGACTGCTGACACGGTTCTCGGATGACTTCCTACGCGACTCGCGGTATCGCCAGTCGGCCAGGCTGCTCTTCTGGATCGGCGTGCTCCGATCGCAGCTCGTACACGAGGTCTACGCCACGACACTTGCCGCCGGCATGGACCCCGACTATGTCGCGGTACTGGATGCCAACCCGGAACATCGCGCGCACCGAGAGCGCGGCCTGCGGCTTCTCGGCTCCAGCCAGTCCTCGTGGGCTCATGATCGGTACCTCATCGACGCGCTCCTGCGCGCCTGTATGAATGCGCCGGGCCTGGTCCGATTAGCCGGTCGGATGCCGGACATCCGGGCCGCCGATCTGGACGCCGTCGCCTGCCGTCCCGATGAGCGCCTGGAGCGCTTAGAGCGAGCCGACCTGATGCCGCTTCGCGACCTCATCGAGACGCCTCCGGCATCTGTCGCCGAACTCCGTGACCTCCACGACCGGGTCGCATCAGCCCTACCGCCGGGCGTCCTTGAAACGGCGACGTCCGACGAGATCCGCGGTGCCATCTCGCGCTCACCGACCGCGCCCGTGAAATCCTGGGACTCGACATCGAGATCGACGAGGTACGCGCCGACGCGGCGATCAACGACCTCGCCGAGATGCAGCGCGAGCGAATCGAGCTGCATCAGGAACGCCTTCCCGCGCAGGTGGTGAGCCTGGAGGAGGCTGGGAGGCAGCCGAGCCGATTCATGCGCGATCACGGAGGCGTCGGGCCTCACGTGCTGATCATCTGGCTGCGGCCCGACGTCCTCGCACGCCAAGTGAGCGGGTTCATCGCGAGCGGCGACCGATACGTCCTCGGCTTGCAGGCGGCTGACAGTGACGAGAACGGCCGCGAGATCGTTCGCTTGGCTCTGACGGAGGCAACCCAGGATCCCTCGGAGCTGGCGGCCGCGTTCACGAAGGTCGACACGCTGATCCTCACGACGCTGTCGAGCCTCACCGATGCGCCGCCAGATGCGCGCTTCGCAGGTCCTCAGGACCTCTTCGTCTTGGTCGACCTCCCCCCGGTCGAGGCAGTGCGACACGCCGCTGCAAGTGGGTCCGTCCGGTGGGCGCGGTTCGAGATCGGCGGCGACCGCAAGCTGAAGGGCATCGTGTGGGTCGTGGATGCACTGCCGGGCGTCGTGCATCTGCACATCGCCTCGGAGACCGCACACGTGATGCTCACGAGGTGGCTAGACGCGCAACCCGCCGAGCACGCCATCGCCGATCCTGACGTGCTTCGATCTCGGCTTCCGCGAATCGATGCTGTCATCCAGCACGTCGTAGCCTGTTGGTACATCATCGAGCGTCAAGATCGGCGCGATGACTGAAGCTCCTCTGTCCCAGCTCGATGGTCCACTCGACGCAAGAGTTGCGGTGGACCGCGAGGGGCTCCTCCGCCTTCACTCCGAGCTACGTGTGGAGGCACCGTTCGAAGACTTCGAGCTTGTCGTACTTCAGGCCGCCGCAGCCTCAGTCGAGGTCGACCGGTTCGCACTCCGGGTTGGGCACTGGCGGATCGACATGCCGCGTCGCCTCCTGCAGACATCCGTCGCGACGGGCGTCCTCGCTGCGGGGATCGCCGCGGGCGGCGTGTCGAGCGTTCCGGTAGCCGTCTTGGCTGTGGTTCTCCCGTTCCTCGTCGATATCGACCGGATCGAACTTCGGGCGCGAGATCGAATCGTCCTCGGCCGGCTCCGCGATCTCGACGCACGTGGGGGCGATCCTGAGGCGGCATATCGCCGACTTCCCGAGGATCTGAGGAAGCAGCTCACGCTCATGGAGTTCGCCGACGTCTGGGATCGTTTGATTGAGGCAGGAGAAATCGAGCCGGACGGACCGAACGAGCGAGCCCGCTGGAAGTTGCCGCCGCAGCGTGGGCCACGGGACGATCCCGATGACCCGCGGTACTTGCCGCGACCGCCGGCGTAGCAACCTCACAAGGTTGAGGGCGCCGACGCGACCAAACTTCAAAATCGGGCCTTCCTGCGGTCGAAACGGCCCGAGGCCTCGTTCCAAGGTTCGACTTATGCTCAGTTGGGGAGCCGGCGGCGTGGTTTGTCCTCGTGCGATGGGACTGGTAACACCGCAGCTCCGCTCCACGGGTCAACTCCGTGCCCGCGCACCCTGTGTGCCGCGCGCGCGAGCGGCTCGACCGTAAACAGTTCGGCAGGGAGCGATCCGCAGTTGGGTCTGACGTACGGTGCGACGATGCGCCGAGCACCACTTCCCGACTTCTCGCGGACCGCACCGAACAAGCTCACGTTTCTCGTAGGTGCCGGTGGATCACGGCGCGCCGGTCTGCCGACCGCCTTCGAGCTCGTCGACGTCCTTCTCACGGAAACAATCACGAACCGAAATGTCGTGAGACGGCTTCAGGATGCTTGCCGTCCATGGCACGCCGCGGCGCGGCATCCGCTCGACTACCTGCGTTTCGAGACGGTCATGAGCAACGTCGCGGAGCTGGCGGACCCGAAGCTTGAGCTGCTGCGCTTCATCGAGTTGGCCAAGCAGCCATCCCCGTTGCAACTGCGGCTCGCTGAGCTCGCACTGGCGGGCACCCGCCTCGCGACCGTGAACTTCGACGACCTTCTCGAACAGGCAGTCGAGGCGCGTGGCGGTCGAGCGATCACCTTCGACGCCCATGCGCGCCGGCCTGCGACGACGCGCCCCCGCGACGTCGAGGTGCTCAAGCTGCACGGCTCGCTGAGGCATCACCGCGGCGGCCGCACGCGGCGGGCAACGGCGCCCCTGCACGGCACGCTCGAGGTGATCGCGTCTCGGAGCCCGGGCCTGATGCTCGGCGCGCGAGCGGCGTCCCACCTCGAGCGCGCGGTCGATGACCAGATTCTTGTGGTCGTCGGCTACTCGGCGGCCGACGACCTCGACGTGGTTCCGGCGCTGGCTGAACGCCGCCCCGAGAGGATCATCTGGATCGACCACGGCGATGGGCGCCCACGCGTCGTCAAACGAGGTGGCCGACACGCAAGCCCGAGCCGCGATCGATTGCTCGAGAGACTTGCTCGCGCAGGCTCCGACACGATTATTGTGCGCGGCCCGACCGAGGCAGTCCTGGGCGCGGTTGGGCTCGGCTCCATTGCCGCTCCCGCTCCGCGCTCACTTCCTTGGGAAGCAGCCGTGTCATCGTGGGCAGATGAGCGGCGACGGTACCTTGGGAACGGGATGGGGTTCGGAGCGAGCCTGTTCGGAGAGCTCGAGCGCTATGAGGACAAGTACGCGGCGCTGCTGCAAGCTGATGCCCCGCGAGGACGTGTGCGTGACCGAGCGTGGACGCAGGCACGCCGAGCATACGAGGCGGGAGAGACCTGCTACCTCGGAGGCGTGCGAGGCCGCGCGACGGCCCGGCGATGGGCCGGCCGTGCGCTTGAGGCGGCGACGCGTGATCGCGATCGCCCGTGGCAAGCGCAAGCGCTGCTCCTGCTGGGCCGTCTGCACGTAGACGCCGATGACTACGGCGCTGCGGTCGACACATACCGCGAAGCGATGCGGCGTGCCGCGACCGGCGGCGCTGAGTGGGCGCACGCGGGGGAGCGCTGTGCGAACGCGCTCTCGTTCGCTGGCGACCACGAAGGCGCTCTGAAGCTCCTTGCGGGCGCGATTCCGGTGCTGCGCCGCCGCGGGTCGCTCAGCACGCTCGTCGACGCGTACCACACGCGCGGCATCGCGAACCGCTCGCTCGGCCGTCTCCGCCGGGCTCGCGCTGCGTTCGCGGCAGCGGCCGAGATCACTCGCCGGTTCCCGATGGAGCAGCAGCGGTTTGCGGCTACGGCGATGCTAGGTGAGACCCAGCGACTCACCGGCG
Source organism: Solirubrobacteraceae bacterium (assembly GCA_036389155.1). Taxonomy (GTDB): domain Bacteria; phylum Actinomycetota; class Thermoleophilia; order Solirubrobacterales; family Solirubrobacteraceae; genus CADCVT01. The sequence goes on from DASVQN010000021.1 coordinate 36,973, forward strand.
ATCTTGTGACTGCCGAGGAGTCGCTGCGCGATGCCATCGTTGCTGCGGGACGCGCATCGGCCTATACGGCTGAGGTTGCCATGGCGCACGACTTCCTCGCCCGGTTCCGCTCGACGCCGGGGACGCCAAGCGCGCGCTGTCTAGCTATCGCGCGGCCCAGGCCCTCTTGGCTGCCGCCGGCGCATCCGAGTACGGCATCCGTCACATGCGCGACCTTGTGATGCTCCACATCGCCGAGGCGCAGCTGATGCGCGGCAGCCGGGCCGATGCGAAGCGGTTGGTCAACCGTGCGGTCGCCAGAGGCGTCATCGGAGGAGAGTCGCAGGAGAAGCTTGCGCTGCTGCGCTACCTCCTCGAGCCGGACGACGCTACTCGGGCCAAACTCGACCGCGTGCTCACCGCGGTGCGGGAGCGTGAGGTCACCGTCTTTGTCGATCTCTGCGTGACCCTCGCGCGACTCGGTCGCGGCCCGGACGGCATGCAGCCGCACCTTCGCGACGCGCTACGGCTCCTCCGCGCTTGGGGAAATGACGCGTTGGCGTCCCAGATTCGGGCTGCCCTTCCGCGCCGCGCGCCGTAGCCGTCACGTTGTCGGCCCGCCGCGTTGGTGGCCTCGGCATGTGGCCTGGGCGGCTCATCCGTCGAGGTAGGGCGCATCGGCCGGGCCGGCGCGGAATCTTCCTCATCCTCGTCCGACGACCGACTTCCATCGGGCCGAGTGGAACGGCGATGAAACGTTTCGCGCGCGGTGACGGCATGTCGGTGACTTCCCCTTATGGAACATTCCATGGAACAAACTGAGAAGAACTGAGAGAACCGCAGCAGCAGGAAACGTCCACGAGAAGGGCGCGGAGCATCTCAACGCCACCCGATCGCTCCGGCTGGGGGCCGGGCGGTCGCAGGTTCAAATCCTGTCTCCCCGACTCGCGAAAGTCCCGATGTTCATTGGGATCTCGCGCGTCGTCGGCGTGAGCGGCTGAACTGCGGTCATGGAACAAGCCCGCGGACGGTGTTCCCGCCGCGACGACGGCTGTCTCGTCTCGGTGATCGTGCGACCTCGCCTGGAACCGGCCCGGCTTCTTTGGTGACGCATGCGGCGCGCGTCGAGGCGTCGGCCGACGAGGAGGCGAGCGCGCCGCGTGGTCGCGAACGCCGGATGATCTCAGAAACGACCAACTCCTCACCACGAGTGCGCGTGACTGACTACACTCGGGGAAAGCTGCGCGCCGGAGTCTCCTTCGCTCTCGTCGGCCGCGCGTCCCTCCACAGAACCCTGGGAAGCAGACGCGCGCATGGAGAGCGACTCTCCGCTGCAGGGCGCACACCTCAACGACGCCATCTCTGTCGCGATGGTCGACTTGTACGAGCGGTTCTACGGCCACGGCCAGATCCGGGCGAGGACCTTCATCGACGGCAACGTCGTCGTGTGCGTGCTCGAAGACATCCTCACGACTGCGGAGCTACGGCTGGTCGGCGCCGGCGGAAGCCGCGGCGTCATCGACGGTCGCGTGGCCTTCCAGGAGGCGACCGAGGACGAGTTCACTGCGGCCGTCGAGCACCTCACCCGTCGTCGCGTGGTTGCGTTCCTCAGCGCGAACCAGACGAATCCGGGCGTAGCCTGCGAGCTGTTCTTCCTCGCTCCGCCGTTCGTCGAGCTCGCGGTCCTGGGCGGGCAGTGCCCGTGAGCGCGGTCCGCCGACCGCTGGAGGGTCTGACCGATGACGCGCTCATGCTGCTCGTCCAGAGCGGGAACGAGAACGCGTTCCGGCTCCTCGTCTTGCGGCACAACTCGGTGGCACAAAGCACCGCGCGGTCGGTCATCGCCGAACGGGGCCCGGACGCAGTGCAGGACGCGTTCGCCTCGTTGTGGCGGGGGCGGCACGGCTACCGGCCCGGCATCGGGTCGGTCAGGGCCTGGCTCATCACGATCGTGCGTCGCCGAGCGCTGGACGTCGCGCGCGCGGAATCGCGTCGCCCGCCGAGGGCCGCGGGTGGTCGCCTCGAATCGGTCGGGGCGCCGGGATGCCTCGAGGAGGACTCGATCCGCCGCGCGGAAGGCGAGCTCCTCCGCGCGGCCCTCGCGCGACTGCCGGCCCCGCAGCGCGAGGTGATCGTGCTGGCGTACTTCGGGGGCCTGACGCACGAGCAGATCGCCGCACGCCTCGCCCTTCCCGAGGGAACCGTCAAGGGCCGGATGCGGCTGGGGCTCGACAAGCTCCGCTTCAGCCGCCGGTCGTCCGCCGGCTGACCAGCGGGCAGGGCGCTCGAGCCGCGAGCGCCCTGCCCGTCATGTTCCTACTTAGACGGCGGGGGTGAGCGTCCACTGCTGGGCGTCGAGGCCCTTCCAGTTGTAGTACTGGATGTTCGATCCCGCCTGAACGGCCTGATTCTCGATCGTCAGGCAGAACGAGCCGTCGCGGAGCGTGGAGATGCCCTCTGCGCCGTCCATCGGGGGAACGGCCCACAGGTAGCTCTGGTCCCAGGTGAAGGGGAGGAGCTGCGGGTAGTTGACTCCCGGTAGCGCCGCCAAGGCCAGCAGCCCGGACGGCCCGTCGATCACCATCGCGCAACCGTCTGTGCCGAAGTACACGAACTCCCAGCGCTGCGCGGGATTGGTCGGGGCGTTGGCCTCCAGCGTGCACTGGCTCGTGCTGAAGTTCGCCTCGATGGCGAACGAGCCGTTTGCGTCGGAGACGACCTGAACGGGCGGCAGCCCGGGGACTACATCCGTCGCAGACATGGTGGTTACGGCAACATCGTTGACAGCCAAGAGGGACTCCCTAGGTGGTTGGTCGGTCGCAGGGGATCGCCGCCGATCACGATCCCGATCACTCCGGGGCGAATCCCGCGCTCCCTGATCCGGATCCGGTTGTCGTGCGATGTCACAGCATGGTCTCCAGGTCAACGCACACGGACTGCGCAGCGAAGATGTCGACCGCGCTCACGCTGGAGCAGCTCGCGCAGCGGTTCAGGCCGTTGTACGTGCTCCACTCCGAGGAGATGTGGTACCCGTGCCACCCGGAGGATCAGCTTCGCTGCGCGGACCTGGTGCGGATCGCCGACGGATCGACCGTGATTCCTGCGCTCGGCGACGCGGACGGGTCGCCCGCGGACCAGCTTCTCTGCACGCCGGTGGGCTTGAAGCAGTTGGGCGAGCGCGGTATCGAGCTCGCTGCAGACACGATCGCGGAGTTGCAGATGAAGGCGACGCCTTCGGAGCACTACGGCGCGCTGCTCGCGGCCGGGCCGTCGACCCCGCCCTCCTTCATCCTCCGGCGCGCTGACAGCGAGTTCATGCCGCCGTACGGGTTCATCGAGAGTGCGAACTTCTCCCCGCCGCACTCGACATGGTTCAATCGCGGCGCTCCGAACAACCCGCTGAACTGGCTCGGCGGCGATCCGTCGACGTACGCGCCGGCGATCCTGGCACCCCCGCCAGGGGTGATGCGGGGATCCTGGCAGGAGCCCACGACGGCGGCGTGGGTGCAGCCACACTCGGTCGCCGGGGTCGACTATGTCGACATCATCTACACGGTGATGCTGGCCTGGAACGGGAGCATCAGCCTCGTCCCCGGACAGGGTGAGCATCCGAACGACGTTGAGACCATCGTGGTCCGGTTCGCGGCCGAGGACCTCGACCACCCGGTCCGCTACATGTTCCAGCAGCACGGGGGCTACTGCTGGTACGACCCGGACCACATCGAGCTCGACGGCGAGCGCGTCAGGGTCTACCTCGCGCGCGAGAGCCACGAGTGCTATCCCGGGCCCGGGCGCTTCGCTCGGCTCTACGGCATCGGCGACGACGTGTGCGACGACCGTGGCGTCACCTGGGACGCCCCCGTGATGTACGCGGACCGTCCCCAGGGCATCGACGGGCACGGAGTGGACGTCGATGCGCTGCGGTTGGAGATCCTGCGTGACGACCCAGGGGCCGTCGTGCTCGTCCCCTTCGACGTCCCGGGGCCACTCTGGCCGTACGTGCGGTTCCAGTACTTCGGACGAGGTCCTTCCGGTGTCTCGCTGACCGACGTCGACCTGACCTACCAGGCGCTTCCGCTCTTCACACCGAAGTGGTGGCCAGGCGAAGGCCCGGCGGGCTCCGTACCGCCGCTCTCGACGATCGCTGCCAACCCGAGCGCCGCCGGCGTGCCGGACGACTTCTTCGCCAACGCTGCCAGCTACCTCGGAGCGGACCCGATGCCGGGCGCCGGCTCCACCCCGGTGATGATCACCGAGCCCACATCGGCGGGAATGGTGGCGTGCGCCCGCGAGCCTGCGACCGGCTCTGCCTCGGTCTCGGGAAGCCAGATCGGCGGCTCCTCGGGGCTCCAGGCACCGGACGCGCCCTTCGTCGACTGGCGGGGGCCCATTGGCGGCTACCTCCTGTGCTCGATCGACTCCTATCTCCCGAGCTGGCTCAGGCAACTGCCCGACCCTCTCACTGTCGCGGGCCCCGCCGGGGGTGATCCAAGGCTCGAGACCCTCACCGTCGTCGGGTTGTCGGGACTCGCCGCCAACCCCGTCAGGTCGATGCCGCCCTCGCCGACGGACATCCAGGTCCACGCGTCCTGCGGACCGCTCGCGTGCACGGCGGTCGTCTCGTTTGCGGGCGTGCCCGTGCCCGTGTCCGCGACGGTGAGCTCACTGACGCTCGATGCGGTCGCCCGACTGGTGACGCCCGTGGCGCTCCCGACCGGGGACGACCCCGAGATGTGGTACGTCCCTTACGTCGGCCCATTGCCGTACTCGTACGTGACGCAGCCCGCCGCCGCGACATGGGGGATCAGCAGCGCGACGATCACGAGGCTCGGGCTCACGGCTGGGACGATCTCCGTCGACGTCAACGTCGACGACCCGGCGCTGGAGCTCGCGATCGACGTCGTGATCGACGGCGCGCTCGGCGTGATCGAGCCCGTGCTCGAGCCGCTGGTGTCGTTCGGCCTCCAGGAAGAGGTCAACGCCCTGCTGAAGAGCGTCTACTCGGGGGCGACGCGTTTCTGATCCGTCGACGCACTTGGGTGATCCTCTCTGACTCCGGGTCATGGAACATTCCATGGAACGAACTGGGAAGAACTGAGAACACACTCAGCAGCAAGAAACGCCGATGAGACGGGCGAGGAGCATCTCAACGGCCCCCGCATGCTCCGGCTGGGGGCCGGGCGGTCGCAGGTTCAAATCCTGTCTCCCCGACTGCGCGGGGCGCGGCGAGCACAGCGTGAGTGCCGGGCGGGTTCTCGTGCCGCGCCGTCTGCGGTGTGAGCGCCCATCGCCCGACGCCAGCCGACACACCGGGGCACCCGCTGCACTCGATCCTTCAGGGGTTCGCCGAGCCCCTCGACGATGTGCTCGCGGACGATGATCGAAGCGACGACGCCACCGTCGACCTCGGGCCGCCCCGTCACCCCTCCGCGGGGCGGCCCGTCGATGACGCGTCCGCGGACATCCCGTTCACGCCGCCCATCCCGGACGTCGCGACGGACGCCATCGAAGCAGCGGCGCGTGAGGCGGTGCCGGCGCGAATGCTCGGCGCACGCGCTTCCGACCTTCGAGCGCTGGTACCGCCGTTCCGGCGTCCTTCGAATGCCGTCCTCGTCGGTGGGCTGGTCCTCGTCGTCATCGCCGTCGGCGTCACCACGAGCGGCGAGAGATCGGCTGAACTCCGGATCAGCGGTGCCGGGCCGTATCGCGTCCAGCCGCAGCGGCCCGCGACGCGGCCGCGAACCCCGAGGAGACACAGGCGCGCGGTGCCACAGCCCGCGACGCCCCTGGATCGTCCGTCCCGCCGTCTACCCGCGCGACCGCCTACTGCCCCAAAACCAGCGCCGGCGCTGCTCGCCGCGGATACGCCAGCTCCGCGTGCGCCGGTTGCCGCGCCGCCTCTGCCGCTGACGCCACGCGCTGGCGCGACCAGCGAGTTCACATCCGAGTTCACCCCCTGACCCTCCACCCCGGAGCCAAGACATGACAACCCGCACCAGGACCCTCCAGGCTGTAGCCGTCACCGCGGCGGCCGTCGTCGCGCTCGTCCTTCTCCTCGGCGACCCGCAGATGGACGCCCTTCAGAAGATGGCCGGCTACGCCAAGAAGGGGAGCCTGTTCAAGGACGCGCAGGACTACCTGGACAGCCTGCGCGACAGCCTCATCCCGCTGGCGATCCCGCTCGGGGCGATCGGCCTGACCGGCGGCGGCGTCGCGTACATGGTCGGCAACGTGATGGCACAGAAGATCCTCGGCGGCGTCGTCATCGGCCTCGCGCTCGCGCTGATGGGGCCGTCGATCGTCGCGTGACGCCGCCGCTCGCCATCTTCGGCCTCGACGTCGGGGAGCTCGTCGAGGACGCCGTCCGTGCGCTGGTCGACCTGATCGTCCCTGACTTCGGCGCGCAGTGGGTCAGCTCGCTCGTCACGTGGCTCGTCGCGCTGCCGCCCGTCACGACGAACGCGTTTCCGTCGCTGAATCACTACGCGCAGGAGCTGACCGCAGTGGGCTTCGGACTCCTCGGCGCGTGCTTTCTCGGCGGCCTGCTGCAGCTGTGGGCCGGCGGCTCGAGCGGCGCGACGGGGGCCGAGGCGGTCCGGCGGGCGGCGATCGGAGCCGGCGCACTCGCGACGTACACCACCGTCCTGCAGTCGCTGCTCGTCGGCGTGAACATCCTCACGGCCTCGATGATCCGCCATCCGCTCGTCGTCGACGGACTTGACAAGGCGTTCGGGGAGAGCCTGGCGGTGGCGGCGCTCGTCAGTGGGGTCAGTCTCGGCCTGGCGGTGGGTGCGGCGCTGGCGGTCCTCTACTTCGTCGCTGCGCTGTTTGTGCTCAAGATCGGGCTCACGGCGCTGCTCGCCGTAGCGGTCGTCTCGGGAGCGCTCGTCTGGGGCGTCTATCCGCTTCCGCAGGCGCAGTGGCTGACGCGCGCGTGGCTGTCCGGTCTCGCGGCGGCGCTGGCGGTGCCGGTCGCGTGGGCGTGCATCTTCGCGGCGGCTGCGCTCTTGGCGCGCGACACGCTCGTCTTCGAGAGCGGCGGGCGGATCAACGGGCCGCTCGCCGACCCGCTCGGCAACCTCGTCAAGCCGTTCGCCGCAGTGGCCTGCTTCTGGATCGCCTACCGCGCGCCGTACTTTCTCCTCGGCGTCGCCCGGACCGCTGGGCTCGCCTCGACGCTCGCCCGACCTGGAGGCCGCAGCAGCTCGGGCCAGAGCGCCGCCTCGCGCGGCGCGCAGACACCGGCCGAGCGGTTTCGCGCGTTCCTCGTCACGCCGCGGCCCGGCGCAGTCGGTGGCGCAGCGCGTTCCTCCGGATCTCGCGGTTCGGCGCCTACCCGCGCTCGCGCGCGGCAGCGCTCAGGCGGGTCCGCAGCCTCCCCAGGCCAGCAACGCGCATCCAGGACGACCTCCGTGTTCGCCTCCGCCGCTCCCGGACGGGGCACGAGCGCGGCACCTCCGGCGTCTGCTGCACGTCGAGGTTCGAGCGGCGCCGAGGCTGCTGGCGGCTCCCAGCCGCGACGTGAGTCTGCGCACTCCACCACCGCGGAGGCCGCGGCGCGCGGCGCGGACGAGAAGCCGAGCTCGACCCGCCGATCGAGCGGACCGACACGCGCTTCGTCGACACCAGCCGCCGCTAGCAAGCGCTCGGCGTCACCGACGAGGAGTGGCAGCACCGCGAAGACTCCCGGGAACCCGCCGCCGGGAACGCCCGGGCCAGGCGCCGCCGCATCGCGCGCTGGTTCCTCGGGCGGCCGGAGCGCGGACGCTCCGCGTCCTAAGCCCTCGGGGCCCGCTCCGCCCCCCAAGCCACACTCCCAGCGCGGCCCGCGGAAGTCGTCGGCGCCACGGAGCGACCCGCCGACCGACGACCGCGAGCCGCCACGGCGCCCGGCATGAGCGCCGACGCCCCGTCGCTCATACACCCGACGTACCGCTACCTCGATCGCGCGGTCCGGCTCGCCGGCCTGACGCTCGCGCAGTGGAGCCAGCTCGTCGCCGCCGGCGTCGGCGCGTGGCTGCTCGCGCAGCTCCTGCCGTTCTCCAGCACGTACAACCTCTCGGTCGCCATCTCGCTCGCCGGCATGCCCGTCGCCGCGTCACTCGCCGCCGGGGCCGACACCGTCCATCCACTGGCGCAGGCGCGCGCCGTCATGCGCTGGCGCCGGGTGGCTGCCGTCTATATGCCCGGCGCGGACGCGACCGTGCCGAGCGGCTACCGACTGCTGCCCGAGACGCGTCATCAGGCCACGGACGGGCACTCGACCCCGATCACCAGCATCGACGAGCTATGGGACTGACCGCGAACCAGCGCACCGCGCGGAGGCAGCATCGCCACGCGGGCGACCTGCTGCCGGTCGAGGCGCTGACGCGCGACGGTCTGCTGATCCGGTCCGACGGCGCCTTCGTCCGCTACCTCGAGGTCGCGCCGACGAACCCGCTCGTCCTCGACGCTCACGGCTGCGCGCGGATGACGCGCGGCTTCACCGAGCTCCTCACGCGGGTCCCGCCCGGCCTGAGCGTCCAGTGCTACGCGCAGGCCACGCCCGTCAGCCTCGAAGATCTGATCGCCCGCAGCCGGACCGAGACCGATGCGGCCACCGATCAACTGCTCGCGTCGCCCGACGGGCTCACCCGCGCGCAAGGGCATGCACTGCGCCGGCTCGCGGCGTGCACCGAGGACTCGCTCCGCGTCCACGCCGAGGACCAGGCGGCTGTCGACGTGCGGTACGTGCTCGTCGTGCCGTGGCACCCGGACGTCGTCGCGCACGGCCCGCGCCGGCTAGGCGGGCGCCGCCGGAAGACGGACCCGCTTGAGCGACCGCTCGCCGAGCATGCCCGCTTCGCGCGCGAGGCGCAGCAGCATGCAGAGCGCCTACGGTCGGCGCTCGCCGGCCTCGACATGAAGGCGTCGCTCATGAGCGGCCCGGACGTCGCCGACCTGCTGTGGTCGCGGTTCAGCCCAGCGGCCGCGGCCGCGCGCGCGCGCCGACCGTCCGCGCAGGAGCCGCCGGTCCTCGCGAGCCTCGACCACGACACCGACCGCGAGAAGGCCGGCGTCGCCGCCGCGCGCCTGCGCGACGCGATCTGCCGCGGCGAGCTCGACCTGCTCGACCGCCACCGCCTCGGGGTCGACGGCGGGCTCGAGCACACCGTCTATGTCAGCCGCCGGCCGGAGCGCACCTTCTACGGCTGGCTGCTGCACGCCATGCAGGGCGGGCTCCCGTGGACGCTCTCGGTTCACGTGCACGTACGCGACCGCGCGGAGGAGCGCGACCGGCACAACCGCCGGGCGCGCCGCCTGTGGGGCGTCAACGAAGGCGCCGCGGACCGCCGGGCGCGACCCGACCGCCAGCAGCACGATCAGCAGGCCGAGCTCGAGGAGCTCGTCGACGAGCTGTCGACCGGCGCGGAGACGCTGTGCGACGTCTCGATCTACCAGACGCTCCGCGCCCCGGGTCCGGGCGCCGACGGCGACGCACTGCGCGACGCGGTGCGCGCGGCGACGCGGGATCTCGGCGGCATCGTCGACGCGCAGGTCTCGGTCGGCGAAGCGCTGCAGCCCGACCTGTGGACGTCGAGCCTTCCGCTGGGGCTGGATGCCGCGTGGCGGACGATGCCGATGATCACGCGCAACGCGGCCGACTCGGTGCCGTTCGTCTCGACGTCGTGCGGGTCGCCGGAAGGGATCCCGTTCGCCTTCGCGAACCCGGGCCGCACGATCGAGCGGCTGCACCCGTTCGACCGGCTGCACGACAACGGCACCACGCTGCTGTTCGCGAAGTCGGGCGGCGGCAAGACGATGACGACGATCTCGCTCGCCGCGGCGGCGCTGCCGCGCGGCTGCCAGGTCAACGTGATCGACCGCTCCGCCGGCCACTGGTCGTTCCTGTGCACGCTCATCCCGGGCGCTGCGCACATGGAGCTGGGGGAGGATCGCGGCCCGACCATCAACGCGTGGGACGTCGACGACGTCGCGAACGTGCCGCGATCGAAGATCGCGTTCCTCGTCCGCCTGCACGCTCTGCTCATCGGCGACCACGACGCGGGCGAGGACGCCTACGGGCTCGGGCCGCTCGAGCGCAACCTCCTCGCGCTCGCCATCCGCACGACGTACGCGCGCGCGGCCACCGGCGAGGCGCCCGCGTCCGAGTCGCTCCTGCGCCAGAACCTCGAGGACCTCGCGAGCCTCGAGGAGGGGCCGGAGACGGCCGCGGTCTACCGCAACCTCGCGCAGCGCCTCGGCGAGTTCTGCGGCGACGGCACCTACGCGTACCTCTTCGACCGTCCGACCACGGTCGGCGCGGAGGACGCGCCGCTCGTCGTCTTCAACACACGGGCGGTGCCGGACGACGTCGCCGCGCCTGTCATCTTCGCGGTCCTCGAGTTCGTCTCGCGCCGCGTCGAGCGCCGCTACGCGAGCCACCTGCGTCGCCGCGCAGAGGGACGCGGCGCCGCCGGCCCGCTCGACGGGACCTCGGCGGTCGTCGTCGAGGAGATCTGGAAGCTCGTCGGCCGCCGCGCGACGGGCGCCTGGCTGGTGGAGCTCGCCAAGCGCGCCCGCCACATCGGCCTGTGGCTCATCGCCATTACCCAGCAGCGCTCCGACCTCGCCAGCCGCGAGGGCCGCGCGCTGCTCGACAACTCCACGATCCAGCTCTTCTTGCGCAACGGTCCGGACGACGTCGCGCACGTCGCCGAGGCCCTTCACCTATCGGTCGAAGAGGTCTCGCAGATCACGCACCTCGTTACCGAGAAGCACTCGCTCGCCGAGGCGTACCTCGTCAACGGGGAGCGGGGGAGGGGTGGCGTCACGATCCGCCTTGGAAGCCACGCCTATTGGCTCGCAACGTCTGACCCCGTCGTCGATGTGCCGTGGCGGGAACTCGCGCTCGAGCACGCCGGCTATTCGGACGCGGACGGGGACGTGGAGCGGTCCGACGCGGCCTTTCACGCGCTCGACCTGCTCGCAGACCCCGACTGGCAGGCGGAGCAGAGCGCGTAGCCACCGCGCGCCTGCCGGATGGCCGCCGTGCTCGCGCCGCATGAGAGACAGCCCCCGACAAGGAGTCTCGCGTGCCCGTCTTCCTCGTCTTCCCGCCGCTCCCGATCCTCGTCATCCTCGACCATGTCCGGGTCATCGCGATCGACGCTAGGCAGCTGCTGCTGGTGGAAGTCGTCGCGAGCATTGCGGCCGCCGGCATCCTGCTCTTCGCATCGCGACGCCGCCGCGCGTAAGCGCCGCGACATCGGCCGGACCCTGCATTTAGCGAATGCCCGCGCTCAGATTCTTGGCGCGTTGCCGCTCACACCATGCTGCCGGAGCGCGGCCGGGCCGCGCCTAGAGAGGTGCACCCTCAATTTCAGGAGTTCCAATGATCAAGCTCTCGCTCATGTCGTCCGGCCTCATCCTTGCCGTCTTCGCGGCCCTTGACGTCGCGGGCGTCGGCGTGCCGGACCTCGACGAGATGAGCCTCGCCGCGCGCATGGCCATCGTCGCCGGGGCCTTCGGCCTCGGCCTGCTGACGTCGGAGCTGCATCACCGCTGGGGCCGCCGCTGAACGTGTGCGGCGACTCGGAGGAGCGCCGTCGGGTTGGTGCCAGCGGCTCCTGCCCCCGGGCGAGGCCTTCCCGCCGCGGGCCGAGCAACTCGTCTGCCGGACTCGCCGGGAGTCGCGCCCAGGAGAGCGTGACCGGAGACATTCCCGCACCCGCCCTGCCGATCTCGCTAACGCTGCGCGCCGTGCTGCAGCCGGATGACGACGGCTGGATCCACGCCTACCTGCCGGCTCTGCCCGGCGTGATGACGTCGCACCGCTCGCCCGAGGAGGCGCGCGCGATGCTCGCGGACGCGTTCCGCGAGTACCTGCTGGCACTCGACGAGGGTGAGGTCGACGACGCGTCCGGCGCGACGCTCGCGCTGACGATCTCGTGACGCAGCGCGCCGGGTTCACCTTTCGTCGGTCGCGTAAGGCGTTCGGGCACAGCCGCGCGCGGCGCCATTCGGCGTCGGCGACGTGGACGAGTCTCCGGGCCCGCGCGCCCGCTCGTCCGAATGGAATGTCGACTGTCGCCACGTAGGACATCTGGAAGCTCGTGGAGCTCCGCCGCGACGGGGCGCCTGGCTCGTCGAGCCAGGTCGACGGCCATGAGCTGCGCTAGCTGCTAGGCCTCGTTGTCACGGCCGCCCGGGCAGCGGGCCAGTCGTCGCGACCCCTTCGCACGGCGGAGCCGCGCCATCGTCGGGGAAGCGAGGGCTCGCGCGCCGACCCGCCGTAGAAATCACCGACGCGCTCGGGATAGGCTGTTCAATGCATCAGCGACGAGGAAGGTCTCGATGAGCGTGGAGCCTGAGGGCGAGTGTCCGCACTCGTGCGCAGGAGGAACGGCATGGCCAGCAGCACCCGCAGGGCCTGGAACACCGGCATCGAGGTTCGTCACAGCCGCAGGTGCGGCAGCGCGCGCGCCGCGAAGTGCTCGTGCTCGCCGACGTATCGCGCGCAGGCTTCAACCGGCGCGAGAACCGCGCTCCGCAAGACGTTCAAGTCGACGCGGCGGCGAAGGCGTCGCGGAGCGACGCGCAGGTTGCGCTGCGCCGCGGCACGCTCACTGGCGCGAAGTCGGCGACGCTGCACGACGCCGCGGCGGCGTGGCTTGGCGGCGGCGAGCGGCGCCGAGAGGAACCGCTCGGGCGACGTCTACAAGCCGAGTACGATCCGCGGGTACGCGCAGACGCGTCGTTGCGTCGTCCGCTGGAGGCGCGCGAAGTCGAGCTCAAAGAACGCTGGGCCCGTGCAGCAGCACGTCCCCGGCGGCGCGGCCGTGGGTGTCGTTGCAAAACTCGAGCCCGACGACGTCGACGTGCGTTAGGGCCACGCGGGCGCGGCCGAATGTCCCGAGAACCATCCCCAGCTCCGCCGGGGATGCACGACGCATGTTTGACGGCCGGGGGGTCGTGGTGGATGCGGGCGGCACCCGGGCGCGGGGGACCCGTGGCGCGAGTAATCTTGCCGCCGTGCGTCGCGATCAGGGGTCCCTCATTGCGTTGGCGGTTTCGGTGGTCCTGCTTACGGGGTTCGTGTCCACCTCCGTCGGGATCGGTCACGGACCGCAGCCGAACGACTTGCCGGTCGTGATCGTCCCCGGCGCCGATCGGGACCTCTACGCTGCGTTCGTCGAGCGGGGCTTCTCGCCGACGGTCGCGGATGACCGCCGCGAAGGCCGCGAGGAGGTGCTGGCAGGCAACGCCTACGCCGTCGTCGAGCCTGGCGAACCTCTCGTCGTCGCTTCGGCGGCGAGCTTCACCGCCGCGGATCTGCTGACGGCCACGTTCAGCCCAGGGCGGCAGGTCGACGACGTGCGGCCGCTCGATCCGGACGACCCGCGCGGCACCTCGATCAACGTCACGCTGCTGCCACTCATCGCGTGGCCGGTGGTTGCCGCTTTGCTGTCGCACGCGCTTGCGTCACGGTTCAGCGAGCGAGGCCGCCTGGCGATTCTCGCGCTGTCCGGCCTGGGCGGCGCGGTCGCCGTCATGGTCGTGGTGCGCGGAGTTATCGGCGCCATGCCGGGAAGCCTCCTCGCCCTCAGCGGGGTTGCCGCACTGGGCGTGATCGCCATCGCGACGGTGACAGCGGGACTCGTGCGGTGGCTCGGTTGGGCCGGCGCGGGCGTGAGCGTCCTCGTCTTCCTCGTCGTCGGGCACGCCGCGTCGGGCGCCGCGAGCGCGCCGGAGCTTCTGCCCGATCCTTGGAGCTGGTTCGGCCAGCTCCTGCCGCCGGGCGCCATGGCGACAGGCCTCCGCAACGTCGCGTACTTCGACGCAGCGGAGGCCTCGCGATGGCTCGTCGTGTTGCTCGTGTGGGCCGCCGCCGGCGTGGCTTCACTTGCGTCTCCTCTGACGCCACGGCGTCGACGGCCCCCTCTCGAGAGTCCCCTACGTCCCCTCGCTGATGAGGACGGTGAGGGGATTGCCCGCTGAGTTGAGGTGCTTGAACGCCCTGGTGAGGGGGGTCGCCGCGATCCCGCGGTAGTCGGCCTCTCCGTCGCACGGCGGCGGGTCATTGAGAATGTCGCCGGCTACGAGGCCGGTTCTGGCTCCGAGGATCCCGCTTGCGTACACCTCGCCGCGCTCACCCGTGGGCAACCACGTCGGGGCGCCGCTGTCGCCCTCGAGCGCAGCACACTTGTGGTCGACGGACACCTCGACCTGGTCGGTGATCGTCCGGTCGCCCTCCGCGGGGCGCTCGTACTCCGTGCCCGTCACCTCTCCGCAGGTCGTGAGGTTGGTGTGCGCGCCGTGCCAGCAATACGTGTCGCCCCTCCGTGCGTTCTTCTGCCCGGCGACCTTGGCGTATCGCCGCCTCTCGCCTTTCCGGTCGAGCACGATCAGGCTCGTCGCGAAGCCGTTGCGCAGGGTGATGTATCCGGCGTCCGCGTCCAGCTTGTCACCGTCGTCGGGGTAAGCCGTCATGCCCCAGTGACCCATCATCGGCCCTCTGGGCGACAGCCATCGGGTTCCGTATGCGTAGTCCGCGTCGCCGTCCGGATCCACTCCCGCGCAGTGTCCCGCGGTTAGCTTGAAATGCTGGCGTTTGCGTTTGTTGTTCTGGATGGCGGTTCCGGTGACGGTGAAGCCCGCCGTGCACCGCGTGCCGTCATTCCGCGATATTTGCTCGCCACCGCGCACGGGCTTGCGCCGCTTGACCTCTTCGGTGTGATCGCGCTCGACGGCCACGCGGCCCCCGTAGCGACTGATGAGCGCGCTCCTGTGCGCCTCGGTCAAGGGGTTGATGCCGATGACGACTCGATTGCGCTTTTCGTCGATCCCGAGTGAGGCGATGGCGTAAGCGTCGAGCTCGCCGGCGCGCCAGTCGTCGGAGACCTCGTTCCGCAGGGTCGCCAGCTCGGCGCGCGTGTACGCCATGGACTCGACGACCAGCCGGTCGGGATACGGGAAGATGTCGTCAAGCGCGTTGAGATGTGTCGCGACGGCGCCCGTGAAGCCGACATGCAGCTTTCCGTCGCTCTGGCTGAGGTAGCTGCCGGAGTATGTCGCCTGATTCCCCGTGTACGCGTCGATCTCGTCCCTGGCGAAGGTGACGTCCGCTCGCCTCGTGAGCTCGAGGTTCTCGGCATCCGTCATGGGTGCGCTCCACGAGTCGATCGTCGCGTCGCGGGTCGGATCGGCCAGAAGCGTCTGCACGTACGCCGCGCTCGCGGGGAACCCGAACTGACGGCGAACCCCCATCGCGCGATCGAGCCTCTCGGCTGGGGTGACCGTCCTCGCCGGTGCCTCACCCTCGGTACCGCCCGTGTCCGGCGGAAGCTGATCCGAGGACTCGTACGACACGAACGCCGGGCGGCTGAGCGCGAAGAAGTCCTCGGCCACCTCGCTCGACTCCAGCCGGCGTGGCGCGTAGGTGTAATAGATGGTGCCGACGACCACCTCGTCGACCACGTCGACGGAACGCACCGGCAACTTCGTCGCGACATCGACGTACAGCCGGGTGATGAGGTCCACGTCCTGATCGTCGACCGTCGCCGGCTCGACCTCCTCGTACAACTCGTACGTCGAACCGTGGGCCGGGGGCGGCACCTGCCAGGGCTCGACCACGTCGAGGAGCTGCCCGCTGCCGTCCGGATCGCCGTTGTCGCCGCGACTGGCCTCGAGGAGGTCGGATTCGCCAAGGAGCCGCTCGTCGCCCGCTGATGTTCCGGTCGTCGTCACGTAGGTGTCGGCGGCGCTCGGATCGCTGTCGGCGCGGATGGTCCTGATGCGCCGCTGCAGGCAGCCGGCCGCGTCCGGGTTGCAGGTCACCGGGCTCAGCGTCGCGCGATGGTCCAAGCGCTGCACACGCGCGCGCGGCGCGGCCGTTTGCACCCACTCCTCGCCGAGCGACTCGCCGCCATCGGCGGGCTTCGCCGTCCATGCCTCGGCCTGATAGACGTCGCCGCGCCGGTCGACGGTGACCGGCCAGGTCGTCGGCTCCGATGCGTTGTCCAGCTGGTCGACGGCGGTGACCTCGATGGTGTACTCGCCGTCGGGCAGGCTGTCGGTGTTCAGCGTGTAGGTCCTAGGCTTCGGGCAGCTCTCAGCAGCGCAGCTCTGTGGGCTCGGATCGGGGCTGTCGAGAGCCACCGTCCCGTTGGGGCGCTTGACCTTGACGTTGATCGCCTTCGTTCCCGAGCGGCGGTTCGTGGTGTAGAGGTTGCCGCCATCGGTTGCGGAGAGCTGCACCGTGTAGGTGGCGTCGTAGAGCCCCTCGCGCCGGTGGTCGTCGGTGCGGTTGCGGCTGTCCCAGAGCGAGCCGGTCGGTGTGGCGAGGACGGGGCCGCTCCGATCGATCTTCAGACGGAACGTCGATGCGGCGCTGTTGCGCTGCGCGGAGTCGAACGCCTTGACCGACAGGTCGGCATAGCCCTCGATCAGCTCATCGGTGGTGTAGTCGAAGAACTGCTGGTCGGGGTTGTCGCAGATCGAGGCGATGGTCCCGAGGCAGTTGTTGGTCTTCGTGTCGTTGAAGTTGCCCGAGGGCCTCGGCTTGGTGAGGGTCATCCCCAGGACGCCGGTCCCGATGTCGACGGCATCGACCGTGACGCGCCGCGACTGCGACTTGACCCAGCCGGTGGGCAGCGCGGGCGTGTGCGCGACGTTGGTGATCTGCGGCGGCAGCGAGTCCTTGATGAAGCTCCAGGTGGTCTGAGAGACCGGGTTCCCGGCGAAGTCGAACGCCTTGAAGGTGATCGTGTACTTGCCGTCCAGGTAGGTGGGGTCGTTGTTCGGGAACGTGTAGTCGAGGTACATCGGGCAGCTGTCCGTGCTCCGCGCGCCGGACGGCTGCGCCGGGTCGACCGGGCAGTCGGCGGCCTGATCCTTCGATCCGACGAGGACCCCGGGCAGAGCTTCGCTGCCGTAGGCGAGGTAGGCCTCCATCCGTCGCACCCCGGACCGGCGGTTCGGGTTGGGGCCGGCCGGGTTGCCGTCGCGCGCGGTGACGCGCACGCTCGAAGGCCCATCGAGCGCCTTGCCGCGCTTGTCGTACAGCACGCCGGTGGGCATGTCGAACGTCGGGGAGCCGCGATCGAGCTTGAGCTGCCAGGGGCGCGGGGGCTGGAGCCTGTCGGTCGGGATCACGACCGGGGTGGCCTGTCCCGGGTACGACCACTTCAGCTGCGCCTTCGCGCCGCCGCTCTGGTCGTAGTACTCCATGACGATGCGGTACCAGCCGCCGCCGATGAGGTGGCGCGTCTGGACGCCGTCGTAGGACGTCGGCGACTGGTCCTTCCACTTGTCGATGATCGGGACGTTGAAGTCGGCCGGCGTAGTGAGATCCGACTTGTATCCGCCGACGTAGAGCCGGGCGCCGTCATCGGTGTTCGTGCTGAACTTGTACTCGCCGGTGACGGGCGCGTAGACCATGCCCATCCAGCGTGCCGACCACGTCTCGGGGTCCATGCTCGGGTCCGGTGAGGTCGTGGACCAGTCGAAGTCCACGTTCGCGTCCAGTCGCCCGGCGACCGCGGGCAGCCGCAGATCGGTCTGGTGGAAGTAGGTCCCGCGCAGCCCCTTCGAGCCTTCTGGGAACCCGGGGTCGAGCTGCGAGGTGTTGCCGACGCCGTCCTTGGCGACCGCGGTCATCGTGTTCAGACCCTCCTGCATGCTGCCCACGGTGATGGAGTACGGGTCGCGGTCGGCGGGCTGCATGCGCGGGCACAGCGCATGATGGTTGCAGCGAGTCCCCCAGTCGGGCGCGATGGTGCGCGTGTTCGCGGGCGCCTGGGAACCCCATCCCGTCGAGGTGATGTCGAGCCACTCGATGCCTGTGCTCGTGTCGAACGCCCAGATCGGCAGTCTTGTGCTCGTCGGCCAGTTGACCCAGCTCTTCGGCAGCGCGGAGGCCACCTGTGGGCGGTCGTCCTCGTAGACGTGCACGTACGCCACGCCGACCTGTGCGGCGAAGTACGGCCGGTTCGCGGTTGACGTGGCCACGAGCTTGAACGTCGCGGTGTCACCGGCCTCGCCGGTCCCCGGAGCACACGTCGAGCTGCACGTCTGGAAGTAGGCGCCATAGAACAGGTCGGTCCGCATGATGGGCGTCCCGTACCATCCGCCCGGTGCGCCGCTGATCGGCTGGCGCGCCACCCCGAGCTCGAGCCGAGTGCCGTCGACGTAGTCCTGATCGACGAGGTTCCACTCGACCTGCGAGATCCGCGAGTGGCCCGGCGCGCGGAAGTTCCACGCGCCGCTGTCGCCGGCGCTGAACAAGTATCCCGTCGTGCCCCAACTCAGGTTGCGGATGTACAGCCCGTTCCCCAGCCAGGTCGACTGGCCCGCCCAGCTGAGGCCCGCGAAGTTGCCGTAGCCGAGGTACTGCCAAGCGTCGTAGCGGTCGCGCATCGCGTCGCCTTCGCCACGCCGCTCCCAGTTGAAGTACGTGATCGCCTCCGGATCGACTAGCAGCGGGTACGCCAGGTCGCGCTCGCGGTGCGCCATGTCGATCGTGAGCCGGCCGCCCGACAGCGTCCACTCGAGCTCGACGGGCCGATGATCGGCATCCCACGCGACCGGGGCCGTCACGACGCCGATGATGTCATCGCCGTGCCGGACCTGGATGCCGGAACCGTCGGGCAGCCGCGCCAGCTCGTAGTCGGCCGCCGCGTCGAGGTTGAGCTCGAAATGCTCAGGGCTGGCGACCGACCGGACCTGCAGATCGATCTCAAAGCCGCCCACGGTCGGCCGCACGACGATGTCGGTGTCCGTCATCGCTTCCGCGTAGAAGACGGTGTCGCCCGAGACGACCGGCTCGGCATGGCCGCCGGCCCCGACGGGCGTGACGACCAGCCCCATGTCGGAGATCCTGAGTCCCTCTGCGAGGTCGTCGGCGAGCCGGATGTCGGCGAGCGGGTTCACGGACCGGAACTCGCGCCCCACCCGTGTCAGCGCGAGGTCGACCGGGCGCTTTCGCCCGGCGTCGTCGCTAGCCCGCATTGGAACGGTGGAGGTGACCAGCTGGTTCGTCGCGCCGTCAGGAGCGATGAGGCGCGCGGCGAAATCGCCCTCGTACTCGGCGATCTGATGTCCGGGGGGAAGCTGTGGACCGCGCCACGCCGGCAGCAGCACCCGCTCGGGATGCCGGCTCTTAAGAAGGTCCAGCGCTCCGGCGCGCGTCAAGCCCCGGAACGCCGTGCGGGATTCGAGGCGCCGGTTGCGCTCGACTGCGCTCGCGCCGTTCGCGCGGGCGGCCTGCTCCCGGGCAGCCTCCTCATTGACCTCCTGGTCGCCCGGCTGAAGGCCGACCGGTGGTGCAGCGACCGCCGCGCTGCTCGCCATCACGCACACGAGCGCCGCAGCTGCTAGCGACATGCGCGCTACGCATGAGACGAATCCCACTCGAGGTCCAACCAACGAACGAAAAACCGACACAGACCGCCCCTAACCAACTCGAGTCGTACATACGGCTAAGCGCGCTATCGACAGTTCAAGCATCTTTCCTGAACGCGAGCTGCGCTACGACGCGACCTCGTACGCTCGGAGGCTCAGCCAGCGCTGCCGGCCCCCCCTCGTCTTCGGCGCCCCGACCGCCTCGCGCGCGTTGTGTCGCTCGCCCTCCCGAGCGGGCGAGCCATCGTTGCCACTGATCGCCACACGCCGTGCTATCAGCGCGGCGACTATCCCGAGGACTGTCCCGCAGGCCGCCGGACCCGTGTCGTAATCTCCGATGAACACGGGGCGCAGGGCAGAAAGCGCGCCGGTCTCGAAAACCGTTGTGCCGGTAACCCCGGCACCGTGGGTTCGAATCCCGCCCCCTCCCCTCGGCGCATGGTTGCTGGAGATCTCGCCAGCAGGCGCATACGTCGCCTGTCTTCGCCGCCGGGAAAACGACTTCCTCAAACTTCCCCAAGGGCTCTGAGCGGACTCGATGAGCGCCGCGGTGCTCGGGGGTCGGGCAGCGCGGGTGAAGCGGTCTTAGGAGACCGTTGCATAGCGTCCTAGCTGCTTTGCGAAAAGCCGGCGATGAGCTCGGTTACCGCTCTTGCGGCGACACCCGGAGGGTCATCGACGTCGACGACGACGTACCCCATGCGTCGCGCGCCTCCGCGCCCTCAACGATCAGCTCCGGTGGCCAACCACGCGCCGCGTATCGAGCTCGCACGGACGGGCTCACGAACTCGATCGGTGTGAGGATGACTTGCTTGAGCGACCGCGGACCAGAAACCTTGCTCGTGCACTGCTCCGCTTGCTCGCGCACGATCCGGACGGCATCTTCCGTCCTGCCGAAGATCCGTCGCTGCGCCCACCCATAAGTCATGAGAATTCAGCGCGCGGACGCGCTCAGGATCGAGCCGGTCGATCGCGAGACCGAAGTTGCTGGGCCTCATCAGGAGTCCCAGCGCAGGGGCGAGGGGATAGAAGCTGCGCGCCCCAGTGAGCTCTCCCAGGCGTTTCCGCTCCAACGAGCTTCCGGAGTCGGATCGACCATCGACACCGGGCGGTCCGAGGTGATGAATCCATGCCGTCCGTGCTCACGATCGTCCAATCGAGCGCGTGGACGGTCGCAGCCGTCTCATGAGCGTCATCTACCAGCTGCCGAACCGCGCCGGCCCAAGGCTGTTCGAAGCGGGCCCGCCCCTCGAACAACTGTCCGAGCATGCGCTCGCGGATCGCTTCGTCATCGCCGGACGGAGCGACCTTCTCGAGAGCGTCGCCCATGCGCTGGCGGAAGCCCGCCTGGGTGGCGAGATCGATCGCCGACTCGACCTCGAACGCGGCCTGACGCAGTCGCTCGCGTCGCTCGAGGCCTTTGGGAGTTCGAATCTCTTGGAAGACGAGGTAGTACGCGATCGTCTGGCGGTCGGCGGGGGTCAGGCTTGAGGGCTTACGGCGGAGGCGGCCATCGCTTTGGCGGCGTGCGTCTCGACCCGAGAAGAAAAGACCTCGAGGCTGCTCGACCGGTTCCCCGACGCGTCTTCATACGAGTACATCTCGATCTCGTAGGCGGCGTCGTGGGGACGTGTTCGCGCTACGCCCCCAGACTCGATGTCGAGGTGGAACAGCCACCCCTTCCGATCGCCTCGCGGTGTCGCGGACTCGGCAAGCGCGAAGGCGGGAACGAAATGGTGTCGGCGCGCGGTCGTGGGTGGGGTACGAGCGGCGTCCTTCGACGTAGTCGCGCATCTCGACAACGAGCGGGCTCACATCGACCTCATTGGCGGCCACGGCCGGATCGTTGCGTCGGCGTCGGATGTCACGCGCCCGTCGAATGGGTTCCGCCGAAGCGACACGTTCGATCCGCTGCGCAACGACGCGCGGACTTGCGGAACGCGCTACACCGTTCGATGAGGTTCGACCAAATTTGAACGCGCGATCGGCATCGGCGAGCGCGCTCGCGAAGCGAGATCGAGTCGATTCGCCGCCATTGCTCGAACGCGGTTGTAGCAAAGCCCCCTTGGGGGGCAGCGGCCCGCTGGAAGCAGAGACTGGCTTGCCGATCGACATGCGTACGGTCCGCCGTGAGTACGCGGCCCATCCGGCGCCTGCAGGCATGCAGCTGGACGGGTTCAGAGCAGCGAGGCTGTCTGAAAACCAGCGCTTTAGTACCACTCGACGTCGAACGGCTCCGAAACAGGGCGCGGGCGAACGTAGTCCTGGCAGGGCGGACGATGGACGAGGTACAGACGCCGGCTGGCGTTTACCTTCGATTCCCGAGCGAGAGCGGCACGCGCCGTATCGACGTCCGCGAAGCCGTCGCGCAACTCGACGTGGACCGCCGGGCCTTCAAGGACCTCGATGAGGGCGGCGACATCGCCCGGCGAGTCGCGAATCCGCCCGACGGCGACCTTCCGGACGTGGTTCGCGTTGAAGTGGAGGACAGCCTTGTCGTCGCCATCGGCGGTCGTCACGCGCGGACCGCACGGAGCAGAGGTGCGCGGCGGCGGAACTGGTCGCGACGCCGGACTTTGAATCGCGCATGTCGCAGTGCGAGCGAGCGGCGCCCCACCCGCCGAGCCACGCTTCCCCTGCCCGTTGTCCCGAGGCCGATGATTGCGTCGATATACGCGCGAAGTGATCAGGTCAGCTTGACTGAGCTTCAGTTGGCCTGTTATTGGTAGGGCATGGCGGCCGACGAGCTCCTGCTCGAAATCGAGCCTGACGAGCTTCCGGCCGGGCGCGCCGAGCTGCTGGCTGCGGCCGCGGATGCGCTCGACGCGCGCGGCGGCCATCTCGCGCCTGGGACGCGCCGGGGGACGAAGGAGGGCAACCTCGCCCTGGACTTCAACGACGACGTGGCTGAGCTCACGAAGCCCGAAGTCCTCCCGCTGGACCTCGCTCATCTGACGGCCGAGGCGCAAGTCGAGCAGCGCGAGCTCTTGAAGCGCTGGCGCTTCTACTGGCTGAAGTTCCCGCTCAACCTCTGGACGCGCCCCGGCTGGGGCTTCAACCAGCTGCAGTTCGTCGCCGCCTTCAACGCAGATACGCCCGAGGATGCTCGCCCACGCGTACACGACGCGATCCCGACGCAGGAGTACGCGACGATCGCCTCTGCGAAGGCGCAACTCAGCGTGGGCGTCGCCGGCGACTTCCGCTTTGCCGCCGAGATCCCGCCCGTCGCGCTCGACGCCGTCGGCCTACCGGCTGAGCTCCAGGCGAAGCTCAAGGCGAGCGCCGGAGGAGAGCTCGGCTTCGCCCTGACCCCGCAGCCCTACGAGGTGCGCGTCCCGATCATCAAACGGTCGAACCCGGACCTCGACACCATCAGATGGCGTCTCGAAGGAGGACGGATGGTCCAGGAGAAGGATCCGGGGTTGCGCGTCGTCCTGAAGGTCCCGCGCGGCACGGACATACTCGAGGTGCGCGCGGCCATGCGCGCGCGTCGCAACTGGAACAGCTTCGACTCCGACCTGCAGGGGGTCTTCCTCTCGCTCAAGGAGCGCTTCAAGAGCTTCTTCACCCGCGGTGCGCCGATCGCCGACTCGCGCGCGTGGGACCTCAGCGACCAGCTCGTGCGGGAGTAGGTGAAGGTGCCCGACGCGGCCCCTCCGGGGGAGGAGGCGCCGAAACCACCCCTCCCGCTCACCACGTTGGAGATCAGCGTGACCAAGGAGACGGTGGTCGCCAGGATCCGCCTGGGGGATCGCGAGCTCAACGCCGTCGAAGGGGACGTCGCGCTGCCAGAACGGCGCCGAGCCACGATCGACCTCCTCGCGGGCCTCGTCCGCGAGGCGATGGACTTCGACCCGCTCAGCGAGGAGAACAGCCTGCGGGAGGACCTCTACCGCAACCTGCTCTCACTTCTCGGGCAGGAGCTGTTCGACGCGCTGTTCACGGGCGACGTCCGCAGCCGTGTGGTCAACGAGCTGAAGCAGGCCCGCCTCAGGGAATCCCGGCTCCGGCTGCGGCTGTCGTTCGACCATGCGCGCGACAGCAAGTGGCTGGCGCGCCTGCCGTGGGAGTACCTGCACACCCCCGCGGAGCTCAAGGAGTTCGGCGGCGGCAGCTTCCTTTCGACCGAGACCGAGCTAATCCTGAGCCGGCGTTTAGAGGTCGGCACCCGCGAGCTCGGCATGCACAGCGCGCCGATCAGGGTCCTCTTGGTCTGCGCCAGCCCGACGGCGCCCACGGACGAGGATCCACCTCTGCGTGAGGTCGACCCCAATCCGATGCGGGATGCCCTCCAGCGGCTCGCGGGACCCGAAAAGGGGTACATCGAGCTGGCAACGCTCGTCGACGAGAACCCGCCGCCGCCGGATCAAGCACCGCCCGACTACCAGTGGACGGCCACGAGGGAGGCCTTCGGCAAGGTCGTCAAGCAGTTCGACCCCGTCCTGATCCACTTCATGGGGCACGGCCGGTGCTCCCACCAGCACGGGGAGCTCGCTTTCTCGAAGACGAACGGCAAGCCCGACTGGGTGACGGACCGGGACTTCGCCTGGATGTCCTCCCAGAGCGAGGCGTTGCGTGCCGTGTTCGTCCAGGCGTGCGAAAGCGCGCTCCCGGACTTCTACGTCGGCTTCTCCGGCGTCGCGCAGCAGGTCGCGGCCCAGGGCATCCCGGCCGTGGTGGCGATGCAATACCGGATCGCGGCGCCCGTCGCCGACGTGTTCGCATCGGCCTTCTACGAGGCGCTCATGCGCGACGAGGAAGCGGTTGACCTCGCCGTGAAGGCCGGCCGGGACGCGATCCGCTCGCAGACAGGCGCCGACGAGAGCCTGAGCTTCGGCCTCCCCGTCCTCTACCTGTCCGAGTACACCGGCATCGCCCGCCAGGGGACTCCGACGATCCGCGTGCGGCCGGCGTCCGGCCGGCCGCGGCCGTGGCACGGGCGGTGCCCTCACTGCCGCACCGCCTTTCAGTCCGGCGCCAAGTACTGCGCTCACTGCGGCAAACAACTGCCCCCGTACTGCGGCAACTGTGGCGAGGACGTCTCTCCCGAGGCCGCGTACTGCACGGCGTGCGGAGAGTCCGTGACCGAGCCGCCGCCGCGCAAGGACACGGCGAGCGAGACGCCGTCGGATACGTCGGTGCCTTCGGAAGTCGTCCAGGCGTTCGAAGGCCCCGGCGCCCTGTGACCGCAGAACCGCCCCCCACGACCTGCCCGCGGTGCGGGGAGCAGACCGAGCGACGCGGCCCCTGCCGGAGGTGCGGGCTCGAGCTGACGTGTCCCGAGTGCGGCGAACGCCATCGCGACCCCCTCGGCTCGCGCTTCTGCTCGTCGTGCGGCACCGAGATCGCCAAGCCGGTGTGGCCGCCCCCGTCCCCACCACCCGGTGAGCATGAGGACGACGAGGAGGACGAGGACGAGCGGAAGGTCGCCTCGGCGGTCAAGGACCTGTTCAGCACCCTCGACCCCCCACAAGCGGTGTCTTCGCTGGCCGAGCGCGCGGCGAGCCGCGGCAAGCGCGTCATGCGCACGCTGCGACGGTCGACGGTGGGCATCCCGGAGCTGTACAAGCAGCTCGGCGAGGCGTTCATCGAGGCCCAGCGCTTCGAGGAGGGCATCTCGGCATACGCGTCCGCGTTGAAGGAGGAGAAGGACCGCGTCAAGCAGCGCGAGGTCTATGCCTCGCTCGCCGAGTCGACCGCCCTGGTCGCCGAGCGCGCCCCCAGGTTGCGGGCCAAGGCCGTGCGGGTCGCGTTGGAGGCCTCGCTTCACGCGACGGACGTCCTGTCCTCGACGATCTGGACCGTCCGCGAGCTGGTCGACGCGGAGGTACTCGACAAGGACGGGGCGTGGATCGCCAACGAGTGGTGGCCGAGGGTGCGGGACGTCGCGCACGGCGCCGACCTGGTGCAGTCCGCCGTCCTCGCGGGCCGCGCAGCGCTGTACATCGGTGACAACGTCGCGGCGATGGACCTCTTCCGTGAGGCTCGCGAGCTCGACCCGACCGCGGCGCAGTCGACGGCCCAGCGGACGCTGCGCGGCCCGTTGATCCCCGAAGCCCTGCTCGAGGTGGCGCCCGCCGAAGCGCACTGGCTGCTCGCCCAGATGCTTGAGATCGTCGGCTACGACGAGCGGGCGCTGGACGAGATCGCGCATGCGCTGGAGGCGGGGTTCCCGCCGCAGAGCGACGAGGAGCTGCGGGCGCGCGAACTCGGGGTCGAGTTGCTCCAGCGCGCAGATCGCCCGTCGGATGTCGCGGCCGCGATGCTCGACCTCGCGCTGGCCCTCATCGAGCGCGACCGCGTCGACGAGGCGACGGCGCGGCTCGAGCAGGCAACGGAGATCGCGCCTAGCTCGTCGCAAACGTGGTTCCTCCTGGCCGAGGCCCACCGTCTGCGGAGCGACATCCCGCAGAGCCCCTACATCGACAGGGAGGCGGTCGAGCGAGGACGGCTGGCGGCCATGCACGGCTTCGCGGTCGCTGAGCGCGTCCAGGAGGCGTGGCCGTATTGCGTGCTGGCTCTGCTCGACGACGGGTGCGCGAAGACGTCCGACGACTCGCGCCCGTGGATCCTCGACGGCCTGCTCGCCGCCGAGCAGGCGCTCGCGGTCGACGCCCGCAGCGCGGACGCGTCCGCGCTCTGCGCGCGCTTCTGCCGCGAGCTCGGCCTCTTCGCGAGCGCCAGGCACTCGGTCAAGCGCGCTGTCGCGGCCGGCGGCGGCAGCGTCCTCGCCGCGATCGAGGACGTTCGGCTCGCGGTCGAGCTGCACGATCGAGACGCGCGCGAGAAGCTCGAGCGCCACCGCACCGCGCTCCTGGGCCTGGACGGGGGGCGGCACCTTCTCTCGGGGCTGATCGACCTCCTGGACGCGCAGCCCGGCGAAGCGCTGCCGCAGCTCGCCCGCGCGCTCAAGCGCGATCCAACAGAGCCCACGGCGCGCCTCGCGCACGCGCTCGCGACCGAGCTGACCGCCGGGCCGGCAGCCGCGGCGGAGCTGTACGGCGCACTGGCCGACGATCTGTCGGAGAGCCCTCACACTTATCGCGTCCACCGTGCGTGGGCCGCGGCGCTCGGCGGCAAGCCGCAGGAGGGTGCGCGGCTCTTCGAGCAGCTCCCCGCCGCGACCTCGCCGGACCCCGCCCAGCGCTCAGCGGGGCTGGCGGCGTGCGCGGCGGCGGAGGGCGACCGCAAGGCGCTGCGGCGTCATCTCCAGAAGGCGGTCAAGGCCGTCCGGCACCGCGGCGACGCGTCGACCGTCGCGCTGTTCGTAAGGGTCCTCGAAGGCCGCGCGGAAGACGCGGAAACGCTCGGGATCCTCCGCAAGGCGCGCGAGGCGGCGGAGGCCTATGTCCGCGATGCCCCCGAGGTCGACGGCCTGCTGGCCGACGCTCGCCGTGAGGTGGACGCCGGTGACGACGGCGCGCCCGGGCTGCTCGCCCTCCGCGCGCGGCTCGCCGCGCGTGACGGCGACTGGCAGGTCGCGGCCGACCTGCTCGGCCGGATCGACCGCCTCGCGTCCGACGTGCCTGCGCTCGTCGAGCGACGGGCCGAGGCGCTCCGCCGCTGCAGCGAGGAGGCGGAGGCCTCCGGGAAGGTGCGGGCGACGGAGAAGGCCCAGGACGCACTGGCGGAGCTCGGCTTGGCGAAGAGCTGGGAGAAGGACGTGGCCGTCGGTCAGGCGTACAAGGCTGCCGGCAAGCCCGACAAGGCGCGCGGCCGTCTGGTGAAGGCGCTCGACTCAGCAACCAGGGAGTCCTCGGAGCCGCTCGCCCTCCTCGAGTTGGCCGACGCCCTGCGAGCGCTCGGCGATTCGGAGCACGCCGAGCAGGCGTACCTCACGGGGATGACGGTCGCGGAGCAGGGGACGGTGGAACTGGCCCGGCTCCAGCTGCGTCTCGGTCTCCTCGAGGCCCTGCGCGACGACGTGCGCGCGGCCCGGCAGTGGCTCCTACACGCGGTGGACACGATGGCTGAGGCACGCGACGAGCGCGCCGTGCGGCTCGTCGTCGACGAGCTCTACAGGCTGGTCGACGCCGACGAGCGGCGATGCCTGGGCACGGCGCTCCGTGCGCTCGACGAAGACCCGCAGCTCACGCGGGGCCGCCGGCGCCGGCTGCTCGCCGCGCGCCTCCGGCGCGGCGCACAGGAGAAGCGGCGGCTTCCGCCGGTCGCCGCCGTCACGATCAGCATCGATCCGTCACATTACGACGGCGGCCCGGGCTCGCCGCTCGTGTCGCGGCTGGTGGACGAGGAGCTGCCGAAGCTGCGCGAGCGGGTCGCGGCCCTCGCAGGTGTCGCGCTGCCCGGGTTCCGGGTCGCGCCGCATCCGCAGACTCTGGCTGACGGCACGGACTACGCCGTCCTCGTACGCGAGATCTGGCTGACGTCGGGCGCCCTTCCCCCGGGCTGCGTGCTCGCGCGCGAGGGGCGGCGGTGCTCGGAGCTGGACCTCGAGGGGCCGCAGCTCGACCTGGGCGAGCGCATCCCGCCCGCGGTGTGGCTCGACGAGGCGTCGGCCGCAGTCGCGCGCGAGGCGGGCGTGGAGCTGTTCTCGCCGGCGGAGGCGCTCGCCTGGCACGTCGAGGTGACCCTGCGGTCCCATCTGGCGGAGTTCCTCGGGCTGTCGGAGATCGAGTTTGACCTGCGCACCTGGGCCGGTGCCCGCGGCAAGACCGCGCTCGACCTCGTCGACCGGATCTTGCCCCACCGGGGCGAGATGATCGAGTTCGCCCGCCTGGTGCACCGGCTCGCAGAGGAGCAGGTCCCGATCGAGCAGCGTGAGGTGCTGCTCGAGGTGTTCGCCGAGTCGCGCGAGAAGGGGCTTGCCTCGGAGGCGCGGCTCGCGCTTGCGCGCAAGGCCCTGATGCCCGGGCTGCGAGGCCGCTTCCACCGCGACCCGGTCTTCGTCGACGAGGCCACCGAGGCCGCTGCGCGGTCTTGTCTGCGCACGATCGGCGACACGCGGGTGCTCGCGTCGTCGCGGGAGGAGGCCCGCGTGCTCGCGGCGCGCGTCGATGCGCTGATCGGCGACGCCGCTTCGTCCGCGATCGCGCTCGTCGTGAGTGATGCTGAGCTGCGCCCGTTCGTCCAGCGGGTCGTGGAGACGCGCCGGCTCGGCGTGCCCGTCCTCGCGACGCACGAGCTCGAGCTGCTGACGGGGGTCGCGGGACCCGTCGCCACGGGAGCCCGCACGTGATGACCGGCCCGCCCGTCGTGGAGATCCTGCTCTCCGGCGTCCTCGCGGAGACGCTCGCCGCGCAGGTCAACGATGTCCAGGCCCGCGCGGAGGTCGAGCTCGGGCAGCTCGCTGAGCGGCTGGGTCTGTCCCCGCCGGCCGCGCGCGTCGAGCTCGTCGACGGGGCACGCGCGATCGCGCTGCGCATCGAGGGCAGGTTCGTCGCGTCGTCGCTCGCGTTGATGCGCCGCACGTGGTTCGAGGTCGTTCCGACGGGGCCGCTCGCGGACCGGCCGCTCGCGGACGTCCCGGCAGATGCCGTCAACGACCGGGATGCGTGGCTGCAGCGGCACGCGGCCGCCGTCGCGGAAGATCCCCGCGGGGTGCCCGCGCTCACGGCGTACGTCGCCCGGCTTGCGTGCGAGACGCTCGCGCTGCATCCGGCGTGGCTGCTCGACGACGCCTCGGCAGCCACGTTCGTGGCCGCCGAGGGGGCGCCCGAGATTCCCGCCGAGTACGCGCTGACGGTCCTCGGGGCGGTCCTGAACCTCGGCGTGGCGCTGCGCGACCGCGAGGCGATCGCGCGCCTGATTCGCGGGTGCGCCGCGGCGGGACTCGATGCCGGCGCGACGATCGAGGAGGTCTTCACGCGCGCCCACGCGCAGCGCCTCGAGGTGCTCACGCACCCGGAGTTCGTCGGCGGCGACCGGCGCGGGCCGATTCCCATCGAGGACGAGCGGCTTCCCGACGACCTTCGGATCTTCGGGCGGGCGATGCACCAGCATCTGCGCGAGCTCGGCGTCTCGCGGCCGGTCGTCATCTCGCCGCAGCAGGACTTCCCGCGGGACGTCATGCGGGTCCGGCTGAACGACCGCGTCGGCCCGCCGATTCGCCTCGCGCACCCCGATGAGCTCGTCGTGCAGGCGTCTCCGGTGGTTCTCCACCGCGACGGGTTCGACGGTCGCCCTCTCGTTGACGCGGCATCGGGCCATCGCGTCCTCGCGGTCCCCGTCGCCGAGGAGCCGCGCCTCCGGGCCAAGGGGTACATCCCGATCAGCCCGGGTGCGTTCATGGCGGTCGCGGCCGCGCGCGAGATCGCCCCGCTCGCCGACCGCCTCCTGGACGTCGAGGAGGTCGAGCGCGACCTCGCCGACCTCGAGCGCTCTCACCGGCCGCTCGTCCGAGCCGCCGTCCGGATGTACTCGGTCGCGCGCATCGCGCAGGTCTGCCGGGGCCTCCTGCGCGAGCAGGTGTCCGCCCGGGACCTCTGGACCATCCTCAACCTCCTGCTCCGCTACGAGGCGGTCGGGCTTCCCGACCCGGGGGAGCAGCTGTTCGACGGCCGAATCCCCTTGGCCAAGCCCGGCCCTGCCTCCGAGGCCTCCATCGACGCCTTGGTCGGGTTCGTGCGGATGAACATGCCGGAGCGGATCGTGTACGACGCCGGCCTGCGCGGCGCGTCGCTCGCGGGATCAGAGCTTCCGGTCCTCGAGGTCGCCGCAGATATCGAGGCAGCACTCCGCCGGCGCCTCGACGGAGCGGACACGGAGGCGAGCGAGGACGATGCGCTGCGCCTTGCGGTGGGCGCGGCCCTCGCGGAGGCCGACGCGCGCGCCGACGCGGCGATCGTCGTGTCGCAGCCCGTCCGGCCGGTCCTGCGCGACATCGTTGAGCCGGAGTTCCCGACGGTCCGGGTGCTGGCGACGAACGAGATACCGGCCGCGACGACGGTCAGGCTCTGCGGGACGATCTCGCTCGCTGCGTGACCGTGGGCTAGGCACCCGGGATCCCAATGCCATCCCGCTTCGCCGCGCACGCCGTGGCGCTCGCCCTCCTCGCCCAACGGACGCGCGGCGGGGGCGCGCGTTCAGCGAGATCAGCGTCCCGCTCGTGCGCCTCGAACCGTGCACCGGGCTTCTGAGCACCCGGTTGAATCATCCCGGCTGGACCTGCTCCAGATCAGCACTGTGGCGCGGGCGTCATGCCTCAGTTCAATTGCTTGCCCACGTCACGCGGCCTCCGCATCCTGACGCAGCGAGTCGCCCGCATTGGCGCGCAGATGGGAAGACGACGGCCTAGACGGCTGGTCTCGTCGCCGATTCCGTACGACTTCCCCAATCGTTACCCCAAGCTCCGCCGCCGGGTGCCGTAATCTCCGATGAACACGGGGCGAACGGCAGGTTCGTCGCCGGTCTCGAAAACCGTCGTAGCGCGGCAACGCCTGGGTTGACGCGCTACGCGCCCGACGTTCGTGTTCACGCGGCCGGCGCTCGATGCACGCTGCGCAGGCGCCGGGTTCGGTTGTGGTTCGCGCCGTACGAGGGTGGCCGGCAGACCGAGTACCCCGTTCTCGTGGGCGGCCGGCCGCGCAGCGGTCGCAGCGGCCGTGTCTTTGGCACTCCTGGTGTTGTTCGCGCTCGCCGGCACCGTAGCCAGTCGCCGCGGCGCGGCGTCCGCGGAAACACCGCTTGGCGTCGCGTCGATCTACGCGCCCGTCTACCGAGCTGCCGCCGACGCCTACGGCATCCCCTCGCTCCTCCTGGCAGCCATCCACGCGCAAGAGAGCGACTTCTCGCGTCTGCGCATCGACGGGATCGACGGCGATGCCGTCTCGAGGGGCTGGAACGCCTGCGGTGCTGCTGGGCCGATGCAGTTTGGCATTGTCGGGGTCCCGCCGTATAACGCCACCGCTCCCAACTGCGGCGCCCTCACCGGTACCGGTGCTGGGAACGGCTGGCTCCGCTACCGCGACGCCTTCCGCCGGCTCCCGAAGAAGGCCCGCCCGCGCCGCTACCCGCAGATGCGCAGCCGACTCGTGTCGTGCAAGAAGGTGCCGCCGAGCCAGGGCTGCGTGTACGACGACGTCGACGCCATCGCCGGCGCCGCCGCCTACCTCCACGACCTGGGTGCAGGCCCTGACCTCGACGATCGCGCCTGGCGTGCCGCCCAGCGCTACAACGGATCCGCGGCCTACGCGGACGCGGTCCTCGCGCGTGCGCGCGCCTGGGAAGCGCAAGCCGGCGACGACCTGACGCTCAGCGACCCCATCACGGTTCCCGGTGCCCGCGCCCGTCTCGGCGCCGACGGCCTCGCGCGCGCACCCAAGAACGCGCCCGCCGCGGTCAGGCGGGCGATCGTCGCCGCGAACAGGATCTCCGACCGCCCGTATCGGCTGGTCCACTTCCCGACCCACATCGGCAACCCGACGTACGACTGCTCGTCCTCGAGCAGCCACGTGCTCTGGGGTGCCGGCGCGTACGGAACGGCGCCCGGGGTGTCGGGCTCGTTCCTTCGCTACGGCCAGCCCGGCCCCGGCCGCTGGATCACCGTGTACGCGAACGACGGCCACATGTTCCTCGTCGTGGCCGGCCTGCGCTTCGACACCGCGCGCTACGACGACGGCCCGAACGCCGGCGAGTCCGGGCCGCGCTGGCGACTCGGTGCGCGACCGACGGCGAACTTCGCCATCCGCCATCCGGAGGGGCTGTGAGGAGGGTCGTGGCTATCGCGCTGCTCACGACTGTGCTGACCGGTTGCGGCGACCCCTACGCCGGCCGCGACGATCGCGCGCCGGCGCTGCCCGAAGGCGAGCAGCCGGCGCATCCGCTGCCGCGGCGAGATGAAGCGGTGCCGACGCGCTATCTCGCGCCGACGCCGGAAGAAGCGGCCCGCCGCGCCGCGAGGCTCGCGACGAACTGGACCGGGGCGACAGCTGCACGGAACTACGCGGAGCTCTCGCGCATGACCGTCGGCGACGCGAGGCGCAGTGCGCGGGAGGCGGCCTCGCGGCTCCCCGCGGATCCGCAGCTGGGCGACAGCTCGACCCGCAGCCGCGGCACCGTGGCGGCGATCGCCGCACGCTCCACCGCCTACGGGCGCCGCGAGCTGATCGTGGTCACTCACGAACGGCTCGACGGCGACGGCTTGCACGAGACGCGGTGGCGGGTGACGCTCGCGACCGCGGTCCGGCGACGAGGCGGCTGGGCTCTGTCCCGATGGGAGCCGCAGGCATGACGGCCTCGTCCAAGCGCGTATGAGCCGCCGCGATCTCGCCCTCGGTCACAGCGTCGTTTGGGGAACGACGGCGCTTGCGGCCGCGGCGGTCGCTCTCGCACCCGGCGCGGCGGCGCAAGCTCGTCGCGTCTTCGGGTTCCGGCTCGATGCTCCAGTCGACGGCAGCTGGAGCCACGCGGCGGCGTACTTCGTGACGAACACACGCGCCTTGCTCGGGCTGCTTCTGCTGGCGTGGCTCCGGCCACGGAGTGGCCCCTTGAGACGTTCGGCTGACGCCGTGTTCGCGGCGATCGTCGGAGCGAACACCGCGTTGGTCGGCGCCTGCATCGGCGCGTACGGCGGCGACGCGCTGCCGTGTCTCGCCCATCTTCCTTTCGAGTGGTCCGCCATAGCCGTGGTAGCGGGGGCGTACGCATCGGGTGCGCGTGAGAGCGTTCGGCGCGGCGAGCTTATGCCGGCAGTCATCGCCGGGGGACTACTACTAGCCGCGGCCGCGATCGTGGAGAGCTTCATCAGCACCGTTCGGTGATCCGGCTGAAACTGTCTCACCCAGCTCGTGCATCGCGCGCTCGTCGGCGCCTGAACCCGACCGTGTAAGCGACCGGGTTGCGGCGAGAGGTGTCCGCCGAACCTGGTGCGCTCCGCAAACGGACCTCGCTAGTTGGTTGTCCGTCCAAGCAGCTGGACAAATAGTCGATGGCCGCCGAGCGCGGGGCGCGTGAGTATCGCGTCTCCCCAACGCCGCCGAGGGCTTGATGCTTCCGCTCACATGGTCTCATGTAATGACGCGAGTCCTGACTGTCCTTGCTGCCGTTGCGCTTGCGGGTCTCGTCCAGGCGGCAACAGCCCAAGCGGATCCGCCCGCAGGGACCATCGTCTACGTGAAGCGAAGCTTCATCTCGTACAACCTCTTCTTGGTGAGCGCGGATGGGACGCAGAATCGACAGCTGACAAATGCCGATGGCGAGCACCTCGGAGGCGGGCTCTACCGCAGTCCCCGTTGGTCTCCGGACGGCTCTCGCATCGCATACACCTACACGCCCCTCAGCCCGCCAAACCCAATCCCAACGCCGGAGAAGCCCAGCGCGGTCTGGACTATGCGGGCCGACGGCTCGGATCGGACGCTCGTCGCTGAGGACGCGTCCGGCCTAGGATGGCTTCCGGACGGCCGCATCGTGTTCGGACGTCGGAGCACGTCAGGAGTGCTCACTCGGTGGGTTGCAGATGCAGACGGCGGCAACGCCCAACTGTACAAGCCCGGGCAGCCCGTCTCCTTGATTTCGCCCGATGGCTCGAAGATCGCGTACGTCGATACGAACGTCAGTTGGCAGGGTGGGGTCGTCGTCGCGAACGCCGACGGAAGCGACGCTCGAAACCTTGCGGACTGGAATCTGCCACCCAACGTCGCGCAGGCCAACACTCCCGTCGCGTTTTCTCCCGACAGCAAGCGGTTGATGTTCAGCACGAGCCTGGGCGCCAACGAAATTGGCTACCGCGGGCCGCACGCGTACACGATGAACCTCGACGGGTCGGACATACGCCTTGTCTCGGTCGAACCGCTCGGGGGCGCGACTTGGATCAACGAGGAGTGGGCCTTCGCGACTAGCGGGGGACCGCGGTTCGTCAACGTTCAAGATGGGAGCGTGACGAGCCTGGGCGTCGGAGACTTGGAAGCTGATTGGACCCACGCGGTGCATATGCTCGACGCTGAGCCACCCGTCGTGCAGTGCGCTTCGCCGGATGACCAGTGGCACAGCGGCGACGTCGAGCTCGCCTGCACCGCGTCCGATCACGGGGCCGGGCTGGCGGAGGGGGCCGACAGCGAGTTTGTGCTTTCGACGGCGGTCCCGCCGGGTGAGGAGCACGGTGACGCCGCTACTGCCACAAGGCATATCTGCGATCGACTCGGGAATTGTGCGGACGCCGGTCCGATCCGCGGACTGCGAGTTGATCGGAAGCCCCCCGGCGTTGATTGCGGAGCTTCGCCCGAGTTCTCGTGGCAACGCGAAAACGTCTCGATCGGCTGCTCGGCAAGTGATGATGCCGGCAGCGGCTTGGCTGACGGCTCAGACAGCCAGTTCATGCTCTCGACGTCGGTAGGGGCCGGCGAGGATGATGCCGCCGCTTCGACGGGAACCAGGGCCGTCTGCGACGCAGTAGGTAACTGCACAACCGCGGGGCCGCTCGGCGTTTTCCGAATCGACCGCCGGCAGCCGATGGTGGAGTGCGATTCGCCCGACGACGACTGGCACGCCAAGAACGTGTCGTTGCGGTGCTCGTCGACAGATGGTGGCAGCGCCCTCGCCGATTCCGAGGGCGCCGAGTTTGTGCTTTCAACCGCCGTCGCCGCGGGGCAGGAGGATGCCGACGCCGAGACGGGCTCTCGGAAGGTGTGCGATCAGGTCGGCAACTGCGTGACGGTGGGGCCGGTCGGCGGTGTGCGGGTGGATCGACAGCAGCCGCGGGTGAGCTGCGAGGCGCTGGATTCGGCGTGGCACGGCGAGAACGTGACGGTGGCGTGCTCTGCATCGGACGGTGGTAGTGGTCTGGCGGATGCCGGGGAGGCGTCGTTTGGGTTGTCGACGTCGGTCGCCGCGGGGCAGGAGGATGCCGACGCCGAGACGGGCTCTCGGAAGGTGTGCGATCAGGTCGGCAACTGCGTGACGGTGGGGCCGGTCGGCGGTGTACACGTCGACCGCAAGAACCCAACCCTCGAGTTCTCCGGGAACAGCAGCGCATATGCGGCCGATGAGCTCGTTTCCATTACCTGTCGCGCGACTGATAGTGGCGCGGGCATCCGATCCGACACCTGCCAGGACATCAATTCGCCGGCGTATTCGTTCGGGGCCGGCGAGCACACGCTCTCCGCAACAGCTGTCGATGAAGTCGGGAACACCAGTCAGAGCTCGACGCGCTTCGTGGTCAACGTCACGACGACGAGCTTGAGCTCGCTCACGACGTCATTCGTGGACGCGGCACCTGCCGGGAACGGTCTCCTGGCGAAGATCGACCGGATCGACGCCGCGAAGTCGCCTGCGGCCAAGGCCGCCGCCATAAACGCATTCATCAACCAGGTCAGGTCGCAGGACGGCAAATCGCTGACCCACGCAGAAGCGGCGGCCCTTATCGAGCTCGCGCAATCGCTCGCTTGACGGATCCGTGAGCGACGGCCTCGCCGAAGTCGGGGCCTACTTCGGCGCGAACGGTCGCGTCATCCTTGCTTTGCTCGTGTCAGCGTGGGCCGGTTCGGCTTGCGAGCGGGTGCGCGACTCCTCGACGGGGCCGTCGCGCTGGCGATAGCGGTGAACGTCGCCACAGTCGGCGCAGCCGCCGGCGCGTACGGCCCTCCGCGCCCTCCCGTGGCTCGTCCACCTGCCGCTCGAGTGGACGGCGCTTGCCGTCGCGACGGGCTTCTATGCAACGGCCGCGCGGCATCCGCTTGCGGCGCGCGGCATGACTGCCGCGCTCGCCACCACGACGCCGCTCCTCGTCGCCGCCGCAGTGGTGGAGGCGTATGCAGGCCCGTGAGCGCTTGGTAGGTGCGCCGCAGAAAGCGCGCCGCTCCTGACGGTCGTACGCTTGCGCGATGGCGCCTCCCCCGAAAAACCGTAACGAGACCGATCCTGTTATCGCGGCGCTGGCCCACGGCTTGCGCTCGGAGATCCTTCGTCACTGCGGCGCCGCAGCCAGCTCCCCCAAGGACATAGCGGAGCGGATCCAAGAACCGATCGGAAACGTCAGCTACCACACCCGCGTGCTTGCGGAAGCTGGCCTGTTGAAGCAGGACCGTCTCGAGCCGCGCCGCGGCGCGGTCGCGCACTACTACGTCGTTCCGCCGAGCGCGAAGAAGGCCATCAAGAACGCCGCGGACGAACTCGCCGCGCTCGCGGCTGCCGTGTAACCGCCCGACGCGGCGGCATCGAAGACGGCCGGTCGCTCTAGGCTCCCAGACCGCGCGACGCCTCAGTCGGCGCGCCCCACGTGCCGATACAAGCGGGGTCCCCTTAGGCCCGGAGGCCCGCTGTGCGTCGTCTGCTCGTCCTGTCTTTGCTCGCCGCCGCAGTTTCCGGTGGCGCGGCTCCTGCCGCTGATGCGCACCAGAGCGGCTGCCACTCGGCCCATAGCTGCCCGTCCGACCACCACACGTACGTCTGGTACGACGGCGCGGGCGCCGGGTGGGACTGCGTGCAGGCACGCGCGTCCGAGTACGACGGGTCGCGCGACACGACCGCCATCACCTACGACGGGCGGACGTACTACTGCCGCGCCGCTGGCTCGGCGCCGCCGCCTCAGCCAGCGGACTCCGACGGCGATGGGATCCCCGACGACCAGGACGCCTGCCCATCGCAGCCCGCCCCAGGACCTTCCGGATGCCCGCCGCCGCCGAACGCCGACGGCGACGCGAACCCCGACGCATCCGACGCCTGCCCAACACAGCCCGGAACCGACCCGAACGGCTGCCCGCCGCCGCCCCCGCCACCACCGCCTCCGGCCGCGCCGTGTCAGGTCGACGGGCCCTACCCCGATGCGATCTGCACGCCGGGCGCCGTGTTCAAGAAGGTGACCGCGAAGCAGGTCTGCCGCCCCGGCTACTCCCGGCGCGCCCGCCGCGTCTCGCAGAGCACCAAGGACCGCGTCTTCGCGCGCTACGGCATCACCGTCCACGACGGCACCACCTACGAGGTCGACCACTTCATCCCGCTCGAGCTCGGCGGCTCGAACGCGATGCGCAATCTCTTCCCAGAGGCCGTGTCGCAGCCCGGCTTTCGGCAGAAGGACAGGCTCGAGAACGAGCTGCACCGTCGCGTGTGCCAGCACCGCATGACGCTCAAGGCCGCGCAGCGCGCAATCCGAACGGACTGGGTGGCAGCGCTCGGGCGCTACGTGCGGTAGGTCGCGAGCGGCGGCTACGCGCATCCGCTCGGCTACTGCTCCACGCGCCGCGACAACGGAGCGGCCGACGAGTCGCGCGCAGCGCCGACGACTACGGCGGCTTGGCGTCGTTGTTCGTTGTCGCCCTCAGCGCGCCTATCCGCATCCCGCCTCCGCGCCTGCGCGAGAAGAGGCCTTGCTCCAGGGCAGAAGACGAAGCCACTCGCGGCTTTCAACATTGAGGCACGGCATCGCGACGGACGCCGCTCGGAGCGCCCTTCATGCGAGCGCGACCGACGAAGGGGTCGCGAGGCGACTCGAAGCGAGGTGGTACGGAAGTCCGAACGCCACCCACCTCGGCACTTCGTCCACTGACTTGCAGTGGCCGGCGTCCGCCCTAGCGTGCTCGCTACGGAGGCTGGCGGTTGGGCAACGGGCCAGCGACGGAGGAGAGGAACGCGGCGCGGCTCGGGTGCGCAACCGGGCCGCGACGCGACCACGATGTGCTCGCGAAGCACACCCCGCGTGCTCCGCGAGGATCGCGATCGGGCGAGCCGGGTGGCCGCCCGCGCCTTGCGGTTGGCCTGACCGACTGGTTAGCGTCATCTCCCCTTCTACAAGACGGGAGCTGACTCGATGGGACATGCGGAGCTTCAACGCGACCTCGACCGAGCGTATGCGCATCTGGCCCGGGTCGAAGCCGAGGCGGGTAGGGCGCAGCGGGAGATGGAGGTGGCCGAGGCTCGTGGCGAGACGGAGGTGGCCAAGGTCCACAAGAAGGACCTCGACTACCAGCTAGTGCGGCAACAGACGGCGCTGAGCGACATCAGCGACATCCGGGAGGCGATGCAGCGCTAGCGGGAGCGTCCACGCCGCGCGTCGCGCAGCGCGGCGTCGGCCCGGATCGAGAACGTGCGCCACTCGTTCAGAGGGCGCGTGAGGGACGCCCGCCGGACCCCCGTACGCTGTTGTCGAGCTCGAGCCGCTGACGGCGTGCGGTCAGCGCGATCAGTCGCGCGGACAGGACGGTGGCGGCTTCACACTCGCCAGGACCTCGACCTGCTGATTTCAGACTGGGGCCTGCACCGCGTGCACTTGACGACCAACGTCGAAAAGGACGGCTTCGTCGAGCGAACCGGCGACCTGCTGTTCTGCGCGTTCACCGAAGAAGACGCGTACCTGATCGGGATCTACCCGCACGGCAGCTGGGCGCTGCGAGAGCTCGTCGAGATCCTCGTCCGCGAATGGCCGGAGAACGCAGCGGTCAACGTGTCGATCTCCGGCTTCACGCCTGCCTATCAGGTCTCCGAGCAAGACCATCTCAAGGCTCGGCAAGGCGCGCGTCGCAACCTTGCTCGATGTCGACGGCCGGATCGTGATGCCGGGCCTGGGAATGACGACGGCGGGAACTCCAGTCCGCGTGACCATGCGAGTGAACGAAATCTCCTGGGCGCTGACTGACCTGCGGGACAACCTCGACGCATTCCTCGAGGATCTCGACGCCAAGTACACGGTTGGCCCAGGCGAGTCAGCCGCCTGGGAGTCCTGGGTGGAAGGCGACACGTTCGGTGTTCGCCGGGGCGACCGCAGAGGTCCCGATCGCTGACGTCTGGTAGCTGCCCGGCGGAGGTTCCGTCCGCGTGGGTTCCCGGACCGTCGACTGCCGCATGATGGTTGCTGTCCGGCTCAGCGCCGAGACTGTGCCATGCGGTGACCGATCATGGCGACAGGCAGCGTAAGGTTCGCAGTCGGGATCTCTCGGCTGTCGATCAGCGGCTGCTCGGCCAGCCGTTGCGTCTCCTGCCTCTCTACGAGCTGCCGCAGGTCGCCGACGAACCCCGGTCGTCGGGCCCGACCTTCACGCCCGGCGCAGGGAAGCGTCCTGGAGTTCTTCTTCGGGTCGGCAACAACGATCTGCACTTCGTCTGTGAGACCATCGGCGAAGTCATCGAACCGGCAGGGATCGTCGTTGCCCTCAGCGACGCGCCCGAAGTGGTCCGTTCAGCGGCTCGCGCGTCGCGACGTGTCGGAGTCCCGCTGCTCACCGACACCGTCTTCTTCCGCTGTGCCATGCCGGGCGGCCGGATCTCTCCGAGCCTTGCTCGGCTGAGCTACGCCCCAGAGCCCGAGCATGGGCCGTGGACGACAGCTGATCTCGGGCGGACCGCCGTGCCAGGCGTTGTCCGCGCCGCGTTTCAAGAGCAGGACG
Organism: Solirubrobacteraceae bacterium; assembly: GCA_036389155.1. Classification (GTDB taxonomy): domain Bacteria; phylum Actinomycetota; class Thermoleophilia; order Solirubrobacterales; family Solirubrobacteraceae; genus CADCVT01. The sequence goes on from DASVQN010000021.1 coordinate 76,605, forward strand.
GACGCCAGCACGGCGCCTGGATGGCTCCGACGGTCGTGATCGACCGCGACCCGCGAACGCTCGAACTCGCAGACCGCCTCTTGGCATCGAGCATCGACACCCGACCGGCGTTCGGGCGGCAGCCTCTCGTGGCGCCGCTCGTCATCGACCTGGCTGCCTTCTCCGCGCTCGACGCTCAGCTCCGGCTCGTCAACGCGCTCGCTCGCCACGGTCCCGACGTCTACCTCGTCTCGCTGGCGGGCACAGCCACCAGCGGCAAGCGGCTGGCCAGCGCCATCCGCCTGCTGATGCTGCTCAAGGACCTCGGCGTTCCGGTGTTGCTGGCCAAGGCCGGAGCTCTACGCGCGTTCGCGATCGCCTTCGGCCTGGCCGGCTTCGAGTCGGGGCTGGGCCGGCTCGACTCATTCGAACTCAGCCACTTCCGCGGCAAGGGCGGAGCGGGTCGGTGGCCCGCCTACTTCGAGGTCCCCGAGCTGCTCTGCGCGGTCCATCCGCAGATCGCCGCCCAAATCGCGCGCTCCGGAGCGCTCGGCGCAGACTGCCCGTGCCCCGGCTGCAGGGAAGGCTGGACTCCCGGCGACATCCGAGGCACAGTCGTCCACGACGCGTTCGTCATCAATGCTGATGCCCGTCGTGGCGGAGGCGAGATCTCGTCAATGGTCGCCATGCTCAAACACAGCATCTCTGATGCGCGGTACGCCGTCGACGAACTGCAGGAGGCAGGCGTCGACGTGTCCAAGCAGACCGCTCATCTGCCCAGGTGGGCCGAAGCCGTCGAGCTGCTTGTGCGCTGGGGGCTTGACGAGCCCGGCGCCGCTGGCCGGATGCGCGACGCGGCCTGAGCGTCAGACCGTCGCGGGCGTCTCGGGTGTCCCGACCCGCCCGATGCCCACGAGGATGTGCACGGCCTCGGCGACCTCGTCGTCGTTGACCTCCCAGCCGAGGCCCTTGGCGACGGCGGGGATCTGGTCAGCCATCAACGCGCCCTGCTGGCGGAGGATCAGGTCGACCTTCGCGGCCAGCGACAGCGGGTGCTGCCGGTAGCCGGGTACGAGCTCGCCGAGTTTCTGGACGATCGGCGCAACGCGCGCCGCCGCGTCGGCCTTGCCCGTCCTGATCTCCTTGACGAACTTTTTACCTTGATCGGTGAGCTCGTAGGTGTACTGGCGGCCTTCGCGCCCGGAGGCGTTGAAGGTGCGCATGGACTCCGCGAGGTCGCCGGCGAACGTCTCGTTCTCGACCGCGACTTCGACCTCGCGGCTGTACGGGCCGTAGTAGTGGGCACGGTGACCGAGGTCTTCGTTGATGGCCAGGCCGGCGAAGTAGCAGAGCTTCTGGATCGGGGTGCGCCCCTCGATCTTTCCGCCGGCCGCGTCGATGACGAGCAGCACGGTCTCGCGGACGGTCAGATGGTCATCAGGGCGTTCCACAGGAGGTCTCGTGCCTTGTCGTCAGTGAGGTCCTCGTTCCTGGGTGAGAACAAGGACACATACTTGCTTTCTTTGCCCAGCTCGTCCCGGAAGATCTCGCTGATCTCGTGGATGGTCTCGGGCTGTCGGTCCGGGAAGGACAGCAGGATGTCCTTGTCCGTGAAGCCGGCGCTGGGGTTGCGGTAGACAGGATTGGCTTGATCTTCAACGCGCAACGCTACGAGATAGGCCGGACAGGACAGTTCGCTGGCGATCTTTTCTTCGAGCTCGGTGCTCTTGGCGGCCATAAGCTCGCGGTCGAGGATCTGGGCGATGCGCGGGCCGCCGAGATCGCGTCGTTCGTCGGTGAGATTGATCCGGGCGTTGCGTCGAAGCAGGTCACGTTCGGCCAGCCGGCGCGCGAGCTGACGTGACGGGGTGTCGTCGGCCTGGGCGAGCAACGCCTGCATCACGCTCGCGTCGGTCTGCTTGAGGTAGGCCGTCAGGAATGCCTCGTCGGGGGCCGGTTTATTGTCGACGATCGGGACCTCGAAGGCAGCCGAATCCACGGCGCCGTCGTCGAGCCCGTAGGTAAGCGCGCGCTCGACCAGGATGTCGGTCGCGATGCGGGTCTTGTGACCGTAGACCTGGCGGTGCATGTGGTGACGGGCCAGGAGTAGGCCTTCGACGGCCCACAAGCCGTCCTCCTTGAAGCCCAGGTAGTTCTCCACGCCGCCGGCGTTGATGACCGTGACGGTGTCGATCAGCCGTCCGAGGTCGTACTTGCCGTACTGGACGCCAGCGAAGTAGGAGTCGCGCTGCAGGTAATCGAGCTTGTCGGCGTCGCTAGGCCCGGAGACGATGTCGCGCAGAGCAGTGCGGACCTTGAAGTCGCCTTCGTGTCCGACGAGGTCGGCGGCGCGCTGACAGAGCTCGCTCCCGAAGGCGGCCTGCAGCTGCGCGTCGGTGCGCATGATCTCGACCGAGATCGCCTCGTGGACGCCGCGGACGTTGTTGCGAAGATCAAGCACGCCCTCGGAGACATGCGAGAAGGGGCCGTGGCCGATGTCGTGCAGCAGCGCCGCCGTGCGCACCGTGGCGATGTCAGCGTCAGAGACGGTGTCGATGCCGGCCTTCTGCTGGAGCTCGCTGACGACGCGACCGGCGAGATGGCATACACCGACCGAGTGCTCGAAGCGGGTGTGCAGCGCCCCGGGGTAGACGAGGTGGGTCATCGCGAGCTGGCGGATGCTCCGCAGCCGCTGGAAGACGGCGCTGTCGATCGCGGCGCGCTCCTCGTCGCGCAGCTCGATGAAATTGTGGATGGGGTCGCGGATCCGGATCGGCATGGTGGGCCGCGCTGCGGGCCGGACAATCATGCCGGGTAAGTCGACCTTCAGGCTGACCTCAGCCCTCCTCAGCGAGCTGGCGGGCGAGCGCCCACAGGTGACTTCGCCGTTTGGCGTAACGCTTCGGTGGCCGGCCGCGCCGACCCGGAACCCGTTCCTCCGGCATCAGCTCGAGCAGGCCCGCCATCGCGAAGCGCCGGAGCTCGGCTCCGGCCTGAACCTCGGAGGTGCCCGCCGCGTCGGCGAGCGCTTCGGCGTACAGCGACTCGGGCGGAGAGCGCTCGATGACGACGGCCATCGGCAGCCGATGCTTAGCTCCGAAGATTGCCTCCGAGATGCGCCGGACGCGGGGGAGGTCGGACGGCGGGATGGAGGCGGGTGGTTCGGCCATGACGTCCGAGTCGATCCGTATTACCCTATATCCAATGCAGCTTGTAGTAAAAGCTAGGGCCGGGACGTCCCCGCCGTGGTCGCAGCCGGATGTCGCGCTGCGGGTACGCCCGGGAGATCGGCCGGCATGGCGTCGCCTTCAGGCCGCGCCCGTCGAGCTCGACCGCCTGCGCGCCGCCGCGTCAGCAGCTCGTCTCCCGATAGACGTTGTCACCGCGATCCTTGCCGAGTGGCACCTCTGCCACGAGGTCGCAAGCCACCACTACGCCCTGCTTCGCCAGGCCGCGCGCCACGATCTCGACGCGTCACGGCTGGCCCCGAACGACGACCTTCGCGCCTGGGACCAGCTCCTCGCCGGTAGCGGGCCCACCTCGACGATCGACGAACTCCCCGAGGTCGCCCTCCCTCAGAGACTCGCCGCGCGCCTCCCGATGACGCCCAGCCTCGACCACCTCGGCGAGCTCGCAGATCTCGACGGAGCGGTCCAGCTCGAGCGAGCCGCCGCGCGCAACGGGATGACCCTCGAGGTCTGGGTCACTCGCAGCCTGCTCGACGTCACCGCGCGGCCGTGAGGCCTACGCGCTAGCTGCCTGAGCGGCCCGCGGGGTCGGGAGGAACTAGCGACCGTGGATCGCTGCCGCTTTCCATGCAACGCGGAAGCCGCTCGCCATTATCGCTTTGCGCGAGAAGCACAAGCGGCGGGCCGGCTCAGTCCGCGGCGTACTGCCACCGAACCACACGCGTGCCGCGGATGCAGCGAGTATCGTACTGGTACGGGCGACCAGTCTTGCGTCGGCGGCAACGGAATCCCGCCGGAGAGCGGTCGCTGCCACGCTCGTAGACCCGCGCCACACGGCGGGCTTGGTAGCAGCTCACCCCTCGCGTCGTGAGGTTCTTGATCCCCACCCCCGGCCCATCGACGTCTCCGCACTCGACGACCCGGTCCTGAGCGCGAGCCGGCGTTGACGGCGTCAGCGCGAACGACACGAGGGCTACGCCGAGAGCTACCGCGCGAAGTCGCATCATCCACATCGTGCCCGGCCGGCGACGTACCTATCCGATGCTCCTCGAACGTCGCCTGTCACGCGCCAGCCGTTCCAGGTGAATCTGCGGACGCCGCTTGCAGGAGGGGCCATACCAAGCGCTCTGCGGTGAGCCCGCCGGGCCACGCGTCGCGCGCGTGCGCACGAGACACCGGTCGCTCGAATGTGCGTCAGGTCCACACCTTCGTATCGCGTCCCCGGATATGGGTTGACGACCGGTTTGCATGAGCGCGTCGATGCGCCCTCTGCGGTTGCCGTCGTGACGGAGGTAACGGTGCAAAGCGCGATCACGATTGCTCTTCGCTTGGTTTTCATCCGCGGGAGCATGGCATTCGCGCCCTGGGAGCGCGCAACCCGCCCCCGATCGATTACACACCTCGCCGCTGCTTGCGCGAGAACCAGAACGAGGCGAGACCCCGCGAGCCTGATGGCGGTCTTCGCTCCGGCCTTGCTTCGCTCCGTTGGGCGCGACGAACAGTGGTGCGCTCAGCACCCGAGGACGCTGTTCTTGCCGGCGACCGCCAGTGCTCGGACCAACCCGCCCGCCCGAAAGAAGGTCACGAACAGCGTCGCGCGTCGCCCCCGTCGCTCGATGACTTCGCCACCTCCGCAGATCGCGCCGGCTGGATCTTTCCCTTCGTTCACGGCGGCCTCGTCATACGACGTACCGACTCGAGTGCCGCGGGCAGTGCGCCATTGTCGGCAATTCGTCGTGAAGTTCGCCAGTATCCGGCGAGCGCCGAAGAAGTACGTCGACGACTTGCCTCGTCCGCAGGCGTAGCGCAGCTCGTACACAGACACGCCGCCTTCGCCAACGCCAGACGATCGGCTTGTGGGTCGACCGGCCCAGCGGAGCACCCGCCCGACAGTGGCCTTGCCGACGTAGACGCTCCCGACTCGCCCGTTTTGGGTCAGCACGCCGGACCCGCCGCGTCGTGCTTCGGCATCGCTTGCAAGCGGGGCGAGCCCGGCGGACGCCAGTGCCACACAGGCGACGACCCGAACGCATCGCGCGGTCATGATCGGACCCGTACCTTCGCGGTGAGCGTCCCGCCCGCGACGACGTAGCGGACCGTGTACGTCCGCCCGCACCGCGGCGTGTAGTGCCAGTAGCGCCAGCGCGTCGTCGCGCGGACGCTCTTGCGCCACAGTACGTAGCCACGCGCGGACCTGATCGACATCCGCGCCCAGCGTGGACCTCCGCTGTACTCCTGATACCAAACGCCGAGTTGGATGTCCTCGCCGCACGCGACCGAGCGGTCGGGGTAGTGGACGAGCACGTCGGCGCGCGCCGGCGCCGTCAGAAGCAGCGACGCGAGTGCGGCGAGGATGCATGCGCGCCTCATGGCTCAGTCCCCGAACTCGAAGCGGTACGCGCGCGAGTGGTTCACGCAGCGCCATTGGCCGCCGTACGGGCCGCCGGATTGCCGCGCGCAGAGGAACCCGCCGGGCGTCGAGAAGCGCCGGGAGATCGGATGGCGGTTGCGGCGGATGTCGCGGGCCGCGGCGCGGCACGACATGTTCCGCGCCGAGCTGATGAGGATGTTCGGGTAGTACGCGTAGACGTGGCAGTCGACCACCGCGGCGGCGTGCGCGGTAGGACCGGCGGCTTGCGCCGGTCCCGCCCAGACAGTCGCGAGCGCCGCCGCGACGGCCGCGGCACATGTGGCCTTTCCGTGTCGAAGTCGCATATTGCGAGTCTCTGAGCGAAGCCGCTTCACGGCCATCGATCATTCGTCGAGCGCTTGCGGAAGACGGATGACGGGGACGCGCGCGCGGCGCGTCGACGGCCAGCTGGGCGTCCCCCGACGGCTCGCGGACGGGGCCGCCACACGCGCCCAACACCTACGGCATCGCGCCGTCCGAGCCAGAGTCGCCCACCCTGTACCCGCCGGGTGGCGGCGCTCGGTCACGGCGTCACTCTGCCGCAGCCCTCCGGCTCCGGCAAGGGACACCCGCTTCGCAGGAGTGCTTCACGTCGCCTGGCGGCTCCGGTTCGCTTGTCCTGCGAAGCGGGCGGCGCGTCGCGGTCGAGCAGGCCGGGGGCTTCGCGGCCCGGGGCTGCTCGTCGCGGTCGTGCGCCGGTCCTGACGGACTGCCCTTGTCCTCCGCCTCCAGGCCGCGGCGCCGTTCCCGCCATGACCGATCACCGCCACCCGGAGATCCGGGTTCCCGTCATCACCGATCTGGAGGGGCGCGAGGTCCGCGTCCTCTACGCCGACGTCGCGGACTACCGCATCGGCGACGAGCATCGCCGGCTCGTCCTGGCCGACTTCCCGTGGCTGGGGCTGACGCTGTTCGACGTCTGCGCCGTCACCGGCGGAGACCAGCACATCGCCGACGACTGTCTCCAGAACCTCGACGAAGCAGGCCGGGCGGCCGACGCCCACGTCCGCGCGTCGATCGCGCTCGGGCGACCGGCGGCCGAGACGGCCGAGAAGCCGACCCAGGCGCAGCTGCACTGGTTTCGGAGGCACGCGCCGGACGGCTCCGCGCGCGAGGTTCCACGCAGCCGCGCGGAGGCCCGCAAGCAGATGTGCCGCGCGCGTCCGGGCGCGGGACCGCGGTTCGACGTCGCGCGCGCGGCGCGTGACGTGTGGGAGGCGCGGTCGGCGGGGGCTCCCCGATGACCGGCAGTGCCCCCGCGGCGTCGGCGCTCCCGCAGCTCATGTGCCCGCCGTCGCTCGAGGAGGAGCGCCGTCAGGTGTGGGCGATGACGCCGGCGCAGCGCGTCACCGCGATGCGCGCCGGCCGGCTGTCGTCGTTCCAGTGCAGCGTCTGGGCGGCGCGGTGCCCGCACGAGGTGCCGATCCTCAACGGCGAGTTCGAGTTCATCGCCGTATGCATGCCTGAGGCGATCGAGAGCTAGGGGTCGACGAGCCCGGCGCCACGCGGCGCCGGGCTCAAGCACCATCCATTCCACGGGGTACGGTCTCGGCATGCAAACCGTCGTGGGAGCCGTCGTCATCCGGCGCGACGGAGCAGCAGTTGAGAGCGAGACGACCGTCTCCGTGGTCGACCCGCATGTCGTCGTGTTCACCACCGCCGTGCCGCAGCTCGCGCTGCTCGTTAAGACGACGTACGTCGGTGCCGACGACGTCCCCACCATCGCCACCGACCTCGTGCTCGGGGTTCGGCCCGCCGCCTCCAGCCGGACGCGGAAGATCTCGCGGGAGTCGATTCCCGTGACGCATGCGCGCGAGCAGTGTCTGCTCGACCACGCGCGCTGCGTGATGGAGACGCTGCAGAGCGGCGACCTTCGGTCGACGGTTGACGTCTCGGACGAGTCCGTCGCCCAAGCCGCAGCCATGTGACGCCGCCAGGGTGACCGCCCGCCGTATGACCTCCGCGTTTCGAACGCGCGACCGTACCGAATGCGAACATGTGTTCGTGACTTCGCAGGGCTCGCCCTACACACGGTTCCGACGGGCGCTAGACACCGGGAACCCGCACCTAGTACGAGCGGCTGCGGCGGAGCTCGGCCCGATATCGCTGGAGGACGCGCTCGCCATCTGCCTGGTGTTCCTTGTCCGCGACCGGGCATCCTTCGCCCCGGCCGCGACACGGTGGCACGCGCGCTTCGTGCTCGAACGGCGTACGACGCCCGGAGACGCGGAGCTGGCGCGGGCCGCGCTGCACGCGATGGACGGCGGCGATCGCGCGACGGCGGCCGAGACATTGGCGGCGCTCTGTGCGACCTACCGCCTGCCCCGGGCCGCCGAGGTTCTTGCTCCGTGGGCCGAGCGACCAGCCGACTGAGCGCCGCACGAGCGTGGCCCGGGGACTGACGCGGTCGGGGTAGCTCCGCCTCCGGCCGTGTCAAGCCCGGTCCTTCGGACCCGCCTTCGGCGGCCGCTTTGCGGCGGGAGTTGACACGACCGTCCGGCTCCGCTGATCGGCAGTGAGGTTCTGCGGCGCAGAACCACGACCAAGACCTACTCCCAGCCGAGCCCTCGCAGCGCGCGGGACAGCCGCGCGGGGGAGACGTGGAGCAGCGCGTGCGCCAGCTCCTGGACCCACCCTCCGCCGAGATGCAGTCCGAGCGGGAGCTGGCCGTGGTCGTAGAGGCGGTGATGCGTGCGGCAGAGCGCGATCACGCAGGACGGGTGATCGCAGCCCCCGAGCTTCCTCGGCACCAGGTGGGCAGGATCGACGGGCGCCCGTTCGCACACGGCGCATCGCAGCGTCGCCACCTTCTCGCGCTGTGCGGGCGACGCAGGTACTAGCGGCGTCCGTACGACGCCGGCGCGCACGAGCGATCGGCGGACCTTCGGACCGACGCGATCGTCCGGTCCCGGCTGTAGCCGACGACGACCCTCCATGCTCGACACAAGGTGGGCGTCACCACGACTCGCCCCCTCGCTCTCCCACTTGGGGCCAAACGGGGGCCAATGGGCCCGGTTCGACCGGTTCGCTGAGTAGAATTTCGTTGTATGAAATCCACTCGAAGCACCGCTTCGGGCAGGGATTTTTCGAACATCACAGCCCTCGGCATCCCCGCGCCGAACCGGCCCAGCCTCCATGGTAAGGAAGGGGTCGCCGGTTCGAGTCCGGCAGAGGGCTTCATCGGAACTCCCCGCTACGGCGGGGGTTTTTCGTTCCCGCGCCGTCCTCGCCACGGCTCGCTGAGCCGCTACTGGGTCCTTACTGGGTCCCCTCGGGTCCCGTTCCGGCCCCAGCTATGTCCCCTTCCCAAAGTGCGTGGGGGGTGGTCCGGCGTCTGGCGCGACGTGGCGTTGATGCGCCTCACGCCGTTCGACGACCTCGCCGAGTCGGCGGTCCTGACTCCGCAGGACATCGCTGACCGGGCTGCGTATCGACGCGCGGTCGGTGCGCCGGGCGATCGCTCGCGGCGAGCTCGTCGCAAGCCGGACGTGCGGCCTGCGTGTGCTCGCCGCCGACGCTGCCGCGTGGTGGCGCGGCCGGCTGGTCGAGCCTCCGGACGTGGACGCGTCGCCGCAGTCGCGTCGCCACCGGGCCTCGTCCCGCCGCAAGCACGACGCGCAGGAGCGGCTCCCGTTGCCGCCGAGAGCGGGGGAGTGGTGATGGCGGCGAGGGCTCTGCCACCCGGAGTCGCGGTGCGTCGGTGGACACGCCGCGACGGCACTGTCACCGAGACCTACACCGTCCGGTTCAAGGACGTCGACCGGACGAAGCGGCGCCGCAGCTTCGACACCGTCGACGACGCGCTCGACTTCCAGGCGAAGCGGCGCAGCGCGCGGCGCTGGCGGCCTGAGGAGCTGCGCCAGGAACAGGCCGGCCGGCTGACCCTCGGCGAGTTCTTCGAACGCTGGTGGCTCGACCACGCGATGGTCGAGCTGAAGCGTTCGACTCTTTCGGTGTACCGGTGTCTCTGGGAGGCGCACGCTGAGCCGCGGCTCGCGCCGGTGCCGATGCGCGAGATCGACGCCCGGCGCGTCGTGACGTTCCGCGGCGATCTGCTTGCGGCCGGCGTCGGGCCGACCTCGATCGTCAAGACGATGTCGATGCTCCAGCGCGTCTTCCGCGACGCGGTCGAGTACGGCGAGGTCGCATTCAACCCGTTCAAGGCGGTGCAGAAGCCGTCGCCGGGCCCGTCGCGCGAGGCGCGGCCGTTCACGCCGCTGCAGGTCGAGCGCCTCGCGCTCGACCTCGACGTGCGCGGCTACGAGATGAGCGCCGTGCTCGTGCGGCTCATGGCGTACACGGGACTGCGCCCGCAGGAGGCGCTCGCGCTGCACTGGTACACGGTCCGTGATCGCACGCTGCTCGTCGAGCTGGCGAACGCAGACGGCGAGCTCGAGCGTCTGAAGAACCGCAAGCGCTCGCGGAAGCGGAGCCGGACCATCGACCTCATGACGCCGATGCAAGCGGATCTGGCCGCGTGGCGGTCCGCTTGCGGCGAGCCGGCCGACGACCAGCTTGTCTTCGCGCACGCGACCTGCGGCGGTCTGTGGCGCGACGAGCACTACCGGACGTGGCGCCGGCGGATGTACGTCCCGTCGGCGGAGAACGTCGGGCTCCCGAGCCGGCGCCCGTACGACCTCCGGCACACGTGGGCGTCGTTGCGGATCGCCGAGGGGCGGCTGTCGATCGCGGAGATCGCAGAGCAGCTCGGCGACAAGACGTCCACGGTCCTCGACACCTACACGCACGTCATGAACGAGTGGCGCGGTAGGAGGTCGCCCGACGTCGAAACCGAGATCCACCGCGCTCGCCAGCGCCTTCGCTGAACGGTTCGCGCCAGCGAACCCTCGTTGCGATTCAGCGGAGGCGGGCGGGCCTGTCACCCGAAGGGCGCGCGAAGCGCGAGGGCGCAGCCCTTGACCGGCTCGACCGGCGGAGCTACGCCGTTGCCTCACGGGCCTAGATCGAGGCCGATGTCCGGCGCGAAGTCTGGCGGCGGCGCCGCCAGGTCGAGCTCTAGCCCGGCGTCGCTCGCGGCGAGGGGGTCCGCGGCTCGCCAGAGGTCGGGCGGATCGGGTGCCGCCGGGCGTTCGGCGAGCTGCTCGTTCAGGTCGTCGACGCGCTCGCGCCAGTAGTCCTGCGCGCGGGTGTGGCCGTCGAGGATGTCGTCGATCTCCTCGCGCTCGCTGCGCTGGTACCACCGAAGCGCGTCGCGTTCGTCCTGCAGTTCCGCGAGCCGTTCCTCGACCTCGTGGAGCTGTGCGTGTGCGCGGTCGAGGTCCTCGCCGAGCGCTTCGGCGACGTCGTCGGGCGTTAGGCCGTGCAGGGCGAGCTGCTCGGCGCGGCTGTCGTCGAGCATCCGCGCAACGGCACCCACGACATCGTCATGGGTGCGCAGCGGCTCGGGCGCCTGGTTGAGGAACGTCGGGCTGGCCGTGATGTAGAAGCGCGCCTCGTCGCGGTGGCGCGAGAGGGCGGTGTAAGCCCACTCGCTGTACAGCTCCTCCGAGCCGAGCACGAAGGTCCGGTCGACGGTCGCGCCCTGGGCGCGGTGCGCGGTGATGGCGTACCCGTGCCCGAGGCGACCGTCTTCGGCGTAGCCGTGTGGCAGCTCGACGCGCCGGCCGGCATCGAGCTCGACCGTCAGATGGTCGTCGCGCACGTCGGCCAGGGTGCCCGTCTCGCCGTTGAGGATCCCGGTGGCGCGGTCGTTGCGGGTGGCGACGACGCGGTCGCCGGTGGCGAACACGCGGTCGTGGGTAGGCAGCTCGTCGGGCCCGAGCTGGCCTGCGTCGCGCAGCCGTTCGCGGGCGCGCGCGTTCAGGTCGGCGACATCGGCGCGGCGGTGGGCGATCATCAGCGCCTGCTCGCCGTGCTCGAACGAGCGCCACCAGTCGCCGACAAGCGCCTCGCGAGCCTCGTCAGCCGTCGGCGCGACCACGATGCGCCCATGCTCGTGGTACTCGCGGGCGAAGCGCTCGGTGTCGCCGTCGCGCAGCGCGCCGAGCGCGTCGCGGTCCCACGCCTCGCGCTGACGCCGGACCTCTCTCAGCTCGGTCGCACCGAGCCGGTCGGCCAGCGCCCGGAACGCCCCGCCGGCGTCGATCTCGGGCAGCTGGCGGTCGTCGCCGACGAGCACGAGCTTCGCCTCCGCGTGGGCCGCGGCCTCGGCCAGCCGCGCGAGATCGCGCGTGCCGACCATCCCGGCCTCGTCGACGACGAGCACGCCGCCGCGAGCCAGGCCGGCGCCGCGGTCGAGCGCGTGCGTGAGCCGCGCGATCGTGGTGGCGTCGATCGCGGCCTGGTCGCGCAGCTCGCACGCCGCCCGCGCCGACAGCGCACAGCCGAGCACCGCCACCCCGGAGCGCTGCCACGCCTCACGCGCCGCGTCGAGGGCGAACGTCTTGCCTGTGCCGGCGGGGGCCCGAACGACCTGCACCCCGTCGGTGCCCCAGGCGAGCGCGTCGACGAGTTCGCGCTGCTCGTCGCTGAGGCTCGGCCGCGCGGCGAGCGCCTCGTCGATGTGATGGAGCTGGGCGCGCCCCACGGCCGTGCCGCGGCGGCGCTCGGCGCCGTCGAGCAGCTCGCGCTCGATCTGGAGCAGCTCGCGAGTGGTGTAGCGGGGCTCCCGCGCTGTCTCGCCGAGCGCGATCACCTCGCCGCGACGAAGGAACGCATCGGCGGCTGACTCGATCTCCTCGACTCGAGCGCCATCGTGGGCGGCCTCGGCAAATGCCTGCACGACCTCGCGCCGCGAGAACGTCGAGCGGTCACGGGTGAGACCCTCGGGCCCCGCCAGCCTCCGCGCGACGTCCTCCTGCGGCCCGGGATCGCGTGACGCTCCTCGATCCACGACGTCGGCGAGCGCCCACTGATCCAGGCCATGCTCGGCCGAGCGAGCGCGCCACTCCGCGCGGAGCCGGTCCACCGGCACCCCGTACTCCTTGCCCCGCCGCGTCTCCAGCGTCGCCACCTGCGCGGCACGCGCCGAACGCTCGCCGCGCTTTCGCATGTGCTCGACGATCTCCGCCCGTCGCTCCGAGAAGTGCTCGATGACCTCGCGCGGGACGCCCCGCACGTCGGCCGCGCCGTTGACGACGTCGTTCCACTCAACGCCGAGCCGCTCGGTCAGCTCGGCACGCAGGACCGCCTGGTACAGGTAGCCGGCGGTCTTGGCGTGCCGGTACAGCTCGCGACCGTCCAGCGCCGTCCACCGGCCGTCCGGTCCCCGCGTCGCGTTCGCGACGACAACGTGCGTGTGCAGCAGCGGATCACCCGCGCGCGAGGAGCGGTGCCGGAACGCCGCCGCCACGAACCCCTCACCCGTCACCTGCTCGCGGCCGCCGGCCCCGCGACGCGCCCGGCACGCCTCCCGCTCGAGATAGCGCAGCGCGCCGCGAACGGCGGCCTCGTGCGAGCGCACCGCCTCGCGCGCGACCGGCGCTTCAGCGACCCCGAACAGCAGCCCGACGCTCTTCGGCGCGCGGAACGTCAGGTCGAACCCTGCGACCGCCCCGGCCGCGAGCGGCCGCCGCAACGACGCGCCGGTCGCCGGATCCTCGGCCGAGAGCAGCCGACTCAATCCGCCCTCGTCGACCTCGCCGTCAAGGCCTAGCGCCTCCGCGCCGGCGCCGTGCCAGCCGCCCGGCGCCTCGCCATCTCCGGCGTAGTAGTCCTCGCGGCCCTGCGCCACCTGCTCGATGTAGTAACGCCCGGCAGACGGACCAGCGGCGAGCTTCCCAATCGACAGCACACCTCCAAGTCGCGCGAGCCCGCCGACCACCCCCTACGCACGGTGGTCGTGCAAATCTGTGCATGCGGCGCGGTTGTGCCACGAAGCGGCAATTGGTCCTGTGGGACGCTGCTCGTTCGGCGGGGAGCGCGAACGGGTGCGGTGGTGCCGCGCCGGCGCGGCTGGCGTGGCGGTGTCGGGTGCTCGACCTGGTCCGATGGCCGCGCTTGCGGTCATGAGAGGCCTGCATGCTCGCGCGTTTCGCAGCAGTGGTCAGCCTCCACTGATCATCAGGCTCCCGGCCAAAATGCAGGCTCCAGCCTGATCGGTGTCGCTTCTGAGCTAGGACGCGCTAAAGTTTCTGTTATATTTCTGCTCGTGAAGTTCAGAAGTCGTCCGCTATTCGTTTCCGGCGTCGACGCCGAGCTGTACGTCCGCCGCCCGCGGCTGGAGGACGCGCTGCTTCACAACGCGCGCCTCGACCGCAACATCCTCGTCTCCGGCGTCTCCGGCTCAGGGAAGACGACGCTGTTGCGCGATCTTGAGGTCAAGCTCAGAGAGCAGGACGGGATTGTCGCGTGGGTCAATCCGGCGCTCGCTGGCGATGCAGCGGATCTGCTCGAACTGGCCGCCGACGCAGTCACACGCGCCACGCAGCGCGGGGCGCGGAGTGCGGCCCTGCAGAAGCCGACGGTATTCGAAGGTGACCCTGAAGGCCCCACCCGGCTGCTGCGCGCGCTGGATCTGATCCCTGGCAGTCCGAAAGTGACGATCATCATCGACGGGATCGTCGACGTCGACGTGGCGTACGACGTGTTCGGCCGGTTGCGTGACCAGCTGTGGCTGCTCGAACACCAGTGGATCCTGTCGACGACTCCTGAACGGGCTGCCGGGATCCGGACACCCCCGGCGGACGCGTTCTGGGACGCCATCGTCGAAGTCGGCCCGATGGAGCAGGACGAGGTCCGTGAGATGATCGAGCGTGGCACCGACTTCGAAGAAGCCAAGATCGCGTTGTCCAACATGCCGATCGTCGACATCGAGCCGCGGCGGATGATCCAAGCCGTCGAGGAGTACCTCGAGTCGCCGCGCGGTGAAGCGTTCGATCGCGGGCTGTGGGTGCCGCCAGGATTCGAACGTCAGGAAGCCGCGAGCCGGCTCGGACGTCCGCAGGCGATGGCGCTCGCAGAGCTCGAAGCGCTCGGCCGGCCCGCAGCAGCCGGTGACGAAGAGCTGCTGCACCGGATGGGCTGGAGCCGCCCGTACCTTGCCCGGATCCTCGCGGAGCTCGAAGACGAGCAGATCCTGCGGTCCTTCCCTGGGCAGACGTCCGGGCACGGACGGCCGCCGAAGTTGTACGAACCGAACCCCAATTTCGCCGCGAGGTGACCGTGCTCGACAGGGTCGCCGCCGCGCGCGCGTTCAGATCCGTGCACACGCCGCCGGAGCTCGTCGGCATGTACGTCAGCTCGGCGCAGCTTTCGGGGGCCAGCGGCGGCGAACGGCCAGAGACGCGGTTGTACGAGGCGCTCACCGCTGACACACCGCAGCGGGTGCATGTGATCGGCGAGTCCGGCGCCGGCAAGACCGGCATGATCCTCAAAGTCGTCGGCGACCTGTCGGTCCGCGAGCTTGAACGGCCGTACGAGACTCTGATCGTCAACGTGGGCGCCAACCCCGAGCAGCTGCACAGCGGCATGGAGTTCCTGCGCGCGATCGTGCAACAGATCGCCCGGCAGGGCCACCGGTTCGCGTCAGTCGATCCGGGTGACCTTGCCGCCGCTGCGGCCGACCAGCGAACCCGCACCGGGACGGCGGTCGAACATCGAGCCGGCGTCGGAGCCGTCGTGAACTACCAGGTCACCATCAAAGAAGTCGTCGAGGCGGGCACGACCAGCGACAACGCCGCGCAGGCACGCCAGGACTTCGAGGATGTCCTCAAAGAAGTCTCGAAGGGCTACCGACCGCTGATCGTCATCGACGACACCGAGCATTTCGTCAGCGGGGTGGACGGCAAGCTCGATGTCGAAACGGTCACCAACCTGTATGACCATGCGATCCGGGCACTTGCGGGCTTCGCGGTCGATGTCATCGTCGCGATGCACCCGCACTACCAGCAAGTCGCCGCCGTCACTGACGTCATCGAGCGGTTCGGATTCTTGTCGATTCCGGTCGCTGCCCTGCCCGCGCCGGCGAGCGACACCAGCGCACTTGAAGCGATCTTGCAGCGTCGGATCGACCGGCACGCGATCGGCGCACGCGTGGGCGACGTCGTCTCCGCGCAGGCGCTCGCGCAGCTCAGCGCTCTGTACTTCACGTCCGCTCACAACTTGCGAACGGTGCTGAACGTAGCCGACGAAGCAGCGGTCGTAGCTGCTGCCGCCGGCGCAACCACGATCGGCCCTCAGCACGTTCAGCCGATCCTGGATTCGATGGCCGGGACCGGTGCAGGCGGCGCCCCTGCCGCATGACCTGGCCGGCGGCGCGGCCGTGAACGGCTCGGGTCCCCACTTGTACTTGGGGGGATTCGCCGCCGGTTCGCGCGATCTTGCGCCGGGCCGTCGCGCCGGGGCGAGGTCGCCGTCAACCCGACGACCGCTTTGGAGCTGCCCGCCGTTCGGGGGCGGCGCCCGATACTGCCTCGTCATGAGTTGCGGGCGCGTACGAGCGGCGACAACGAGCCGATCGTCCGGGTCCGCCGGCGGCGATCGCGCCGGCCTAGGTGACGCCGCCCGCGTACTACGCGAGGGATCCCCACGGCACTACGAGCGAACCCGCTCCACGTAGCCCCGGTACGGCATCGAGAACTACGGGATGAAGCGCATACCCCCGCTTCTCGCGTGGCAACACCAATTCTGAGTCTGCGGCCGACCCGTAGAAGACGGCGGCGCCTGTGCGAACATCGTCATTGATGTAACCGAGTAAGCGATGCTGCCAGAGGATCGACCCGAGATCCTGTACGCCCGGGAACGCGGTGTCTGCCGCTTGGAGCAACTCATCGAGCACGCTGGCTGCGAAGCGGTCTGTCTTCACCCTGGCAACGAGCTTGACGAGTTCGCCTGCTACGTGGATCTGAAGAGCAGAAGGTCCCGCAAGATCGCTCCCGATGTAAGTATCCACTAGGTCCCAGCGAGCAGCCTCTCGCGGCATCATCGTGGCGGCTACGTGATTCGCGGCAACCGCGAACTGCTCTTGGCCGAACCGTCGAGACGCGTGCGCGACGACCTCGCGGATATCCTGCTCCGAGAGCGCCTCACCAAGGTCGATCCGATGGTCAGCGCGAGCGCACAGCGCGTTGCCGAGCACGATGATGTCGCGTGGAATAAGCCGGGTGTGGCGAATCAGATAGTCCTCGACTGGCTCTACAACGGCGCGCCGCTCATTGAGGATCTCACGAAACCCGAGCCAACCCTCGACATCGGTTGGCTCCCGGTCTGGCATTGCGAGGTAGTCGCTGGGCAACTGAGCGATCTTGCTTCGCAGGAACAACCTGATCGCCTCGGCGTCCCAATTGAGCACTCGAATTGACGGACTGTTCACGTACCTCGTGGCGTGTTCACTCGCTTGAGTGACTGAGAAGGCGAAATCCCGGAGCGTCATTACGACATGAAGCCGCGAGCCGAGTACTTCGCTGCGAGATGACACGACATGTCGAAAAAGGCCAAGCTGGCATAGAAGCCATGGATGGGGCGCCGCTTCAAAGCGCTCATCGAGCGCGTCGAGGTAGAACAGCATCGGGGGGCAAGCATTCAGGACGTCACTCAGGATGGCGTCGACCGCGCTCCACGCCGGGCTGCTGAGATACGTGTCGAGTTCGGTGGCCCTGCCATTTCGGAGCAGCACATCACTCACTCGGCTATAGATCGATTGCGGTACGTCTAGAGACGGCAAGATGCTTGCGTAAGCATCCAGACGTTCTCGGTGGTCGGCCCGCACGGCTTCGAACCGGGGATCAGCGCTCCCGAAGACGTGAGACAGGGCCGAGGTCACGGTAGCGCGCCTCCAGATGCGCTCCCATCGGTCGACGATGTCCGAATCCGAGGTGCCCCACTCGGCAACGCGCACTACCTCGTGGGTCGCTGGCGGATTCGGCTGCCAGGCGTCGGCGTAAAGTGAGCGCTCGCGCGCTGCGGTCGCTTGGAGTCGGCGCAGGTACAGCGTTTTCCCGGAGCCCTTGCTCCCGACGATCACCCGGACAGACCGGTCGTCGGCACTCATCCCGAGGCCACTTCGGAACCGGCGTCCGGAGAAGGCGACGAAGGACGACAAGGCGGCCTCGCGCCCTGTGGCATTTCCATCAGGGGTCCCGAACGGAGACGTAGGAGAGATCGCAACTCCGCGTGACGGGGCTTCGTGGTCGTTCCCATGTGGAGTCGACTGCGGATAGGCGCTCAGCACGCGAGCCAACGCGTCCAACGCACGGGGCTCGTGGTGCTGGCGGATGGTTCCCGGCTTCACCGGGGAACGGCCGCCGCGAAACTCCGCCGCGGCAATCGCCCGGCGCTCCGACAGCGGCAGGTCCCGGTACTCCGGCTCGACGCCGAGAACGATCCCCAGCAACGCCCGATACTGCCCAGAAGAGACCCTCTCGGTCCCAGCGCGCAGCAACTCGTAGAGCGCTTCGAGAGTCTCCGCATCGCCCGCGCGCGGAGCGACCGGTGTGAGCGCTAGAAGCGGGGCGAGGTCCGACGTCCACAGCGCCGCGGGGCCGTCGGAGACGAACTTCGTCAGTCCCTTTCGGATCCCCATCGAGTTGCCATCCATCAGTGAGGCCATGACACGCGGCAGAGACTACCAGCTGGCTAACGCGGATTGACATGCATTGACAGGGACTATCAGCGGCTGCCAGACTCGGGGTCCGTCGATCCGAGAGGAGCAGCGGTGGCGCGTCGCGGCGAGCCACGCGACAAAGCCCGTGATGATGTCCGCCTCGCACTGCGCGAGGGGTTGGCCCAAGGGCTCCGAGAGCACCTCCCTGGCGCGGTCGGCATCGTCACGAAAGGCGTGCCCATCTGCGCGCTGAGCGGGTTCGCGCACTTCGTTCTCGGTGTAAGCGTCTCCGATACCGCCCTCGCAACGCTTCTTGCGGCGGCGGGGGTAAGCGCCGCCGGATTTCGGCGGGGAGCGAAGCGCGCAGCGCTTCCGGTTCGCTCGTCGAAGTGAGGTCTCTCCGTACCGTCAGGATCCCGGCGTTCTCCGGCGCGGCGCGAAGTGGTGCAGGGCACCGGCGTGGCCGGAGCGCGCATCCGAGAGAGTCCGAAACTCGTCGTTGGGCAAACTTCTGCGTCGGGCGAGACGGCGGGGCCCACGGCGGTTAGGAGAATCGCCCTGTGGGGATGGCTTCCACCGCCTCGAACGGACGGTCATCGATGTGGATCGCGCACGGTAGCCGCGGTCGTGGAAGAACTCGACCAGTTCGTGCGCATGGTCGTAGACGGCGTTCCGCCGCGTGAGACCAAGCAGATATCAGCTTCGGCGTGCTCAGCCGTATTCACCGCGTAGCGCGCTTCCGGCCCGAGCCGGACGTGCGTCGCATGCGTCGGCGAGCCTGGATGGCCGACGTGCGGAGTGCAACTCGACACGGAGGTCGCGGCCGGCGACGTCGTCATGATCGTTAGCGCGTACGTACGCGCCTCCGCGTACCGGATGGGCGTGAGGATGTCGGATCTCCGCTCGTTCGGCCGAGATCGACTATGACGAAACCGCTCGGCTCGATCTCATCTATGCGCAGAGTTGTCGTTGTCGCGCGACTCCGAGATCTTGGTCCGCACCCTTCCCGAGGTCCTGCTCCGCGACGAGGACGGGTCACGTCCGGCGCGCGAGCCTTACACGGCGGCCCTATGACCTGACTTCTCAGCGTTCGCGGCGCGCCTTGCGCGAGAGCAGCTGTTCGAGCGTGCTGCCCTCGTGCACCGCAAGTGCGTCCCGGACCGCCTGCGCGTACTCCGCATCCGGGCCGTCATGCCGGCGCATCTGGTCGTCGATCGTGCGCCCGGTCTCCTGCTGCAACATCAAAGCGTTGACGAGAGCTGTCTTGGCGTCCTCCTGTCGCCTCTTGCGATCCTTGACCAGCCCGTACCGGTTTAGCTCGCACGTGCGGATCGTGCGCTCGCCGTACTCGCTGCCGTCCTTCGCGAAGGCACGCCCGTCGGTGCCGAATCCGATGTGCTCGGCAGGATCGGGCCCCCGGAACGGATGGAGGAGCAGCGGCTCCTCCGTGGCGTCGAGCGCGTCCACGTCGGGAGCCTCGCTCCGCGCGTAGACCCGCTCGCCCTCGATGGGGAACCGCACGTCTTTCGGCCCGTTGCAGTCGGGGCACGCCGGGACAAGGTTCTCCCAGCGGTAGGCGAGCCACCAATAGCCGCGGTGCGGTTGCCCGTCCGGTCCCTTGCACGGCGTGACGGAGCCGTTGCTCTCGACCTGAATCGCGCCCTTCTTTGGGCGGTAGTGCTCCGCGGCGCCCCTCGTCTGAGCAGCGAGGTCTCCCTGGCAGTAGGCGCACCGGTCCGCGAAGATGTGCTTCAGCAGCCACGTCTTGTGATCGCGGTAGACCTGCGCCCGCACGTCGGGGTCCGGCGCGCCTCCGCTCGCGGTGGCCTCCTGAGCTTCCATGAGCTTCTGGGCGTCGTCCGCCCGGCGCTGCCAGCGAGCGAACTCGTCGGCGAGGGGAGGGGGGAGGTCGCCAGGGTCGAACGGCACCCGGTTCACCCGCCCCTCCCGGATTGGAGCCGGTTGAGGTAGCGCTCCGCCTCCGCCACGAGACGGTCCTGTTCCTCCGGCGGCTGCTCACGAACGCGCTCCGAGAGCCAGTCGCGAAAGAGGTCGATCGCGCGCTGTTCCTGCTCGGTCCGCTCGGCCGGCAGCTCGCCGAGTTGTTCGGCAAGCTCGCGCGCCCGTGCGTCGCGCTCGGGCACACGGCCCTGCGCGAGCAGGTCGTTGTACTCGCGGACGAGCTCGTCCGTGGCGTGATCGAGCGGCGTCTCGAGGTCGAAGGCCGCGCTGGTGAGGATGTCATCGGTCGTGCGGCCGCGGAACGACCGCTCGAGCGGTCTCGCGACCAGCCTCTTCCCGGCGTCACGCTCGAGATGGACCACCTCGTCCTCGCCCGCGTTCGCGACCACGAGCGGCGAATGCGTCGTCGCCAGCAGCTGCATCTTGGGGAATCGCTCCGCAAGGACCGGCAGGATGGCCTGCTGCCACTCGGGGTGCAGATGGACGTCGATCTCGTCGATGAGGACGAGCACCGGCTGGTGCGTCGGCTCCTCGTACGCCTCGTAGACCTCGTACATGCGCTGGACGACGACGCCGACCCAACCGAGGACCGACGCCATGCCCCGGCTTAGGAGATCGAACGTGATCGGGCCGTCGACGCCGGTGATCCGCACGTCCCATCTCTCGCGGTCGACGCCGTCGTACTCGAACGGCGCGTCGGGGAGCAGGGCCTGCATCGTCCCAAAGAAGTCGTCGAGCATCCGCCGGTGGACGCCGCCGTGGGCACCGGACTCCGCGGCGCGGAGCTCGGTGTTGACGATCCACTGCTTGACGCTGTCGAGGCGCAGGTCCGCGGCGCCGGCGAGCATCGGGATCAGGTCGTCCGGCGCGGGTTCGCGTGCCTGCAACTTGGATGGCCCCAAGGGGTTCCCGGTCGACAGGCCTCGCAGCGCCGGGAACCCGAGCGCCAGCCACAGCCCCGCCTGGACGGGCGTGAAGCCATCGGCTTCCACAGTCACCGCTCTGTCGGACCGGTGAAGCCTCGTCATGTACGTCGCCGAGCCGACGCGCAGCTCGACGAACCCGGACGTCGCCTGCGTTCGCAGCATCGGCTGAGCGAGACGTTCGGTCTCCGCGGTGACCCCGGCGAGGGCGAGCGCGGCGGCGCGCAGGACCGATGTCTTCCCCGACCCGTTGTCACCGAGGAGGATCGTCCGCGGCGAACCGAGTGGGATGGTGAGGTCGACGAAGGGGCCGACGTTCCCGAGCCGGAGCGAGCGGAGCTGGTGATCGTCGGGATCGGCCGCCCCCGGGCGCCGGCGCGCGGCGGCCAGAGCGCGGCTCAGCAGCAGTGCGAACTGCTCGACCTCTCGGGCGGCCTCCTCGCCCTCGTAGAACAGCAACCGGACGCCGTGGCGCTCGAGCAGCGCTTCGGCCTCCAGCTCGGTCTCCCGATCCCAGCGCAGCAGCGCAAAGTGTGGTGCTGCGTCGCTGCGCCGCGCTCGGCTCAGGAACTGCCGGATCGCCTCGACGGACGCGCCCACGAACAGCATCGTGCGCGTCGTGGCGATGGTGGCGAGGAATCGCGCGTAGTCCCGATTGCGCAGGACAGCGTCCTCGTAGTCCTCCGCCGAGAGGATGAGGCTGCCTGAGGAGGCGAGTGAGCCCCGCGTCTCGACGAGGAAGCGCTCGTTCTTGCGCAGGAGCTCGCTCCACGATCCGGGATAGCGCGCGTCGAAGCGCCGGACGTCGACCGACTTGAACGATTGCGCGACATAGCCGCTGACGTCGTCGGTGATCACCCCGGCAAACGGGAGCTCGACCAGCGCGTCCACGCCCGCGGCGCGGCGCGGGCGCACGCGATCGAGCGTCCTCAGCAGCCGCGCCTCGAGCACGTCCGGCGGGACCCGGGCCACGAGCCGATCGGCCGCGAGGTCGGCTCGGCCGGCTGTAGCCCGGCTGGCGAGATCCTCCCAGTACTCGGGGTCCTCCTCCGTCCGCGCCAGCGATCGCGCCACGCCGGCGATCAGCTCAGCCGTCGTCGGGATCCCGCCCATCGCGGCTACGCCGGAACCGGCGTACAGCACACATTCGCCTGTCGCGAGCGCCCGCACCAAAGCGTCCGGCGGAACGGCGTTCGCGCGGTGACGTTGGCGCGGCTTCTGTGGCCCCGCTCGCGGCGCGCCCGTTGTTCTCGTGGCCTCGTCGCGTGCGACCTCGAGGGCCGTCCGACTAGGGGATGCGTCCTCGGCGTACGCCGAGCGGCTGCGCCGACGCGTGATGAGCGCGCCCAGGAGCAGGCCTAGCAACGCCGCTATCACGCCGATCAGGATCTCCACACTTGAAGTATCGCCCGTCGCGCAGAGTCGCGCCCAAGGCTGCGTCGTCACCCGCCGCGGGCATCGGGAGCGGCACGTCGTCCCCGCCGCACCCCTTTACCGCCGTCGCGACGGCGAGCCACTGAAGCTCCGCGCGCAGCCGCTCGATGGCTGCGAGCCGGACGAGGTCGCCGAGTCGCGGCGCATCTGCGGCTCGGGTTCCGGCTCCGCGACGAGCGCATGCCGCGTTCGAGCTCTTGCGCATTGTCGTGCCCGCCAGAGGTCCCGCCGGAAGAGGACCCGGACCTGGAGTCGGCGTCGCGAGCCTTCTTCGAGACCCTCGGATGGCTGCTTGAGATACGCGCGCTGAGACGCCCGCGCCTACGCGTGAAGGCCCGATGTGTGCGTCGTCGGAACCCCGACCAGCACCGGGCAGCGGTTGGAGTCGTCTCGCGCGCTCGGGAGCGTGAACGCTCGGGCGCGCCCGAAAAAGGCCGTAGTCGACGCACCTCGCTCGTGGCCGCGATGAGCAGCCGCCCGGCGCGGATGTCGCCGAAGTAGCCGCGCTTGCCGTCGTCACCGGTCGAGCAGCCGTGCACGCCACACGCCCACGGCTCGGACAGGCTGCCTCGGCTTCGCCCGGTCGGTCGGCCAGGTCGATCGGCGTGATAGCTGGCCGGTAGTAGACCATCGCGTCGGCTGGAAGCAGCTCTCGCATCAGGCCCGGACCTCGCGGGACGCGCCGCGCGCTCATTCGGCGCGCTACCAAGGGCGATCAGGCTGTCACGGCGACGGCGATGCTTGCGGCTCCCCTCAAGCCGTGCGATGCTACGTGCTGGCTTCCGTACGGGCGCTGCCAGTGGACCAAATCGTCCCGGATCGCGCCCAGGCTTTTCCTCTTCGAATCCTCCTTCGCCCGGCTTAGCCTCGCACCGAGGCCGCAGGACGCCGCGTCGCTGGCGCGGCTCCCGCCGGTCTCGGAAACACCCACACGGGAGTAAGGAGAGAGCAGTGCCACATCATCATCACCTCGGCCCGCGCCTGCCGCACCACCATCCGCGCGGGCCCCACGGCACCGACGGGCCCGAGTGGTTCTTCAACGCCGTGGGCGACGTCGACCGCGTCACGCTGTTCAACCAGATCGCGGAGATCGCCGCCGAGCTCGCCGGCTCCGGAGCCACCAAGCTCGGCACGACCGAGATCGAGATCCCGGACGACGTCCACGGCACCGTCAGGTTCGAGCGCACGCCGCACGGGACGCTCGCGATCGTTCTGAAGGCGGAGTGGTCCGGCGCGCTCAGCCTGCCGGTCTCGTCCCCGATCGGCGCGCTGCGCAACGGTGACGAGTGACGTCGACTACCACCAGGAACGGGTCGGCCAGCCCGACGGCCGACCCGCCCGGCGGTCCGCGCGACCCGGTGCCCGCGTCGCCGGCCGTCACCTCGGTCGCGGAGGCCGTGCGCGACATGCTCGCGCGCCGGTCGTTCGGGCTGCGCGACGCCGAGCAGCTCATCGGCTCGCTGCCGGGGATCCCCGCGACCACCCGCGCGCAGGCGCTCGAGGCGGTGCCGTTCGTCTTCGGCGCGCGCTCGGCGCCGCCGGCGAACCGGTCGCTCCACGCGCTCGCGACCGTGGTATCCGACCACTTCGAGGAGCCGATCGACCTCGGCGCCCTCCTCACGGCGCCGACGCGGCTCGGGCGTGCGGCGCGCGACGTCTTCGCCGCGATGACGTTCGTCCTGGCCCTGTGGATCGTGATCGGCGGGCTGCTCACCGGGCAGAGCGCCCTGCTCGGCGACGAGGGCCCGGTCGCCAGCCTCGCCGCGTTCGGTGCCGCCCTCCTCGTGCTCGGCCTGCTCGAGGCCGCCCACATCGGCGCCGCGTCGCTCGCGGCGGCCGACGTCAGCGCCCTGGCGACGACGCACCCGCGCCTCCAGCGCCTGCACTGCCACATCGACACGAAGGAGAAGCTCGAGCACTACCTCGGCGCCCGCCAGCTCGGCGTCGTCCTCGTCGTCTTCGTGATCGCGGAGGTCACGAGGTTCTCCGGCCTCGAGACGATGCCGGGAACCACAGTGGCCATACCGGACGAGGCCGGCTTCCTCCTGCACATCGGCGCGCCGGGGGCGCTCGTCGTGCTCGCGATCGCCCAGGTGGCTCCGCAGGTCATCGCGGCGCAGCAGCCGGCCGGCCTCATGAACAACCCCGTCGTCGCGGGCGCCTTCTACGGGACGCTCGCCCTCGGCAAGCTCGGGCTGGCCAAGCCCGGCGCGTGGCTGGTCGCCGCGTTCCGCCGCTACGAGCGGATCCCGTCGGCGCCGCGCGTGCGGTTCGAGAGCACGACCCGCGACGTCGACCGCCACGGGATCGTGACCGTCCGGCGCCACCTGACGGTCGGCGAGGTGAACGCCGCGCTCGAGGCGGAGACCGCCGTGGAGTTCCACGAGGGCGCGGCTGTCACGAGCTACGTCGACTCGACGCTGACGGTCGCCGAGCAGCCGACCACGCTGTCCATGCGCTCGGTCCTCCGCAGGGGCGAGGAGGTGCTCCCGACCGTGCCGGGCGAGCTCGAGGACGAGCGCCTGCCGGGCGGCGCCCTGCGCGTCCGCTGCGGCGCCTCGCCGATCGTCGGGGCGTTCGGCGGCGGCGACACGCTCGCGACCACCCTGCACGCGACGTTCGACGAGCGTCCCGTCGAGGACGTCGTGGTCATCGACCGCCCCGTGCACGCGGTCCTCATGCGCGTGCGGTTCGACGCCGCTCCCGTGCCGTTCCCGCCCGCAACGCTGACGACGGCGCGCATCGGCGAGGGCGGCCTTACCGACCTGCGCGACCCGACGACGCAGGCGATCGCGCCCACGATCGGCGAGGACGGCACGGTGGAGCTGGCGGCGACCGTGCTCTTCCCGGAGCCGGGCACCGTCCTGCGGCTGGCGTGGGCGGTCGCGCGGTGAGGATGCGCAGGGAGGACGAGCGGCGCGTCGGGGGCTCTGTCCGCATGCTGGGCCGGACGCTCGGCGCGCTTTCGCGGCGGCAGCGCCTGGCGATCGGCGCCGGGACCGCGGCGATGCTCGGCGCGAGCGCCCTCGCCGCGGTCTTCCCGGTCCTCGCGGGCTCGCTTATCGACCAGGCCGTCGGCGGGCGCGCCGCGGTCTCGCTAACGGGGGCGATGGACGAGCTCATGGTCATCGTCGGGGTCGTGCTGCTCCAGCAGGTGCTCACCGTCGTCCGGCGCCAGCTCGTCGAGAACGCGGCGACGACCTACGAGCGCGACCAGCGGACCGCTGCCTACGAGAAGCTGATCCGCCTCGACCTCGGGGAGGTCCGCGACGACCAGATCGGGCGCCTCCTCGGCGGCGGCAACCGCGCGGCCGAGGGCGCGGTCAAGCTGCTCAAGCTGGCCGGGCTCGACCTGGTGCCCGCGGTGACGCTCGCCGTGTGCGCGATCATCGTCGCCTTCACGCGCAACGAGGTCGTCGCTCTGGTCATGCTCGGCGTCCTGCCGACCGGACTCGCGATCGTGTGGGCGCAGATCCGCAACCAGCGCGGCGTCCGGATCGACATCCGCGACACGAAGAGCGACATCGACGGCGGCATGACCGAGATCCTCTACTCGCTCGACGCGGTGCGCGCGAGCGGCGCCGAGGAGCACTTCGCCGGTGGCGTCCGCGAGATCTGCGACCGGCTGCGTCGCCGCGAGTACGACCACCACCGGGCGATGGCCCTCTGGGACGCGGTGAAGGCCGGCAACGAGGGGCTCTGGCTCTGCGCCGTGCTCGCCACCGCCATCACGCTCGCCGCCGGGGGCGACATGACCATCGGCGAGATCACGAGCTACCTGCTCCTGTTCGCGAGCGTCCTCACGCCGATCCGGGAGCTGCACCGCATCCTCGACGAGTGGTCGGAGAGCACGACCCAGGCGGTCGACCACTTCGCGCTGCTCGACACGCCGGACGACGTCTCGTACGCGCCGGTCGCCGTCAGCGCCCCGGCCCGCGCGCACGTGCGCGAGGTGGCGCCGGCGGTGCGCGTCCGCGACGTGCGCTTCCGCTACGCGCCGGGCGAGCGCGCGGTCCTCGACGGCCTCGACCTCGACATCGCGCACGGCGAGCGCATCGGCATCGTCGGCCGCAACGGCTGCGGCAAGTCCACGCTCCTGCGGCTGTTGACCCGGCTCGCGCACGACTATGAGGGGGAGATCGAGCTCTCCGGCGTCCCGCTCGAGCAGCTCGATCGCGCCGCCCTGGCCGGCTTCGTGGGCTACGTCCCGCAGCAGGCGCAGCTCTTCCGCGCGACCATCGCTGAGAACATCGGCCTGGGCCACCCCGGCATCGGCCCCGCGGAGATCGAGGCCGCGGCCGTGCTGGCCAGCGTCGACACCTTCGTCCGCCGGCTGCCGGACGGCTACGACACGATGGTCGCGGAGCGTGCCACGAACCTCTCCGGCGGCCAGCAGCAGCGGCTCTGCCTCGCGCGCGCGCTCGTGCGCAGGCCGCGGATCCTGCTCCTCGACGAGCCGACCTCGGCGCTCGACGCCGCGTCCGAGCGGCAGGTGACGGCCGCGGTCGAGGCGCTGGACGGCGTCACCGTCGTCTCCGTCGCGCATCGCCTCCAGACCCTGCGGGGGTGCGACCGGGTGGTCGTCCTGGACAGCGGTCGCGTCGCTCAGTCCGGCACGTACGGTGAGCTGGCCAGCACAGACGGCCTGTTCGCGGAGCTCCTGCGCCAGGGCGGCAAGAGGCGGCGCGCCGCATGACGGGATGCGGGGGCGAATAGGGTCCCCCCAGCACCGCTCAGGCGGTGCCGCCGACGCCGATGCCGGGACCCCCCGTACACAGCCACATCTCGAACGTGATCAATGCGTTGGCGTCGATCGAGCCGGAGGGGCGGTCGGTCCTGAGCATCGCGGGGGCGGACGGGACGAAGGGGTCGTCCGCCGCGTGGCTGACGGACTCCCTCTCGACGCTGATGTCCGCGCTCAGGCGTGACCCGCCGGGTCGGCAGACCTCGTCGATCGACGGGCTGGTCGGCGCGTGCGACGAGCTGCCGGACGACGAGCGCAAGATCGACATGACGCCGAAGAAGATGAAGCTGTTGGTGCGCCGGCCGTCCTTCGGCGCGGTCGCGCCGACGAGCTACGCGGTGGCGGTCCGCGACGAGCTCCTGCCGGCTGCCGACGAGTTCGTGCTGTCCTCGGTGACGTCGACGGTCAGCGGCCCTAAGGTCTACGGCGGGCGGACGAAGCAGCCCGACCCGCGGCTCGCCGAGCTCTTGGATCCGGCCTGGCGGCGGGCGCGCGACAAGGACCGCACGGCGACCGGCACGTCGCACCTCGTCGTCGCGTGGGCGGTGACGCCCGACGACCTGATCCCGGTGGCGTCGTTCTACTCCCTCGCGGGGACCAACCTCGATCCTCGTGAACGGCACGCCCAGGCGCTCGCGCGCGACCCCGACGAGGTCGTTGCGGCGTTCGCGCGCGCCGCGGGATTCCCGAAGGGCCACGACTTCGCGTTCACGTTCCCGGATCAGCTCGCGCAGCTTCGCGGGTGGCTGCACCTCGCCGCGCGCGCGGCTGGTCACGACCCGTTCGACGGCCGGTGGTGGGTCCTGCCGTCGCTGACGTACCCGACGGACGAGCACCGGGACGCGCAGGTCGCGACGCCCCGGACGCTCTACCCCGGAGACGACCTCGAGGCGCTCGAGGCGCTCGGAGCGACGAGCCTCAGGGTCATGGGCGAGTCCTGGCTGTTCGGCCGGCACGTCTCACAGGCCGTACCGGTCGTCGACCCGCCGCAGGTGTGGAGCGACGGCGTCGCCGCTCCCGATGACGACACGGCGTTCGACGTCGACCCGCCCGTCTGGCGGGAGGTCCCGGACATGCCGCTCATGCGCGCCGCGACCGGCCGGCACGGCGCGCGCCCGGACGAGGGCCCGGAGGGGACGATCTTCGCGCGGGCGAGCACACAGGCCGCCGCGTCGGCGTGGCGGACGCTCGCGCCGTGCCGCGGCGACGACGACCTCGCCGAGATGGCGTCGCTGTGCGAACGCGCCCGGCGCCGCCGAAGCACATTGCTCGACCGGAGCGCGTGCGTGCCCACCGCCCCGGCGAAGGAGAACGGCCCGGACCGCGAGATGCTCGCGGGATGTGCCCTCCTGCGGGAGCAGTTCGACGCGATGCCGGAGGACGTCTAGATGCTCGGCCGCTGGCTCACCGGCGCGGTGGAGCGTGCAATCCGGTGGCCGATCACCGAGGATTTGCCCCTTGTACGCCCGAGGCCGCGTCGTCACCGTCTACTCATGCCCAGCCGCAACGTCGCGTCCCCGCGTCGGCACCCCCACGGCGGGCGCCGCCGAGCGGGGCGGCGATGTGACCACGGCGACATCCGTCGCCTCCGAGGAGGGCACCACGAGCCGATGGCAGTGAATCGGAATCGGCCAGACGCGTCGCTGCCTGCGTGGCTGCTCCGTCCCGCCTGGCTCGGGCCCGGGGATCTGGCCGTCCGCAGGTCCGAGCCCATCGCGGTTCTCCCTCCGGGCGTCGCGCTCGGTGCGGGGCCGGATGACGCCGAGCTCATGAGCTGGCGCATCGCCCGCTGGGCCGACGCGGACGCGGTTCGCGCGGGTGAGCGTCCCCTCGCGTGCGAGGCGCTGGCGATCGCCGCCGTGCTCGAGCACCTGCCGCGGTCGGCCGCTCCCTGGGTCGAGGCGGTCACGCGACGGCAGCTCGATCACGTGAAGCTGCTGCTCAGGCTCGAGGAGAACGCCGCGGTCGCGCTCGCCTCCGAGGCGCTGGCGACCGACCTTGAGCGGAGGTTCCCGCGCGCGAAGGCCCTCCAACGGCGGAGGGAGGACCTGCAAACGGCGGTGGTCCGCGCAAGCGGCGGGCTTCCGACGCGGACTACCGCGGGCCTGAGCGTCGCCAGGCTGCGGGTCGCGGAGATGGGCCAGGCGATCGCCGAAGCGCCGTCCGGCTGGGTCGACGCGGTCTATGTTCGCGGCAGCTCCGGCCTCGATGGGTGGGCGCCCGCCGACCGCGCGTTCACCGACGCGGTCCGCAGGCTCGCGGTCGTGCGCGTCCGGCTGATGCCCGACGTCGTGTTGCAGAGCCTCGGCGGCTCCGAGCGCGCGCCGGGGCGCCGGCGTTTTGCGCGTCGCTAGAGCTGGACGGTCGCGCCAACGCCGCGGAGACCATCGACGGCGTCGATCAGAATCGAGTGCAGTGCGTAGTACTTCTTGCCCGCCGGCAGCTCGAGGCTGTCGTCCTGGGTGACGCCGTAGAACACGACGGGGTCGTGCAGCCGGTCCTTGCCGTCGACGTAGCCGAGGAGCCGGTGCTGCCAGAGGATCGAGAGAATGTCGGCCTGGCTGAGGATGCCGAGCTTCGGGACGAGCGTGTTGAGCCGGCCCGCCGTGATCCGGTCCTCGCCCAGTTCGCCGAGCGCCCCGCGGAGTGAGTCGAGCACCGAGCCCTGGTGCGCGCTCCCGACCTCGTCGGGCGCGCCGTCGGCGATCGCCTGGCCGAGGTCGATGAAGCTGTCGGCGAAGTCGTGCTTGAGTGCCTCGCGCGGCATGAGGTCGGCCGTAATGTGGTTGGCGACGATGTAGAGCTGCTCCATGCCGGCCTCCCGGCTGACCTCGGCCACGGTGCGCCGCAGGGCGTCCTGGTGCAGCGAGAGCTCGGTGGAGTCCACCACTTCGTTGATGCAGTCGCACAACGCGTTGCCCATCTGGATGACGTCGCGCGGGATGAGTCGCGTGTGCCGCAGGATGTAGTCCTCGAGCAGCTCCTCGCGCTGCCGGCGCGGGTTCCAGATCAGGCGGTGGCCGAGCCAGCGCTCGACCGGATCGCTCGCGCGGCGGTCGAGCATCCACTCGTCCTCGTCGAGTTGCCGCAGCTTCGCGTGCAGGAAGTACTGGATCGCGTCGCGGTCCCACTTCAGGTACCTGATGCCGGCGGTCCGGTGGAAGCGAGTCGAGTGCTCGCTGTGCTGCGTCGTCGAGTAGACGAGGTCGCGAACGCCGATGATCACGTGCAGGTTGGAGCCGAAGCGTTGGTTGGAGCGCAGCTCGAACACCTGCTTGAGGAGCCCGACCTGGCAGTCGAGCCACTGGCTCGGAGCGCTCTCGAACTCCTCATCGAGCGCGTCGAGGATGAAGAACACGGGGGGCAGGTCCTCGAGGGCGTCGATGATCTGGAGCTCGAGTACCTCCCAGCGCGGGTTGTCGAGGAAGGCGTCGAGCGCTTCGCGATCGGCGTGCTCCTGAATGATCGCCTCGACCTGAGTGACGATCGACGAGCGCTCCTCGAACGTTGGGAGGAGCTCGGGAAAGTCGCGGCGCAGCCGCGTCACCACGCCTTCCGGGATCCCCGCGCTCAGGGGCTTCGCGTTGAACCTGCCGTGCAGCAGGTGCGAGACGACCGACCGCATGATCGCCCGTCGCCAGAGCCGCGACCACCGTTGGCGGCAGTCGGGCACCGACGCGCTCCATCCCCACACCTCGAGGACGTGCCGTGTCGCGGGAGGCCGGTTGCGCCAGTCGTCGACGTAGCGGGAGCGGTCGCGCGACAGCCCGGTCTGGAGGCGGCGCAGGTAGATCGTCTTGCCCGCGCCCTTGCCACCGACGATGACCCGCACTTCGCCGTCGTCGGGCCTCATGGCGAGGCCGCCCCGGAACCGCCTCCCCGTGAATTCGACGAAGTTGCTGGGATCGAAGCTTACGCGCGCGGCGTCGGCATCTCCAAACGGGTTGATGTCGCGCTTCACCGGCGCTCCGGCCGACTGCCCGTCATTGACATTGTGCCACCTTACGGAGTCAAGCGCGCTCGATGCAACCGACTAGTCAGAGGAACCTGTGGATCGCGACGCGCCTCAGCGGAGGGTGCGCGTCACGGGTCGTCGCGTTGCCACGCCTTGTCGACGCCCTCACCGGTGACCTTGACCCTGACGGCCCTGAGGGCAAACGCAGCTTCAGCGTCGTCTTCGCCGCCGCCTTGCGCTTACCGGCCGTGATCGGGACGCGCCTGATGCCGCTCTCGTCCGTCGCCCTGACCTTCAGCATCACGCGGCCGCCGTGGCGGACCTTACCGACGACGCGCAGCTTCAGCGAGGGGCTTCCTCGTGTCGGGCGCCGCGAGCGCCTCCTTCCACGCGGGGGGGGGGGGGGGGGGAAGGGGGGACCCGGCGT
>DASVQN010000022.1:0-7935 GCA_036389155.1 Solirubrobacteraceae bacterium
AGCTGCTCGCCCGCGCCGGCGCTGCGTGACGCTGCCCGCTACCCCCCGAGGATCTCCATCGCGATCGCGGCCACCTGCGTCGGCGTCCGCCCGACGCGCACGCCCACGGACTCGAGCGCGTCTACGGCGAGCTGACAGCCGAGCCGCGCCCAGCCCCCGGCCCGCCGCGCGACGAGCTGCTCGCCCGCGCCGGCGCTGCGTGACGCTGCCCGCTACCCCCCGAGGATCTCCATCGCGATCTCGGCCACCTGCGTCGGTGTCCGCCCAACGCGCACGCCGACCGCCTCCAAAGCGTCGACCTTCGCCTGGCCACCGCCGCTGGAGCCCGAGACGATCGCCCCCGCGTGGCCCATCGTCTTGCCGGGCGGCGCCGTCAGCCCCGCGACGTAGCCGACGACGGGCTTGCTCACATGCGCGGCGATGTACGTCGCCGCCTCCTCCTCCGCCGAGCCGCCGATCTCGCCGCTCATGACGATGAGCTCGGTCTCGGGGTCCGCCTCGAACAGGGTCAGGATGTCGATGAAGGACGATCCGGGGACCGGGTCGCCGCCGATCCCCACGATCGACGAGTTGCCGAACCCGCGCTGGGCCAGCTCGTTGCCGATCTGGTACGTCAACGTCCCGGAGCGCGAGACGACGCCGACGTTGCCCTCCTTGAAGAACGCGGCCGGGATGATCCCGACGTTGGCCTTGCCCGGCGACAGCGCGCCCGGGCAGTTCGGGCCGATGTGCGTGATGGGATCGCCGCCCCGCGTTTGCAGGTAGTCGAAGACGCGCAGCTCGTCGTGCGCCGGGATGCCCTCGGTGATCGTGATGATCGTCTTGATGCCGGCGTCGGCGGCCTCGAGGATCGAGTCGGCGGCGAAGCGCGGCGGCACGAAGATCATCGCCGTGTTCGCGCCGGTCTTGTCGACGGCGTCGTGGAAGGTGTTGAAGACGGGGACGCCCTCGACGTCCTGGCCGCCCTTGCCCGGCGTCACGCCCGCGACGACGTCGGTGCCGTAGCGCCGGTTGTTCATCGCGTGGAACGTGCCCTCGCGCCCCGTGATGCCCGAGACGCACAGCTTCGTGTCGGTGCCGACGACGATGCTCATCGCTTGGCCGCCTCCACGACCTTGGCCGCGGCCTCGTCCATGGTCTTGGCGACCTCGACGTTCGGGAGGGCGGCGTCGGCGAGGATCTGCCGGCCCTCGACGTCGTTCGTCCCGTCGAGGCGCACGACGAACGGCACGGTCGGGTTGATCTGCTCGAACGCCGCGATCAGCCCGCGCGCGACCTCGTCGCAGCGCGTGATCCCGCCGAAGATGTTGAAGAGCACGGCCTTGACGTTCGGGTTGGAGAGGATGACCTCGACGGCCGCGGTGATCGCCTCGGCCTTCGAGCCGCCGCCCGCGTCGAGGAAGTTCGCGGGCGAGCCGCCGGCCTGCGCGACGACGTCGAGCGTGGACATCACGAGCCCGGCGCCGTTGCCGAGGATCCCGATGTCGCCGTCGAGCGCGACGTACGTCAGGTCGCGCTCGCGGGCCATCTTCTCCTGCGGATCCTCGTCGCGGCCCTCGCGCAGCGCCGCGTTCTCCGGGTGGCGGTAGAGCGCGTTGCCGTCGAGCGTCACCTTCGCGTCGAGCGCGGCGACCTTGCGGTCCTTCGTGACGATCAGCGGATTGACCTCGACGAGCATCGCGTCCTCGCCGACGAACGCGTCGTAGAGCTTGGCGAGCAGCGCGCCGACGGGGCGGACGACGTCGGGCGCGACGCCGGCCTCGAAGGCGAGGCGCCTGCCGTGGAAGTCCTGGAAGCCGAGGAGGGGGTCCACGTGGAGGCGCGCGATCGCCTTCGGGTCTCGCT
This sequence comes from Solirubrobacteraceae bacterium, assembly GCA_036389155.1. Taxonomy (GTDB): domain Bacteria; phylum Actinomycetota; class Thermoleophilia; order Solirubrobacterales; family Solirubrobacteraceae; genus CADCVT01. The sequence continues at coordinate 1,846 of DASVQN010000022.1, forward strand.
CGGCGACCTCCTCGATGTCCATCCCGCCCTGCGTGGAGAGCATGAACAGCGGCGCCTTGGCGGAGCGGTCGAACACGATCGACGCGTAGTACTCCTCCTCGATCTCGCTGGCCGCCTCGAGCCACACCTCGTGGACCGTGAAGCCGCGGATGTCCATCCCGAGGATCGCCGTCGCGTGCTCGCGCGCCTCGTCGCGGTCCTTGGCCACCTTGATGCCGCCGGCCTTGCCGCGGCCGCCGATGAGGACCTGCGCCTTGACCACGCACGGGTAGCCGACCTCGTCCGCCGCGGCGACCGCCTCCTCGACGGACTTCGCGGGTCGGCCGGTGGGCACGGGCACCCCGTGCCGCGCGAACAGCTGCTTGCCCTGGTACTCGAGAAGGTCCATGAAGCGGCCCGGGAAGCTAGCACGGGACGTCCGTCCTAGAATCACCGCTCCGCATGGCGCTTCCGAAGAACATCCAATGGGTCACGTTCGACGTGTACGGCACTCTCATCGACTGGGAGAAGGGCGTCGTCGAGGCGTTCGAGAAGGAGGGCAAGCGCGACGGGGTGACGTTCGATCGCGACACCCTCGTCACCGCGTTCCACGAGGTCTCGCGCGAGGTGGAGAGCGGCTCGTACGAGCTCTACGCCGAGGTCCTGAGGCGCAGCGCGATCAAGATCGCCGAGCGCCTGGAGTGGCCGCTCGAGCCGTCGCGCTCGAACTTCCTGCCCAACTCGGTCGAGCGCTGGGCGCCGTTCCGCGAGACGAACCCGCAGCTCAAGAAGTTCGTCAAGAAGTTCCAGACGGGTCTCATCTCGAACATCGACGACAAGCTGCTCGGCCAGACGCGCCGGCACATCCCGCATGACTTCGACCTCGTCGTCACGGCGCAGCAGGTGCGCTCGTACAAGCCCGACCCCGCGCACTTCAAGGAGTTCGCGCGGCGCATCGGGGGCAAGAAGGGCTGGGTCCACGTCGCGAACTCCTGGTACCACGACGTCGAGCCGTGCATCAAGGAGAAGGTCCCCGTCGTGTGGGTCAACCGCCGCGGCGAGGAGATGGAGGCCGGCAAGAAGAAGCCCGAGGCCGAGGTGAAGAACCTGGCCGAGGCCTTCGAGCTGCTGGGCGGCTAGCCGCCCTGAGGATCGTCTCGGTCCACCCCGACGTGCTCGTCGCGACGAGCCGGGTGTGGCAGACGTCCTGCACGATCGTCCGCTCCGGCGCCGAGGCGTTCGTGGTCGACTCGCCCGTGTACCCGGACGAGCTCGAGGTCCTGCCCGCGGTGCTCGAGCAGGCGCGGTTCCCGCTCAGCGGCCTGCTGGTGACGCACGCCGACTGGGACCACCTCCTCGCGCGGCTCGCGTTCCCGGGTGCGGCGATCGGGTGCGCGGAGACGACGGCGGCGCGCCTGACCGCCGAGCCGGGGACGGCGGCACGCCGCCTGCGCGAGTTCGACGCCGAGCACTACGTCGTGCGCGACCGGCCGCTGTCGCTCGGCGAGGTGCAGGCGCTGCCCGTGCCGGGCAGGCTCGACATCGGCGAGCACGAGCTCGAGCTGCATCCCGCCGACGGTCACACGGCGGACGGGATGGCGATCTGGGTGCCGTGGGCCGGCGTGCTCGTGTGCGGCGACTACCTGTCTCCCGTGGAGCTGCCCATGCTCTCCGAGGGCGGCTCGCGCAGCGCGTACCTCGCGACGCTCGCACGCCTCGAGCCGCTCGTCGAGCAGGCGGCCGCGGTCGTCCCCGGTCACGGCGAGGTGCTCGACGCCGGCCGCGCCCTCGCGATCCTCCGCGAGGACCGCGCGTACCTCGAGGCGCTCCCCGACGCAAAGCTGCCGCTCGCGAGACGGACGTCCGCGCAGGAGCGCATCCACGCGGAGAACCTGACCCGGGTCTAGCCGCGGTTCCGGCGCCCGAACTGCCCGCGCCGCTTCTTCGTCGCGCACGTCCGGTAGGTGCGCGTGTCGGTGGCGACGCGGCCGTCGACGAGCTCGACCCGCAGCCGGACCTTCACCTTCCCCTTCGGCAGGCCGCGCAGGTCGATCGGCAGCCCGATCCGCGAGCCCGTCACCGACTTCACGCGCCTGCCGTTGACGAAGATCGTCACCCGCTTCACGCTGCCACGGATCTCCCGCCGCACGCGGACGGTGAACTTGCGCCGCGATGCGCACCGGCGCGAGGAAGGGAGCGAGAGCAGCTGGGCGATCTGGGGCACCGCGACCGGTGGGATGACCGGCGGCGTCACCACCGGCGGGGTGAACGGCGGATCGGGCGGCGGCGCCGGCGGCGTGGGCGGTACCGGGGGGACGTCGCACTCCGCGTCGACGTCGTCGATCGGATCGGCGAACCACCTGTCGACGCCCGCGCCGCAGCGCAGCGTGTCGCGCACGCCGTCGCGCTCGTCGAGGTCGTCGTCGCCGTCGTCTCCGAAGAGCGTGTCCTCGCCGGCGCCGCCGCGCAGGGTGTCGTTGCCGTTCCAGCCGCGCAGGAGGTTCGCTCCGGCGGTCCCGGTGAGCGTGTCGTCGCCGCCGCCGCCGTAGAGGTTCTCGACGTCGGGCATCACGTTGTCGTCCTCGCCGCTCTCGCCGTCGTCGGCGACCCCGTCGGCGTCGGCGCTCACCGGCCTGAACCGGCCGCGCCACCCGCCGCCCCCGTACAGGAAGATGTACCGGACGTCGTCGGTGCCGGCGCCTCCGTGCAGGTCGTCCGCGCCGTCCTCGCCGATCGCGAAAACCTCCGGGTCGATGGGGTGCCGCGCCCCCTCCTCCGAGAGGACGTCGTCGTCCTCGTCGCCGAAGACGTCGTCGTCACCGTCGCCGCCGGTGACGAGGTCGTTCTCAGGCCCGCCGTGCAGGGTGTCCTCGTCGTCCCCGCCGTTGATGTCGTCCGGCCCGCCGCTGCCGGTGATGGTGTCGTCGCCCGGGCCGCCGCCGAGGGTGCTCGCCCCGCCGTGAGCGTTGATCGTGTCGTTCCCCTCGGCGCCGTAGAGGTCGCTGCCGGCGGTCGCGTCGAGCGTGTCGCCGAACGGAGACCCGTAGATGCGCGGAGCGATCGCGTGGTAGGTGTCCGTGTCGCCGTCGCCGTCCCCGCCCGGAGCGGTCGTGCCATGAGTCCCGAGCCGCATGTCGACGGTCACCCCCGCGGACGCCTGCGCGTACACCACGGTGTCCTGACGGGCGTATGCGAACACGTCGTCGTCGCCCGGCCCCGGCCGCAGGTCCTGGCCGTCCGAGTACACGTCGTCGTCGCCCTCGCCGCCGCTCACGACGGCCAGGCTCGGTCGCAGCGTGTACCCGCCGGTCCCGTAGCCGCCCTGCGTGCTGAGGACGTCCGCCCCGCCTTGCCCGCGCAGGTCGATGAAGGCGAGCACCGGACCGAGCGAGATGTCGGCGTCGATCCCGTCGCTCTCGTACGCGTTGAGGTTGACCTTCGGCCCGGCGGACGGGTCGCTGCCCATCACGATCGAGTCGGGGCCGTTCGTCCCCACGACCGCGAGCGCCGGCTTGACGTCCGGGATCGAGGTCACGCCCAGGTGCAGCTCGAACTCGATCTCGTCCGACGAGCCGGGCTCGTCCGTCGCCCCCGGCGCGAAGGCCCCCGCGCTGACGTTGACGAACACCTCCTCGCGCGGCTCGTCGTCGTCGCCGACCGGCGGGCTGCCGTTGACGACGATCGTGTCGGTGTTCGTGACCGTCGCCGTCTCGCACTGTGCGCCGTCGGCCATGATCTTGCCGGCGTCGACGTAGAACTGGCCGACCGTCGCGGCGTCGAAGGCGGCGGTCACGGTCTTCGTGGTGGGGTCGTAGTCGCACGACGCGAAGTCCGCGTGGGCGGCGGCGGGCAACGCCGCCAGCGCGACGAGCGCCGCGACCGCGGCGAGCCGCTTCACGGCCGCCTCCTCGTGCCGAACTTGCCCTTGCGCTTCTTGGTCGCGCACGTGCGGTACGTCCGGGTGTCGGTCGCGACGCGGCCGTCGAGCAGCTCCACACGCAGGCGCACCTTGATCTTCCCCTTGGGCAGCCCGCGCAGGTCGATCGGCAGCGCGATCCGCCGGCCGGTGACGCTCTTGACGCGCCTGCCGTTGATGAAGATCGTGACGCGCTTGACGGTGCCGCGGATCTCGCGCCGCACGCGCACCGTGAACTTGCGGCGCGAGGCGCAGCGCCTCGAGGAGGGAAGCGACAGCAGCGCGGCGATCTTCGGCGGCGGCTGCGGCGTGACCACGGGCGGCGTCACGACCGGCGGCTGGACGGGCGGGACCACCGGGGGCTCGGACGGAGGCACGACCGGCGGGTCCGCCGGCATCTCCACCGGCAGCGCGAGGCCCTCGCAGGTGCTCGCGACGTCGTCGACGGCGTCGCGCTCGCCCGTGTCGTTCCCCGGCCCGCAATCGACGGTGTCGCGGACGCCGTCGCGGACGTGGACGAGGTCGTCGCCCTCGTCGGCGTCGACCGTGTCGGCACCGGCGCCGCCCTCGATGTCGTCCGCCTCGTCGTCGACGAGGTCGCGCAGCGCCTCGTCCATGCCGCCCGGGTCGTCGGGGACGCCGACGCCGGCGAGGGTGTCGGCACCGCCGCCGCCGCGGATCGTGTCGCGGCCGTCGAAGCCGCCGAGGACGTTCGCCTGGTCGTTGCCGACGAGGGTGTCGTCGCCGAGGCCGCCCACCACCTGCTCGACGTCCGATCGGGCGTTGTCCTGCTCGCCGGTCTCGCCGTCGTTCGCGGCTTCGTCGAGCGAGACGGTCACGGGTGCCGTGCGCCCGGCGAGGTAGGGCGAGACGAAGAAGTAGAACGGGTCGACGAGCGCGTACTGCAGGAGGTCGAAGCCCGCGCCGCCGTGCAGGTCGTCGCCGTCCGCCGTCCCGGCGGGATACGAGGCCGCCTCGTCGAGCAGGTCGTCCCCGTCGTCCCCGAAGAGGTCGTCGTCGCCGGCATCGCCTGCGATCAAGTCGTCATCCAGCCCTCCGTGGAGCTGATCGTCGTCGTCGCCGCCCGTGACGACGTCGTCGCCCTCCCCGCCGTCGAGGTCGTCCGCGCCGGTACCGCCGTCCAGCCCGTCGTGGCCGCCGCCACCCTCCATCGTGTCGGCGCCGTCGCCGCCGAAGACCAGGCTCGGGCCGGCGTCGCCGTCGAAGTGGTCGTCGTGGCTCGAGCCGACCACCTCGAACGGGTCGTTGGCGAACGCGTCGGTCCCGCCGTCGCCGTCCCCGTTGGGGGCCGTGCCGCCCGGCATCAGGATCGTCACGGGCCCCGCGGCCTGGTCGTACAGGACGATGCCGATGCGGGGAGCTCCGACCGAGAGCGGGAAGGTGAACGTGTCGTCGCCGGGGCCCCCGCGGAGGAACGTGGTGTGGGCCGTCAGGTCGTCGTTCCCCTCGCCGCCGCTCACCTGGATCTCGTTCGAGAAGACGAGGGTGAACCCTGGGTCGCCGCGGTCGGTCACGACGTCGTTGCCGTTGCGGCCGAGGACGTTCAGGCCGGAGTCGCCGACGAACAGGTCCGAGTCGTGGTCGCCGCCCGTCGCGTTCAGGTTGACCTGCGGGATCGAGCTCGCGCCCGAGCCGGTCCGGCCGGCGTTGACGTGGTCGGCCCCGGGGTCGCCGAGGATGGAGACGTCGTAGACGAGCGTGTTCTGCTTGAGGTCGACGAAGAGCTCGATCTCGCTCGAGCCGTCGCCCTCGTCCGTCGCGCCGGGGGCGAACGCGCCGCCGCCGAGGTCGAGGTCGAGCGTCTCGTTGTCCGCGTCGCCGACGACGTCGACCCGGTCGGTGTTCGCGGTCGTCGCAGCGGAGCCGCACTGGGCGCCGTCGGCCTCGATCTTCCCGGCGTTGACCTTCAGCGCGCCCGTGACCCCGGTCCCGAACGTCGCGGTGACCGTCTTCGTGCCGGCGTCGTACGTGCAGGTCTGGAAGCTCGCCTGCGCGGGCGCGGCGAGCGCGAGCAGCGCCAGCGCGGCGACGGCCGCGGCGCGGATCACCCGAACTGCCCCCGCCGCTTCTTGGTCGCGCACGTCCTGTACGTCCGGGTGTCGGTGGCGACGCGCCCGTCGGTCAGCTCGACGCGCAGGCGCACCTTGATCTTCCCCTTGGGCAGCCCGCGCAGG
>DASVQN010000023.1:0-144541 GCA_036389155.1 Solirubrobacteraceae bacterium
AAGACGGTAGATGCAAGCTCGGACTGGCTGGGCGCCTTGAGCTGGTTCGCCTGGTCGAGTCGGGATCGACGCTCAGGCAGGCCGCGGCCTGCCTGAGCGTCGCGCCGGCCACCGCGCATCGGTGGTGGCATCGCTGGCAGCGCGCCAGCGACGACGAGCGTTCGTCGTTGAGGTGTTTGCGCACGCGCTCATCGCGGCCGCGATCGTGCCCGTGGTCGCTCAGCGCCGAGGAGGAGCGCGCGATCCTCCAAGCACGTCAGCGCACCAACCTCGGGCCGGCGCGCCTGGCCGGAATCGTTCGCCGGCCGCGGTCGACGATCTGGAAGGTGCTCTGGCGCCACGGCGTTTCGCGTCGCCGGCGCTCGGCGCCGCGCCAGACGTTCCGGCGCTATGAGTGGGCTCAGCCCGGCGCGCTGTTGCACATGGACACCAAGCATTTGCCGCGCTTCACCAAGCCCGGGCACTGGGCGCACGGCGATCGCTCCGGCCACGGTCATCACGGGCCGGGCACCAGCTATGCGCACTGCGTCGTCGACGACCACACCCGTCTGGCCTACGTCGAGCTGCACGGCGCCGACAGCGCCCAGGCCGCCGCCGCCACGCTTGAGCGCGCGATCGCGTGGTTTGCCGCGCAGGGCTGCGGGCCGGTGGAGGCGGTGATGACCGACAACGCCATGATCTACCGCCGCTCGCGCGTCTTTGCCGACGTCTTGGAGCGCCACCGGGCGCGGCACATCCTCATCCCACCGTTCACGCCGCGCTGGAACGGCAAAGTCGAGCGCTTCATCCAGACGCTCGAACAGGAATGGGCAAAGTCGCGGACCTGGCCCAACCACCACGCCCGCGACCGCGCCCTGACATCCTTTCTGCGCTACTACAACCGCCGCAGGCCGCACACCTCACTCGGCGACCGACCACCCATCAGCCGCGTTCACCACGTCTGCGGGCAGGACAACTAGCCGCTGCTCGCCACGTCATGCGCGCGCGCCTCGCGCGATGCAGCGACGTGCTCGCGAACTCGCTTCTTGGCCTCGTCGATCTGGCGCGCGAGGTTCTCGTCGAGAGTCACAGCGGGCCGTTCGGCCGCTCCGATCCACCAGTTCGGCCGCGCCAGGCGCTGCGCACGCCGCAGCAGTCGGTACCGGAGCGGGACGCGACGTGCGTAGCGTGAGATGGCCATCAGCGGCCAGCCTTCAAGACGTTGGGCATCGGGGAAGCGGCCACGGCCGGACGTTCCGTCCGGAGCACGTGGTACGGCGACACAGTACTCCCAAGCGATCGTTTCGCAATCAGCCACACGTCCAGCGACATCCCCGACCGCCCTCCGTCTCAAATTCACAGGGATCCTTGGATCCCATGAAAACCATGAGGTACCTTGCATCACGTGGCGGACGGAACGAACGACGACGCATCCGTGCGCGTCACGCACGCCGGACGTGCCCGATACAACGCGAAGAGTGGTCAGGCGACGATCCCCTCGCGGGTAAGGGATCTCTTTGGCTACGCGGCGGAGCACGCTGCGGAATTTGAGGTCTTCGCGGACGAGAAAGGCCGCCAGATCATCCTCGTCGAGGCCGTGGACGACCAAGACTTCGACACGCAGCTGATGGAGCTGCGGCGGCGGCTCAACGCGGCGCGCCGCAGCGGCTAGCCGGCGTCTCTCAAACCGCTGCCGGGCTTGTCGAGCCGGTGTACCGGTCCTCCCGACAGCCATGGAGCCAGTCGCAGCAAAGCTCGCTGCCGGAGCTGGCAGAGCCACGCGCCGGGAGACCGATGCGACGTTCAGCAGGGCGTTCAACAGGCGCGCGGGGCCGGCTGCCGCTCGGGCCCGCCGTGATTGGCGATCTGGTGGCCTCCGTGTGCCTGACCACCCGCCCACCCCCTGGAACAAGTTCTTCTGGGGGGCGGGTGGTCAGGCCCACTCCGGACAGAGATGGGATGGGGCGGGAGCGAGCGGCAGCCGGCAGGGATGTCGGTGGTTATCGGGATGCAGAGCATCGGCGGAGAAGTGTGCGATGAGTGATCTGCAGGACGCCCCGTTTGGTGTCGAGCCTGGGTCGGTCGGTCGGTGCAGCTGGGACGTCGAGGAGACGAGACGGGACGTTGAGCTCCTGGCGTGGATCGGGCGGTTTCGGTTCGTGACGGCGCAGGCGGTGAGTGAGCGATTCGGGGTCTCCTGGCAGCGCGCAAACGCGCGCGTGCGGCGTCTCGAACGGCTGCGCCTGGTCGGTCGCGAGCGCGAGCACGTTTCGCAGGCTCGCGCGATCTTCTTGACCAGTCGCGGTCACGAGCTTCTGGGCTGGCCGCGACGGCGCGCGCCGCGTGCCCAGGTGCAGCGTGAGCACGAGGCGGCAATCGTCTGGCTCGTCACCCAACTCGAGCGGGACGTGGGTGAGTCGGTGCGGATCCTCACCGAGCGCGAGTGCCGCATGCTTGAGGCCGCGGACTCATCGCGGCGCTACAGCGTCGCGATCCTGGGTGGCGACCATCGCGGCCGGCGACGGTGGCCTGATGTGGTCATCGAGTCCGATGCGAGGCGCGGGGCGCTTGAGATTGAGTTCGCGCCCAAGGGCTCCGCGCGGCTGCGGCACATCCTTGAGGCATACGCGGCCAGCGGCTACGCGGAGGTCACGTTCTTGGTCAAGGACGCGGCGCTCGGGCGACGGATCGCCGGGCTCGCTCGGCAGCAGCCCGACGCGCTGCGGTCGCGACTCGGGCGGGCGCGCTGCTCCATCACGGTGTCGCCGTGGCCGGGTCTTCCCCCCGCGGATCGAGACCAGCTTGCGGTGGCCCTCCGTCCCCGCGGGTCGCCGGCCAGCGAGGGACGCGCTCGCAGTAGCTCTCGTTAGGCGAGCCAACCGGGAAGTCGACGCAGACGGTCTTGTAGTTCGACACGTCGCTCAGTGACCACACGACGACCGCGAGTGCTGTGCACACCACGATGATCGCTGCCGCGAGGAAGCTCCGCACGGGGTCGACGGTAGCTCGGGAAGTCGGAGGTCGACGGACAGCTCGGCGAGGGGGCGGCCAGGTGGAGTGGTGCCGTCGCTCGCGCTTGCGGCGCATCACTCGCCGCGTCCGCTTCAGCGCTTACGACCGAGTCAGCACGGAGACCACTCGCTTTCCGACCTGCGGCCGGCTGGGGCTCGCTGCCGGGCGGCGCCGGCAGCTGCGACGTGCTTGATGTGACCAGCACAACGGACACTGACCTCGCCCGCGTTGAGCTCGACCGGCCGCTCCTGACGGCCGAGGAGGTCGCCGCGCTTCTCGGCGTCCCGCGCTCGAGCGTCTACGAGTACGCGCGGCGACGTGTCGATCCGCTGCCGTCGCTGTTGATCGGCCGGCACCGGCGGTTCGACCGCCGGACGGTCGAGCGGTGGCTCGCCGAGCAGCTGACCGCTACGCGCTGACGAGCGGCCGCGACTCGGCGAGCGCGAACGCCTCGGCGACGAGTGCGGCGTCGTCGGCCTGCGGGCGGAAGTGGAGGTATCGCCTCGTCGTCTGGATGTCAGCGTGGCCCATCCACTCCTGCACGCGGACGATGGCGGCCTTCGCGATCACGCGCGTGCCGAACGTGTGGCGGAGGTCGTGGAAGCGGAGGCGCCGGAGGCCGGCGCGGTCAAGCGCCGTGACGTAGCGACAGCGCAGCGCCGAGCCGTCGAGGTAGCCGCCGTGGTCGCCGACGAACGCTAGGTCGTCGTCCGCGGTCATGAAGCCGCGGTCGGCGAGGCGGGCCAGCGCGGCAGCGACGTCGGGCGCGAGCGGGACGGCTCGGACCTTGCCGCTCTTCGGCGAGGTCAGGTGGCCGAGGGCATAGCTTGCGCGGACGCGGATCACGGCGTTGGTGAAGTCGACGTCGCGCCAGCGCAGCGCGATCAGCTCTCCCTTGCGCAGGCGGCGATGAGGAAGATCGCTCCGTCCTGCTCGCTCGCGGCGGCCCGGACGAGCGCCCAGACTTCCTCGGGGCTGAAGACGTCGATGTCGACCGGGCGGCGCTCGCGGAGGCGCTCGACCTGGGCGGCGGGGTTCGCCGGCAGGCCGTAGACCTTCTGCGCGCCGCGGAAGATCCCGTAGAGCTCGACGAGGAGCTTGTTCTTCGTGCGCGGCGAGACGGTGAGCGTCTCGCGGAACCGCTCGAGGTCGGTGGGCGTGATGTCGCGCAGGCGCATCTCGCCGAAGGCAGGGATGAGCTTCGTCTCGACGGAGCAGCGGTAGTTGCGCAGCGTCATGGGGCTTGACGGCGCGGTCCTCCTCGACGTAGCGCAACCACTCGCGCGCGGCCGCCGCGAAGGTGACGTCGAGGTCGGCGCCGGCGAGGGCCAGCGCGTCGAGCTCCATGAGGATGGAGCGCAGTCAGTCCTCCGCGGTTCGGCGAGTGAAGAAGCCGGGATCGGGACGACCGCGCTTCGTCCACGCGGGGCCGATGCGCCGCTTGACCTGCCGGCCGCCCGGCTCGCGCCACTTGGCCTACCACTGCGGGCCTCTCGCCCGCTCGACCCGGAACACGAACCCACTCGCCGGACCGACCTGCTGCAACCGTGACATCGAGCGCTCCTCGGTACTCATCTGGTACCCAGACGGATCTGCCGAGACAGGCGCGAGAACGAGAAAACCCCGGCAAGCGGAGCTTTCGTGACGCGCCCGACAGGATTCGAACCTGTGACCTTCGGTTCCGTAGACCGACGCTCTATCCAGCTGAGCTACGGGCGCAGTAGTGCGACCGGGGATGGTAGCGGCGCTACCCGCTTCCAGCCTGAGCGGAGAGGGCGGGATTCGAACCCGCGAACGAGCGTTCAGCCCGTTACTCGCTTAGCAGGCGAGTGCCTTCAGCCACTCGGCCACCTCTCCCGGAGGGGCGAGAGTGTAGAGGCTCCTCAGGGCGGTGACAGGGGCAGCCCGAGGGTCATCCAGTCCCTGGCGCCGCCTCGGTAGTAGAGGATCCGCTCGGGCGGGAAGCCGTCGTCGAGGAGCCGCGCGATCGCGTTCGGCGTCGCGGTGCACGACGGCCCGTTGCAGAAGAAGACGACCTCTCCCGATCCGTCGTCGAACTCCGAGCGCCGGTCGACGATCTGCTCGTGCACGACGGCGATCGCGCCGGGGAGCGTGCCCTTCTCGACGTGCTCGGGCTGGCGCGTGTCGACGCAGCGGCCGCCGGCGCGGAGGTGGTCGATGACCTCGAGCTCGCCGACCGTCCGCACCTTCGGATGCAGCGAGATCGGCGCGATCTCGCCGAACGTCGCATCGACGACGAAGAGCCCGTGCTCGCCCTCGACCGGCTGTGGAACCTGCTCGGTGTCTTCGCGCTTGGGAAGGCGTTCGAAGGGCTCCAACGACATGGCACGTCAAGCTAGCCTCCCGGCGGCTCGGAGGGGTGGCAGAGTCTGGTCGAATGCAGCTGCCTTGAAAGCAGCCGGCCCCGCAAGGGGCCCGGGGGTTCGAATCCCTCCCCCTCCGCTCGTCGCCTGACTACACGAGCCCGCGCACCCCGTCGACCACCAGCTGCACCGCGATCGCGGACAGCAACAATCCGAAGACGCGCGTGAGGAAGCTGATGAGCGACGCCGGGAGGATCCGGCCGAGGCGCTCGGCGGCCAGGAGCACCGCCAGCACGACGAGCAGCGCCGCGACGATGCCCGCGATCACGCTGACGCGGCCGGTCGTGCTCGGGTTCTGCTCGTTGAGGATGATCACCGTCGCGATCGCGCCCGGCCCCGCGACCAGGGGTGTCGCTAGCGGGACGAGGGCGACGTCGACGTCGTCGCCCGAGGGCTCGTCGAACCCCCGCAGCATCTCGAGCGCGACGAGCATCAACAGCAGTCCACCCGCGATCGACAGCGACTCGATCGAGACGTCGAGATAGTCGAACAGCGCGCGGCCGACCAGCGCGAACCCGATGACGAGGACCGCCGCCGCGCCGGTCGCGCGCAACGCCGCCCGGCGGCGATCGGCCGCCGACAACCGCTGCGTCACGGAGATGAAGATCGGCGCGACGCCGACCGGGTCCATGATCACGACGAGCGTGACGAACGTCTCGCCCAGCACGCTCCAGTCCATGCGGAGGACGCTACGAGGTGGCGGCGACCGCCGCCACGTCGCCCTCGGGCGACGGCAACGACGCGGCGGCGGTCACCTCGACGGGGATCCCGTTCAGCCTCGACATCCCGGCGAGGCGCTCGAGGGACTCCGGCGCCGCGCTCGTCAGCTCGTTGAAGTTCACGCCGCCCGCCGCGTTCGCGCGCTTCCACCCGCCGCGATGACCCCACCCGTGCGGCAGCGCGACGACGCCCGGCGTCATGTCCTCCGTCACCAGCACGGCGACACCGGACACCGCGCCGGACCCCGACCGGATCGCCACGAGGTCGCCGTCGGACAACGACCGAGCGGACGCGTCGGCGGGGTGCATCCGCAGCCGCTGCCCGTCGCGCGCGCGCATGAGCTTCTCGACGTTGTGCATCCACGAGTTGTGGGAGCGCAGCTCGCGCATCCCGATCAGCCGCAGCGGCAACGAGGGGTCGGGCGCGGGCGTCGACGCAAGCGACCGCACCTCGCTCACGATCTCGGGCGGGGCGAGACGAGGAGCCGAGGACAGGCGCCCCGCCGCGTGGTGCTCGCCGAGCTGGAGACCGTGCGGGTGGCGACGAAGCTTGCCGAGCGTGAGCCGCGCCGGCCCGCGCCGCAGCAGCAGGTCGACGAGCCGGTCGGGCGAGATGCGCACGCCGAGGCGCGCGAGCCAGCGCAGCGGCGGCACGCTGTACGGCGCGATCCCGAGCCGCCGCGCGAGGTCGTCGATGACCTCCCACTCCGGCCGCGCCTCCCCGCGCGGCGCGACGACCGCGTCCGTCCACTGGATGAACGGCTTGACGAAGAAGGGGAGGAAGGCGACGGGCACGTCTGCGCGCTCGAGGAAGGTCGTCGCCGGAAGCACGTAGTCGGCGTGGCGCCCGGTCTCGTTGACGTAGAGGTCGATCGACACGAGCAGGTCGAGCGACTCGAAGGCGCGCTCGAGCGCCGCCCCGTCCGGCACGCTCAGCACCGGGTTGCCGGCGCTCACGATCAGGGCGCGCATCTGCCCGCGCCCCGGCGTCGTGATCTCGGGCGCCATCAGCGTCGCCGGCAGCTGGCCGAGCACGTCCGGGAAGCCGCCGATCCGGGAACGACGCGCGCCGTACGACGCCAGGCCGAAGCGGCCCATCGCCCCCTCGAGATCCACCGCGGGATCGGCGAACAGCGAGCCGCCGGCGCGGTCGAGGTTCCCGGTGACCGCGGCGAGCGCGTCGAGGAGGAACGCGACGAGCGTCCCGTGCGAGCCGAGGCACGAGCCGGTCCGGCCGTAGATGGCGGCGGACGGCGCGGCGGCGAGGTCGCGGGCGAGCGCGCGGACGGTCGACGGATCGAGGCCCGTGCGCGCCGCCGTCGACTCGGGCGTGAACGGGCGCGCGAGGTCGGCGAGGCCGTCGAGGTCGGCGCCCGGAGGGGCCGCGGTCAGGCGCTCGGTCACGATCGTGTGGATGAGGCTGAGCAGCAGCCACGCGTCCCCGTCCGGCAGGATCGGCAGGTGCTCGAAGTGCCGCGCGGTCTCCGTCCGCCGCGGGTCGACGACCACCACGCGTCCGCCGCGCGCGACCACGTCGTGCATGCGGTCGCGCACGCGCGGGACGCTGAACACCGACCCGTTCGACACGAACGGGTTCGCGCCCACCACGAGCAGGAAGTCGGTCCGCGCGACGTCCGGGATCGGCACGAGCAGCGGCGTCCCGTACATCAGCGCGCTCGCGGCGAAGCGGTTGTTGACGTCCTGCGAGCCGGACGAGTAGAAGTGCGGCGACCCGAGCGCGTCGACGAACCCCTTCGCCCACGCGGCGTGCCCGAACGACCACGCCGCGGGATTGCCGAGGTACCAGCCGATCGACGAGCGTGGCAGCGCGCCTAGGCGCGTGGCGATGTCGCTCAGCGCCTCCTCCCACGACACCCGCTCGAACGCGCCGGATCGCGTCCGCCGCAGCGGGTGCGTGACGCGGTCCTCGTCGTTCTGCACGCCGGGGAACGCGATCCCCTTCGGGCAGGCGTACCCCGCCGACAGCGGATGCTGCTTGTCGGGCCGAAGCTGCGTGACCGTGTCCCCCTCGACCGTGGCGACCATGCCGCAGTTCGCCTCGCAGATCCGGCAGTACGTGATGCGCTCAGCCATGAAGGAACTCCGCGATCAGCCCGGCCAGCCGGGCCGGCTGGTCCTCGGGGACGTAGACGTACGAGTCTTCCACCCACTCCAGCCGCGCGTCGAGCAGCGACGCGAGGCGGCGGGCGTGCGCGCGGGGATAGATCCACGCGCGCTCGGTGCACCAGACGACCATCGCCGGGCGGCGGAACGCGGGCAGCGCGCGCGCCGCCTCCCGCGTCTGCGACGCCCGCGTCGCGCGGAACGCCTTGCCGAAGTCGCGCCGCACCGCGGCCGAGCGCAGGCCCGGCTCGACCCACGACCGCCAGACCTCCCGCGGCGGGTGGCGCTTGCAGACCCACCCGTAGACGAGCGGCAGGCGCTGGACGACCCGGAACCGCAGCGGCTGGCCGACGAGCCACATCAGCCGCTGCGAGCGCCCGATGGGCCGCAGCGGCTTCGACCACCAGGCCGGCCAGTTGCCGAACGCGTCGCACGGCGTCAGCACGAGCGCGCCGAGCCGTTCGGCGTGCCGCGCGACGACCATCTGCGCCAGCGCCCCGCCGGTGTCGTTGCCCACGAGCACGACGTCCTCGAGCCCGAGCTCCTCCAGGAACTCCGCGATCAGCCGCGCGAGCCCCCACGGCGACAGGTCGGCGTCGGCGGGCATCGCCCGGCGGTGCGAGCCGAGCGGCCAGTCCGGCGCGATGCAGCGGAATCCCGCCTCAGCGAGAGGAGGGACGACACCGCGCCAGAGCTGCGCGTTCGTGAGGAAGCCGTGGACGAAGACGATCGGGCGCCCGTCCGCCGGGCCGTGCTCGGTGTACTCGACCCCGCGGGCAACTTCCATACCGCGAGTATGCCGCAAGAACCCCGGATCGGGAGCGTTGCCACAAGCATGAAGCCGGTTCTCGTCGCGCTCGCCGCAGCGCTGCTGATCGCCCCCACCGCCGCCCATGCCGCCGTCCCGCCCGGGACCGACTGGAGCGAGGAGTACTTCAAGAGCGCCGACGGGACGACGCTCCACGCCGACGTCATCCGCCCGAAGGGCGCCGGGAGGACGCCGGTCATCCTCGCGATCGGGCCGTACTTCGCGCACGTCGGCTCGACCGGTGCGGTCGGCGCGCCCGAGGACTTCGACCCGACGCGCAGCGGGCCGAACGAGCGCTTCAAGGACCTCTGGACCGAGGGCCACATCTTCGAGCGCGGCTACACGATGGTGCAGGCCGACCTGCGCGGCTTCGGGGCGAGCGAGGGCTGCAACGACTTCGGCGGCCCGGGTGAGCAGGCCGACGTCAAGGCCGCGGTCGAGTGGGCCGCGTCGCAGCCGTGGTCGACCGGCAAGGTCGGGATGTGGGGCAAGTCGTACGACGGCTGGACCCAGGTCATGGCCCTCGCGGCCAAGCCCAAGGGGCTCGCCGCCACGGTCATCCAGTCGCCGATCATCGACGGCTACCGCGCGCTCTACATGAACGGCGTCCACTACGACGCCGGCTGGTACGCGACGCCGGGCCTCTATCAGAACATCGACGCGTCGCCCCCGACGATCTTCGACACGCCCGAGTACTACCAGGGCGTCGCCAAGGGGACCGACCCCGCGTGCTACGGGCAGAACGTCGCCGAGCAGAACGCGACGCGCGACAAGTCCGACCCGTTCTGGCAGGCGCGCGACCTCGTCCCGCGGGCGCAGGGCTCGGACGTCCCGATCCTGTGGTCGCACGGCCTCCTCGACGCCAACACCAAGCCCGACAACTTCCCCGACGTCTGGACGACGCTCACCGGCCCGCACCGCGCGTGGTTCGGCCAGTACACGCACATCCGCCCGCAGGACAAGCGCAGCGACGACAAGTCGAACACGATCTCCAAGACCGGCCGCCAGGGCTTCATCGACGAGGCGATGCGGTGGATGGACCGCTACGTCAAGGGCGTCGAGCCCGCGCAGGCGCGCGTCGAGGACGACCCGGCCGTCGAGGTCGAGGACGGCGCCCTGCAGCGCTACCGCGCCGAGGCCGCCTGGCCGCCGAGCGACGGCGTCGCCCGCAAGCTGACGCTGCGGCCCGGGACGCACACCGACTCGCCCGGCAACAACGGCCGCACCGGCCCGGGCACCGGCATCTGGTCGATCTCGGGCCCGCTGCCCCACGACGTGCACCTCGCGGGGGTGCCGAAGGTGACGCTCGACGTCGACACCAGCGCGTCGAACGTCAACCTGTACGGGATCGTCTACGACGTCGACGAGCGCCGGAACGCGTTCCTCGTCAGCCGCGGCGCCTTCCGCGTCGACGGCCCCGGCAAGGCCGCCTTCGACCTCTATCCGCAGGACTGGACGTTCAAGGCGGGCCATCGGCTCGGGTTCCTCGTCGCGCAGTCCGACGACGAGTGGTTCAACCCGCCGCCGTCGAACCAGGACGTGGAGGTCAAGGGCGGGACGCTGACGGCGCCGTTCCTGCAGTTCACGCGCTCGAGCTTCCTGCCCAGCCGCCCGAGCGAGGACGAGGAGGACCTGCCGCCGGGCTTCCAGATCGACCTCAAGACGCTGAACGAGAGCCAGAGCGCGTTCGAGGTCCCGCCGGCGCTGCGCGAGCCGTCGGACGTCCCGCTGCCGGTGACGATCGCGGGCGGCTCCGGGGCAGGCGCGGGCGCCGGGGGCCGCTTCGCCCCGCGCCTCAGCGTCAGGCTGCGCAAGCTCAAGCGGGGCCGCTGGCTCGTGACCGGCCGGGCGCCCGCGGGCTACCCGCCGCTCATCCGCCTGCAGCGCAGGCGGCCGGGCGCCAAGCGCTTCCGCACCGTCGGCTGGCGGCGCCCCGCGATCAACCGCGGGACCTTCCGCCGCACGTTCAAGGCGCGGCTCGCCGGGCGCTACCGCGCGGTCGTCACGCTGCGCGCGGCGGGCGTCCCGGTGAAGGCGACGTCCCGGACCCTCCGCCGCCGCCGGTAAGGGACTAGGGTCGGAAGATGGGCACGGAACGCCTGCACATCGAGACGCAGAACCGCGACGCGGCGGGCCCGCTCCTGCGCGTCGCGGGCGAGCTCGACCTCGTCACGGCGCCGGCGCTGCGCGAGGCGATCGAGCGCCACGAGCCCGGCGTCGTGCTCGACCTGTCCGCCGTCGAGTTCGTCGACTCGACGGGCCTCGTGCTGCTGATGGAGTCCACGCGCGACCGCGGCGTCGTGCTGCGGCGGGAGGTCAGCGAGCCGGTCGCGCGGCTGCTCGAGGTCACGAAGACCGAGCAGCTCTTCTCCTGGGAGGGCTAGACGGCCGGCCCGGCCTGTTCGCAGGCGAACACAACCTCGTCGCGGCGCCCGGATCCCGGTGACGTGTTGACTTCACATGCCCTCCGCAAGATAGGGTCAGGAACGAGACGGATGTCCTTCGCTTCTCCGCAATTCGAGCTCAGCGACGAGTCGCTGAACGACGACACGCACCTCATCGCGGTTCGCGGCGAGGTCCACGTGTCGACGGCGCCGGAGTTCTCCGAGCGCCTGAACGACGCGATCGCGACCGGCAAGAGCGGCGTCGTCATCGACATGACGGACGTCGAGTTCATCGACTCGACGGGCCTCAGCGTGCTGCTCAACGCGCTGCGCCGCGTGACGCGCCAGCAGGGCAACCTCGCGCTGGTCGTCTCCAACCCGACGGTGCTGCGCCTCTTCGAGATCACCCGCCTGGACTCGACGTTCGACATCGCGCCGACGCGCGACGAGGCGATCGCGCGCATTCAGCGCAACGGCGACGGCGGCAGCGTCGACGGCACGCCGTAGGCGACGAGCGCCTCGGGCAGCACCACCGAGCCGTCGTCCTGCTGCCCGTTCTCGAGGAGCGCGATCACCCAGCGGTCCGTCGCGGCGGTCCCGTTCAGCGTGTGCAGGATCTCCGGCTTGCCGCCCTCGGACCGGTAGCGGATGTTGAGCCGGCGCGCCTGGAAGTCGGTCGTGTTCGAGGTCGAGGTCAGCTCGCGATAGGCGCCCTGGCCGGGCAGCCACCCCTCGCAGTCGTACTTCTTCGCGGCGCTCGCGCCGAGGTCGTCGACGGCGATGTTCACGACGCGGTAGGGCAGCCCGAGCTCCTGGAGCATCTCCTCCTCGATGGAGAGGAGCCGGTCGTGCTCGGCGGCCGAGTCCTCGGGCCGCACGAACGAGAACATCTCGACCTTGTTGAACTGGTGGACGCGGAAGATCCCGCGCGTGTCGCGGCCCGCCGCGCCGGCCTCGCGGCGGAAGCAGGGCGAGAAGGCCGCGTAGCGCCTGGGCAGCTCGGCCTCGTCGAGGATCTGGTCGGCGTGCAGCGACGCGAGCGGGACCTCGCTGGTGCCGACGAGGTAGAGCGGGTCGTCGGCCAGCCGGTAGAGCTGCTGCTCGGTGTCCGGGAGCATCCCGGTCCCGTAGAGCGCCTCCTCGCGGACGAGCACCGGCGGCAGGACCGGCTCGTGCCCGTGGCCGATCACGCGGTCCAGGGCCCAGCGCATGAGCGCCATCTCGAGCAGGACGAGGTCGCCGCGCAGGTAGGCGAAGCGCGAGCCCGCGACCCGCGCGCCGGCCTCCATGTCGATGCGCTCCCCGGCCAGCTCCAGGTGGTCCTTGCCGGTCTTCGTCGCGTCGCCGACCTCGCGCAGGACCGTGTCCTCGGGCGGCGCGTCGGGGTCGGTCAGGTTCGGCAGGGACAGGAGGAGCGCCCGCAACTCGGCGTCGATCTGCGCGCGCTCGGCGTCCAGGCGCTTGACGTCGGCCGCGACCTCCTGCATCGCCGCGATCGCTCCGGACGCGTCCTCGCCGCTCTGCTTGGCCCGGCCGACGGCCTCGCCCGCCCGCTTCTGCTCGGCGCGCCGCGTCTCGAAGGCGGCGAGCGAGGCGCGGTGGCGCTCGTCGAGCGCGAGCACCTCGTCGACCGCCGCGGCGGCGCGCTCCCCACGCCGGGCCAGCGCCTCCCGCACGGCCTCGGGCTCGCGCCGGATGCGCTTCATGTCCAGCATCGCGGCGGCCCTACGGGGTCTCGCCGCCGGAGTTCGGCGTCACCGGCTTGGCGGCGTCGCGTCCGGCGTACTTCGAGAGGAACTCGGCGACCTTCTCGGCCTCGTCGCCCACGACGATGTTCTCGGGCATGATCGCGCCGGAGAAGCCGCCGTTGCGGATCGCGTACAGGACGGCGTCCTTCTGCTCGGGCCGCGTGTTGAAGTTCGGGCCGTCGGTGCGCTCGCGGTCGCGGACGTTCACGGCGGAGCCCTGGGTCCCGGCCGTCTCGAGCGTGTGGCAGCCCGAGCAGCGGTCGCTGAAGATCTTCGCGCCCTGGGCCACGCGCTCGTTCTCGCCGCCGTCGAGCTTGACGGTCTCCTCGCCGCAGCCGGCGAGGAGCGACGCCGCGAGGGCGGGCAGGAGGAGGAGCGTGATGCGACGGCGGGTCATCGCGGGCCGGAACCATACGAGAATGGATCGGCCGATGCCCGTGCGCGCCGCCCTCCTCGCCCTCGCCGTCGCCCTGCTCGCAGGCGGCTGCGGCGACGAGGCGCCGGTCCGCGTGGAGGGCCGGACACTGCGCGTCAAGCTCGACGAGTTCCAGGTCCTGCCGCAGAACGTCGACGTCGGCCGCGGCCGGCTGCGGATCGTCGCGGTGAACGTCGGCCGCCTGCCCCACAACCTCAAGATCGTCCAGCTCGACGAGGAGGACCGCGAGGCGCCGCCGACCGAGCTGGGCGGCACCGGGACGGCCCAGCCGGGCGAGACCGCGACCTTCACGTTCGACGACCTGCCGCCCGGCGAGTACCGGATGGTGTGCACGATCACCAACCACGACGACCTCGGCCAGTACGGCAAGGTGATCGTGGACGAGCAGGAGCGCCCGTGACGGCGTCGAAATCCGACAGCGCCCGGCGCCGGTCCAGTAGACGGTCGCACGCGTGTCCCTCGCGGTCGTCTTCCATACCGGCGGCAACGGATAGGGCCGGCGCCGGGTGACAGTTTCCCCACGACGCTTCCGCGACGCGATCGGCACGTTCCCCACCGGCGTGGCCGTCGTCACGACGAGCGGCCCCGCCGGCCTCACGACGAGCGCGGTGACCTCGCTGTCGCTCGACCCGGTCCTGCTGCTCGTCTGCTTCGACAACGACTCGCGCACGCTGCCGCTCGTGCGCGACTCCGGGCGCTTCGCGGTCAACGTGCTGCGCGCCGGGCAGGAGGAGCTCGCGCGCGTCTTCGCCTCCAAGCGCGTGGCCGAGGAGAAGTTCGCGGCGGTGACGCACGAGTCCGTCGACGGCGTCCCGATCCTCGACGGCGTCCTCGCGTGGTTCCTTTGCGACGTCCGCGAGCTGCTGCCCGGCGGCGACCACACGATCGGGGTGGGCGCGGTCCGCGACCTGGACTTCGACCCGGACGGCGACCCGCTGGTCTTCGTGCGCGGCGGGTTCGCGGGCTAGAGGCCGGCGGCCTCCGTCGCCGCGCGGATCGCGAGGAAGCAGTTGACGATCGCCGCGAGCGTGAGCACGCCGAGCTCGCGGCGCGCGATCTGCAGCACGATCGAGCGCTGTACGGCCTCCGGCAGGCGCCCGACGGCCTGAGCGTTCTCCAGCCCTCGCGCGTCGAGCACGGTCTGCGCGGACAGCACGCGGAACTGCTCGGCGAAGAAGCTCGTGCCGAGCGGGACGAACGCGTAGATCCAGAAGAGGCCCTCGTCCGGTCGCAGCCCGCCGAGCCACGCGCCCGCCGCGAGGAGGCCGAGCGCGAGCGTCGCCGCCTGCCCGGCGCGGATCAGCACCCACGCCGCGCGGTCGGGGTCGACGCGCCACCATCGCCATCCGGCGTACGCTCCGGCCGCCGCGTTCAGGGTTGCGGCAAGCAGGGCAGTGAGGGTCGCGACGGTCTGCATGGGTCCCTTCGGCAAGCGCGATTCGGCACTAAGTAACAATCACGCACAAGCTCTGATATATCCCACTCTCGGCCATGCTCCGCACGTACCTCCCCGCTCTCGTCTTCGTAGGGCTCGGCACGCTCATCGGAGGCGTGTTCACCTATCTCAACGCGCTGGTGGGCGTCCGCGGCCGGAACTTCAAGGCGACCGGCGACCCCTACGAGTGCGGCCTGCCGTCGGAGGTCAAGAGCGGCTTCCGCTTCGGGATCAGCTTCTACCTGGTCGCGATGCTCTTCATCCTCTTCGACATCGAGGTCATCTTCCTCTACCCCGTGGCCGTCCAGCTGCGGGCGTTCGGGACGTTCGCGATGGTCGAGACGGTCGTGTTCATCGCGCTGCTGACCGTGGCGTTCGTCTACGTGTGGCGACGGGGTGCCCTCGAATGGAAGTGATCCGCACCAAGCCGGGCCAGCCGGCCGTCCCGGGCGCGCCCGGCGCGCCCGAGGACTTCCGCATCAGGCAGCTCAGGGCGCGCGACATGCTGCGCGGCGACCTCGAGGGCGCCGAGCTCGAGAAGTACGTCGAGGAGCGCGTGCTCACGACGACGCTCGACAAGGCCGTCAAGTGGGCGCAGTCCAACGCGCTGTTCCCGCTGACCTTCGGCCTGGCCTGCTGCGCGATCGAGATGATGTCGATCGTCGGCGGCCGCGTCGACGTCGCGCGCTTCGGCTTCGAGGCCTTCCGCGCCTCGCCCCGCCAGGCCGACCTGATCATCCTGTCGGGCCGCGTCTCGATCAAGATGGCGCCGATCATCCGGCGCATCTACGACCAGATGCTCGAGCCCAAGTGGGCGATCGCGATGGGCGCCTGCTCGTCGTCGATGGGGCTCTTCAACAACTACGCGATCGTCCCGGCCGACAAGTTCATGCCGGTCGACATCCACGTCCCCGGCTGCCCGCCGCGGCCCGAGGCGCTGATGCACGGGATCCTCAAGCTGCGCACGAAGATCCAGGACCATCCCGACCTCGGCTGGCGCGAGCGCTACCAGGCCGAGGGCACCGAGGAGATCGTCAGCACGGACGGCGCGGCGCAGGACAGCGCCGACAACGTCTACCGGGAGCCCACCAAATAGTGCCCGACGCGACCGGGCTCGAGCTGATCGCGCAGGAGCTGCGCGACGCCGACGCCGAGGCGATCCTCGAGACGCTGCACTTCCGCGGGCGCGCCGCGATCCTCGCCCAGCCGGCGAAGATCGGCTGGGTGCTCGAGCGCCTGCGCGGCAGGGGCTTCACGTTCCTCGCCAGCGTGCACGGCGTCGACTACTACCCGGAGGAGCCGCGACTCGGCGTGCACTACGAGCTGCTCGACATGGAGAGCGTCGACCGCCTGACGGTCAAGGTCCGCGTGCACACCGAGACGCCGACGCTGCCGTCGGTCACGCCCGACTGGCCGACCGCCGACCATCAGGAGCGCGAGGTCTACGACATGTTCGGCGTGGTGTTCGAGGGGCACCCGGACCTGCGCCGCATCCTCATGCCCGAGGACTACGAGGGCTTCCCGCAGCGCCGCGACTTCCCCGTCGGCGGCGAGCCGATCCTCTTCACGTACAACGAGGCCACGAAGTCGGACTACACGCAGTGAGCACCGACCTCGACATCGTCAGCCCGGGCGCCGCCGACCAGCTCGACCAGTACCGCCCCGAGCCGGAGCAGGAGCTGCTCACGATCAACTTCGGGCCGCACCACCCCGCGACCCACGGGGTGCTGCGCCTGATGGTCACGCTCGAGGGCGAGGTCGTGCGCGACCTCAAGCCGATCATCGGCTACGTCCACACCGGCATCGAGAAGACGGCCGAGGACAAGAGCTACTGGAAGGCGATCCCCGCCGTCGAGCGGATGGACTACCTCGCCTACTACTTCAACGCGTACGCGTTCTGCGGCGCGGTCGAGGCGCTGCTCGACCTGGAGATCCCCAAGCGCGCGCAGTACCTGCGCGTCATCCACATGGAGCTCAACCGGATCAAGAGCCACCTCGTGTGGCTGGGGACGAGCGCGCTGGACCTCGGGGCGATCTCGATGTTCTGGTACTGCTTCCGCGAGCGCGAGCAGGTCCTCGACCTCTTCGAGATGTCGTCCGGCCAGCGGATGCACACGCGCTACTTCCAGGTCGGCGGCGTGGCCGAGGACATCCCGCCCGGCTGGGTCGAGCGCTGCCGCGCGTTCACGAAGGTCATGCGCACGCGCGCGAACGAGTACGGCGACCTGCTCAACCGCAACGAGATCGTCCTGCAGCGGCTGCGCAACGTCTGCATCGTGCCGAAGGAGCGGCTCCTCGAGCTCGGCGTCACCGGGCCGCTGCTGCGCGCCGCCGGCGTGCCGTGGGACCTGCGCAAGGCGCAGCCGTACTCCTCGTACGACGACTTCGACTTCAAGATCCCGGTGGGGACGGTCGGCGACAACTACGACCGCTTCGCGGTGCGCCTTAACGAATTTCACCAGTCCTGCGACATCATCGACCAAGCGCTCGACGCGCTCCCCGACGGGCCGCACATCGCCGACGACCGCAAGGTCGTGCTGCCGCCGCGCCACGAGCTGGCGACGTCGATGGAGGCGCTCATCCATCACTTCAAGCTCGTCACCGAGGGCTACCGCGTGCCGCCCGGCGAGGTCTACTTCCCGATCGAGTCGCCGCGCGGCGAGCTCGCCGCGTTCGTGCGCTCCGACGGCTCGGCCAAGCCGGCGCGCATGCACATGCGCGACCCCTCGTTCGTGAACCTCCAGGCGCTCGGCGACATGGTGCACGGCACCTACATCGCCGACCTCATCGCCACGCTGGCGATGCTCGACCCGGTGCTCGGGGGCATCGACCGGTGAGCACCGTCCCGCGGTTCGGCCATGGGTCGCGCGTCCCCGGGTGGGACGACGCGGTCGACCTCGAGAAGGACCCGATCGAGGTCCCGGACCCGGCGACCACGCCGGTGCCCGACGACCTGCGGGCGGAGATCAAGTCGCACCTGGCCAAGTACCCGGACCCGCGCTCGGCGGCGCTGCCCGCCCTCGCCGCCGCGCAGCGCAGGCACGGCTGGTGCTCGCCCGAGGCCATCGCGCAGGTGGCGACGGTCATGCGGTTGACCCCGGCGTACCTCTCGGCCGTCGCGACCTTCTACGACATGTTCCACACCGAGCCGGTGGGGCTGCACAAGGTCTACGTGTGCACGAACATCTCGTGCTCGCTGAACGGCGCCGACGCGCTGTACGAGCGGCTCGCCGACGCCGCGCACGGCGACGAGGACCTGCACGTCCAGCACTTCGAGTGCCTCGGCGCGTGCGACATCGCGCCGATGGCCTCGGTCGACGGCGTCTACGTCGGGCCGATGGAGCTCGACGACGTCCCGAAGCTGCTCGACGACCTCGCCGCGGGCCGGCCGCCGCTGCCCGAGAAGCAGCTTCGCCGCCGGTTCAGCGCCGACCCCGGCGCGAACAGCCGGCAGTTCGAGCCGGGCCCGCAGAACCAGCCGATCATCGCCGCGGGCACGGGTGGCACGCCGAAGCCGCCGATCGCCTTCGGCGCGCCGATGCCGGGCGACGAGGACCGCAGCGACCAGCCGGCCCCGGTCGAGCAGGCGCCCGACCCGCCCGAGGACGACGAGGAGCGCGCGTGACCGAGCACCTGCTCTTCAAGGACATCGACGAGCCGGGCCTGAGCACGCTCGACGTGTACCGCCGGCGCGGCGGCTACGAGTCGCTGCGCAAGGCGCTCGCGATGGAGCCGGCGGCGGTGCTCGAGCAGCTGAGCGCGTCCGGCCTGCGCGGCCGTGGCGGCGCGGGCTTCGCGATGGGCAAGAAGGCGTCGTTCCTACCCAAGGGCTCGATGGACAAGTACCTGTGCTGCAACGCGGACGAGTCCGAGCCGGGGACGTTCAAGGACCGCGAGCTCATGCAGAAGAGCCCGCACATGCTCATCGAGGGCATGATCATCGCCGCGTACGCGGCGGGCATCAACCGCGCCTTCGTCTACATCCGCGGCGAGTACGCCGAGCAGGCCGACGTGCTCGACCAGGCGGTCGCCGAGGCCGAGGCCGCCGGCTACATCGGCGAGAACATCCTGGGCTCGGACCTCAGCCTCTCGCTCGTCATCCACCGCGGCGCGGGCGCGTACATCTGCGGCGAGGAGACGGCGCTGCTCGACTCGCTCGAGGGCAAGCGCGGCAACCCGCGCCTCAAGCCGCCGTTCCCGGCCAACCAGGGCCTGTACCAGGGCCCGACGCTCATCAACAACGTCGAGACGCTCGCGACGGTGCCGCACATCATCGCCATGGGCGGCGAGGCGTACGCCGAGCTCGGGACCGAGACCTCGACGGGCACGAAGCTCGTCTCGGTCTCCGGCAACGTCCAGCGGCCGGGCAACTACGAGATCGAGCTGGGCACGCCTTCGCGGGAGATCATCTACGGCCTGGCGGGAGGGCCGCCGGAGGGCCGCGAGGTGCTGCTGTGGTTCCCGGGCGGCTCGTCGTCGCCGGTGCTGACGAAGGACGACCTGGACCTCCCCTACGACTTCGACACGATGGCGAAGGCCGGGACGATGCTGGGCTCCGGCGCGATCATCGTCGTCGACGACTCGAACACCGTGGTCGACGTCGCGCTGAAGGTCGCGAAGTTCTACCGGCACGAGTCGTGCGGGAAGTGCTCGCCGTGCCGCGAGGGCACGAACTGGACGGTGAAGATGATCGAGCGCATGCGCTCGGGCGAGGCCACGCCGATGGACCTCGACATCATGGCCTCGGTCCAGACCAACATCATCGGCCACTGCCTCTGCGTGCTCGGCGACGCGATGGCGATGCCGATCGGGTCGATGGTCGAGAAGTTCCGGCCCGAGTTCGAGGCGTACATCGAGGAGCGCCGGCGCTCGGGCGAGCGGGACCTCGGGTCCTCGGATCTCGTCGATCCGCCGCTCCAGGTCCTGCAGGGAGCGCGCTAGTGCCGCGGCCGGACCTGCAGGAGATCACGTTCTCGATCGACGGCCGCGAGGTCAGCGCGCCCGCGAACATGATGCTCGTCGACGCCGCCAAGCGGGGTGACGTCGAGATCCCGGTCTTCTGTTACGAGCCCAAGCTCGGCCAGCCGGTCGGCGCGTGCCGCATGTGCCTGGTCGAGGTCGAGGGCATCCCCAAGCTGCAGACCGCGTGCTCGACGCCGGTCAAGGACGGCATGGTCGTCCACACCCAGACCGAGCGCGTGCGCGACGCGCAGGCGGCGGTCGTCGAGTTCCTGCTCGTCAACCACCCGCTGGACTGCCCGGTGTGCGACAAGGGCGGCGAGTGCCCGCTGCAGGACATCTCGTTCGGCTGGGGCGGCGGGCGGTCGCGGTTCATCGAGCCCAAGCGCCACTTCCAGAAGCCCTTGGAGCTCTCCCCGCTGGTCGCCATCGACCGCGAGCGGTGCATCCTCTGCTACCGGTGCGTCCGGTTCTCGCAGGAGGTCGCCGAGGACTACCAGCTCATCCTGCAGGAGCGCGGCGCGGACGCCTACGTGGCGACGTTCGACGGCCACCCGTACGTCGCGCCGTTCAGCGGCAACATCGTCGAGCTGTGCCCGGTCGGCGCGCTGACGTCCAAGCCCTACCGCTTCCGTGCGCGACCGTGGGACATCGAGAACTCGGGCTCGATCTGCACCCTGTGCCCGTCGCAGTGCAACGTCAACTTCACCGTCCGCGACGAGCGGGTGCTGCGCGTCCTCGCGCGCGACAACGAGGAGGTCGACGACGGCTGGCTGTGCGACAAGGGCCGCTTCGCCTACCAGGCCGTGCACGTCGACGAGCGCGTCACGCGCCCGATGGTGCGCGACGGCGGCGAGCTGCGGCCGGTGTCGTGGGAGCGCGCGCTGAGCGAGGCCGCGTCCGCGCTGGGGCGTGCGAAGGGCCGGGTCGGCGTGGTCGTCGGCGGCCAGACCACCAACGAGGAGGGCTTCCTCCTGCAGCGGCTCGTGCGCGAGGCGCTCGACTCGCCGCACGTCGACTCGTCGCCGCACGGCTCGCCCCCGCGCGCCGACCTCGTCGCGCTGGCGAACCCGCGCCTGCAGGCGACGGTCGCCGACGTCGAGTACGCGCACACGGTCCTGGTCCTCGACTGCGAGCCGATCGACGACGCGCCGATCCTCGACCTGCGCATCCGCAAGGGCGTGCGGCGCCAGCGGACCAAGCTCGTCGTGGCGACGTCGCGGCCGAGCGCGCTCGACGCGAACGCCGTCGCCTCGCGCCGGTTCGCGCCGGGCGGCGGCGCGGAGTTCGCGAGGACGCTGGCCGCCCACATCTCGGACCCCGCGGGCGCCGGCGCGCCCGCCGAGGTGCGCGGCTTCGCCGACGCCCTCCGCGCGGCGGGCGACGAAGTCGTGATCGTCTGCAGCGAGCGGGTGGGCGCTGCCGCGGTCGCCCTCGCCGAGGCGCTCGGGCTCGCGGACGTCGGCGGCGCGGGGATCCTCGAGGTCCCGGCGGGGACCAACGCGCGCGGGCTGCGCGAGGTGGGCTGCGTCCCGGGCTCCGGACCGGGCTATTCAGAGGCTCCCGAGGGCTTCTCCACGCCGCAGATCGCCGAGGCGCTCGGCAGCGGCGACCTGACCGCCGCGTACCTGCTCCACGTCGACCCGATCCGCGAGCTTCCCGGCCGCGGCGCGTGGGAGGCCGCGCTCGAGCGCGCGAGCACCGTCGTCGCCCACGCCGCCTTCCTGACCGAGGGGCTGCGCGCGCACGCGAACGTCGTCTTCCCCGCCGAGGGGCACCCGGAGAAGGAGGGCACCGTGGTGCACCCCGACGGGCGGCTGCAGCGCGTGCGCCCCGCGATCGCGCACCAGGGCGAGAACCGCGCGGAGTGGCAGGTCCTCGCCGACCTCTGCTCCGAGCTGGGCGTCGAGACCGGCGTTCTCACCGCCGGCATGGCCTTCCAGCAGCTCACCGAGGCCGTCCCCTTCTATGCCGGGCTGACGCTCGACGTCATCGGCGGGCGCGGCGCGCGCTGGCCCGAGCGCGCGCAGGCGACGGCGCTGCCGAATGTCGAGCGGGCCGCTCCGCCGGCCGAGCGTGCGCGCGAAGTCGTGGCGAGCAACGGTCACCTGCGCCTCGGCACGTTCCGGTCGATCTGGGCCGCCCCCGAGGTCGAGCACGCGCCTGCGCTGAAGTTCCTCGCGGCGCGCCAGCGCGCGGAGCTGTCCCCCGAGGACGCGGAGCGGCTCGGGCTGCGCAACGGCGAGCGCGTCGAGGTCGGCGCGAACGGCACGCGGGTGCAGGCGACGGTCGCGCTGCGTCACGACGTCCCGGCCGGAACGGTCTTCCTCGAGGAGAACCTCGAGGGCGACGGGGCCAACCTCCTCTCCGGCGAGGAGCTCGTGGAGGTGCGCCGCTCGTGACCCACCTCGCGTCCGTCCAGTACTACGAGGCCTGGTGGGTCCAGATCCTCAAGGCGATCCTCATCTTCGCGGTCGCCCTCCAGATCCTGCCGATGGTGATCATCATGGAGCGCAAGCTGCTCGGGCGCTTCCAGATGCGCTACGGCCCGAACCGCGTCGGCCCGTTCGGCGCCCTGCAGCCGCTCGCCGAGATCCTCAAGTTCGCGGTCAAGCAGGACAGCCGCCCGCGCACCGCCATCCCGTTCCTCTACGTGCTCGCCCCGGCGATCTCGATCACGACCGCCGTGGCGGCCTTCGCGATCGTGCCGTTCGGCGACACCGTCGACATCTTCGGCGGCAAGGTCGGGCTGTACGGGATCGACGTCTCGATCGGGATCCTCTACGTGTTCGCGTTCGGCGCGATCGCCTTCTACGGCCTCATGCTCGGCGGCTGGGCCAGCGGCTCGAAGTTCTCCTTCCTCGGCGCGATGCGCTCCGCGGCGCAGCTCATCTCCTACGAGGTCTCTCAGGGGCTCGCGCTGGTCGGCGTCGTCATCACCGCGCAGTCGCTGTCGCTGACCGACATCGTCCACGCCCAGAACGGCATGTGGTACATCCTCCCGCAGTTCGTCGGCTTCCTCGGGTTCCTCGTCGCCGGCGCAGCCGAGATCAACCGCCCGCCGTTCGACCTGCCCGAGGCGGACGCGGAGCTCGTCCAGGGCTACATGACCGAGTACGGCGGCACCAAGATGGTCGCCTTCCTCTTCGCCGAGTACCTGAACATGCTCACGCTCTCGCTGCTGGCGACGACGTTCTTCCTCGGCGGCTGGATGCTGCCGTTCGGGGTCGATCCGCCAACGTGGGTCGACCCGTTCGTGGTGCTCGGGAAGATGTACCTCTTCCTCTTCTTCTTCATGTGGATCCGCGCGACGCTGCCGCGCCTGCGCTACGACCAGCTGATGAGCCTCGGCTGGAAGGTCCTTCTCCCGCTGGCCACGGTCAACACGCTGGCCACGGCAATCATCGTGGTGGTGACCGACAACTCATGAGCCCGTACGAGCCAGGACCCGACGTCGTCGAGGTGGTGCGCGCGCCCGAGCCCGGTGGCACCGGCGGCGCGTACCGCGCCTTCGGCGAGACGCTGCGCGGCCTGAAGACGACGTTCGGGCGCCTGCGCGAGAAGCCCAGCACGATCCAGTACCCCGAGGAGAAGGTCCCGGTGTACCCCCGCTTCCGCGGGCGCCACCGCCTGCACCGCTTCGACGACACCGGGCTGGAGAAGTGCGTCGGCTGCTCGCTGTGCGCTGCGGCCTGCCCCGTCGACTGCATCCGCGTCGTCGCGGCGGAGAACACGCCCGAGCACCGCGTGTCCGCCGGTGAGCGCTACGCCGCCGTCTACGAGATCAACCTGTCGCGCTGCATCTTCTGCGGCTACTGCGAGATGGCGTGCCCGTTCGACGCGATCACGATGGGCCACGACTACGAGATGTCGGACTACAACCGGTCCGACCTCATCTTCACCAAGGAGATGCTGCTGGCCGAGCCCCTCGACCGCACGCCGCTGCGCGCGGAAGGGGAGTAGTGGCCGAGGTCCTCTTCTTCATCGTCGCGAGCGGCGCGATCGGGGGCGCGTACGGGGTCATCAAGGACTGGAATCCCTTCTACAACGTGCTCGCGCTCGTCGTGCACCTGCTCTCGCTCGCGGCGCTCTTCCTGCTGCTGCGCGCCGAGTTCCTCGCGGCGGCGCAGGTCGTGGTCTACGCCGGCGCCGTCATGGTGCTCTACGTGTTCGTCGTCGCCTACGTCGGCGGCGCCGAGCCGCTGCGCAGGCCGTTCGCGCCCGGGCTGCGCGGGCTGTCGGCACTGTTCGCCGCGGCGATCCTCGCCGAGCTGTGGGTGGCGCTGCTCGGCACCGGGCTGAAGGCCGTCGACGGCCAAGGCTCGCCGTACAACCCGGACTACGGCACGCCGGCCGGCCTCGGCGAGGCGCTGCTGACGAAGTTCCTGCTGCCCTTCGAGCTGGCGTCGCTGCTGCTCCTCGTCGCCGCCGTCGGCGCGGTCGTGCTCGCGCGCCGGCGCCGCGGCATGGGGATCGAGGACGACGACGTCGCGCGCGTGAGCGTCATCGAGGCGCTGCGCCCGGAGGGCACCGGCACGATGCGCGAGGGCGTGAGCGGGATCCCCGACGTCACCGGGACGCCGGCCGGATCGCACCCGAAGGGCACCGTGCGCCCGGAGGTCGCGGCGGGCGTCGGCGAGGGCCGCCGCCACGGCGAGGGCGACGAGTGGGAGGGCGGCTGGTGAGCATCGCGTGGTACCTCGCCGTCTCGGCGATCATCTTCGCGATCGGCGCCGGCGGCGTGCTCGTCAAGCGCAACCCGCTGGTCATCCTGCTCTGCCTCGAGCTGATGCTCAACGCGGCGAACCTCGCGCTCATCGCGTTCAACCGGATGCACGCCGAGGCCGACGTCCACGGCAAGGTCCCGCACGACGGGCAGGTCTTCGCGCTCATCGTCATGGTCGTCGCGGCGTGCGAGGTCACCGTCGGCCTCGGGATCATCGTCGCGATGTACCGCCGCCGGCTGCCCGTCGACGTCGACGAGCTGCGGGAGCTGCACGGCTGATGACGTCGGTCAAGACGTTCGCGTGGCTGACGCTGCTCTTCCCGCTCGCCGGCTGCATCGTCAACGCGCTGGGCTACCGCGTCCTGCGCGGCAAGCTCCCCGGCTACGTCGGGACCGCGGTCCTCTTCGCCTCGTTCGTCTCCGCGGTGCTGATGCTCTTCTCGCTGCAGGACCTCGCCGTCGAGGAGCGCCATGTGCGCGCCGTCGCGTGGGACTACATGGCGACGACCGGCTTCGACGGCCAGCTCGCGCTGCTCGTCGACCCGCTGAGCGTGTTCATGACGGTGACGATCACCGGCGTCTCCGCGCTCATCCACCTGTACTCGGTCGCGTACATGGGCGGCGATCGCGGCTACACGCGGTTCTTCTCGTACCTGAACTTCTTCGTCTTCTCGATGCTGCTGCTGATCCTGGCGGGGAACTTCATCTTCCTCATCGTCGGGTGGGCGTTCGTCGGCGCGGCCTCGTACCTGCTGATCTCGTTCTGGTACCGGCGCGAGACCGCGACCGCGGCGGGCATCAAGGCGTTCGTCATCAACGTGCTGGGCGACGTCGGGCTCGTGCTCGGGACGTTCTTCATCTTCCGCGGCAGCGGGACGCTCGACTACCTGGGGACGTTCGAGAAGGCCGGCCAGATCTCGTCCGGCGACGTCACGGCCGGCTGCATCCTGCTGCTCGTCGGCGCGTTCGCGAAGTCCGCGCAGATCCCGCTCCACACGTGGCTCGCCGACGCGATGGAGGGACCGACCCCGGTCAGCGCCCTGATCCACGCGGCGACGATGGTCACCGCGGGCGTCTATCTGATCGCGCGCATGTGGCCGCTGTTCGAGCAGTCCTCCAGCGCTGCGGCGGTCGGCGCGATCGTCGGCTGCGCCACGCTGTTCGTCAGCGCGACGATCGGGCTCGTCGTCACCGACCTCAAACGGATCATCGCCTACTCGACGATGTCCCAGATCGGCTACATGATCATGGCCGTCTCGTCGGGCGCGTACGTCGCGGGCATCTTCCACTTCTACACGCACGCGTTCTTCAAGGCCCTGCTCTTCATGGCCGCCGGCTCGGTGATCGCGGCGATGGCGGGCGTGCAGAACATCGACCAGATGCGGGGCTTCCGCAAGGCGATGCCGTTCACCTTCGGCTGCTTCGTGATCGGCGGGCTGTCGCTGTCCGGGGTGCCGCCGTTCGCGGGCTTCTTCTCCAAGGACGAGGTCCTCGCGTACGTCGCCGACCGCGGCGACTGGCACGTCGCGCTGGTGGTCGTCGGCTACATCACCGCGTTCATCACCGCCGTCTACACGTTCCGGATGATCTTCCGCGTGTTCTTCGGCGACCCGTCGCCCGAGGCGCGCGAGCTCGAGCAGGGCCACCTGCACCACGCCGACGTCCCGCGCAACCCGGTGACCGGTGAGGAGGAGGACACGGAGGTCGGGTTCCCGGGGCCGGAGCACCACATCGCCGAGCAGGAGCTGCCGATGCGCCTCGCGATGGGCGTGCTCGCGCTGGCGGCGATCGTCGCCGGATGGATACAGATCCCAAACGTCACCGAGGCGCTCGACAACTTCCTCGAGCCGACGTTCGAGGGCTCGCGCTTCCACGAGCAGCTGCACCCGTCCGACTCGCTGACCTTCGGCGGCCTGGCCATCGGCGCGCTGTGCGGCATCGCCGGGATCGCGGTCGCGTTCCTGATCTGGCGGCGGCGGCCGGAGATCGCGGTCACGCTGCGCGAGCGCTTCCGGCCTCTGCACACGCTCTTCGTCAACAAGTGGTACGCCGACGAGGCGCTGGACCGCCTGTTCGTGCGACCGGCGGCATGGACCGGGCGCTTCGCGCAGCAGACGTTCGAGCGCGTCGTCGTCAACGGGCTCGTCGTCGGCGGGCCGGTCGGGCTCGTCCGCGCGGGCAGCGCCGCCGTGCGCTCGCGGCAGAGCGGGTTCCTGCGCGCCTACGCGGCGTTGATGGTGCTCGGCCTGGCCGGCGTCCTCCTCTGGCTGCTGGTGCGCTCGTGACGATCCACCTGTCGATAGTCCTGTGGCTGCCCGCGTTCGCGGGGATGCTCGCGCTCGTCGCGCGGCGCTTCGCCGGCTGGGTGACGTTCGTCGGGTCGCTCGCCGCGCTCGCCTACGCGGTCGCGCTGCTCGTCGACTTCGACGCCTCGTCGGGCGCCCTGCAGTACGTGACCGACAAGCTGTGGATCGACCAGCTCGGCATCCACTACAAGCTCGGGGTCGACGGCCTGAACATCGCGCTCGTCGGCCTGACGACGCTGTCCTTCACGGTCTGCGTGCTGTGGGCGACGCTGGAGCGCGAGCACCCGCCGCAGTTCTTCATGTGGCTGGGCGTCATGCACACGGCGGTGCTCGGCGCGCTGCTCGCGCAGGACCTGCTGCTCTTCGTCCTGTTCTTCGACCTGATGCTCGTGCCGGTCTTCTTCCTGACCGGCATCTGGGGGGCGGGGGACCGCGTCCGCGCGATCATCAGGCTCTTCATCTACACGCTCGTCGGGTCGCTGCTGATGCTCGCGGGCGCCATCGCGCTCGGCGTGCTGTCGGGCACCGGCGGCGAGGTCTCGTTCGCGCTGAGCGACATCGGGTCGGTGACGCTCGACAAGGGAACGCAGGAGTGGATCTTCCTGTGCTTCGCCGCCGCGTTCCTCGTGAAGATGCCCGCCTTCCCGGTGCACGGGTGGATGCCCGACGGCTACCGCTCGATGCCGCTGCCCGTGCTCGCGGTGTTCAGCGGCGTGCTGTCGAAGGTCGCCGCCTACGGCTTCTTGCGCGTCGTGACGCCGCTGCTGCCCGACGCGACGGCGCACTTCCAGATGCTGCTGCTGCTCGTCGGCCTGGCGTCGATCCTCTACGGCTCGATCATGGCCTTCACGACGACGGAGACGCGGCTCATCCTCGGCTACTCGTCGATCGCGCAGCTCGGGTTCATCCTGCTCGGCGTCTTCTCGCTCGACGACGACGGGGCGCAGGGCGCGATCCTGCAGTCGGTCAACCACGGCCTGGTCGTCGTGCCCGCGTTCTTCATCGTCGGGCTGCTGGCGGCGCGCGCCGGCGGGTCGCAGGACCTGCGCGACATGGGCGGCGTCGCGTTCCGGGCGCCGATCCTCGCCGGGCTGTTCCTGATCGTCGCCCTGGCGACGCTGGCCATGCCGGGCTCGTCGAACTTCGTCGGCGAGTTCCTGATCCTCTTCGGCGTCTTCGACACGAAGATCGTCATCGCGATCGTGGCGTTCACCGGCGTCGTGCTGGCGAGCGTCTACATGCTGCGGATGTTCATCCGGTCGATGCACAACCGGGTGAACCCGGGCGTGACGCCGACCGACATCCGCTTCGCCGACGGGCTCGTGCTCGTGCCGATGGTTGCGGTGATCCTGCTGCTGGCGCTGTATCCGCAGCTGCCGCTGGAGAAGGGCGAGCAGACGATCCCCCGCCAGGTCGAGGCGGCCTCGCAGGCGACCGGCGACCATCACGAGATCCAGGTGATCCGGTGAAGGGCCCGCACATCGACTGGGCGGGGCTCTCGCCGATCGTCGCGGTCATGGGCGGCGCGATGGTCGTGCTGCTCGCGGGCCTGCTGCGGTCGCGGTTCGTGCGCGAGGCGCTCGTCCCGCTCCTGACGATCGCGACGCTCGGCGCCTTCGCCGGCCTCTCGATCTGGCAGTGGGACGAGGGCAAGGACATCGTCTCGGCCGCGCTGCGCGTCGACACGTTCGCGATGTACCTGAACTGCCTGCTGGCGGTCGCCGGCGTGTGCGCGGTGCTGATGTCGTGGCGCTCGCTCGGGCCGCGCGAGTCGGCGCACGGCGAGTACTACTCGATGCTGCTGTTCAGCGTGGGCGGCATGTCGGTGCTGGTCGGCGCGCAGAACACGGTCACGCTCTTCCTCGGGTTCGAGATGCTCTCGATCCCGCTGTACATCCTGTGCGCGACCGAGATGCGGCGGGCGACGTCGCTGGAGTCCGGCCTGAAGTACCTCGTGATCGGATCGGTGGGGTCGGCGACGCTCGTGTACGGGCTGGCGCTGCTCTACGGCGCGACGGGGTCGACCGACTTCAGCGGGATGGCGCGGGCGCTGGAGCGCTCCACCGACCTGCAGAGCGACTCGCTGCTGCTGGGCGGGATCGCGCTGGTGATCGTCGGGCTGGCGTTCAAGGCGTCGGTCGCGCCGTTCCACCAGTGGACGCCCGACGTCTACGAGGGTGCGCCGACGCCCATCACCGCGTTCATGTCGGTCGCGACGAAGGCCGCGGCGTTCGGCGTGCTGCTGCGGATGATGGACGTCGCGCTGCTGCCCTCGAACGCGGACTGGTCGATCGTGCTGGCGACGCTGGCGGCGATCTCGATCGTCGTGGGGAACGTCGGCGCGCTCGGGCAGTCCTCGCTGAAGCGGCTGCTGGCCTGGTCGTCCGTCGCGCAGGCGGGGTACCTGCTCGCCGGCGTCGTCGTGGCGACGCAGCTCGGCGTGCGCTCGACGCTGTTCTACCTCGCCGTGTACCTGGTGATGAACCTCGCCGCGTTCGCGGTGGTCGTCGCGCGCGAGCGGGAGACCGAGCTCGGCGACCACATCGACTCCGTAAGCGGCATCGGCTGGTCGCGCCCGTGGCTCGCGTGGCCGCTGACCATCGCGATGCTGTCGCTCGCCGGCATCCCCGCGACGGGCGGGTTCATCGGGAAGATCTACCTGCTCGACGCGACCGTCGACGGCGGCTACACGTGGCTGGGGATCTTCATCGTGCTCGGCTCCGCGGCGTCGCTGGCGTACTACCTGAAGGTGCTCGCGGCCGTGTGGATGCGGGGCGCTCCGGCGGCGGAGGTCGCGACGCCCGTGCCCGCGCTCGCCGGGGGGTCGCAGGAGCTCGACCCGCCCGAGGAGCCCGATTCCGCCGCCGCGGCCGGCCCGGACGAGCCCGCCTCCACCGGCGCGCCCTCCGAGCCGGGCCCCGCGGCTCCCGACCCGGACCCCGCCGCCTCGAACGCGCAGCGGGCGGCTGCGGAGGAGCGCGACGAAGCGGCGTCCGCCGCGGCCCGCGAGGACGAAGCCGAGGACACCGCCTCTGCGCGCGACGCCGCGGCCGACCCCGCGGCGGGCGACCGTCCGGGCCGCGGCCACTGGGAGCTCACGCTCGTCGCGGTCCTCGCCGCGCTCGCCACCCTCGCGGCCGGGATCTACCCCGATCCGCTCTTCGACGCCGTCCGCGACGCGGGCGAGTCGTTCCGCGGCCTGCTCTGAGGGGTAGGCCGTCCGTATGGACGAGCGCGAGCCGGACCTCACCGACGACCCCCGCGAGCACCAGGACGAGCGGCAGGACAGCCAGGGCGGCTACCCCGCCGGCGAGGACCGCAGCGGGAGCGGCGGCGACTCCGCGCCCGACACGGACGCCGGCCAGGACGAGTCGCCCGGCGGCGCGACGGGCAATCCCGGCGCGGCCGGGGGCTGAGCGGCGCGCCGGGGGCGCATCGCATCGCCGCGCGCGGGTACCCACCCGTGTATGAAGCTGATCCCCCGCCGGAAGTCGTCCCCCACCACCTTCGAGCGCATCACCGGGTTCGTGAAGCTCGGCACGAAGGGCCTTGTCGCGCAGCGTGTCGCGCGGCGCGCCCTGCGCACCTACAAGCTGACGCGGCGCATCGTGCCGCTCGCGATCCTCGGCGGCATCGGCGCCGCGGTCGCCAAGAAGGTCCGCGGCGGTGGCGGCAGCACGTCGACGCCGTCCTACGCGCCGCCGCCGTCCTCGAGCACCGGGACGAGCGCGCCGACGAGCGCCGCCGCGGCCGCGACGGCGGCCACCGGGACCCCGCCGGCCACCAACGGCGCCGCCGCCTCCGGGCCTGACGTCACGGAGGCGCTCGAGGACGCGGGCGTCGCGGGCGACGGCCCCGACACGCCGAAGGAGGCCGCGGCCCCCGGCGTCGGGGACGAGTCGAGCGCGCCCCCGGCCGGCGACGCCCCCGCGGACTCCGGCGAGGGCAGCGGCGAGAAGTGGCTCCCGCCGACCGACGCGAGCGGCACCGACGAGACGCTCGACGTCGAGGCGCCGAACCAGAGCACGCCGCCGCCGCCGAAGTAGCCCCACCGCCTCCGCAGCAGCTCACCGTCGCGCTCCGCCCGCCGGTCAGGGAACATCTGCGGCGTGTGGTGCACGCCGAAAGACCCTGGGCGGCTGGCGAAGCGCATCCAGAAGCGGCTGATCGTCGCCGCCTCGCTGATCAACGCCGTCGCGTCGTTCTCGCTCGCGACGTACCTGCTCGTCATCTTCCCGCCGGAGTCGAACGGGTCGTTCCTCACGCGCACGACAGGGCTGGCCTCGACCGGCGCCTACTGCCTCCTTGCGTCGATCATCGGCTCGCGCCGGTCGGCGCGCGTGTGGCGGCCGACGCGCGAGTGGCTGACCAGCGGCGAGCCGCCGACGCCCGACCAGCGCAAGCGGATCCTGCGCCTGCCCAAGCGGCTCGCCTTCGCGACGTTCTTCTTCTGGCTGCTCGCCGTGCCGGTCTTCGGCGTCCCGGCGATGCTCGACATCTCGA
Source organism: Solirubrobacteraceae bacterium (assembly GCA_036389155.1). GTDB lineage: Bacteria > Actinomycetota > Thermoleophilia > Solirubrobacterales > Solirubrobacteraceae > CADCVT01. The sequence goes on from DASVQN010000023.1 coordinate 31,524, forward strand.
CCGAGTTCGGGCTGGAGGTCGCGACGTCGACCGCGCTCGCGGGGTGGACGACCACCGCCGCGGTCTTCCTCGTCAGCGAGCGCATCCTGCGGCCCGCGGTGGCCCTCGCGCTCGACCCCGAGGTCCCCGCCGACACGCGGTCGCTCGGCATCGGCCCGCGGCTGCTCCTCACCTGGCTGCTGTGCTCGGGGATCCCGTTCATCATGCTCGCGCTCATCCCGCTCGGGCGCGACGTCGAGGAGCCCGGCGACCTCGTCGTGCCCACGCTCTTCGTGGCGGGCGTCGGCTTCACGGTCGGCCTCGTCGCCACCCGCATCGCCACCACGACGGTGACGCGGCCGGTGCGCGCGATGCGCCGCGCGGTCGACCGCGTGCGCGACGGCGACCTCGACGTGAGCGTCGCGGTCGACGACGGCAGCGAGCTCGGCCGCCTGCAGGCGGGCTTCAACGCGATGGTCGCCGGCCTGCGCGAGCGCGAGCAGCTGCACGACCTCTTCGGCCGCCAGGTCGGGCTCGACGTCGCGCGCAAGGCGCTCGAGCAGCAGCCCTCGCTCGGCGGTCAGACGCAGACCGTCAGCGCGCTGTTCGTCGACGTCGTCGGGTCCACGGGGCTCGCCGAGCGCGAGCCGCCCGAGCGCGTCGTCGCGCTCCTCAACCGGTTCTTCGACATCGTCGTGAGCGTGGTGGACGAGCACGGCGGCATGGTCAACAAGTTCGAGGGCGACGCGGCGCTGTGCGTGTTCGGCGCACCGATGGAGGTCGACGACCACGCCGCGCGGGCCCTGGGCGCGGCGCGCGCGATGCGCGAGCGGCTCGATCGCGTGGACGACGGCCTGGAGGCGGCGATCGGCGTCGCGTGCGGGGAGGCGGTCGCCGGCTACATCGGCGCCGAGTCGCGCTTCGAGTACACGGTGATCGGCGACCCGGTGAACGAGGCGTCGCGCCTGACCGAGCTGGCGAAGCAGCGCCCGGAGCGGCTGCTGGCCAGCGCGACGGCGGTCGAGCAGGCGGGCGAGCCGGAGGCGTCGCAGTGGCACGTCGACGGGGCGGTCACGCTGCGCGGCCGGCGCTCGCCGACGCGTCTGGCGGTGCCGCGCGAGACGGCGGCGCCACGTGCCGTCCCCGAGACGGCGCCCGACCGCGCCACCGTCTAGCGTCGCGCCGGTGCGCGAGACCACCCCGACCGTCCACCTCCTCGCCCGCCCGTCCCTCGACCTCGAGGGGATGCGCGCGTACCTGGACGCCGTCGGCGGCGCGACGTGGCTCGACCGTCGCCTGGAGGAGGCGGACGGCGCGCCGAACGCGGCCGAGCTGCTCGTCGAGTTCGCCGGGCGCGCGTGCTACCGCAGCTGGGAGCCCGGGCTGAACCCGAACGTCACCCGCGTGCGCACCGACCAGCGCGCGTACTTCGAGAACATCCTCTCCAGCGCGCACGGCAGCGTCCTCGAGCACGCGACGTTCACGCTGGTCTTCCGCGACGTCTCGCGCGTCTTCACGCACGAGCTCGTCCGCCACCGGGCGGGATCCGCGTTCAGCCAGGAGAGCCTGCGCTACGTCCGGCTGAGCGACGTCGGCTTCCGCATCCCTCCGGCGCTCGAGCCGCTGCGCGAGCAGGTCGTCAGCGTCGTCGAGCAGCTCGAGGAGCTGCAGTTGAGCGCGGCGCAGCAGCTCGGCCTCGACGACGACGGCGTGCCCTTCGACGTCAAGAAGGAGGTCACGTCCGCCCTGCGCCGCCTCGCCCCGCTCGGCCTGAGCACGGACATCGTGTGGAGCGCGAACGTGCGAACGCTGCGCCACGTGATCGAGATGCGGACGGCCCCCGGCGCCGAGGAGGAGCTGCGGCTCGTCTTCGGCCTCGTCGCCGAGCGGATGCTCGTCGAGGCGCCTGGCCTCTTCCAGGACTTCTCGCGCGCGGACGATGGCGCATGGGCCCCGCGGTTCCGCAAGGTCTGAGCGCGATCCGCGCTTTTCGGGATTGACGTGCATCGGGCGCCGGGCGTAGCATCGTCCGATGCCATGGAGGGCACTCCTGGCCGCCGCCTCGGTCGCGCTCCTCGTGTCGGCCGGAGTGGCGCTGGCAGCGCTCGACCCCGCGGGCGAGCGCGTGCGCGTCTCGAACACGGCCGACGCGCAGACCAACGACGCCGACAACGACGCGCGGTTCCCCGCGGTCGCCACCGGCGACGGCAAGACGCTCGTCGTCTGGGAGGACAACCGCACCACGGTGCAGGCGTTCGGGCAGTTCCTGGACGCGGCGGGCGCGCCCATCGGCACGGACTTCAAGGTCGCCGAAGTCGGCTCGGACGACGCGAGAGACCCAGCGGTCGCCTACGACCCGAAGCTCAAGGAGTTCCTCGTCGTGTGGCAGGCGGGGTCCGACGAGATCCGCGGCCAGCGCGTGAAGCTCGGCGGCGCCGGCGGGCAGCCGGTCGGCGACGACTTCCAGATCTCCAACGCACGCGCGTCGCTGAACGACTTCGTGCAGCAGCCCGACGTGGCGTTCGACCCGTCGATGCACGACGGGCAGGGGGGCTTCCTCGTCGTCTGGCAGGACCTGCGGCTCGGCGACTTCGTGGTCTGGGGCCAGCGGATCCTGTCCGGCGGGCAGGCCGAAGGCGACGACTTCGCGATCTCGCACGCGCGCGAGGTGCGCGCCGGCGCGGACGCGCTGGTGGCCGCCGTCGACTACAACGCCCGCACCGACGACTTCCTCGTGGTGTGGGTGGACGATCGCGCGGACCGCAAGACCTCGAGCGACGAGACGCAGTACGAGCCGTTCGGGCAGCGCGTCGGCTCCGGAGGCGAGGCGATCGGCGGGAACGTCAAGCTCGACCCGTCTTCGCCCGACGAGGGCGCCGGCGGCTTCGCGAACACCGCGGGGCCCCGGTCGGTCGACGTGGCCGCCGATCCCGTCAACGGCTACTACCTGACGGTGATCAGCACGCACGAACAGGCGCCGAGCGGCGAGGACATCGTGCGCGACGCCGGCGCCGTGCTGCTCGGGCCGGACAACTCCAGGCGACCGACGACGGTCTCCGACCTCGCGCGGTCGCCCAGCGACGACTACGCGCAGGACGGGGCGAGCGCGGTGCAGGTCGCCTACAGCCCCGCAGGTCGCCAGTGGCTGGCCGTGTGGTTCTCCTCCCAGGCCGACCCGCAGGCCTTCCAGCACGGCACGCTGAACGAGAACAAGATCGAGATCTTCGGCCAGCTGCTCGACATCGTCGGCGAGCCCGAAGGACCGTGCTCCAGGCCGATGCAGAAGCCGTGCGAGGACAACGTGACGCTCGAGGTCGGCGAGGACTTCCGGATCTCTCGCATGAGCGACCCCACGACGTACGGTGAGCCTGCGAACTCGACGAAGTACGACGACCGCGACGCCGCGTTCCCGGGCATCGCCTACAACCCCGAGGGCGACACCTTCACGGTCGTCTGGGAGGGCAACGGGCTTCCCGAGCCGTACAAGGGCGGCTCGATGCTCTACGAGGCGGGGGACACGGGCGACTTCCTCGAGATCTTCCTGCAGCGCCTGCGCGGGCCGCTGCCGCGCGAGGCGACCGCGCCGCCGCCGCCTCCGCCGCCGCCCCCCGGCCCCGACGGCCCAGCGCCGGGCGGCCCCAGCGGCCCGGGCGGGCCGCCGATCCCGCCCGCGCTCCTCGCACAGTTCCGCGCCGCGCTGCAGCAGCTGCTCGCCAACGTCGACGGGCGCTCGGTCACCGTGCCGGTCGACTGCCCGGCGAACCAGGCGGCGGCCAGCTGCAACGGGAGCGTGTCGGGGCAGACCGCCGACCCGCTGCCGCCCAAGCCGCGCGACGCCGTCGCCGCCCGGGCGCGCGTACCCGTCCCGCTCGGCAGCGCTCCCTTCAGCGTGCCGCGCGGGACGACGGGGCAGATCCGGCTGCCGCTCGGCAAGGCGGGCGCGTACCTGCGCAAGCGGGGGAAGCTGCGGCTGCGGCTGGAGATCGACGCCGGCGCGCTCGGCAAGACGACGCGCGTCGTCACCGTGTACGCAGCCCAGCGCACGGTGAAGGCCTCGCGAGCGGGCGTCGTGAAGCTGCGCGTGGCGGTGCCCGCCGCCGCCCGCCCGGGCTCCGCGTCGGCCGCTCTGCGCCAGGGTGCGAAGGTCGTCGCCCGGGCGAAGGCGAAGGCCGCGCCGGGCCGGACCGGGACGGTGGCGCTGAAGCTGTCGGCCGCCGCGCGCAAGGCGCTGAAGGCGAAGCGCCGGCTGAAGCTGACGCTCGCGGTGACCGCGACGTCCGAGGCCGGCGCGCGCCTGGCCGAGCGGCGCGCCGTGACGGTCCTGCGCTGACGCGTCCGAACCAGCCTCCGGCGGGTAGTCCCGCGCCATGCACACGGCGCGGTTCGAAGGGCTCGAGGAGCAGTGGGTCGACGGGCGGCCCGAGCTGCGGTGGAAGTCGACGCTCGGCACGACCCCCGACGGCGGCGCGCGCGAGGCGTCGACGTCGCTGCTGGAGGTCGGGCCCGGGTGTGCGCTGCCGCGGCACACCGACAGCGCGGAGGAGCACGTGGTCGTGGTCTCCGGCGTCGCCGAGGTGGAGCTGGACGGCGAGACGGACCGCGTGGACGCGGGCGGCGTCGCGCTGGTGCCGAAGGACGTCCCGCACCAGGTCCGGTCGGTCGGCGACGAGCCGCTGCGGTTCGTCGCCGTCTACGCGGACGTCGACGTCGTCACGACCTACGAGGAGCCGGTCCAGCCGAGCGGCGAGCGGGAGTCGCAGACCGTTGGCTGAGGACGACGTCGTCATCACGCCCTACCGCGACGGCCCGCTCCTCGTGCGCGGGCCGTTCAAGATGGCCGACCAGGACGGCAACGTCATCGAGATCGGGCGCAGGACGGTCGCCCTGTGCCGCTGCGGCAAGTCGCGGAACCGCCCGTTCTGCGACGGGACGCACCAGCTGATCCGCTTCCGCGCGCCGAGCGGCGTGGAGGACGGGCGCGAGGCCGGCGCGGAGCGGGCGAGGTTCTCGCGCGATTAGGTCGCGTCGCGACGTCGTGTCACAGCCGCTTCGCGGCGATGGCGTCTTGGGGGGCGGCCGGGTTGCCGAGCGGCGACAGGAGCGACGTCCGCCCCTCTCCCCACGCGGCGAGCAGCGACGCCGACCAGCGGCTCTCGATCGCCGCGAGCGTCCGCGCGCCCCACAGCAGGTCGCCGGCGAGCGCGGGCTCGGCGCGGACGAGCCCGCCGGCGAGGTCGACGGACGCGATCGCCTCGTGGACGGCGTCCGCCTCGACGTGCTCGTCGAAGAACGCCGTCGCGCGCTCGCCGAAGCCGTGGCGGCGCAGGGCGTTGCCGTAGCGGCGGTTCGGGAGCGAGGACGTCATCTCGAAGAGCGCGAGGTGGCCGACGATCGCGCCGCGCCAGCGGCGGTGCAGGCCGAGCAGCGACATGAGGTTCACCGTCGCGAGGGTCAGCGCCGGGATCCGGTCGACGTAGGCGCCGTAGGTCGCGTCGAGCCCGAGCTCCTCCATCGCCTGCGCGAACAGCGCGGCGTGGATGCGCTCGGCGCGACCGCCGCCGAACTCGTCGACCTCGATCTCGACCAGCGCGGCCTTGGCCTGACCGCTCAGCCGCGGGATCGCCCACGCGTGCGGATCGGCCTCCTTGAGCTGGTAGGCGGACCGGTGCACGACGAACTCGAGGATCTGCTCGAGCGTGCCCCGCCGCTCGAGGTGCCGCGACAGCGACGGGCCGTCGTCAGACTCGGCGATCGCGCGCAGCGCGATGTCCATCTCCTCGGGCGTGACGTCCTCGCGCTCGGGGGCGCCGGCCAGGGCGAACAGCGACTGCGTGAACGCCTCCTCGAGCGAGCGCCGCAGCGCGAGCAGCGAAGGCTCCCACTCCCACCCCTCGTCGGCGCCGTCGAGCCCGCGGTAGTGCAGCTCGTACATGACGTAGAGCGCGAGCTGGAGGTCCTCGTCGGCGAGCGCGTCGCCGGACGAGCGGACCGGCGGCGCGACGAGCGCGTGGACGGGGCGGCCGAGCGCGTCGAGGACCGCCTCGGAGACCTCGCCGCGTGGGGTCGGGACAGGCGGCATCGGGGGCGCGAAGCGTACTGAGGGTCAGTCCTGCGCGAAGCGTTTGACGAGGTCGTCCACCACGGCGCGCGCGCCACCCCGCGCGAAGACGGCGCGCTGCCGCGCGGCGCCCCCGCCGCGCGCGGCGAGCGCCCGCGCGCTTTCAAGCTGGATTGCCGCGCGGACGCGCTCCGCGTGCGGCGCGAGGTCGTCGAGAAGGGCGCGCACGCGCGGACCGAGCGGGCCGGCGAGGCCGTGTTGGAAGGCAACGCGCCGGTCGGCCTGGAGGGCCGCTGTCGCGGCGGCCCGGTCGGCGGCGGCGGGGGCGCCGACGGCGGACGGCGGCGAAGCGGGCGCGGGCGCGCCGGCGTCGTCGGCGAGCTTCGCGACGAGCGCGTGCACGACGCCGACGACCGCCGCCGCCTCCTCGACCGTCGCCTGCGCGTCCGGCACGCGGACCTCGAGCGTCCCGTGCGCGGGGTGCGGCCGCAGCTCCCACCACCACCGCGCCGGGTCGACGGCCGCCGCGGCGTACGAGTCCCACGTGAGCGCCGGCGGCATCCCCTGCTGCGGGAGCAGCTCGCAGATCGCCGGCCGCTTCGAGGCGAGCACCGTGTCGCGCCCCTCGAAGATCGGGCCGTTCGCCGCGAGCGCACTGATGAGCGGGAGGAACGGGCGCAGCGCGTTGTAGACCGCCATCGCGCGGTCGGCCGGCCGCACCGCCACGTGGACCTGCAGCGCGCACACGAGCTGGGAGCGAGCGACGTCGCCGAACTCGGCGACCATCGACTCGTAGCGCGGCCCGCCGTTCACCGGGCCGCGCGGTGCGGCGAACGGATGGACGCCGGCGGCCGCCACGAGGAGCCCGAGCGGCTCGCACGCCGCGGCCAGGTCCCGCCGCGCGGCGAGCAATGCGTGCGCGACGTCCGCCGCCGACGCCAGCGGCGGCAGCACGATCTCCAGGTGCGCCGCGGGCATCTCGAGCTTGAAGCGCGGATCGCCGCCCAGCGCCTCCAGCACCTCGCCCGCCCGCGGCGCCAGGTCGAGCGTGGCGGCGTCGACGAGCATGACCTCCTCCTCGATCCCGACCGTGAGCCCGGAGGGGATCTCGAACGCGGCGCGGAGGGATGCGGAGGGCGGTTTGACCAAGGCGCGCGGAGGATATGTAGACCGACGCCGTGCGGCTCCTGACTCCCCCTGGTGTCTTCGCCCCCATCAGCGACTCCCGCTTCCTGGCGGACCTGCTCCGCGAGCAGACGCTGCCCCCGCGCGCGACCGTCCTCGACCTCTGCACCGGCAGCGGCATCCTCGCCGTCACGGCCGCCATGCGCGGCGCCCGAGCGGTCACCGCCGTCGACCTGTCGCGCCGCGCCGTCCTGACCACGCGCGTGAACGCCCGCCTCAACGGCGTGAAGGTCCGCGCGCTCCGGGGCGACCTGTTCGAGCCGGTCGGCGACCAGCGCTTCGACGCGATCGTCTCCAACCCGCCGTACGTCCCCGCCGAGACCGACGAGCTGCCCAAGAAGGGGCTCGAGCGCGCATGGGACGCCGGCACCGACGGCCGCGTCCTCCTCGACCGGATCATCGAGGAGGCCCCCGCGCACCTCAAGCCCGGCGGCTTCCTCCTCCTTGTCTCGAGCTCGATCCTCGGCACCGACCGCACGCTCGCCGCGATGCGCGACGCGGGGCTGGAGGGCGTCGACTGCATCGCCCGCCGCCGCGGCCCGCTCGGGCCGCTCATGCGCGCCCGCGTCCACACGCTGGAGGAGCGCGGCCTGCTGGCGCCCGGCCAGCGCGAGGAAGACGTGATCATCGTCCGCGGGCACCTGCCGGTGCCCAAGGGCTGGCGCCCCCCGACCGACGCCGAGCTCGCCGCGTCGACGTAGCCGCGCGCGCCGCTGGCGATCGGTCACGACGCGGCGTAGCGTTCGGGCATGCGCCGACTTCTCGTCACCGTCCCGCTCCTCGTCGTCCTGCTCGCGATCGCCGCCCCGGGCGCGTTCGCGGCCTCGGTCGCCAAGTCCGGCACGGTGATCACGGTCACGGGCACCGATGCCTCGGAGCGGATCGACGTCTCGTTCGACGCCGTCGAGGCCAACTACGTCTTCGAGGACCTCGACCCCAGCGACGTCGGCTTCGGCGCAGGATGCATGGAGGACGACGACGACAACCAGAATGCGCAGTGCGCGGCGGCGGGCACGACGCGTTTCGTCGTCGCCCTCGGCGGCAACAGCGACGGCGTGCAGTTCACGTTGCTCGACGCGCAGTCCGTTCCCGCCACGATCGACGCCGGGCCGGGCGACGACTGCGGGTTCGTCGACGTGAACGGCACCACCAAGGCCGATGTGATCGACGGCGGCGACGGCGAGGACTGCCTGTGGGGCCTCGGCGCCGAGGACGACATCGACGGGGGCCCGGGCGCCGATCCGCTCCTCAAGGGCGGCCCGGACAACGACACCATCGACGGCGGTCCGGGCGGCGACGGGGCCGACGCCGTCGACGGCGGCCCCGGTGACGACACGATCGACGGCGGCGACGGCGTGGACGCGATCTACGGCGCGGCGGGCGTCGACACCATCCGCGGCGGCGCCGGCAACGACCTGGTGTACGGCAACGCCGACGGCGACCACGTCTTCGGCGGCCCCGACAACGACTACCTCGAGGGCGACGAGGGCGTGGACGACGTCCACGGGGACGCGGGTGACGACTACCTCCTTGCGGACGAGCCCGGCGACCCCGACGTGCTCGACGGCGACGACGGCCTCGACGAGGTCGACTACAGCGACCGCGACCCCGACCAGCCGGTCTCCATCACCCTCGACGGCCAGCCCAACGACGGCGGCCAAGGCGAGGGCGACAACGTCCTCGACATGGAGGACCTGTCGGGCGGCCGGGGCGACGACACGCTGCGCGGCAGCGAGAACTCGGAGAGCAGCATCATCACTGGTGCTTCCGGCAACGACACCATCAACCCCGGCTCGCTGGAGGACGTCGTGTTCGCGGGCGTGGGCGACGACAGCGTCGACACCCGCGACGGCTTCGCCGACCGCGTGAGCTGCGGCTTCGGGACGGACACCGTGACCGTCGACTCGCTCGACGTGCTGAGCGGATGCGAGAACGTCACCGTCGAGCAGCGCGCGCCGGCCCGCGACATCCCGGAGGACCAGCCGCCGACCGTCGCGTTCACCGCGCCGGCGCAGGGGGCGGCGCTCGCCACGGCCACGACGCTGACCGCGACCGCCGCGGACGACCGCGGCGTTGCGCGCGTGCTCTTCGTCGACGAGGAGCGCATCGTGTGCACGGACGACGCCGCGCCGTACACGTGCCCCTACCAGCCGCGCGGCGAGGACGTGGGACGCAACACGCTCACCGTCGTCGCCGTCGACACGGCGAATCAGACCGGCTTCAGCACGCGGACGGTGAGCGTGCCGCGCTTCCGCGCCGCGCTGTCGATCGGCGTCTCGCCGAAGACCGACCGACGCGTCCCGTTCCGGTTCACCACGTCGGGCCGGCTCACGCTGCCGGCCGGCGTGACCCCCGCGCTCGGCTGCAAGGGGACGGTGACCGTGCAGATCAAGTCGGGCGCCAACACGATCTCGACGCGCCGCGCGAAGGTGGACGCGAACTGCCGCTACCGCTCGCGCGTCTCGTTCGGCGTGACGCGCAGGCTGATCGGCAACCGGCTGACGGCCCGCGCGACGTTCGGCGGCAACGACGTGCTCGTGCGGCGCGGCTCGCGCCGGTTGCGCATGAGCATCCGCCGGTAGCTACTCCTCCGACTGGCGCTCGGCGACCTTCCCCTTCAGCTGGTCCATGACGTCGGGGTCGCGCAGCGTTGTGACGTCGCCGAGCTCGCGGCCCTCGGCGATGTCGCGCAGCAGCCGGCGCATGATCTTCCCCGAGCGCGTCTTCGGAAGGTCGGCGGCCCAGATGATCCGCTTCGGCCGCGCGAGCTTGCCGATCCGGTCGGCGACGTGGTCGCGGATCGCCTGCTCCATCCCCTCCTCGTCGTCCCCGCGCAGCGTCACGAACGCGACGATGGCCTGGCCGCTGTCCTCGTCGTGCTGCCCGATGACCGCCGCCTCGGCGACCGCCGGGTGCGAGACGATCGCCGACTCGACCTCGGCGGTCGACAGGCGGTGGCCCGAGACGTTGATGACGTCGTCGATGCGCCCGATGACCCAGAAGTAGCCGTCGTCGTCCTGCCGCGCGGCGTCGCCCACCAGATACGTCTCCGGGCCGAAGCGCTTGAAGTACGTCTCGACGAAGCGGTCGTCGTCGCCGTACAGCGTGCGCAGCATCGACGGCCACGGCTGCGTCAACACGAGCAGGCCCTGCCCGGAGCCGGGCTCCATCTCCTCGCCGTCGGACTCGGCGAGGATCTTCGCCTCGATCCCCGGCAGCGGGGTCGTGCACGAGCCCGGCTTCGTCTCGGTCAGCCCGGGGAGCGGCGAGATCATGATCGCGCCCGTCTCGGTCTGCCACCACGTGTCGACGACCGGGCAGCGCCCGCCGCCGATGACCTCGTGGTACCACAGCCAGGCCTTCGGGTTGATCGGCTCGCCGACCGACCCGAGCAGGCGTAGCTTCGACAGGTCGTGCCGCTTCGGGTACTCCTCGCCCCACTTGATGCACGCACGGATCGCCGTCGGCGCCGTGTAGAAGATCGTGACGCCGTACTTCTCGCACAGCGCCCACCAGATGTCCTTGTCCGGGTAGTCGGGCGCGCCCTCGTACATGACGCTCGTGCAGCCGTTGGCCAGCGGCCCGTAGACGATGTACGAGTGGCCGGTGACCCAGCCGACGTCGGCCGAGCACCAGTAGACGTCCTCGTCGGGCTTGAGGTCGAAGACCCACTCGTGCGTCCACGCGACCTGCGTCAGGTAGCCGCCGGTCGTGTGGAGGATCCCCTTCGGCTTCGCCGTGGACCCACTCGAGTAGAGGATGTACAGCGGCGCCTCGGCGTCGAGCGGCACGGGCGGGCACTCGTCGTCCGCCGCCTCGAGCACGTCGTGCCACCACACGTCGCGTCCGTCGGTCATCGGCGCGCCGTTGTCCACATTGCGCACCACGACGATCGTCTTCAGCGACTCGCCCATGTCGCCGACGACGGCGTCCACCTGCTCCTTGACGGGCGCGGACTTGCCCTTGCGCCGTGCGCCGTCGGGGCAGATGAGCACCTTCGCCTGCGAGACCTGCATGCGCTCGGCACACGAGTTCGCGCTGAAGCCGCCGAAGACCACGTTGTGCACGGCGCCGATCCGCGTGCAGGCGAGCATCGCCACGACGACCTCGGGGATCATCGGCAGGAAGATGCCGACGATGTCGCCCTGCTCGACCCCGACGTCCTTCAGCGCGTTGGCGCAGCGCTGGACGTCGCGGTACAGGTCGGCGTAGGTGACGTCGCGCGTCTCGCCCTCCTCGCCGTGCCAGTGGAAGGCGACCTTGTCGCCGCGCCCGGCCTCGACGTGGCGGTCGACGCAGTTGTAGGAGATGTTCAGCTTGCCGCCGGTGAACCACTTGTAGAACGGCGGGTTCGAGTCGTCGAGCACGGTGTCCCAGCGCTCGAACCACTCCAGGCGCTCGGCCTGCTTCTCCCACCACGCGAGGCGGTCCTTCGCGGCCTCCTCGTAGACGCCGGGGTCGCTGACGACGGCGCCCGCCCGGAACTCCTCGGGCGGCTCGAAGCGCTCGACCTTCGACAGCTGCTCGAGCTTCGCCGAGAGATCCTCCTGCGTGCCGGCCATGTCGCTCCTCTCCTCTGCTCTAGCGAGCGCCGACCAGCTCCTCCTCCTTCTCGGCCTGTTCGGCGCCCAGTCCCGTCTCCGAGCGTACATACAGCTCGTGGAAGGACGCTTCAGCCTCCCGCTCGTCGCGGGTGCCCGTGGTCAGCATCGTGCCGAGCCAGCACGCGAGGAACCCGAGCGGGATCGAGATGATCCCCGGGTTGGCGAGGTCGTAGAACGACAGCAGCCCTCCCTCGGCGTCCGCGCCGGGCCAGACCTTCGGGCTGATGATGACGAGCGCGATCGAGCTGAAGGTGCCCGTGAGGACGCCGGCGACCGCGCCGGTCGTGTTGAACCGCCGCCACGTGAGCGCGAGCAACAGCGCGGGGAAGTTCGCGCTCGCGGCGACCGCGAACGCGAGGCCGACCATGAACGACACGTTCAGGTTCTTGCCGCCGATGATCGCGATCAGGATCGCGATCGCACCGATCGACGCCGCCGCGATTCGCGCGACCGTCACCTCCGAGTTCTCGGTGCTGCGACCCTTGCGGATCACGTTCGTCCACACGTCGTGCGCCACGGCCCCCGACGCGGAGATGACGAGGCCCGCGACGACCGCGAGGATCGTCGCGAACGCGACCGCCGCGATCACCGCGAGGAACAGGTCGCCGCCGAACGTGCCCTCTCCGCCGCCGAGGAACTGCGCGAGGTTCGGCGCGGCGAGGTTCGCGCCGGGGCCGGCGGCCTCGACGCCCTTCTCGCCGAGGAACGCGCGCGCGCCGAAGCCGAGCGCGGTGGTCATGATGTAGAAGGCGCCGATCAGGCCCATCGCCCACACCACCGACGAGCGCGCTGCCCGCGCGTCCGGGACGGTGAAGAAGCGCATGAGGATGTGCGGCAGCCCCGCCGTGCCGAGGACCAGCGCCAGGCCGAGCGACACGGTGTCGATCGGCGACGCCAGGAACAGGCCGGGCTTCAGGTAGTTGTCGCCCTCGGGCGACGCGTCGCGCGCGCGGTTGAACAGCTCGACCGGGTTCCACCCGACCTTGCCGAGGACGAAGAGCGTCATCGCGGTGGCGCCGCCCATCAGCAGCACCGCCTTGATGATCTGCACCCACGTGGTCGCGATCATCCCGCCGAAGATCACGTACGTGAGCATGAAGACGCCCGTGATGACGATCGCGAGGTTGTAGTCGACGCCCGCGAGCGCGTTGAACAGCGCGCCCGCACCGACCATCTGGGCGATGAGGTAGAAGCCCGCGACGGCGAGCGTCCCGGTGGCCGCGGCGACGCGGGCCGGCCGCTGCTGCAGGCGGAACGCGAGGACGTCCGCGATGGTGAACTTGCCGGCGTTGCGCATCCGCTCGGCGAGCAGGAAGAGCACCGTCAGGAACGCCACGAGGAAGCCCACGGAGTACAGGAAGCCGTCGAAGCCGAACAGGAAGATCAGCCCGGCGATGCCGAGGAACGACGCGGCCGACATGTAGTCGCCCGCGATGGCGAAGCCGTTCTGCATGCCGCTGATGTTGCGGCCGGCGGCCCAGAAGGACGTCGCGCTCTTCACGCGCTTGGACGCCCAGTAGGTGATCCCGAGCGTCAGCGCGAGCACGACGCCGAACATCGAGAGCGCCTCGACGTTGACGTCGGCGGCGAGCGGGAGCGTCATCGCGGCACCTCCTCGTGCGTCGCGGCCGGCGCGTGGTCGAACCGCGCCTCCCCGGGCCGCCCGGCGGCCGCCTCGAGCGCCCGCGCCGCCGCCCGCTCGCGGAGCGGGTCGAAGTCGCGCGAGGCCTTGCGCATGTACAGCCAGCCGAGCCCCCACGTCATGAGGAACTGGGTCAGCGCCAGGCCGTACCCGACGGTGAAGCCCTCGTAGATGGACCGGCCCATGAAGTCCTTGGCGTACCCCGCGAGGATGATGAAGCCGAGGTACCAGCCGAGGAAGAAGATGGTGGCCGGAACGATGAACCGGCGCTGCCGTTGCACGAGCTCCTGGAACTCCGGCGATTCCTCCGCCGCCCGCCAGTCGACGTCTGCCATTGCCCCTCCCGTTCGCGACAGTGGTCACGAACTCGGATACCCGGGAGTTGGCGCGTTCAGACTACTTGCGCTTCTTGCGCTTGCGGCGCGCGGCGCCGGGCACGTAGTCCGGGTCGCCGGGACGGGGCGCCTGCGCAGGGACGGCAACCGTGTCCTCGTCGGTGTCGGCCTCGGCGTCCTCGCGGTGCTCGGCGCGCAGCGCGTCGCGGCGCTCGCGCAGCTCCTGCTGCGTCGGCCACGGCTCCGCGCGGCCCGTGAGCCACGCCGGCGGGGTGCCGCCGGGATAGCGGCCGGCGACGAGCGCGCCGAGGAAGGCCAGCCACAGCCCGCGCACGACCTGCGGCGCGTCGAGCTGGAAGACGGTGAGCGCGCCGACGATCACGCCGAGGATGCCCATGAAGCGCGTCAGCAGCCCGACGCGCATGGCGTTCAGCGAGACGAGGACGAACGCCAGCGCGAGCGCGAACTGCCCGAGGATCTCGATCAGCGCCGCCGCCGGCAGGACGCCCTCGCTGGGGATGTCGCGCACGGCGCCGGGGGTGCGCTCGGCGGCGTCGGCGAACTGCGAGTACTCGATCGAGGTCGCGATCTCCCGCAGCCCGCGGCCGAGCGGGTAGAGCGCGAGCGCGGCCGCGATCGACCAGCCGACCGCGCGGCCGATCTCCGGGTTGCGCGCCCGGGCGGCGCGGAAGAGATACGTGAGCGCCATGAGCGCGCCGACGGCGCCCAGGATCGTCAGGACCGCGCTGAGGATGAACAGCCCGAGCTTGTCGCCCCGGTAGTCGATCAGGCGCACGAGCAGGCTGGGCTCGCCCGGCTCGCGTCCCGCGGCGGTGACGCCGAGCGCCTCGGGCAGGCTGACGAAGCCGTCCTCCTCCGCGGGGCCGCGGTGCTCGAGGAGCGCGAGCATGACGCCGCCCGCGGTGCCCGCCAGCGCCGCGACGAGCGCGGCGGCGACCGCGCGCGGGCGCCACTCGGCCTCCCAGGCCAGCGTCTCCTCGACGGATGCCATCAGCGCAGGTTCTCGTCCGGCCCGGGCCCGGCGCCGAGCGAGCGGCGCGGCGGGACCCAGTCGAGGTCGTCGCGCTCGACCGCCCGGGAGAGGCGGTCGCCGGCGGCGAGCAGCAGGTCGAGAGCGGGCGCGACGATCGCCAGCGCGGTCTCGACGCGCCCGCGCCACGCGCGCTGGGCTGGTGATGGCTGCGCCATGAGGGCCGAAGTGTAAGACTCGGAGGCCGGATGCAGATCCGCGAGGTCATGACCGAGTCGGTCGTCACGGCGGCGCCGGACAGCCCGGTCGGCGCGGTCGCCGAGCTGATGCGCGAGCGCAACGTCGGCTCGGTGGTGCTGGTCGACGAGGGCGGCGCGCCGGTCGGGTTCATCACGGACCGCGACGTCGCGATCAGCGTGGTGGCCGACGGGCGCGACGCGAGCGATCCCGCCGAGGCGCACGCGTCGTCCCCGGTGGTGACCGGCGAGCCCGACATGGACGTCGGCGATGCGGCCGAGCTGATGGTCCGCCACGGGGTGCGGCGGCTGCCGATCCTCGACGGCGACCGGATGGTGGGCATCCTCACGCTGGACGATCTTGCGGTGAGGACGGGCGACCTGGGTATCGCACAGGCCATGACCTCGGACCTCGTGCGGGCCCAGATGCCCAACTTCTACTTCTTCGAGCGCGGCGGCTGATGGCGCGCATCGCGGTCTACGGCGCCACCGGCTACACCGGCCGGCTGGTGGCCGAGCAGCTGCGCGATCGCGGCTTCGACGCGGTGCTGTGCGGGCGCAACGGCGGCAAGCTGCGCCGGCTCGCGTCCGACATCGGCGTCGACTGGCCCGTGCGCGCGGCGGCGGTCGACGACGCGCCCGCGCTGCGCAAGGCGCTCAGCGGCGCGGACGCCGTCATCAGCTGCGCGGGGCCGTTCACGTTCTACGGCGCTCCCGTGATCGAGGCGGCGCTCGACGTCGGCGCGCACTACGTCGACACGACGGGCGAGCAGCCGTACATGCGGCGGGTCTACGAGCACCTGCACGAGCCCGCCCGGCAGGCGGGCTGCGCCGTCATTCCGGCCGTCGGCTTCGACTACCTGCCGGGCGACCTCATCGCGGCGCTCGCCGCGCGCGGGCACGAGCCGCTCGACGAGCTGACGATCGCTTACGCGGTCGCCGGGTTCGGGATGAGCCGCGGGACGCTGCGCTCCGGCCTGGAGATGCTCGGGACCGACGACATCGAGTACCGCGACGGCGACTGGCGGCCGGCCGGCGGCCAGCCGCTGCGCGAGACGTTCGCCTTCCCCGACCCGATCGGCGAGCAGCCGGTCGTGCGCTACCCCGGCGGCGAGGTGCTGACGGTGCCGCGCCACGTCGACACCCGTGCCGTCCGCTACCGGTGGGCCTCGTCGACGTTCGCGCCGCACCCGGCGCTGAGGAGCGTGGTGCCGCTCACGTTCCCGCTGCTGAAGGTCCTGCTCTCGACGCCGCTGCGCGACGTGGCCGAGTCGCAGATCGACAAGCTGCCGGAGGGCCCGCCGGAGGACGAGCGGCGCGCCTCGCGGTGGACGATCGTCGCGGACGCCGACGGCGCGGACGGGTCGTCGGCCCGCGCCGTCGTCTCGGGCTCGGACCTCTACGGGCTGACCGCCGTGATCGCCGTGCACGCGGCCGAGCTGCTGACGGCCGAGGGCTTCGACGGCGCGGGCGCGCTCGCGCCGGCGCAGGCGTTCGACCCGGAGGAGTTCCTGCGCTTCCTCGAGCCGCACGGCGTCGCGTTCGAGGTCACCGATCCCGCGCGGGGGCGCCAAGCCTCCAGGGCGTGAGCGAGGGGCCCGGCCCGCGCGCGGAGCGGCCCGTCATCGGCGCGGAGCGCCCCGGCGCGGACGACGCCGCAGCCCCGTGCCCGGCCTGCGGCGCGGCGCTGCTCGCGGGCGAGGGCGCGCTGCTCCGCTGCCGTTCGTGCGGCTCCGCGGTCACCGCGGCGCCGCCGGTCCCGGCCGCGCGCGACGCGGGGCGCATGCGCCCGCGGGGGTCGCGCCTGGCCGCGCCGCTCCTCGGCCTCTTCGACCGCCAGCGGCTCGCGCTCCTGCCGCCGCCGCCGGCGCGGCTGCTCGACGCGGGCGCGGGGCGGGGACGGTTCGTCGCCGCCGCGCGCCGGGCGGGCTACGAGGCCTCGGGGCTCGAGCCCTCCGAGCGCGGCGTGCGCGCCGCCGCCGACGCGTACGGCGTGGTCCTTCAGCGCACCGGCATCGAGGAGGCGCGGGTGGAGGAGCAGGACGCCGTGACGCTCTGGCACGTCCTCGAGCACCTCGAAGACCCCGGCGCGGCGCTCGCGCGGATCGCCTCGTGGCTGCGCCCGGGGGGCACGCTCGTCGTCGGCGTGCCGAACGTCGCGTCGCTGCAGGCGCGGCTCTTCGGGGAGCGCTGGTTCCACCTCGACCTCGCGCGCCACCGCGTCCACTTCTCGCCGGCCGGCCTGGAGGCGCTGCTGCGGCGCCACGGGTTCGTGCCCGTGCACGAGCGGCACGTCCTGCTCGAGCACAACCCACTCGGCCTGTGGCTGTCGGCGCTGCCCGGCGCCTACCCGTTCCGCTTCCTGCGCGGCGAGGCGCCGTTCGACGTACGCCTCGTCGCGCTCAGCATCGCGGCGCTCCCGCTCCTCCCCGTCGCGGCGCTCGTCGAGCTCGCCGCCGGGCTCGCGCGGCGCGGCGGGACCATCGCGGTGGTCGCTACGCGAGCTCGCTGACGGCGGCGCGCCAGTCGGGGAACGCCCGCGCGTGCGGGGCGAGGCGCAGCACCGGATCTCCTGCACCCACCACGCCGATCGGCACGCCCAGGCCGCGCAGGTCGCCCCGCGCGACGGGCAGCGTCGCGATCCCGCCGTAGTCGGCGAAGAACGCGCGCGCGTCGCGGCGGGCGCGCTCCACCCGCGCCGGGTCGGCGTCCTCGCCCAGCCACCGCGCGACCGCCTCCTCCGCCCCGCCGTCGCGCAGCGCCTGCTCCAGCGCGAGCCGCTCGGTCGACAGCGCCTCCGTCGCCTCGGGCGAGAACTGGTGCAGCGGCGGGTCGACGAGCACCGCCGCGCGGGCGACGTCGCGGTGGCGCAGCAGCACGTCGAGCACGGCCAGCGCGCCGAACCCGTCGCCGACCAGCAGCGCCGGCGCCGCGTCGAGCGCGTGCACGAGCGCCGCGAGGTCCTCCGCCTGCTCGTTGACCGTCGTGCGCGTGTAGGGCTCCGGCGCGCCCGAGGCCCCGTACCCGCGCCGGTCGTACACGACCACCCGCCCCGCGAGGGACGCGACGTCCGGCCAGTCCTGCGACGACGACGCCATCCCGTGCACGAGGACCGTGGCCGGACCGGAGCCGCGCTCGGTGTACGCGAGCTCGAAGCCGCCGACGGGGATCGTGGGCATGCGGCCCAGTCTGTCAGCGGCGCAGCAGCCGCGGCGCGCGCAGCTTCCAGCGCACCGGCGCGGTCAGCGACGGGCGCCCGATCATCGGCCCGGTCTCCTCCCAGCCCTCGCCGCGCGGCTCCCACAGCGCGTTGGGCTCGGGCGCCTGCTTGCGACCGCTCAGGTACCAGTGGTGCACCGCGCGCAGCAGGAGGTCGCCCGCGGGACGCACGCGCGTCCACAGCAGCTCGATCGCCTTGGCCTCGGCGCCGATCGTCACCTCCGCGCGGGGGCGCTCGGCAAGCTCGAGCAGCCCGCGGGCCATGACCTCCGGCCGGTACCCCTCGGGGGGCAGCCGCGGCTGCCTGCCCGTCGCGCTCGTCGCGTGCCGCCAGAACGGCGTGTCGATCGAGCCCGGGTGCAGCATCGCGACGCGGACCGGGCTGCTCTGCGCGCGCAGCTCGATCCGCAGGGAGTTCACGAAGCCCCGCAGCGCGTGCTTCGAGGCGGCGTAGGAGGAGAAGGTCGGCAGCGGGACCTTGGCCATGATCGACCCCGTGGCGACGAACACCCCGTGCGAGCGCTCCAGCGCGGGCAGCGCGGCGCGCGCGAGGTTGACCGTGCCGAGGAACGTGACGTCGATGCAGCGGTCGAAGTCGCGCTTGCTCACCTGGTCGAACGGGCCGAAGACCGGCGCCGCGTGGTTGGCGACCACGACGTCGATCCCGCCCAGCTCGGCCTCCGCCTGCGCCACCGCCGCGTCGACCGCCTCCTGGTCACTGACGTCGCACGGCAGCGCCACCGCGCGGCCGCCATGGCCGCGCACGACGCGCGCCGCGGCCTCCAGCCCTTCGGGATGGCGGGCGAGCAGCGCGAGGTCGTGCCCGGCCGCCGCGAAGACCCGCGCCGCGGCGAGGCCGACGCCGCTCGAGGCACCGGTGAGAAGGACGCGCACGCCGCGCCGCTACCCGGCTCGGCAGGGCCCGTACCGCCGCCTGGCGCCGCCGGGCCCGCTCCGCGCGCGGAGTATCGTGAGGCGGATGGAAGGATTCGGAGGGATGTTCGGCGACCCGGACGAGCTGCAGCGCCGGATGGCCGAGTTCGCAGAGCAGATGCAGGGCCAGCAGCGGCTCGCGTGGGCCGACAACGCGATCCGGCTTGCCGTCGAGATGACGACCGCCGCGGTCAACCGCGTCAACGTCCAGGGCACGCCCGAGCAGCAGGCCGAGCAGATCCGCTCCGTGATGGCGACGGTGTTCCCGGAAGCAGTGACGCTGGTGCGCGAGGCCCGGGAGGGACTGGGCGGCTAGGCCGCGCGCAGCTGGCGCTGCAGGCGCCGCTTCTCCTCCATGCCCGCCTGGTCGGCGCGGGCGAGGAGGTGCTCCGGCGTCCATCCCTCGTCGGGGAACACGGCGAAGCCGACGCTGACGCCGAGCATGTCCAGCCCGCCGACCGCGGTCTCGACGGCCATCTCGAGCCGGTGCGCGAGGCGCTCGGCGTCCTCCCACTCGATCTCCGGCGCCAGCACGCAGAACTCGTCGCCGCCGACGCGCACGACCGTGTCCTGGTCGCGGACCGCCTTCTGCAGCGCCTTGGAGACCTCGCGCAGGATCTCGTCCCCCGCGGGGTGGCCGTAGCGGTCGTTGACCTGCTTGAAGCCGTCGAGGTCGAGCGCGAGCACGCTGAACCGCCGGCTGTGGCGGCGGTGGCGCGTGATCTCGTAGTTCAGGCGATCGGTGAGCAGGCGGCGGTTGCCGAGGCCGGTGAGCGCGTCCTGCTGGGAGATGAGCCGCAGCCCCTCCTGCCGCGCCTCGATCCGCAGCACGACGAGCAGCGCCGCGACGCCGACGGGGACGCAGAAGAAGAGCCCGGCCGGGCCGAAGCTCGAGCCGGCGAGGATGAGCAGGGCGCTCGCGGCGGTGGCGAGCGCGACGGGGACGGCAAGGCGACGGGGAATGGACCTGAGCGAGCGCGTGGCTGAGCGAAGTCCGGCGGCGGTGGACATAACCGCGACTTCTACGCCATGGACCGGACTCCTTCCCGCTCCGCGCGCCCGGCCTCGCGGTCGGCGCGCCCGGCCGCGATGACCTCCTTGAACGAGCGGAAGCGGAAGATGAAGAAGAGGGCCGCGAAGCCGACGCCGAGGCACGCGACGGCGATCGCGATCTGCTGCCCCACCGAGTACGCCGCGACCGTCGCGCCGGTCGCCGAGCCCGCGAAGACCTTGACCAGCAGCGCCTGCTGGACCCCCGCGCCGCCGGGCGTGAACGGCACGACGGCGGCCACCGCGTTGACCCCCAGCACGAGCAGCACGTTGCGCACCGACCCGCCGACGTTGAACGCCTCCAGCAGAAACCAGAACGCCGTGAAGCGAAAGAGCCAGCCGGCGAACTGCACGGCCCAGACCTCGCGGAAGTAGCGCCGCCGGTCCCACAGGATCGTCAGCCCCTGGCGCACGCGCGTCCAGAACGCCTTCACGCGCGCGGACAGCAGCGCGAACGCAACGAGCACGGCGAACCCGAGCGCGGTGAGCAGGAACAGCGTGAACCGCGGGTGCGACGCGAAGAGCTGCAGGTCGAAGGCGGGGATCTTCGAGAAGTCCGGCGGCTTGGGGAACACGCCCTGCGTGAAGGCGAAGGTCAGGATGAACACCGCCATCGTGAGGTCGAAGACGTTCTCGACGAACATCGCCGACCCGACCGCCGGATAGCTGGAGTTGGGCACGGACGTCTTGGTCAGGAAGAGCTTGATGACGTCGCCACCGCGGGCCGGCACGACCCCGTTGAAGCCGTACGCCGCGATGTACGCGCCCCAGACGCGGCGGAACTCGAACCGCTCGGTGGGATAGGCCGCGCGCAGGACGTGGAAGAATGCGCGCGCCCGCAGCGACAGGTACGCGATGAACGCGACCAGCCCCAGGATCAGCGAGAACCAGTGGATGCTCGCCACGCTCGAGAAGAAGTCGCCGACGGCGTCGGCGAAGGCCTCGATGCTGTCGCCGAGCGACGCGAGCGGGATCACGCGCTGAGCGTAGTCCGCTCAGGCCGAGGTGAGGATGGCGCGGGCGGTGAGCTCGGGGTCGTCGACCGGCGTCACGTGCCCGCAGCCTGGCAGCCAGAGGTGCCGGGCTTGCGGGATCGCGCGGCGCGCGCGCTCGGCTTGGCGCGGCAGCAGGAGCTTGTCCTTGTCGCCCCACGCCACGGTGGCCGGAGCGGTGACGGCCGCGCCGCCGGTGAAGTGCCCCTCGTGGAGCGCTTCGAGCGTCGTGTTCCATCCGGGCGCGCCGAGGAACCGGCGCACGGTCTCGTCGATCTCGTCGGTCGAGAGCCGGTCCGCGTGCTCCATGAACTGGAGGTTGGCCGCGCGCCGCACACCCGGGTTGCCCAGCACCGTCGCCGCGCGGTCGCCGATCGGCGCGAGCAGCGCGCGCGTGCGGTGGAAGGCCGACTTGCACCACACGCGCTCCCACCGATTCCAGAACCCAGCCGGGCAGATCGCGCACGCGCTCAGCGTCCGCCCCATCTTGTTCAGCTCGAGCGTCAGCCAGCCGCCCATGCTGAAGCCGGCGACGTGCGCGCGCTCGATCCCCAGCTCGTCGAGGAACCCCGCGATGCGCGCGGCCAGGCGCGCCGGCGTCGGGTGGTCGACGTCGGCGGGGGAGTCCCCGAAGCCGGGCACGTCGATGTTGATGACCTCCCGCTCGCGCTCGAGCAGCGGCACGGTGGAGGACCAGACGCCGCGGAAGCTCGAGAAGCCGTGGATGAGGAGGAGCGGCTCGCCGCTGCCGGTGCGGTCGTGCGCCAGCGTCATGTGTTCACCGTATGCCCCGCGTCGCGCAGCGCCGCCGCCGCGTCGCGCAGGCGCTCGTCGCGGACGAGGATGACGTCGGTGTCGTACGTCGCGAGCGGCATCACGGAGATGTCGGCGTCCGCCAGCGACCCCGCGAGGTCGGCCATGACGCCGGTCATCTCCAGCGAGAGCGGCCCGGCGACCTCGAGGGCGCGCCAGCCCCGCTCGGCGACGACCCCCGCCGGGACCGACTCGACCGGCGCGACGAGGCTCAGCTCGTCCGCGCGGCGGATCGCGGCCGACAGCGGCGCCGTGAGGCTGAACCAGCCCGGTAGCTCCTCCACCCCTTCGAGGCGGCAGAGCGCGAACGTGCCGGGCAGGGCGCGGAGGTGCATGCGACGCACAATAGAAAGCGCCCTCATCGTGGAGGGCGCTTGTTCTTGCTCGACGCCCGTGAGTACGCGGGCGTTGTGACGGGTCCTGGCCGTCCGCACTGCGGTGGCCTATGTCCGTTGCCTTGTTCTACCACTCGTGGCGGCCGTGTCAAGGTTGATTCATGAGCGACTTCACCCGACTGAGTCTCACCCACGACGTGGAGAACATGGCGCCGAAATTCGGCATGCCCGAAGGGATGGAATCCCGCTTCGCGCGGACCCCTCTCCACATGACGGCGGGCGGCCTCAGCTACTTCCGGCTGCCGCCGGGCGTCCGGGTGCCCTTCGGCCATCGCCACGGCGAGCAGGAGGAGGTCTACGTGGTCGTCGAGGGCAGCGCGCGGATGAAGATCGAGGATGAGGTCGTCGAGCTCGCGCGGTTCGACGCGGTCCGCGTGCCGGGTCCCGTGACCCGCGGGATGGAGGGCGGGCCGGAGGGCGCGATCATCCTCGCCTTCGGCGCACCGAACACGGAGAACAAGGACGCCGAGATGATCCCCGGCTGGTGGGACGGCTAGAGCGCGCGCGAGTAGTACAGCGCGTGTCCGTCGCGCCCGGGCTCGGTCGGCAGCACGCCGTGGCGCTCGTAGAACCGCCGCGCGTCGGCGTCGACCTCGTCGACGTTGATCTCGAAGGTCTGCGACCCGTGGTCGCGCGCGAGGGCGAACGCCGCATGCAGCAGCTCGGTGCCGAGCCCACGGTTGCGCAGGTCCGGCTTGACGTAGAGCTCCTCGAGCAGCGCCACGGGGCCGTCGTCCCAGACGCTCGGGCGGAAGGTGATCAGCGCGACGCCGTCCGGCCCGTCGCCGGCGAGCAGCGCGACGACGTCGTCGCGCGCGAGCATCGCCTCGAGCCGCTGCGCCAGGACGTCGGCGCCCGGCGTCGGGTCGCCGAACTCCCGGTTGAAGGCGTCGAGCAGCTCCGCGATCGCGCGGGCGTCCGCGGGGGTCGCCGCTCGCGGCACCGTCACTTCACGACGAGCGTCTGCCCCATCCGCGTCGGGTGGATGAGGCACGTCAGCCGGTAGGTCCCCTTCGCGCGGGGCGTGAACGTGTACGTCCCGGCCGCGACGCCGGTGTAGAGCGAGGAGAACCCGCGCGGCCCGTTCGCGACGGTGACGGTGTGCGGGGTGACGCCGTCGAAGCGCCAGGTGACCGGCTGCCCGACGCGCGCGGCGACGCGGCCGCGCGCGAAGCCGGCGTCCTCCACCAGCAGCTGGCGGCCGGGCTTCAGCGGGCGGAACGCGGTCGGCCGCGGCGGCGCGAGCTGCGGCACGCGCAGCGCGTAGTTCGGCGTCTCGTCGAAGCGCTTGGGCCGGCGGATCTCGGTGATGTCGCCCGGCATCGCGCCGCAGCGCCGGACGCTCTCGTCGCGGACGACCTGCAGCACCCAGAAGCCCATCGAGGCGACGTGGAGGTTCGCGTTGTCGTGGACCGCGCGGCGGTGGAAGACCTCGCCCTCGGTGATCGGGATCCCCGCCTCGGAGCGGAACGTCCCGTTCGCGATCGGCCCCGGCTCGTGGAGGATCGGGCGGATCGTGTTGTAGATGTGGTCGGGCGGCCCGTAGTACGTCTTCGCGCGGAAGACCTCGCGGTCGCACGTGACGCTCTCCAGCGTGTGGTACTTCGCGCCGCCGTGCTGGTGGGAGGCCGCGCCGATGATCCGCCCGTTCAGCCCCGGCGGCACGGTCCAGTCCGACTGGTCGACGTACTCGGACCCACGGCCGCCGCCGCCGGGAACGTCGTACGCCATCCCGTTCCCCAGGTGCCGGCAGTTGCCGACGACGATCGGGGTGATCGGGTCGCGCGGCTCGTCCGTGTACCAGATCTTCAGCCGCACCCAGACGGTCTTCGGCCGCTTGACGTGGTTCATCACCATCGCGGTCAGGTCCCACGTCGGCGCGAGCCCGATCGCGGTGCGGTTCGTCAGGCCGTAGCGCGCGCGGACGTCGGGCGGCGAGAACGAGGAGAAGTCGCCGTCCGGGTGCTCCTCCCCGCGGCCGGCGATGAACCCGGAGGCGCCCCAGCAGCTCCCGGGCGCCTGGTCGACGCGCGCCGGGGCGAAGATCAGGAAGTGGTGGATCATGAACTGCGCGTTGTTCAGCGGCTTCGCGTCCGGGTCCTTGGAGTCGACGAGGACCTGCTCCTTGATGCCCGTGACGTAGCCCGGCTCGGCGGGAGCCTCCTTGCCGTTCGGCCGCAGCACCAGCTGGTGCGTCTCGTGGACGAACGGCGCGGTGTCGAACGCGGGCGAGTACAGCGTCATGAGCCGCTCGCCGGCCGAGGCCGTCGAGGGAACGACGAGCAGCGCCGCGAGCGCCGCGATCAGGAGAGCGCGTCCGTGCACACTGCGCATAGTGCAATGCACCGCCGGACGGATCAAGCGGCCGCCGGAGGTCTTCGCCGCTCTAGCCTCTGCCCATGCGCATCGACGAGCTGCTGCGGTCCAGCGACGAGCCCGTCTTCTCCTTCGAGTTCTTCCCGCCGAAGACGGAGCAGGGCGAGGAGAGCCTGCGGGGGGCGCTCGAGGACCTCGTCCGCCTCGCGCCCGCGTTCGTCTCGGTGACGTACGGCGCCGGCGGCACGACGCGCGACAAGACGATCGACATCGTCTCGACCATCAGCCGCGACTTCGGCCTCGAGGCGATGGCGCACCTGACCTGCGTGAACGCGACGGTCGAGGAGCTCGAGGCCACGCTCGGCCAGATGCGCGACGCCGGCGTCGAGAACGTCCTCGCGCTGCGCGGCGACCCGCCGCGGGGCCAGACGCGCTGGACGAAGACGGAGGGCGGGCTGGAGTACTCGCTCGAGCTCATCGAGCTGCTGCGCGACCGCTTCGACTTCGCGATCGGCGGCGCGGCGTTCCCCGAGACGCACATCCACGCGACCTCGCCCGAGGAAGACCTGCGGTTCCTCAAGGCCAAGGTCGACGCCGGCGCGCGGTTCCTCATCACCCAGATGTTCTTCGACAACCGCTACTACTTCGACTTCGTCGCGCGGGCGCGCGCGATCGGCATCGACGTGCCGATCATCCCGGGCGTCATGCCGATCCTGTCGGAGTCGGGCATCAAGCGGATGACGGAGCTCAGCGCCGCCCGCCTGCCCGACGGCCTGCGCGCGGCGCTGGACGCACGCGCCGGCGACGACGAGGCGGTCGTCGAGCTCGGCGTCTCGTACGCGACGCTGCAGTGCGCCGAGCTCCTCGCGGGCGGCGCGCCGGGCATCCACTTCATCACGCTGAACCGCTCGCCGGCCACGCGGGCGATCCTGGCGGCGCTCAAGCTCATGCGGCCCTGGGGCGAGGGCAGCAACCTCGAGCGCCACGAGCTCGCGCTCGGCTGAGCGCAGACGGGCCTAGCCCGACGCGGAGGGCCCCAGGGCCGCGAGGGCGCCGAGGACCTCGTCGTCGTGGGTCTTCGGCGAGGCCTTCGGGATGACGTGCCTGACGACGCCGTCCTCGTCGATGAGGAAGGTCGCCCGCTGCGCGCCCATGTAGGTCTTGCCGTACATCGACTTCTCGACCCAGACGCCGTACTCCTCGCAGACCGCGTGGTCGGAGTCGGCCAGGAGCGTGAAGTTCAGCGACTGGCCGGAGTGGAACTTCTTGATCGCGTCGACGGGATCCGGCGACACGCCGAGGACCGTCGCGCCCGCTGCCTCGTACTCCGCGCCGCGGTCGCGGATCCCGCACGCCTGGGTCGTGCACCCCGGCGTGTCGGCCTTGGGATAGAAGTAGAGGACGACCTTGCGCCCACGCAGGTCGCTCAGCCGGACGTCCTCGCCCTCCTGGTTCGGCAGCGTGAAGTCGGGCGCCTGCTGGCCGGTCTCGATCATGGCCGTCACTTCAGCAGACGGGAGAGCCGCCGGTCCTTGAGGACCTTGCCGCCCGTCTGCTCCTGTGGGCAGTAGCACATGACGTAGTCCTCGTAGTGGACCGCCTCGATCGTCGTCCCGCACCGCGGGCACGCCTCTCCGTGGTGGCGATGGACCTGGAGGGGGAGCGGCATCTTGTCCGGGATCGGGAGCTCGACGACGCGCTCATAGTGCTCGATCGCGCCGCCGAGGACGTCGACGATCGCGCTGCGCAGCGCGCCCGCCTCCTCCTCGTCGAGGTCGTCGCCGCGCTTGAACGGCGAGAGCCCGGCCGTCCACAGGATCTCGTCCACCCACGAGCGGCCGATGCCGGCGATCACGCGCTGGTCGCGCAGGATCGAGTGGAGCGGGCGGGCGGAGTCGAGGAGCGGGCGCAGGTCCTCCGGCGGGTCCGGCCAGGCCTCCGGCCCGAGCTTGGCGACCTGCTCGTCGGCCATGAGGTCCTCGGTCCGGAGCACCTTCACCCAGGCCGCCTGCTTCTTGCCGAACTCGCGCAGGCGCAGCTCGCGGCCGTCGGTCAGCCGCAGGAGGAGCCGCGACGTCCGGTCGCGCAGCGACGCGCGCTTGTCGTAGAGCTGGAGCCGGCCGGCGCTCATGAGGTGCAGGAGGACGTGCAGGTCGCCCGCGACGTCGATCACCACGTTCTTGCCGATCCGCCGCACGTCGACGATCGCGCGCCCGTCGAGCGCGTGCAGCGGCGGGTCGAACGTCTTGAGGGCGTTGATCCCCGGTGCCATCGACGACTCGATCTCGACGCCGCGGACGGCAGCGGCAATCCGCCGAGCCGTGATCTCGACCTCCGGAAGCTCGGGCATCGGCTAAGAGGGTACGTCCGGCGATCTCAGCCGCCGGCCAGGCGGACGAGCTCGCGCGGCCGCAGCAGCGCGATCAGCTCGGAGGCACCCTCGACGCGTACGCCGGCGACGCCGCCCTTCTTCAGGTCGATCCGCGCCCCCGTGAGGTCGTGGACGACCTGGGAGAAGTCGGGCTCGTGCCCGACGAGCAGGACGCGGCGGTCGTCGCCGGCGGCGTGGAGGAGGGCGAGCGCCTCGTCGGCGTCGAAGCCCTGACGCAGGGGCTCGTGGACGATCGGCTCGATCCCGAGGTGGTCGCACGCGAGCTCGGCCGTCTCGACCGCGCGCACCTTCGGGCTCGTGAACGCCAGCTGGAAGGTGATCTCGAGCGACGCGAGCGCGCTGCCCGCGGCCAGCGACTGCTCGCGGCCGCGGTCGGTGAGGACGCGGTCGTCGTCGGGACCGTCCTCGTGCGGCTCGGCCTCGCCGTGCCGGAGGAACCAGAGCTGCTGCGCCACGGCGCGGAGCCTAGGCGAAGGCCGCGCGCGCCCGCGCGACGACGTCGTCGACCGCGTCGAGCTCGCGGCTCGTCGCCGCGTCCATCGCCTGCCCCTGCCGGAACGCGTCGAGGCGGCGGGCGGCGTCGCGCAGCGCCCTGACGGCGTCGTACACCGCGTCGGCGGTCGCGTCGGGCGCGTCGCTCTCGTCGAGCCGCGCCGCCGCGACGTCGAGCCGCTGCACCGCCTGCTCCACCGCGCCGACCGCCGCGCGGCCGGCGGGGGTGATCGCGTCGCGCTCGTCGAGCCACCGGTCGACGGCGGTCTCGTAGGCGGCCGCCGCCAGCGAGAGGGCGCGCTCGGCGTCGTGGACCGGGTCCGGGCGCGTGCCGCGGGGGGCGGGTTCGGAGGGGGCGGCTGCGGCGCCCGTGCGACCGCGCCACAGCGCGGGCTTGCGCGCCGCCGGCGGCGGAGCGGGCGCGGCGTCGTCCTGCCGCGGCTCCTCCACCTCGTCCTCCTCCCGTCCCCCACGCGCGACCCAGCCCGCGACGAACGCCGCCACGAGCAGGCCGAGGACGACGAGTTGCTCCGCGGTCACGGCCGCGGATGCTCGCAGGGTCGGCGGCGCGGCGTCAGCGCACGCGCGCCGACAGCGACCGCGTCGCCTTGTTGCCGCCGGCGTCGACGAGCGTCAGCCTGATCGTGTACCGGCCCGGCCGCAGCTTGCGCTTGAGCTTCAGCCGCACGGCGCCGCTGTCCACCTCGAACGTCTTGCGCGCGACCCGGCGCGCTCCGCGCAGCAGCCGCAGCGTGATCGTCGCCGGCTCGTCCAGGGACAGCCTCACGACGACGCCCTTGCGCGTCGCCGTCCGCCGCACCGCGGTCGGGCGCGGCGCCGTGGTGTCGGCCGGGGGCAGCGGGTTCGTGGAGCCCGGGGTCGTCCCGCCGGGCGGCGGCGTCGTCTGCGTCGGCGGCGGCGTGGTGGAGGTCGACGTGGTGGTCCCGCCGCCGGTCGTCGTGCCCGGAGGCGGCGCGGAGCTGACCTTCACGGTCCCGACCATCCCGGAGCCCTTGTGGATGGAGCAGTAGAAGCCGAAGGACTTGCCGTCGTCCGACGCAGTGAACGACCGCTCGGTCGACCAGTCGCTCGTGTCGCCGATGCTGCCCTTGGTCGTACCGGGGTGACCGGGCGCGTTGTCGTCCCAGTAGAGGTCGTGGTTTCCCGTGTCGCCGTTGTGGATCGTGACCTTCTCCCCGGGCGCCACCGTGACGGTGCTCGGCGAGAACCTGTTGCCGCTGGTCGTGATCGTCTGGTCCGCGGCGAGCGCCGGGACGACCGCGAGGGCCAGGCCGCACAGCCCGGCCGCGGGGAACAGGAGGCGCCTCATCGCACCGCTTTACGTCGCGCCTGGCGCGGAGGTTCAGGTGGCTCCGAGGTTCAGCGGGCCTTGTAGACGCGCACGGGGTAGCCCTGCTCGTCGTTCCAGCGCAGGCGGTAGCGTCGCCCCTTGCGGTACGCGGTCCTCAGCGTCAGGTAGCCGCGCGAGTCCGTCCGCACCGTCTTGAGGAACCGGAACGTCTTGGCCCCGTTGTCGCCGACCAGCACGTCGACCGTCGTCGCCCCGGTCGCCGGCCGCACGACGCCCCACAGCGACACCCGCGACCCCGACCGCAGCGCGGACAGCGCCAGCCGGAAGCCGCTCAGCGACGGCTTCTCGCGCCCGGTGGCGAACCGCAGCCCGGACTCGAACCCGCCGTAGCGCGAGCGTCCCGTCTGCCCGTCGACCGGCCGGTCGTCGCGCAGCAGGTACTGCGAGAACGCCCGCACGCGCGGGTTCGACCACGCCATCCGCTCCGCGATCGCCCGGTACTCGTTCTGCTTGGCCAGCGAGACGCCGAAGTAGCGATCGGGCGTCGACTGGATGCCGAACTCCGTCAGCCACACCGGCATCTTCGAGCGCCGCTTGAAGGCCCCCGCGCGCGTCGCGCGATCGAGCGCGCGAGTCAGCCGCGACAGCACCCCGATCGTCACGTCGTTGCGGCCGGGCGGGTGGAACCACGGCCCGACCTTCGTCGTGTACGGGTGGTGCGCCCAGCCGTCGACGTCGAGCGCCCCGCACGACTTCGCGCGCCTCCCCTTCGCGCTGAGGCACAGCGTCCCCCGCAGGAAGGTCAGCGGCGCGACGACCCGGCCGGTCCCGCGCGGCGCGGTCTCCCCCATCAGCAGCGTGTCGCCGCCGTTCCCGCTCGCCGCCAGCCCTGCGGCCATCCCCTGCACCAGCGCGCGGTAGATGCGCGGCGACAGCGGCCGGCCCTGCTTGTCGTACTGCGGGCCGAGGAAGTCCGGGTGGTTGGGCTCGTTGATCGCCGCCCACGCGCCGACGCGATCGCCGAACCGCCGCCCCGCGGCGGTGGCGAACTTCCGGAACTCGGCCGCCGACGGGCGCGTGATCCCGTCCTGCTTGGAGCGCGTCGCCCAGCGCGGCCCCGGCGTCGTGAGCGTGACCAGCACGTCGAAGCCGCGGTCGCTCGCGGCGCCGATCGCGCCGTCGTACTCGGCCCAGTTGTAGGCCGCCGGATCGCTCAGGTCGACGGCCGGCCGGTTGTTGCGCGCGGCGTCGGGCGCGACGTCCTGCCAGTAGAGGACGACCCGCACCGCGTGCACGCCCAGCGACTGCAGCTCGTCCAGCGTCCCGGCGCGCGCGTTCGGGTCGCGCAGCTCGGGCGCGTCGAAGTAGAGCGGCTGCGTCCGCGAGGCGTGCGCGGTCGGCGCGACGGCACCGATCGCGAGGACGGCGAGCAGCGCAGCGAGGGCTGTCGGGCGGAGGGCCATGCGAGGAAGAGCGGCGCGGGCCGGGGCGCCTCTCATCGAAGACAGCGTACGACCGAAAAGGTTGCGCTCATGGCAGGATGCGCCGCCCATGGACTTCACGATCCCGGCGGAACTGCAGGACCTCCTCGACCGCGTCCGCGCGTACATCGCCGAGGACGCGGTGCCCGCCGAGAGCGAGATCGAGGATCCCGCCGACGTCCTGAAGAGCTGGCACGTCGTCGAGCGCCTGCGCGACCGCGCGCGGGAGCGCGGGATCTACACGCCGCACCTGCCCGAGGAGTGGGGCGGGCTCGGCGTCGGCGTGCTGGGCATGAGCCTCATCTCGCAGGAGCTCGGCGCCGCGCCGCTCGCCGCGCTCGGCCTGAACGCGATGGCGCCGGACGAGGGGAACATGCACACGCTCCTCATCGCGGGGACGCCCGAGCAGCTCGAGACCTACCTGCGGCCGCTGGCCGAGGGCCGCACCCGCTCGTGCTTCGCGATGACGGAGCCGGACGTCGCCTCCTCCGACCCCACGAACCTCGAGACGACCGCGGTCCGCGACGGCGACGACTACGTCCTCCGCGGGCGCAAGTGGTGCATCACCGGCGCGGAGGGCGCGGCGTTCGCGATCGTCGTCGCCAAGACGGGGACCGACGAGGCGGCCGGCCACCGCAACTACTCGCTGATCCTCGTTCCGACCGACACGCCGGGCTGGCGGATCGTGCGCCATCCGGAGTGGATGGGCTCGCACTCGCCGGGCGGCCATCCGGAGATCGGGCTCGAGGACGTCCGCGTGCCCGCGAGCAACCTCCTCGGCGCCGAGGGCGAGGGCTTCGTGATCGCGCAGAAGCGCCTGGCGGGCGGGCGGCTCGCGCACGCGATGCGGTGGATCGGCGCGGCGCAACGCTCGCTCGACCTGAGCGCTAAGCGGCTGCTCGAGCGCAAGGCGTTCGGCAAGGAGCTGGCCCGCCACCAGGGCCTGCAGTTCATGATGGCCGACTCCGCCATGGACCTCTACGCGAGCCGCCTGATGGTGCTGCACACCGCCTGGAAGGTCGAGCACGGCCTGCCGCACCGCCAGGAGGTCGCGATGACCAAGACGTTCGTGTCCGAGGCGTTCGGGCGGATCGTCGACCGGGCCGTGCAGATCCACGGCGCGGCGGGGATCGCGATGGACCTGCCGATCGCCCGCCTGTACCAGGACGCTCGCGCCGCGCGGATCTACGACGGGGCGAGCGAGGTGCACCGCATGACGATCGCGCGCGACCTCTTCAAGCTCGCGCTGCAGGGCGAGTCGACGAAGGCGGCCGCGGGGGACCTCGCCTGATGGCCACCCCGATCGCCCCCGACGACGTCGTCGCCACCCACGAGGAGGGCGCGGCCAACGACCGCGAGCCGCTGCTCGTCACCGAGCCGCTCGCCGCGTTCCTCGACGAGCGCGGCCTCGGCGCCGGCGACGTCGAGATCGAGCCCGTCGGCGAGGGCCACTCGAACGTCACCTACGTCATCCGCCGCGGCGACTGGGAGGCGGTGATCCGCCGCCCGCCGCGCGGCCCGCTGCCCCCCAGCGCGCACGACGTGCTGCGCGAGGCGCGGGTGCTCGGCGCGGTCGCGGGCAAGGCGCGCGTGCCGGGGATCCTCGCCACGTGCGACGACGAGAGCGTGATCGGCGCGCCGTTCTACGTGATGGAGAAGGTCGAGGGGCACGTCGTCACCGGCACCGTGCCGCCCGAGCTCGACAACCCCGACGACAAGCGGCGGATGGGCGAGGAGCTCGTGGACGCGCTGGTCGAGGTCCACGCGGTCGACTGGCAGGCGTGCGGGCTGGAGGGCTTCGGCAAGCCGACGGGCTACCTCGAGCGACAGCTGCGGCGCTTCAACGGGCTGTGGGAGCACAACCGCACGCGCGACATCCCGGCCGTTGAGAAGGTCGGCTCGTGGCTGCGCGACAACATGCCCGAGAGCGGGCCGTCGACGATCGTGCACGGCGACTTCCGCCTGGGCAACACGATGATGGGGCTCGAGTCGCCGGCGCGGCTCGTGGCGATCTTCGACTGGGAGATGTCGACGATCGGCGACCCGCTCGCCGACCTCGGCTACACGTGCACGCTGTGGGTCGACCGCGACGACCCGTCGCTCGGGATGTTCGAGCTGTCGGCGGTCACCCGGCAGGAGGGCTTCCCCTCACGCGCGGAGCTGATCGCGCGCTACGAGGAGAAGAGCGGCCGCTCGATGACCGACATCCGCTGGTACCAGACGCTCGCGCTCTGGAAGTCGATCGTCTTCATGGAGGGCAACTACAAGCGCGCGATCAGCGGGGCCACCGACGACCCCTACCTCAAGCAGTTCGGCGACGGCGTGCTTCAGCTCGCCGACCGCGCCGAGGCCATGGCCTTCGGCGGCTAGCGCGGAGCGGGGCGGGCGCCGCGGTGCGTGAGCCGCGCGCGGACGTGTTCGATCTGGCGCCGGGTCTTCGGGTCGCGGGCCGCGCGCGCGGCCTGACCGGCGAGACGACGACCCTGCGGACTGCGCGCGAACTGCGCGACCTTGCTCAACAACGACGGGCTCAATTTCCCTCTCTCTCCTGATCCTCAGTCAGCAAGTGGGGAATGCCCGGGAGGCGGCGTCCTCTAACTCCCGGTCTCGATCCTTCGCCGCAACTCGGCGCCCCGCCCTGCCGCGACCGCCCGCGCGGCCCGCCGCTCGCTCAGCTCGACCCCCCGCTCCTGCGCCAGGTCGAGCAGCTCCTGACGCTCCTCGCCCTCCCGCGCGGCCCGCAGGAACAGCCAGCCGAAGAGGACGAGCGTCAGCAGCGAGCCCTCGACCATCATGATCGCGGCGGCGAGCGTCTGGTCCTGCAGCGGGTCGCCGGCGTCGTAGACGTCGTAGAGCGGATGGCCGCTCCACAGCAGCACGTTGCCGAGGACCGCGCCGAGCAGCCGCACGGCGACGATGTACCCGAGCTTGGCGAGATTGCCGAACCACGCGGGCATGGGCAGCGGGCCGAAGAGCGGCATCCACATGTTCGCGCCGAGGCCGACGAACAGCGCGTGCTGCAGCGCGTGGATCACGTCGTGGTTCACCGCGGCCTCGTGCAGCGGCGCGACGTGCCACAGCGCGAGGTTCGCCGCCCACAGCCCGAGCGCGGGGACCGGATGGCTGAGGGCCCGAAGCCAGCGGAGCGCACGGTGGCGGAGGATCGGCTGGAGGACCTGGCCGGTGAGGCCGAGCACGAGCAGCAGCGCGGCGACGTCGCCCAGCAGCAGGTGCTCGGCCATGTGCGCGGCGAACCGCTCGCCCGCCACGCCGCCGAGCGCGACGACGCCCGCGGTCCCCGCCAGGAGGCCGGCCGCGAAGGACAGCCGCCGCCACGTCGGGACCGGCCGGTCCTCGCGCTCGAGCGTCTGCGCGCGCCGGGCGTAGAGGACGCCCGCGAGCAGCGCGGGAAGGACCTCGAGCAGCGCGGTCACTACGCCGCGACGAGCGCGGGGCGGCCGAGCGGGCGCGAGGCGTTGCGCAGCGCCTCGACCAGTGTCTCGACCACGGGGTTCTCCTCGTCGGCGCGCACGGCGGCGACGATCCTGCGGATCGGGGGGCGCCCGCGGATCGGCCGCACGACGACGTCGGAGCGGCCCATGGCGGTGGCGAGCGACGGGACGAGCGCCACGCCCATCCCGGAGGCCGCCATGCCCTGCAGCGCCGCGTAGTCCTCGGAGGCGAACTCGATGCGCGGCTCGAACCCGGCCTCGTAGCACGCGCGCAGCACGATGTTCGAGTCCGAGCACGTGCCGCCGACCTCGGTCAGCAGCCACGGCTCGTCGCGCAGCGCCGCGATCGGGATGGAGGGCTGGAGCGCGAGCGCGTGGCCCTGCGGCAGGACGACGAGCATCGGGTCGTCGTAGACGTGGCGCAGCTCGACGCCGGGCACGACGAGCGCCGGGATGAGGTCGGAGTCGATGGCCATCCCGACGTCGAGGTCGCGCTCGCCGACGCGGCGCACCGCGTCGTCGGGCTCGACGGCGTGGAGCTGCAGCTCGACGCCGGGATGCTCGCCGCGCACGTCGCGGAAGGCCTGGGCGACGAGCGCGGCGGCCGCGGACTGGAACGCGCCGAGCCGCACCAGCGGCCGCTCGCATCCGGCCATCTCGCGCACCTGCGCCTCGGCGCGGCGCACGCCGGCGAGGATCTCCTCGGCGTGTCGGAGCAGCGTCTCGCCCGCGGGCGTGAGGGTGACGCCGCGCGAGTCGCGCACGAGCAGCGGCGTGTCGAGCGCGCGCTCGAGGCGCGCGATGTGCTGGGACACCGCGGGCTGCGTGAAGCTCAGCGCCTCGGCCGCCGCGCTGAACGACCGGCGCACGGCGACCTCGCGGAAGCTCTGCAGAAGCTTGAGGTCGATCATAACGCGACGTTATCACAGACAGAGCGAGTCATCATTGGACATGATCGCGCGACGGCTCGAACATAGGTGCATGACCTCCACCGCCTCCCCCATCACCCTCCGCTCCGCGACCGCCGCCGACGGCGCGTCGCTCGCCCGCCTCGCCGCGCTCGACAGCCAGGAGCCGCCGGCCGGCAACCTCGTCGTCGCCGAGCGGGACGGCCGCATCGTCGCCGCCGTCGACGTCGCCTCGCTGAGCGCCGTCGCCGACCCGTTCGAGCGCACCGACCACGTCGTCGGGCTCCTGCGCCGCGACGCCGTCGCCCGCCGCAACGCGCGCCCGGCGCGCCGCCACTTCGGCCTCGTGCCGCGCGCCGCCTGATCGGGTAGGCGCTCGTGCGTGCCCGCGGTCGACCTGCACTGTCATCTCCTGCCCGGCGTCGACGACGGCCCGCAGCATCTCGACGAATCGGTCGAGTACGCGCGCGCGGCCGTCGCCGCCGGGACGGGGACGATCGTCGCCACGCCGCACGTCGAGAAGGTCGTCGTCTCGTCGCTGCCCGAACGGGTCGAGGGGGTGCGCGCCGCGCTGGCCTCCGAGGGGATCGACCTGCGCGTCGAGGTGGGCGGCGAGCTCAAGCCGTACTCGATCGGATCGCTGCGCCAGGAGGAGCTCGAGATCATCGCCCACGGGCCGCCGGACGCGCGGTGGGTGCTCTACGAGGTCCCGTTCCGCGGCATCGACGACGAGTTCCTGGACGGCGCGCACGAGCTGCGCCGGCGCGGGTTCGGGATCCTGCTCGCGCACCCCGAGCGCTCGCGCGACTTCCTCGCGAACGAGGGGCTCGCCGCGCTCGACCCGCTGCTCGCCACCGGCGCGAAGATCGCCGCGAACGTCGGGCCGCTGAGCGGCCGCGAGGCGGAGCCGCGGTGGCGGGCGGCGAAGTTCCTCCTCGAGCGCGGGGCGATCGACGTCATCGCGACCGACGCCCACCCGCCGCGACGGTCGTACCAGCTGCAGGACGTCATGGGCATGACCGGCGCGGAGCACGAGCGGCTGACGGCGCTGACGCCCGCCGCGCTGGTGCGTGACGGGCTGCACACCCCGTAGACATACCTCCGGTACGTTTTCGGCCATGGCCGACTACACCGTGAAGCACCTCGACGAGATGGAGGCGTCCTTCGGGGGCGGCTTCAAGAAGGTCCGCGCCGAGCTGGGGGTCACCGCCTTCGGCGTCCAGGTCCTCGAGTTCCCGCCGAACATCGACCAGTACCCCGAGCACGACCATGCCGACAGCGGGCAGGAGGAGGTCTTCGGGGTCGTGCGCGGCAGCGGGAGGATCACGATCGGCGACGAGGAGGTCGCGCTCGAGCCGGACGTCTGGGTGCGCGTCGGCGCCGACGAGCGGCGCAAGATCTACTCCGGCCCCGACGGGCTGCGGCTCATCGCCCTCGGCGGGACGCCCGGCAAGCCGTACGAGATCCCCGAGCCGTCGAAGCTCACCGGCGCGGCGTCGTAGACGCCTCTACGGCACCCAGTTGGTGCGGCGGTTCTTGACCTGCGGGTCGCGGACGTTGTCGCCCGGGCCGGAGCGGTTGTAGAGGTAGCCGCCCACGGTCACGACGAGCACGAACACGATGACGACGAGGAGGAACATCTCGTCGACGAGGCTACTCCGCTGAGGGCGCGTCTCCTAATCGCTCGCTAGCCGGCGGCGACGGCGGCGACGCCCGCGAAGGCGAGGCCGACGCCTGCCTGCTGGGCGCGGTGCAGGCGCTCGCCGAGGACGGCGCGGGCGAGGAGGACCGTGGTCACCGGATAGAGGACGCCGACGACCGCGACGATCGAGAGCAGGCCCTTCGTCGTCGCGAGCGCGTAGAGGCCGGTGGCGAGGAGGTCGAGCGCGCCGATGGCGGCGAGGGCGAGGAGGTCGCGTCCTGTCGGCCTCGTCGGCGGCGGCCGGGCGGTCACGAGCGCGATGAGCGGCACGATCGCGGCGGCCCGGCCGAGGAGGAGCAACCACAGGACGGAGTCGTCCGCGACGGCGTCGGTGATCGAGAAGTAGACGCCGAAGGAGAGCGCGGCGAGGAGGGCGAGGAGGACGCTCGCCCGCGCGGCGGCGGGACGCGGCTGCTCCGCCCGCTCGCGGCTCGCGAGGACGACGCCCGCGAAGATCACCGGGATCGCCATCGCCTGCACGGCGCTCGGGCGGTCGCCGCTCGCGACCCCGACCACGACCGGGACGATCACGCCGCTGGAGGTGATCGGGGCGATGACGCTCATCGTCCCGATCGCGAGCGCGCGGTAGAACGCGCCGAGGGCGAGCGCGCCCGTCGCGCCCGCGAGCAGCGACAGCCAGATCGCCCGCGCGTCCGGCGGGTCCTCCGCGCTCGCCACGATGACCGCACCGACGATCAGGGCGCCCGCGACCTGCTGGCCGAGCAGCACGACGATCGTCGGGAGCCGGCGGCTGGTGAGGCCGCCGGCGAAGTCCGAGACGCCCCAGCAGGCGGAGGCCGCCAGGGCGAGCGCTACGCCGAGCAGCGCTCGCTCCGGCGGAGCCCCGCTCCCCCGCCGCGGCGGGGGGCCGCGCCCCTAATCCCTCTTCCCGCGGCCGTAGAGCAGCCCGAAGACCTTGCCGAGCATCTTCGTGCGCCCCGCCTTGTAGGGGAACATGTGCAGGTCCTTCTTCGGGACGAACCGGCTGAGCATGATCGCCTGCTCGGCGCAGTACTTGCGGATGCCGCCCGCACCGTGGCGCGATCCGAGCCCGCTCGCCTTCCAGCCGCCCATCGGCAGCTCCATGACCGAGTAGTTGAGCATCGCGTCGTTGACGACGACGGCGCCCGCCTCGAGGCGGCGCGCGACCTGCTCGGCGCGGCGGATGTCCTTGCCGAACACCGACGCGGCGAGGCCGTACGGCGAGTCGTTCGCGAGCCGGATGGCCTCCTCGGCGTCGGCCACCTTCATGATCGGCAGCGTCGGCCCGAAGGTCTCCTCGGTCATCGCCTTCATCGTGTGGTCGACGTCGACCATCACCGTCGGCTCGAAGAACTGGCCCTCGCCCTCGCGGCGGTGGCCGCCCACGACGATCTTCGCGCCCTTGTCGACCGCGTCCTTGACGTGGTCCTCGATGATCGTCATCTGCTTGGGGAAGGTGATCGCCCCGACCTCGACGCTGCCCGGCCCGCCCGACGGGTCGCCCTGGCGCAGCGTGCGCGCCTTCTCGGTGATCTTCGCGACGAACTCGTC
Source organism: Solirubrobacteraceae bacterium (assembly GCA_036389155.1). Taxonomy (GTDB): domain Bacteria; phylum Actinomycetota; class Thermoleophilia; order Solirubrobacterales; family Solirubrobacteraceae; genus CADCVT01. Next base: position 69,544 of record DASVQN010000023.1, read on the forward strand.
GTAGACCGGCGCCTCGACGTACACGCGCTCGGTCGAGATGCACGTCTGGCCCGAGTTCTGCATCGAGTAGTACAGCGCCGCGTTCGCGGCCCGCTCGACGTCGGCGTCGGACAGGATGATCATCGGGTCCTTGCCGCCCAGCTCGAGCGAGACCGGCGTCAGCGTCTCGGCCGCGCGGGCCATGACCTTCTTGCCGGTCGCGGTGGAGCCGGTGAACATGACCATGTCGGCCTCGTCGACGAGCGCGGAGCCCGTCTCGCCGCGACCCGTCGCGATCTGCAGGACGTCGGCGGGCAGGCCGCACTCGCGCATCGCCTCGGCCATGAGGAGCGACGTGAGCGGCGTCTCCTCCGACGGCTTGAGGATGACGACGTTGCCGGCCATGAGCGCCGGGATGCAGTCGCCGAACGAGTTGGTCAGCGGGTAGTTCCACGGCCCGATGACGCCGATCAGCCCGAGCGGGGCGAAGCGGCGGTAGAGCTTGCGACCGGCGACGAGCGGCGTCGACGCCTTGATCTTCTCGTCGGCCAGGTACTCGCCGGCGTTCTTCGCCCAGAAGCCGAAGCCCGCGGCGGCGTAGGAGATCTCGGCGAGCTGCGCGTCCTCGTACGTCTTGCCGGTCTCGGAGACGATCGTCTGGATGACGCGCTCGCGGTTGTCGAGGACCCACTTCTGCGCGCGCAGCATGATGCGCGCACGGCCCTCGAAGCCGAGGGCCTCCCAGCCCGGCTGCGCGGCGCGCGCCTTGCGCGCCAGCTCGGACACCTGGTCGGCCGACAGGTTCGGGACGCGGCCGATCTCGCGGCCGGAGGCCGGGTTCGTGACGACGATCTCGTCGCCTGCGGCCGACGCGCCGTTGCCGGTCTGCTGCGGTCGGGCGCGTTCCTCGACGCCTGCCATGTGACCTGCTCCCCTCGGTGAAGACGTGCTGGCTGAGCGGCCAACACTAGCGCTCACCGCGCGACCGGGAGCCTCTAGATGTTGAGGTCGACGCCCTCGATCGTGATGTCGTCGACCGGCTTGTCGCCCGCGCCGGTGCGCGTGCCCTCGATGCGGTCGACGACGTCCATGCCCTCGACGACGCGGCCGAAGACCGTGTGCTTGCCGTCGAGCCACGGCGCCTCGTCGGTGGTGACGATGAAGAACTGCGAGCCGTTCGTGTTCGGGCCGGCGTTCGCCATCGCGAGCGCGCCGCGCACGACCTTGTGGTCGTTGAACTCGTCCTCGAACGTGTAGCCCGGGCCGCCGGTGCCCGTGCCGGTCGGGTCACCGCCCTGGATCATGAAGTCCTTGATCACGCGGTGGAAGATCACGCCGTCGTAGAAACCCTCGCCGGCGAGCTTCGTGAAGTTGCCGACGGTCTTCGGCGCGTCCTCCTCGAAGAGCTCGATCTGGATCGGGCCCTCGGACGTGCGCATGGTGGCCATGGTCGGCATCTACGGCTTCTTCCTCAGCAGGGACAGCTCGGGGATCATGACCTTCGTGTCCGCCGGCTGGTCGGTGAACCAGACGAGGATGTGGTGGTAGGTGCCGCCGACGTTCAGCTTCTCGTCGGTGCCGAAGTCGCGCGTGGTGTCGAGCTTCGTCCAGTACTTGGTCGCGCCCGGCGCCTGCTCGGGCGCGGTGCCGAGCTTCGAGCCGTAGACCTCGACCGTGAAGCCGGGCGTGCCGGCCTGCAGGCGCAGCTTGTCGATCGCCTTCGCCTTGTCGAGGCTGACGAGCAGGCCGATGTCGACCATGCCGTCCTCGCCGGCCGGAGCCTCCCACGCCGTCTTCAGGCGGCCGTCGATCGCGTCGGCGGGGTCGCCGGTCAGCCCGCCGGAGCGGTCCATCGGGTCGAAGGTCGACGCCGCGTCCGGGCTCAGCCCGATCACCGGGTTGAACCGCTTGACGTCGGCCGGCGTGCCCTCGTCCTCGGAGTCCGTCGTGTTGCCGCTCGTGTCCGGCGTGCTGGAGCCGGTGGACGGCGTCGAGCTGCCGCCGGTGAAGTTGTCGCCGCTGTCGTCGGACGAGTCGCTGCTCGGGGTGGGCGCGGGCGTGCTCTTCGGGGCCTTCGACGGCTTCGGCGTGTCGGCGTCGCCGCTCGGCGCGGGGACGCTCGGCGTCGTCTCGGCCGGAGCGGGCGCCGCGGAGGCCGGCGGCGTCGGCACGACCGGCTGCGCGCTCGCCGGCGGCGGCGCGGAGGCCTCGTTCTCGGCGTCCTTGGAGAGGGCGGCGTAGGCCGCGGCGACGGCGCCGGCGGCCAGCAGGGCGACGATGCCGACGACGACCAGCGCGGCGCGCCAGCCCGGGCGGGCGGTGATCCGGCCCGGCTGGGCCGTGCCGCACTCCAGGCACCAGTCCTGCCCCTCGGCGAGCAGCGCGGCGCAGCTCACGCACAGGCGCGAGGCGTCGTCCGGGACGACGACGTCGGGCACCGGGGCGACCGGCGGGGTCGCGCCGGGCGCAGCGACCGTCGTGTCGACGGGCGCCTCTGCGGTGTCGCTCTTGGGGTTCTCGATCGTGCCGGCCATGGTCTCCTCGAAGGAACGCGAGATCGACAGGCTAGTTGCGCGCGGGCTCGACTTCCAAACGTCTTCCGCGCATGGCGTCGCAAATGCGCTCCACGTCCGCCTCGGGAACGTGCAGGAGCGAGAAGCGCTCGAGCACCCGGACGTCGCGCACGGCCTCGCCGTCCAGGCCCGTGTCGGCCGTCACCGCATGCACGAGATCGGCCACCTCGAAGCCCTCCGCGCGCCCGCCCGCGGCGATCAGCGTCACGAACCGCTCGTCCCCGTCCGGCGACTGGTGCGGCTTGGTGTGGCGACGCGGGCGCTCCTCGATCTTCGACGGCGCGACATGCGCCCCCTCGGCCCACGGCGAGATGCCGATCCCGATGTGCTTCTCGATCGCCTCGAGCTCGCGCTTCTGCCGCGGCTCGACGAACGTGATCGCCCGGCCGGAGCGCCCGACGCGGCCCGTCCGGCCGATCCGGTGGACGTAGACGTCCGGCGAGGTCGGGACGTCGAAGTTCACGACGTGCGTGACGGTGGAGATGTCGAGCCCGCGCGCGGCGACGTCCGTCGCCACGAGGATCGGCACCCGGCCGCCCTTGAACGAGAGCATCACGCCGTCGCGCGAGCCCTGCGACATGTCGCCGTGCAGGGCCTTGACGTTCAGCCCGCGATCGCGCAGCTTGCGGTAGAGCTGGTCGGTGCGGATCTTCGTCCGCACGAACACGATCGCCTGGTCGGGCTTCTCGGCCCGCAGCACCTCGACGAGCTTGTCGGCCTTGTCCGCCGGCTTGACCTCGAGCTGGAACTGCTCGACGGAGTCGACCGTCATCGTCGCCGACTGCACCTTGATGTGCTCGGGCTCGTAGAGGTAGCGGTCGGCCAGCGCGCGGATCGGCGGCGGCATCGTCGCGCTGAAGAGCGCGGTCTGGCGGCTGTTCGGCGTCTGGGCGAGGATCTTCTCGACGTCCTCCAGGAAGCCCAGGTCGAGCATCTCGTCGGCCTCGTCGAGCACGACGAACCGGCACGAGCTGAGGATCAGCGACGCGCGGCCCATGAGGTCCATCACGCGGCCGACGGTCCCGACGACGATCTGCCCGCCGGCGCGCAGCTGCGCCTGCTGGGTGCGGATCGGCGCGCCGCCGAAGGTCGCGACGACGTCGACGCCCCGGCGCTGGCCGTAGGCGCGCAGCGCCTGGGTCACCTGGATGCACAGCTCGCGCGTCGGGGTGAGGACGAGCGCCTGGACCTCGTTGATGGAGGGGTCGACGTACTCGATCATCGGCAGCCCGAAGGCGGCCGTCTTGCCGGAGCCGGTCTGCGCCTGCCCGATGACGTCGCGACCCTCCAGCATCGGGGGGATCGCCTGCTCCTGGATGGGGCTCGGCTGTTCGTACCCGACGTCGTGGAGGGCCTCGAGCGTCTCCGCGGAGAGGCCGAGTTCGGCAAAGGTGGTCACCACTGGAGCTTAGGACGGCGCGCGCGGGGCCCGCGCGGGGCCTCGCGGTGACCCGGCGTCAGGGGGTCGTACCCTGCTGCGTCGTGATCGTCGGACGGACCCGCGAGCGAAGCGAGCTGGAGGCCGTGCTGGAGGCCGCCCGGGAGGGCCGCAGCACCGTCGTCGTCCTGCATGGCGAGGCCGGGATCGGCAAGAGCACGCTGCTCGACCAGACGGTCGAGGCGGCGTCCGGGTTCAGGGTCCTGCGGGCGCGGGGCTATGAGTCCGAGAGCGACATCCCGTTCGCGGGGCTGCTCGACCTCCTCAGCCCGGTCCTGCACCTCCTCGACCGGATCCCGCCCGCCCAGGCGGCCGCGCTGCGCGGGTCGCTCGCGCTCGGCGACCCGGTCCCGCACGACCAGTTCGCCGTGCCCGCCGGCGTCCTGAGCCTGCTGAGCGCGGCCGCCGAGGAGCAGCCGCTGCTCGTCGTCGTCGACGACGTCCAGTGGCTCGACAGCGCGTCGGGCGACGCGCTCCTCTTCGCCGCGCGCCGCCTCGGGCAGGAGGGCATCGCCATGCTCGCCGCCGCGCGCGACGGCGAGGGCGTGGATCCGCGCAGCACCGGCCTGCCCCGCATGCACGTCGGCTCGCTCGAGCCGGACAGCGCACGCGAGCTGCTGCTGTCGCGCGCGGGAGCCGTCGCCGAGACCGTCGCCGACCACCTGCTCGAGGCGGCGGCCGGCAACCCGCTGGCGCTGATCGAGATCCCGACGATCCTCGACGAGCGCCAGCTCGCCGGGCGCGAGCCGCTGCCCGCGCCGCTGCCGCCGGGGTCGAGCGTCGAGGGCGCCTTCCGCCGCCAGCTCGAGCGGCTCCCCGAGGAGACCCGGCGCGCCCTCCTCGTCGTGGCGGCTATGCAGACGGGGCGCGTGGACGTCCTGCACGAGGCGCTGGAGCGGATGGGGATCGACCGCGCGTGCCTGGACGTCGCGGAGGAGGCCGGCGTCGTCGGCGTCGAGGGCGGGCGCATGCACTTCCGCCACCCGCTGCTGCGCGCGACCGTGTACCACGCGGCCTCGGCGCCCGACCGGCGCGCCGTGCACGACATGCTCGCCGAGGTCGCGCCGGACGCCCGGCGGCGCGCCTGGCACATGGCGCACGCGGCGGTGGCGCCCGACGAGACCGTCGCGTCGGCGCTGGAGGCGGCCGGCCGCGACGCACGCGAACGCGGCGGGCACAGCGCCGCGGCGGCGGCGTTCGCCCGGGCGGCGGAGCTGAGCGTCGACGACGAGCGGCGCGCGCGGCGCGACCTGGAGGCGGCCGGCGACTTCACGCTGGCGGCGCAGTTCGACAAGGCGCTCGCGCTGCTCGACGACGGGCTGGCGCTGACCAGCGATCCCCTCCTCAGGACCGACCTGCGCCGGGCGCGCGGACACCTCGAGCTGCGCCGCGGCGCGCCGCTGGCGGCGAACGCGGTGCTGACGGAGGAGGCCGAGTGGCTGGAGGCCCAGGGCGACCGTGCGCGGGCCGCGACGACGCTGATCGAGGCGAGCGTCGCCCACATGATGACCGGCGACATGGTCGCGCTCGGCGAGGGCGCGCGGCGGGCGCGGGCGCTCGCGCACGAGGTCGCCCCGCCGGTCGAGCTGCTCGCGACGGTGATCGAGGCGGAGACGCTGCTCGCGCTCGGCCGCACCGAGGAGGGCGAGGCGCTGCTCGCGCCGTGCCTGCCGTTCCTGCTCCAGGGCGACCCGCTCGCGACGGGGCTGCCGGAGGTCGTGGGTATGGCCGCGCAGTGCTCGGTCTGGGTGGAGCAGTGGGATCGCGCGCATACGATCCTCGACCGGCTGGTGCGTGCCGCGCGGGACGCGTCGGCGGTCGGCCTGTTGATCTATCCCCTGGCCGCCCGCTCGCACCTCGAGTTCCGCGTCGGCCGCTGGGCCGCCGCGATGGCCGACGCCGGGGAGTCGGTCGAGCTCGCGCGCGAGACCGGGCAGCTCGGCCTGATGGCCCATAGCCTCACCGCGCTCGCCCGCGTCGAGTCCGCGATCGGCCGCAGCGAGGAGGCGCAGCGCAACGGCCGCCAGTCGCTCGACATCTGCCGCGCGATGGGCGGCGACGCGATCCGCGTCTACGCGCTCTCGGTCCTGGCCTTCGACGACCTTGCCGGCGGCCGGGTCGAGTCGGCGATCGAGCTGCTCGACGAGGCGACCGAGGTCGCGGACCGCCTCCACATGGACGAGCCCGCGCTCGTGCAGTGGGCGCCCGACCACGTCGAGGCGCTGGCGCGCAACGGGCAGACGGAGCGGGCGAACGAGGCCCTGGCGCGGTTCGTGCGCCAGGCCGAGCGGACGAAGCGCACCTGGGCCCTCGCCGCCGCGGCGCGCTGCCGCGGCCTGCTGGCCGACGAGGGCTTCGCGGCGCACTTCGGCGAGGCGCTGAAGTGGCACGAGCACGACGGCCAGCCGTTCGAGCGCGCTCGCACGCAGCTCGCCTACGCCGAGCGCCTGCGCCGGGCGCGCCAGCGGGCGGAGGCGCGGCCGCTGTTGTCAGAGGCGCTCGACACGTTCGAGCGGCTCGGGGCGCGGCCGTGGGCGGAGCGCTGCCGCGCCGAGCTGACCGCCACCGGCGGCCCCTCCGGCCCGCGCGCGGACGCGTCGCGCGCCGACGAGCTGACGCCGCAGGAGCTGAAGATCGCCCTCCTCGTCGCGCAGGGGATGACGAACCGCGAGGTCGCGGCGTCGCTGTTCCTGTCGCCGAAGACGATCGAGCACCACTTGAGCGCGATCTACCGCAAGCTCGACGTCCGGTCGCGGACGCAGCTCGCGCGGCTCCTGGCCGAGGAGCGGCCGGCGAGCGCGGCGGCGGCCTAGCGCGTCGTTCGTTCTGGTGGCGCTCCGCCCCGATCGCCCCGCTTCACGCGGCCGCTCCGATTGGGCTGGTGAGGGTGTCGGGTGCGAGGTGTCGGTGGCGCTCAACTGCGCCCATAACGCGACACTCGCGGGCTGACTCTCCGTCAGTGTGCAGTTAGCGGCGCTATAGCCCCCATAACGCGACACACCCCTCGGCGGCGTCCATCGAGTGTGACGTTATGGGGGTCCGCCACGAACGTCGAACCTGCCGACACCCTCACCAGCCGCAGTAAACGCCGAGACGACGACGACGCTCAACGGGAGACATCGAGCGTGACCTTGCCCGACGTCTTCCGTCCGACGAGATCCTCCTGCGCCCGACGCGCGTCCGACAGCGCGTACGTCGGGCCGACCACCACGCGGATCTCGCCGGACGCCGCCCGCGCGAAGACGTCCGCCAGCGCCTCCTCGAACATCGCGTCCGTCAGGTGGTTCATCCAGAACCCGACGACCGCGTGGCTGCGCTTGAGCAGCGACCCGGTGCGGACCTCGACCTGCTCGCGCGAGGAGATCCCGTAGACGACGAGCCGGCCGAACGGCGCGAGCGCCCGCAGCGACTGCGAGAACACCTCGCCCCCGGCCGCCTCGAGCACGACGTCGACCGGCTGGCCCTCGTTGGCCTCGAGGAGGCGATCGGCCATGCCGTCCGGGTCGGAGTCGGTCGCCGCGTCCGCGCCGAGCTCGAGCGCCAGCGAGCGCCGCTCCTCGCTGCCGGCCGTCGCGATCACGCGCCCCGCGCCGAACGCCTTCGCGAGCTGGACGCACAGCGACCCCGTCCCGCCCGCCGCGGACTGCACGACGACCGACTCGCCCTCGCGCAGCCGCGCCGAGGTCCGGTACAGGTGCCAGGCCGTCGTCCCCTGGATCAGCAGCGCGAGCGCGGCTGCCTCCTCGAGCCCCTCGGGGAGCGGGACGACCGACGACTCCGGCGCGACCGCGTACTCCGCGTAGCCGCCTTTGCCGGGGAGGCGGGCGACGACGCGCTCGCCGGTGTCCTCGCGCACGCCCGCGACCTCGGTCCCGGGGATCAGCGGGAGGTCGTGCCGCGCGATGTACTTGTTCTCGCGGGTGTGGGTGTCGGCGAAGTTCAGGCCCGCCCGCGTCACGCGGACGAGGACCTCGCCCGCCACAGGCTCCGGCCGCGGGACGTCGGCGAGCTCGAGCACCTCGGGCCCGCCGAACTCGGTGATCTGGACGGCTCTCATCGGGAGCGGGACGCTAGCCTCCTGCGCCGCCCATGGCCCTCACCGTCGTCGGATCCATCGCCTTCGATCGCGTCAAGACCCCGTTCGGGGAGCGCGAGCGCATGCTCGGCGGCGCGGCGACCCACTTCGCCCTCGCCGCGTCCTTCTTCGACGACGTGCGCGTCGTCGGCCCGGTCGGCGACGACTTCGGCGAGGCCGAGTACGAGATCCTGCGCACCCGCGGCACGAACACCGACGACGTCGAGCACGTCGAGGGCGGCAAGACGTTCTTCTGGCACGGCGAGTACCACTTCGACCTCAACTCGCGGACCACGCACGACACCCAGCTCAACGTCTTCGAGACGTTCGAGCCGAAGCTGTCGCAGGAGTCCAAGGACTCGGACGTCCTCTTCCTTGCGAACATCGTCCCGGACCTGCAGTACGAGGTCCGGCGCCAGTGCGAGCGCGCGCGGTTCGTCGCGATGGACTCGATGAACCTGTGGATCGACATCGCGCGCGACTCGCTCGTCAGGACGATCGGCACGGTCGACGCGCTCCTGCTCAACGACGCCGAGCTCAAGCAGCTCACCGGCGAGCCCAGCCTGCTCAAGGCCGCGCGCGCCGTCATGGCCATGGGCCCGCGCGTGGTCGTCGCCAAGCAGGGCGAGTACGGCGCGGCGCTCTTCACGAAGGACGGCTTCTTCGGGCTGCCCGCCTATCCGCTGGAGACCGTCGTCGACCCGACCGGGGCGGGCGACTCGTTCGCCGGCGGCTTCATGGGCTTCATTGCCGCGCACGGCGCCGAGGACGTCGACGACGCCCTGCTGCGCCGCGCGATGGCCTACGGCACCGCGCTCGCCTCCTACAACGTCGAGGAGTTCGGGACCGAGCGTGTCCAGCGCCTCACCGCGGACGAGGTGAACGCGCGCGTGACGGAGCTGGCGCGGATCACGCACTTCGAGGACGCACCCGTCGAGCTTCGCCGCTAGCGATCCGCGGGAAAGCGGGTAGCCTTTCCCGCGTGGGCGGAGAGGTCTGGGGTTTTCTGTGGATCATGCTCGCGCTGAAGATCCCTTTGGCGATGCTGCTCTACATCGTCTGGTACGCGATCAAGGCCGTGCCCGATCCGGCTGCCGAGGACGGTCGCGACGGCGGCATCGGCAACCCGCGGCACCCGCGCAAGCCCGGTCCCGCCGCTCCGCGCCGCCGCGGCCCGCACGGCGACCCGGTCCTCCCGGCGCCCCCGCGCACGCGCACCCCCGCGAAGGCGCGCGAGCGCGAGCCCGAGCGGCCGGTCCGGTAGCTTCCCGGGCATGAACCTGGCCTCTTTGCTCGCCGCGGCCACCGAGGGCGAGAGCCATGCCGAGTCCGAGACCCTGTTCATCGTCATGGGCATCGTGCTCGCGGCGTTCGCCGTCGTCGTCTCGACGATCGGGATCCGCACGCCCAACCTGTCCGATGGCGCGACGCGCGCCATCACCGCGGTCGGCGTCGTCCTGGTCGTCGTGACCATGGCGGCGATGGTCGTCATTTCCACCTAGCGGGGTAAGGGAGGGTCCATGAGCGCGGACACGCAGACCCAGCAGCAGCAGTCCGACGGCAACGGCGCGCAGGCGTCCGGCAAGGACACGCTGTCGGTCACCGACAACCGCACGGGCAAGACCTTCGAGCTCGAGATCACCGACGGCACCGTCCGCGCGATGGACTTCCGCCAGATGAAGGTCGACGACGACGACTTCGGCCTGATGACGTACGACCCGGCGTACACGAACACCGCGTCGACGCGCAGCGCGATCACCTTCATCGACGGCGACAGGGGGGTCCTCGAGTACCGCGGCTACCCCATCGAGCAGCTCGCCGAGAAGTCGAGCTACCTCGAGGTCGCGTACCTGCTGGTCAACGGCGAGCTGCCGACCAGCCAGCAGCTCCAGGAGTGGACCGACGAGATCACGATCCACACCTTCGTGCACGAGAACGTCAAGAAGTTCATGGAGGGCTTCCGCTACGACGCCCACCCGATGGGGATGCTCGTCGGGTCCGTCGGCGCGCTCTCGACGTTCTATCCGGACGCCAACCAGATCAAGGACCCGGACAACCGGCACATCCAGACGATCCGGCTCATCGCGAAGATGCCGACGCTGGCCGCGTTCGCCTTCCGCCACTCGATGGGCCAGCCGTACGTCTATCCCGACAACGACCTCTCGTACGCCGGGAACTTCCTCGGGATGATGTACAAGATGACGGAGCTGAAGTACGAGCCCGATCCGCGGCTCGAGAAGGCTCTGGACGTCCTCTTCATCCTCCACGCCGACCACGAGCAGAACGCGTCGACGAGCGCGGTCCGGTCGGTCGGCTCGACGCAGGTCGACCCGTACTCGGCGGTCGCCGCCGGCGTCGCCGCGCTCTACGGGCCGCTGCACGGCGGCGCCAACGAGGCCGTGCTGCGGATGCTCAAGCGCATCGAGTCGACGGAGAACATCCCGGACTTCATCAAGGGCGTGAAGGACGGCAACGAGCGCCTGATGGGCTTCGGCCACCGCGTCTACAAGAACTACGACCCGCGCGCGAAGATCATCAAGCAGGCCGCCGACGACGTCTTCGAGGTCACGGGCAAGAACCCGCTGCTCGAGATCGCGCTCGAGCTGGAGAAGATCGCGCTCGAGGACGATTACTTCGTCGAGCGCAAGCTCTACCCGAACGTCGACTTCTACTCGGGGCTGATCTACGAGGCGCTGGGGCTGCCGGTCGAGATGTTCCCGGTGCTGTTCGCCATCGGGCGCACGAGCGGGTGGATCGCCCAGTGGCTCGAGCTCGTGGTCGACAAGGAGCAGAAGATCGCGCGGCCGCGCCAGATCTACACGGGCCAGCGCACGCGCGACTACGTCTCCATCGACCAGCGGAGCTAGCACACAGATAGTGCCGTGGCCGAGTCTCATCATGAGACCGTGCGCCCCACCCACTACACCCTCCCGAGCAGCGGGGAGACCGTCGGCTTCCGCTACATCCGCCCCGACGACAAGGAGCGGCTGGCGGCTGCGCTCGAGCGGCTGTCCCCCGAGTCGCAGCACAAGCGCTTCCTCTCGCCCAAGCCGCGCCTGAGCCGCAGCGAGCTGCGGTACCTCACCGAGCTCGACGGCGTCGACCACGTCGCGATCCTCGCCGTGCTCGCCGACGACCCCGACGCGATCGTCGGCGTCGGGCGCTTCGTGCGGCTGCGCGACCTGCCGGACACCGCCGAGGTGGCGGTCGTCGTCGGCGACCCGTTCCAGGGCCAGGGCCTCGGGCGCGAGATCGGCCGGCGGCTGGCCGACGAGGCGCGCGTGCGCTCGGTCAAGCGGTTCACCGCGACGATGATGGGCGACAACGTCGCCGCCCACCGCCTGTTCCACTCGATCTCCGACCACCTCGAGGGCCGGGTCGAGGGCGGGACGCGCGTCGTCACGGCCGAGATCGCCGCCGCTTGAGAACATGCGGCGCGTCATGCGCCGCCGGCGGTACAAGCTCGTCCTGCGCCTGGGCCCGCGGGTGGAGAAGGAGCGGCACGCGACGCTCGAGGAGGCGCTCGACGCGCTGGCCGCGCGCGTGCCGCACGTGACGCCGCGCTCCGGGCGCGCCGTGCTCGGCCGCGAGTACGAGCCGGTCCGCCAGGTCGCGGGCCGGCTCGAGCTGCACGGACCGCGCGGCGTGCACGGCGGGATCGACGTGCGCGGCAACGGCGACGCCGAGGCGTACGTCGGGTGGGTGCGCAAGGACGTGGTCGAGCGCGCCGACGGCGAGAGCGCGGTGGACGCGCTGCGCCGCGCCCTGATCGCCTACGCGGCCTGACCTGAGCGCCTTCTACCATGGGCGCCCGTGAGCGCTCCGGTCGTCGAACGTCCGGCGCCCCGTGCTGTGTTCAGCGCCCCTGCCGCGGTCTCGCGCGGGCGCGTCGCGCGGTGGCTCCCCTGGGTCGTGCTGCTCGCCATCATGGCGGGGAGCGCCTGGCTGCTCATGTGGGCCGGCCGCGGGACGACGTTCTTCTACGACGACTGGCCGTACATCCTCGAGCGCGGGAACTGGAACCCGGACACGCTCCTGCGCCCGCACAACGAGCACCTGCAGGTCTTCCCCCTGCTGCTCTACAAGATCCTGTTCGAGACGGTCGGGCTGCACGCGCACTGGGTCTACCGGCTGGCGCTCGTCGTCCTGAACCTGCTGACCGGGCTGTTGCTCTTCCTGTACGCGCGCCGGCGGGTGGGCGACTGGCCCGCGGTCGCGCTCGCGGCGTGCCTCATCGTCATGGCGCCCTCCTGGTACAACCTCCTCTACTCGTTCCAGGTCAACTTCGTCGGGGCGATGGCGGCGGGGATGGGGGCGCTCGTCGCGCTGGATCGGGAGGACCGCCGCGGCGACCTGATCGCGATGGTCCTGCTCGGCGTGGTGCTCGGCTCGTCGTCGGTCGGTTTCCCGTTCGTGATCGGCGCCGTGATCGAGCTCGTGTGGCGGCGCGACTGGCGGCGGCTGTGGGTGGTCGGCGTGCCGATCGCCTTCTACGGGCTGTGGTGGCTGGGGTGGCACACCGGCAGCTCGCTGCGGCTGCACAACGCGCCCGCGATCCCGGGCTACATGATGGACGGCGCGGACGACTCCGCCGGCGCGATCACCGGCTACGGCGTCGACTTCGGGCTGGTGATCTTCTGCGGCCTCGTCGCGCTCGTGGTGCGCGAGCTGCTCGATCCGGAGCGGGTGACGGCGCGGCTGGTCGCGGTCATCTCGCTGCCGCTGACGATGTGGGCGCTCACGGCGCTGGGGCGCGCGGACATGGGCGTGGAGGCGGACGCCAACCGCTACCTCTACGCGTCCGGGCTGTTCGTGGCGCTCGTCGGGCTGGAGGTGGCGCGGCGGTACGCGATCGTGGGGCGGGCCGCGGCGGCGGTGGCCGTGTTCCTGTTCGTCGGCGCGATCGCGAACGCGAACGCGGTGAAGGGCGGCGGGGAGATCCTGCGCGGGTGGTCGGAGGGCGGCATCTACGCGGTGACCGCCTACGAGATCGCCGGGCCGGAGAACGTCGCCTACGACTACGGCGGCGGCGATCCCACGCAGGGCTTCATCAAGGCCGGGCCGGTGTTCGAGGCGATCAAGCGGTACGGCTCGTCGCCGGGGTACACGGCCGAGGAGCTGCGCGACCAGTCGCCGGAGCGCAAGCGCGGCGTCGACCACGCGCTGGCGCGGACGCTCAACCTGAACGTCGCGGCGGTCTCGGGGAAGGCGACGGCGGGCGCTGCGGCCCCGGTCGCGGACGGCAAGCAGCCGGGGAACGTGGTGGCGGCGGGCGCCGGCTGCGTGCGGCTCGAGCCGGCGGTGCCGGAGGCGGCGTTCAACCTGCGGCTGCCGCTCGGCGGCGCGACGTTCCACGCGGGGTCGTCCAAGCTCGAGGTCCGGCTGCGGCGCTTCAGCACGCTGTTCTTCGAGGAGCCGCTGGGGACGGTGGCGGCCGGGACGACCGGCTCGCTCGCGATCCCGCGCGACCGTTCGTCGCAGCCGTGGTTCGCGCAGATCCACACGTCGGACAAGACGGTGGTCTGCGGGCTGGCGACCTAGAGCGGCGCGCCGTACGGCCCGCGGCCGGTGAGGCACGTCGCCGCGGCGGCCGCGGCTCTTTTTAGTGCGCTGTCGAGCGACTCGCCGCTGCCGAGCGCGTGCGTCAGCGCGACCGCGAACGTGTCGCCGCAGCCGTAGGCGTCGACGGGCGGACCGGGAGGGGTCGCGGCGGCCCAGCGGCCCTCGGTCGCGGCGCCTGCGCCGTCCGCGGCGGCGGTCCAGCGGCCCCCCTCCGCGCCCTCGGTCAGCACCACGTGCCGCGGCGGCGGGTCGAGCTGTCCCTCCGCGACCCGCTCCCCCGGATCGTTCGCGCTCGCGACAAGGACATCGAGCTCGACGTTCGCCGCGACGAGGGTGTCGATCGCGCGCGGCGTGGCGACGAGGACCTTCGCCGCCCGCGCGGCCTCGAGCGCGGCGGGGTCGCCTCCGGTGAAGTAGATCGCGTCGCAGTCGGCCAGGCGTTCCCACGGCAGCGGGTCGCCGCCGTGCGGGACGATCCGCTCGCCGAGGACGGTGATCGTCCGCTCGTGGCTGTCGTCGAGGTAGGTGAAGGCGCGGCGCTGCCGCGTCTCTCGGGTGGCCGCGTACGTCTCGACGCCGTAGGTGCCCTGGAGCTCGGCGCGGGCGCGGGCGCCGAGGTCGTCGTCGCCGACGGCGGTGAGGAAGAGGCACTCGCCGGCGAGTCGCCGTGCCTGGACGGCAGCCACCGCTCCCCCGCCGCCGGGCGCGGCGAAGTGCTCGCGCGCGTGGAGGATCTCGCCGGGGTGCGGGAGGCGCGGCACGACCGCGAAGTCGACCCACTCCACGTGGCCGACGACGCCGATCGCGATCCTGCTCACAGGACCAGCGTCTGCCCGTGGCGGCGCAGCCAGCGCCGCGGCTCGGCGTAGTGCGGGACGTGGCGCTCGACGAGCGACCAGAACCGCGGCGAGTGGTCGAGGACGAGCAGGTGGCAGGCCTCGTGCCAGATGACGTAGTCGAGGACGTCCTCGGGCGCGAGCAGCAGGCGCCAGTTGAAGCTCATCGCGCCCGACGACGAGCACGAGCCCCAGCGGGTCTTCTGGTTGCGGATCGTGAGCGTCGTGTAGCTGGTGCCGAGGGCGCGGACGGCGTGGTCGAGGCGGGGCTCGATCTCCTTGGCGGCGTTGCGGCGGTACCAGCGCTCGAGCGCGGGCCGCGGATCGCCCGCCGGGACGAAGAGGTCGTCGCCGCGGCGGTGGACGCGGGTGCGGCCGGGCTGGGGGTGCAGCGCGAGGTCGTGGCCGAGGTACGGGACGGTGCCGCGGCGGGCGGCGACGACGGCGCGCGCCGCCTCGGCCTCGGCCAGCCGGCGCTCGATCCACGGGCGGAGCTCACGGACCGCCTCGGCGGCGGCGCGCTTCGGCGCCCGCTCGGGGAGCACGACCTCGACGCCCTTGTCGGGGTCGACGGCGACCCGGACCCTGCGGGCGCGGGTGGAGCGGCGGACGGTGTACTCGATCACTTGCGCGCCAAGCCTACGACCCGGCGCCGACGCTCCGGCCGCGCTCCTCTCCCCGCCCCCGGTTTCTCACATCGTGTGAGAAACCCGCGTCATACGCGGGTTTCTCGCAGCATGCGAGTTGTCGGAGCGGGCTAGGCGGGGCTGCGGTCGAGGAGCGCGCTGAGGATCACCTGCGAGCGCGTCCGGACGACCAGCCCGTCGCGCTGGAGGTCGATGATCAGGCGCTCCAGGTCGGCGTTGTCGCGGGTCCTCACGCGGGCGATCGCGTCGGCCTCTCCGGTGACGCTCCAGGCCTCGACGACCTCCGGGTGGCCGCGGAGGGTGTCGGCGACGCTGTCGAGGAGCGTCCCGGGCGCGTAGAAGAGCTCGACCAGCGCCTCGGTCTGATCGCCGAGCGCGGCGTGGTCGACGACCGCGGTGAAGCCCTTCAGCGCGCCGCTCGCCCGCAGGCGATCGACGCGGCGCTTGACCGCGGGCGCGCTGAGCGAGACGCGCTGCCCGATGTCGTCGTAGCTTCTGCGCGCGTTTTCCACCAGCAGCGCAACGATGTTGTGGTCGATGGGGTCCAGAGCGGCACATTGTTGCAACAATTCGCAACCACATCCGCCGCACGCGGGCGTACCGTTTCCTGCATGCCCAAGGTCGCGCGCGTGCTCTTCGACGAGGCCCACTCCCAGGCGTGGACGATCCGCCCCGAGGTCGCGGCCGCGATCCAGCCGTCGCACCCGGGCGACTCGTCGTACGCGCGGGCGGCGGGCGCGCTGCGCGAGCGCGACTTCACGGTCGAGGCGCATGTGGCGGGCGCGCTCGACGCGCCGGCGCTCGCCGCCGCCGACGTGCTCGTGATCGCCCACCCCTCCGAGCCGGCGTGGGAGCGGACGGTCCCGGGAGGGTCGCCGCGGTTCGAGGCGCACGAGCTGGACGCGATCGAGGCGTTCGTCGCGGCGGGCGGCGGCCTCGTCGTGCTGGCCGAGGAGGAGCAGGCGAAGTACGGCAACAACGTCGCCGACCTCGTGGCCCGCTTCGGGATCGAGATCGACAACGCGGTCGTCTCCGACTACGAGCGCCACCACAAGGCGCCCTCGTGGGTGCTCGCCGACGTCACGCCCGCGCGCGTGGACGGCACGGAGGTCACGGCGAGGGTCGGCGCCGCGTGCTTCTACCGCACCACGACGCTCTCCGGCGGGCGGGCGATCGCGCGCGCCTCGGCGACGTCGTCCGCGCCGGGCGCCGCGCTCGCCGCGGTGACCGGCTACGGCGCCGGGCGGGTCGTCGTCCTCGGCGACTCCGACCTCTTCGGCGACGACTGCCTCGACGAGCTCGACCACCGCGCGCTGTGGCTGAACCTCCTGTACTGGGTCGCGGGCGGGGCGTTCTCGGATCGGCACGGCCCGGCGGGCTCGCCGGCGGCGGCGGACCCCCACTGGCTCACGCTGAAGGCGGCGACCGACGCTGTGCGGCCGGCGCAGGAGCCGGACGGGTCCGCGCCCGGCCGCGGCGCGGAGGTCGCGCCGCTGGTCGCGCGGATGATCGGCGCGGTCGAGGGCTTGCGCGGCCACTTCCCGCACCAGGGCGACTACCTGAGCGCGGTCGTCG
Source organism: Solirubrobacteraceae bacterium (assembly GCA_036389155.1). Taxonomy (GTDB): domain Bacteria; phylum Actinomycetota; class Thermoleophilia; order Solirubrobacterales; family Solirubrobacteraceae; genus CADCVT01. The sequence continues at coordinate 86,229 of DASVQN010000023.1, forward strand.
CGGACCTCGCGGCGTGGCGCGACGGCGGCTTCGGCAAGCCGGACTTCACCCGCTCGCTCGAGCTCTTCCGGCCCGAGCAGCAGCGGGCGGACGGGATCGAGCACCTCGTCGTGTTCCCGATGTACCTGCAGAACGCGTCGCGCGACACGCGGTTCGAGGCGCTGATCGTGCGCGTGCCGTGGCCGGAGTGGCTCGCCGGCCTCGAGCGCGCGCGCTACGACAACCCGAAGTTCGTGCCGGTGACCTTCGTCGACCACACCGCCGGCTACGACAGCGAGTGCGCGGTCCTGTTCCCGGAGACGGTCAGCGTCGCCGGCCGGCCGGTGAACAACTTCGGCGGGATCTTCTGCGACCGCGAGTCGCTGCGGTTCCGTGACCGCGTCGGGCGCGCGGCCGCGCTGCTCGGCCTGAACCTGCCGCCCGACGCCGCGGCCCTGCTGCGCTCCGAGCAGCTGTCGCAGGACGCGTACATGCTCTGGGACCTCGTCCACGACCGCGCCCACAGCCACGGCGACCTGCCGTTCGACCCGTTCATGATCCGCCAGCGCAGCCCGTACTGGATGTACTCGCTCGAGGAGCTGCGGTGCGACCTCACGGCGTTCGGCGAGGCGGCCGAGCTCGAGCGCGAGAGCCTGCCGATCGCGCGCCACGTCCAGTACGCGATCCTCTTCGACCGGCTCTTCCGCTTCCCGATCACGGGGTCGCGGGTGCGCAACTACGACGGGCTCGGCGGCCAGCTCCTCTTCGCGTACCTGCACAAGCACGGCGTCCTGCACTGGACGGACAACCGCCTGACGATCGAGTGGGGCCGCGTCGCGGACGGCGTCCTCGCCCTGCGCGCGGCGATCGAGGAGCTCTACCGCTCCGGCATCGACCGCTCGAAGGTCGCGCACTGGATCGCGGCGCACGACCTCGTCGCGACCTACGTCCCGCCGGCGACCGCGTCGCGCTGGGCGGCGAGCCGGCGCGACTTCGAGGACGAGTCCGATCCGCGCGCGCTCATCGACCTGGTCAAGGACGACGAGTTTCCGCTCTCGATGTTCTACCTCCAGTTGAAGGGAAAGCTGGAGGCGCCGCCGGAGCCCCAGGCGGTGGCGGCGTGAAGGGGCCCCCGCGGGCGGCGCCGCCGGAGCCGCAGGCGGTGGCGGCGTGAAGGGGCGCGCGGTGGAGGCGCCGCCCGAGCCGCAGGCGGTGGCAGCGTGAAGCGGCCCCGGTGGGCGGCGCCGCCGGCGGCGGCGCGGCGCTAGGGTCGCGGGCATGATCGTCGTCGCCGGAGCCGGCGGGTCCCTCGGGCCGTACGTCGCGCGCGCGCTCGCCGCCGCCGGGCACGACCTCGCGCTGACGGACGTCGACGAGCAGCGGCTCCGCGGGCTGGTCGACGAGGTCGGTGCGAAGGACGGGAGGGTGGTCGACCTGCTCGACGAGGACGCGACGAAGGCGTGGGCGGCGTCGCTCGACGACGTCACCGGGGTCGTCCACCTCGTCGGCGGCTGGCGCGGCGGCACTCCGCTGCCGGAGTGCGACCTCGCCGACTGGGCGCTCCTGCACGACCTCCTCATCCGGACCGTCCAGCACACGACGCGCGCCTTCGATCCCGCGCTGAAGCGCGCCGGCGACAAGGGCCGGTTCGTGCTCGTCTCCTCGCTCCAGGCCCAGGCGCCGACGAGCACGAACGCGTCCTACGCCGCGGCCAAGGCGGCCGCCGAGGCGTGGACCCTCGCCTACGCCGACGAGCTGTCCGAGACGCGCGGGGGTGCGAACATCCTCGTCGTGAACGCGATCGTGACCCCGGAGATGCGCGAGAAGAATCCCGACAAGGCGTACGCCACCTTCACCGACGCGCGCCACATGGCCGACGCGATCGCGTGGCTGGTGTCGGACGCCGCCGCCGCGATGAACGGCCAGCGCGTCTCGCTGCACGGATGAAGACGCACCCGCGCGGATTCGGCAGCGACAACCACGCCGGCGTCCTCCCCGAGGTGCTCGAGGCGATCGCCGCGGCCAACCACGGCCACGCCCCGTCCTACGGCCACGACGACCTGACCGCGCGCGTCGCGGCGCGCTTCGCCGAGCTCTTCGGCGAGGACGCGCAGACGTTCTTCGTCTTCAACGGCACGGGCGCCAACGTCGTCTCCCTGCGCGCCATGTGCCGCCCGTGGGAAGGCGTCGTCTGCGCCGCCACCGCCCACCTCAACGTCGACGAGGGCGGCGCGCCCGAGCAGGTCGGCGGCCTGAAGCTCCTCACCGTCCCGACGCCCGACGGCAAGCTCACGCCCGAGCTGGTCGAGCCCCGCCTTGTCCGCTTCGGCGACGAGCACGCGGTGCAGCCGCGCGTCGTCTCCATCACGCAGAGCAGCGAGCTCGGCACGGTCTACTCGCGCGAGGAGGTCAGGGCGCTCGCCGACCAGGCGCACCACCTCGGCCTCCTGCTGCACGTCGACGGCGCGCGGCTGACGAACGCGGCCGCCGCGCTCGACGTCTCGCTCGCCGAGGCCGCCGGCGAGGCGGACGCCATCTCCTTCGGCGGCACGAAGGCGGGGCTGATCTTCGGCGAGGCGGTCGTCCTGCGTCGCCCCGAGCTCGGAGAGGCCGCGACGTACCTGCGCAAGCAGTCGATGCAGCTCGCCTCGAAGATGCGCTTCGTCGCCGCCCAGTTCGACGCGCTGCTCGAGGGCGAGCGCTGGCGCGACGCCGCCAGCCACGCCAACGCGATGGCCGCCCGGCTGGCCGAGGGCGTCCGCGACGCGGTCACCATCACCCAGCCGGTCGACGCCAACGCCGTCTTCGCGATCCTGCCCCCCGGCCGCGCCGAGGACCTGCGCGAGGAGTGGTTCTTCTACACCTGGGACGAGGCGACCGGCGAGGTGCGCTGGATGTGCTCGTGGGACACGACGCAGGAGGACGTCGACGAGTTCGCCGAGGCGATCCGTGGCTAGCTCGCGCGTGCCGCTGCCCAAGCACGTGCCCGCGCAGTTCGAGGTCTTCGTCAACGGCGTGCCCCAGCGCGCCGGGACCGACTACCGCGTCGAGGGGCGCGTCCTCGTCTTCGACCGCGAGCTGAAGAAGGAGGGCCGGCTCGGCCTCTGGCGCTGGTTCCTCGGCGCCTGGGGCATCGGGACCTACCGCCAGAACGACTCGATCGACGTCCGCTACGAGTCCGGCGGCATGCCGCGCGTCGTCGAGGGGCTCGACATCGAGCCACCGCCGCAAGAGGTCAGCCACCTGTCCGGGCGCGTTTAGTCCGCCGGTCGGCCGAGCATCCTTTCCGGGCAATGTTCGACCCCACCTCCGAGGACCTCGCCCGCCGCGGCCGCGCCCACACCCGGCTGCGGGAGCTGCTCGACGCCCGCGGCCCGGCCGTCCTGCACCGCCAGGAGCGCGAGCAGCTCGTCGACGCCGCCGACGCGCTGCTCTTCAACGAGAACGACGCGCTGGAGCGCCGCGACGCCGCCCTCGACCTGCTCGACGACCTCGTCGAGTCCGGCCGGTGGGAGCCGAGCGCGGCCAACGCGGTGGCCCAGGCACTCCGCGCCTGCGGCCAGACCGCCGCGCGAAGCTAGCCGGCCGCGCGCGAGTACAGGGTCAGCAGGCAGCGCTCCTCGAACCCGAGGCGCTCGTAGCACCCCGTGTCCGCCGCGCTCGACCACAGCACGCCCGTCTCCGCGCCTGCCGCGCGAGCCTCGGCCGTCAGCGCGGCGGTCATCGCCGTCCCGAGCCCCTGCCCCTGGCGGTCCGGCAGCACGCCGATGTTGTAGAGGCCCGCCACCCCGGCGGCGATCACGAGCGAGCCGCAGGCCACCGGCGTCCCGTCCTCGAGCGCGAGGAAGTTGCGCATCTCGGGCTGGTCCGGCCGCGCGGCGACGCCCAGCACGCGGAGGATCGGCTCGATGACCGCCGGCGGCAGCTCGAAGGCCAGGCCCATCAGCGTGCCGAACGCCTCGAGGCTCGGCTCCTCGCGGACCTGCTCGAACCGCAGCGGCGAGCCGCCGGCGGGGGCGTCGGCGGCGGAGGGCGTGTCGGGCAGCGGCGCCGCCATCCCCGGCATCGTCACGAGCACGTCGAAGCCCGCCGACACGAGCCGGTCGCCGAGGTCGGCCGGCTGCGACGCCGGCCCGACGTACCACGACCACGGCGTGCCCCGCGAGTCCAGCGTCGCGCTCACGGAGGCGATCGCGTCGTCGACGCGCGCCGGCGCCAGGGTCGCCCGCATGACGCCGTTGAAGGGCGCCGCGGGCACGCCGGTCACGAGCCACAGCAGCTCGTGGTCGTCCTGGACCTCGGCGCCGCCCCAGTCGGCGATCGCGCGGAACAGCGCCTGCTGGTTGGCCTCGAGCGCGCCGACCACCGCAGCGTGGTCGCCGGGCGCGATCACCCGACGGCGAGGCTGGTCTCGCCGAGCCCGGAGCGCTCGTCCCACGGCCGCATGAGCCGCAGCGCGCTGAGGATCGCGCGCGTCGCCGGCGAGCGGTTCAGGGTGTAGAAGTGGATGCCGGGGGCGCCCCCGCGCAGCAGCTCGGCGCACTGCAGCGTCGCGAAGGCGACGCCGAGGTCGCGCGTCGCCTCCGGCTGATCGCCGCGCGCCTCGAGCGCCGCGCGCAGCCCCGCCGGGATGTCCGATCCGCACAGCGATGTGATGCGCTTGATCTGCCCGACGTCCTGCACCGGCATCACGCCCGGCACGATCGGCACGTCGATCCCGATCGCCCGCGCGCGCGCCACGAAGTCGAAGTACACGGCGTTGTCGAAGAAGAGCTGCGTGATGAGGAAGCGCGCGCCGGCGTCGACCTTGTCCTTCAGGTAGCCGAGGTCCTCCTCCGGCCCGGCGGCGTGGATGTGCGTCTCGGGGAAGCACGCCCCGCCGATCGCGAACTGCGGGTACTCCGAGCCGATCAGCTCGACGAGCTCGCGCGAGTACTCGAGCCCGCCCTCGGTCTTCGTCCACTCGTCCTGCCCGGGCGGCGGGTCGCCGCGCAGCGCGAGCACGTTCTCGATCCCGGCCGCGCGCATCTCGTCGAGCGTCGAGCGCAGCTCGTCCACCGTCGCGCCGACGCACGTGAAGTGCGCCATCGCCTCGAGCCCGTACTCCTCGTGGATGCGCTTGACGATCTCGATCGTCCGCGACCGCGTCGAGCCGCCCGCCCCGTACGTGACCGAGACGTACGCGGGCTCCAGCCGCCGCAGCTCCTGCAGCGCGGCGTACAGGTTCGCCTCGCCCTCGGGCGTCTTCGGCGGGAAGAACTCGAACGAGAAGACGGGCTCGTCGCTCGCGCTCAGCAGCTCGTCGATCCGCATCGCTCAGAGGGTAGTCCAGCGTTCCGGCTGGCCCGGGATGCGCGTTGCGAGCCCCTCGCGCTCCAGGTGCGTCAGGTAGGCGAGCGTCTCGGACAGCCACCAGTTCGCCGTCATCGGCGTCACCGGCTGGCCGTAGACGAGCGGGACCGCCTCGTATGCGGTGAGCGGGCCGGACCCGTTCCCCACGACCTCGCGCACGCGGTCCAGCCGCTCGCGCACCGCCGCGCGGTTGGCCTCCACGTGCGCGCGCACGTCGGTGAACGTCCGCCCGTGGCCGGGCAGGCACAGCCGCGCGTCGAGCGCGTCGACCACGTCGAGCGACCGCAGGAACTCGCCGGCCGGGTCCGGCGTGTGGCCGAAGTCGTAGTAGAGCGAGACCCGCCCGAGCAGGTGGTCGCCGGAGATGAGCAGGCGGCGCTCGGGCTGGAAGAGGCAGACGTGCGACGGCGCGTGGCCGGGGGTCTCGTGCACCGTCCACTCGCCGAGGTCGGTGTCGACGACGACGCCCGGCACCAGCTCGCGATCCGGGGGGACGAGCCCGGCGATCCCGATCCCGCGGCCGCGCTGGGACTCGCGGTAGGCCTCCAGCGGCTCGCGCGGGACGCCGCTCTGCAGTGCGATCTCGATCCGCCGCTCCAGCGCGGCGTCGTAGTCGGTCGCCGCGAGCCGCACGTGCTCGTACTTCGGGTGGATCCACAGCTCGCAGCCGGTCCGCTCGACGATGGTGGCGGCCTCGCCGTAGTGGTCGGAGTGCGCGTGGGTGCAGACGAGCAGGCGCACGTGCTCGAGCTTCAGCCCCACCTGGTCGAGCGCGCGCTCCAGATGGCCCATCGACCCGGGCTCGTGCATGCCGGTGTCGACGAGGACGATCCCGTCCCCGGCGGCGATCGCCCACGCGTTGCAGTGCGGGACGCCCGGCCACGGCAATGGCAGGCGCAGGCGCCAGACGCCGGGCAGCACGCGCTCGCCCCGCCCGACCTCGCGTCTTCTCTGCGCCTCGGCCACGCATTGAAGCTAGCGTTCCCCCCATGGCCACCACCTCCACGTCCCAGAGCGCCGCGGAGCTGGCGCGGGAGTACTTCCTGTCGATCGGACGCGACACGCAGGCCCAGCGCACCTGGTACGCCGACGACGCGGAGGTCGAGATCCTCGGCGTGCTCGAGAACGCGGGCAAGCCCGAGGTGGTCGCCTTCTTCGACGGGATGAACGGCGCGTTCCCGGACCTGCGCATGGAGGTGCTGGACGTCCTCGGCGAGGGCGACAAGGTGGCGGTCCACTGGAAGCTGCGCGGGACGTTCGCCGGCCCCGGCCAGTTCAACGGCATCGACCCCACCGGCGCGCCGCTCGAGCTGACCGGCGTCGACGTCCTCACGTTCCGCGACGGCCGGATCGTCCGCAACGACGCCTACACGGACAACATGACGATCGCCCGCAAGCTCGGGTTGATGCCGCCGCTCGACTCGCCGGTCGAGCAGCGGATGACCAAGGCGTTCAACGCGCGGACGAAGGTGGCCAGGAAGCTCGTCGCACCGCACGGCGCGCCCGAGGAGGTCGCCGACGGCGTCTGGAAGGTCCAGGGCGAGCCCGGCAAGTGCAACGTGTACTTCGTGCGCGACGGCGACGGCGTCCTGATGTTCGACGCCGGCGCCAAGACCATGGTGAACGCGGTGGCGGCCGCCGCCGCGCAGCTCGGCGGGCTCACGCGGATCGTGCTCGGCCACGGCCACACCGACCACCGCGGCACCGCGCCGTCGTTCGACGTGCCGGTGCTGTGCCATCCCGACGAGGTCGTCGACGCCGAGGGCTCCGGCGGCTGGCGCTACTGGGACGAGTCGCTCTCCTTCCTGCGCTTCCCCCAGAAGCAGCTGCACAAGGTCTTCCACGCGAGGGCGTGGGACGGCGGGCCGGTGAAGATCGCCGGCACCGTGAGCGAGGGCGACGACGTCGCGGGCTTCAAGGTCGTGCACCTGCCCGGCCACGCCCCGGGGCTGATCGCGCTGTGGCGCGAGCGCGACCGCGTCGCGCTGACGTCGGACGTCTTCTACGTCATCGACATGTGGGGCCGCGACAGCGAGCCACACCTGCCGATGGCGGGCTACAACTGGGACCACGAGCAGGCGCGCGCGTCGCTGCGTCGGCTGGCGTCGCTCGATCCGCTGGCCTGCCACCCCGGGCACGCGAAGGCGCTGACCGGCGACGTCCGCGCGCGTCTGGAGCGGGCGGCGGACGAGTAGGTCGTGGGGCGGCGCAGTCGCCAGCGCGAGAAGGTCGCCGCCCCGACGAGCTCGTACGCGTCCGACGGGCGCGAGCTCGTGCTGCGCGGGTCGCTGACGCCGGCGACGCGGCGCGAGTACGCGTCGCTGGTCGGCGGCGGCTCGACGCGCGAGGACACCTGGCACCGCGCCGTCGAGTTCCTGTTCGAGCGGCTCGCGGTGAGCTGGACCGTCGAGGGCGTCGAGTGGACGAAGCAGAAGGAGCTGCTCGCCCGTTTCCGCGTGGCCACCGGCGACGAGCGGGCGTGGGTGCGGGGCGTGCTGCGCGAGCACGTCGCCGAGTGGTTCCCGGACGTCGAGGCCCCGTGAGGCGGTGCGTCCTCGCCGCGCTGCTGGTCGCCGCGGCGGCGCCGGCACCCGCGAGCGCGGCGGTCAGCGTCGACGCGCGCCGGATCACGGTCACCTCGCAGTCCGGCGGGGTCGAGATCGACCGCAGGCCGTTCGCGCTGCGCGTGCTGGACGTCGACGGCAACGCGGTGATCGCGAGCGTGCCCGGCGTCTCGCGCGCGGGCGGGACGCTCTACGCGCCGCTCGTCGCCGTCCGCGGCTTCGAGCCCGAGCTGCGCGAGCCGTTCCTGCCGGCCCAGCCCGACCCGAACCCCAAGCGGCCCGCGAAGGCGCGGCGGGCGGCGGCGACGCGGGTGACGGGCGTGCGGCGCGACGGGGAGGGCGTGCGCCTGCGCGTCGGGTCGCTGACCGTGACGGTGCAGCCGGACGCCGCCGGGACGTTCGCGATCGAGGCGAGCGGCGCGCCGGCCGTCGCCATGGCCTTCCGCTCCTCGCGCCGCGAGGCGTTCCACGGCTTCGGCGGCTACCGCGAGTCGACGAACGCGCGCGGGCGGCAGATCCAGACGGCCGTCTCGGGCTACAACTATCCCGACCCGCGGCCCGCCTACTACTACGTCCAGCCCGAGTTCCTCTCGTCGCGCGGCTACGGCGTGCTGCTCGACCAGGACGAGCGGGCGAGCTTCCGCATGGCGTCCGACCGCCGCGGCGCGTGGCGGGTGACGGCGCCGGGCCGCCTGCGCCTGGTCGTCGCGCCGCAGCGGGCCATGGGCTCGCTGAGCGCGATCACGGGGAGGCACGCGCTGCCGCCGGAGTGGAGCACCGGCCAGATCCTGTGGCGCGCGACCCGCCCGCAGACGACGACGCCCGAGAGCTACGAGGAGGCGATCCGCGCCGACCTCGACCGCATCGAGCGCGAGAACCTGACGATCTCCGGCTACGCCTTCGAGGGCTGGGCGATCCTGCGGCGCGAGGCGCTGACCGAGATCATCGAACGGCTGCGCTCGCGGGGGATCAGGCCCGTCCTCTACATCCGCTCGTTCGTCTCCAACGACGGCGCGGCGACCGACCCGCCGGGCGTCTTCGACGACGCGGTCGGCCGCGGCTACGTGGCCCGGCACGCGGACGGCTCGCCGTACTTCTACGGGTCGACGTTCCTCGCGGCGCGATCGGCCGTCGTCGACTTCACGAACCCCGAGGCGCTCGGGTGGTGGCAGGGCCGCATCCGGGAGATGCTCGAGCTCGGGGCCGAGGGCTTCATGAGCGACTTCGGCGAGGACGTCCTGGGCGACATGGTCTTCGCCGACGGCTCGACGGGCGCGACGATGCGCAACCGCTACCCCGTCCTCCAGCAGCGCGGCGCGCGAGACGATCGACGCGTTCCGCGCGCAGCACCCGGACCGCGAGCCGTGGTTCTTCTCGCGCTCTGGCTACACCGGGCGGCCGGGCAGCGCCGCATACGAGCTCGGCACGTTCCCCGGCGACGAGACCGACGATTTCTCGAAAGACACGGGCCTGCCGTCGATCGTCCCCGACATGCTCAACCGCGCGATCGGCGGCGCGTGGGGGTTCACGACCGACATCGGCGGCTACGCGGACTACCGCTTCGGCCACCTCAACCAGCCGCCGACGTCGAAGGAGCTGTTCGTCCGCTGGGCGCAGGCGTCGGCGTTCATGCCGTTCTTCCGCGTCCACAACAGCGCGCTCAGCGGGACGCGGATGCCGTGGGACTTCGACGCCGAGACGCTCCAGCTCTACCGCGAGCTCGCGGCGCTGCACGACCGCGCGCGGCCGCTCGTGCGGCGGCTGTGGGAGGAGGGGCTGCGCACCGGCGTCCCGCCGATGCGCCCGCTGTGGCTCGTCGAGCCGTCGCTCGCGAGGTCGCCGCGGGCCGACGACGAGTGGCTGCTGGGCGACGACCTGCTCGTCGCGCCGGTCGTGACGCGGGGGGCCACGAAGCGCCGCGTCGTGCTGCCGCGCGGCTGCTGGCAGCGCGAGGGCGACGGCAAGCGGCTGGCCGGCGGGCGGACGGTCTCAGCCGACGCGCCGCTCGCGCGGCTGCCATGGTTCGTGCGATGCGGGATGCACCCCCTGTAGATCGCCTGCTGCTCGGCTCCGGCCCGTCGCCGGTGCCCCAGCGTGTGCTCGAGGCGATGGCCCGGCCGACGGTCGGCCACCTCGACCCGGCGTTCGCGACGCTGATGGAGGAGGTCGCCTCGCTGCTGCGCGCCACGTTCCGCACGTCGAACCGCGCGACGCTCCCGATCAGCGGGACGGGCAGCGCCGGGATGGACGCGATGGTCGCGAACTTCGTCGAGCCCGGCGACCGGGTGGTCTGCGGCGTGTGCGGGCTGTTCGGGGAGCGGATGGCCGACGAGCTGGCGCGCAGCGGCGCCGAGGTCGTGCGCGTCGAGGCCGAGTGGGGGCGGGCGATCGCGCCCGAGGACCTGATCGCGGCGCTCGACGGCGGAGCGGACGCGTTGTTCGTCGTGCACGGCGAGACCTCGACCGGCGTCTGCCAGCCGCTCGACGGCCTCGGCGAGGCGTGCCGCTCGGTCGACGCGCTCCTCCTCGTCGACTGCGTCACGTCGCTCGCCGGCCAGCCGCTCGATCTCGACGCGTCGCTCGTCGACGCCGCGTTCAGCGGGACGCAGAAGTGCCTGAACTGCCCGCCGGGGCTCGCGCCGTTCACCGCGGGCGACCGCGCGCTGGCGAAGCTCGAGGGGCGCTCCTCCGCGGTGCGCTCGTGGTACTTCGACCTGAGCCTCGTCCTCGGATATTGGGACGGCGACGGCGGCCGGGCCTACCACCACACCGCGCCCATCAACATGGTCTACGCCCTCGCCGAGGCGCTGGAGATCGTCGACGAGGAGGGGCTCGAGGCGCGGTGGGAGCGCCACGCGCACGCGCACGAGCGGCTGCGGCGCGCGCTCGAGGCCCTCGGCTGCCGGCGGCTCGCGCGCGACGGCGAGCAGCTCCACCCGCTGATGGCCGTCACGCCGCCGGAGGGCACCGACGTGGACGGTGTGCGCAAGCGGCTGCTGAGCGAGCACGGCATCGAGATCGCCGCGGGAGCCGGACCGCTTGCGGGGCGGATCTGGCGGATCGGGGTCATGGGTGACGGCGCGGAGCTGGAGCCGCAGGAGCGCCTCGTGCGCGCCCTCGCGGAGGAGCTCGGCGCCGATCCAGAAGAGCCGCTGGCGGCGCTCGCCACGTGACCGCGACCGCGCCGCGCGAAGCGCGCGCGTCCCGGCGGCGCCGCCGATGATCGACCCCTCCGCCTTCGCGCGCCTCCTCGCCGGCTACTGCCTCGAGGTCGCAGACGACCAGCAGATCGTCGTGCGCTCGAGCACCCTCGCCGCGCCGCTCCTCCTCGAGCTCCAGCGCGAGATCCTGGAGCGCGAGGCGTGGCCGCTGCTGCGCGTCGAGCTCCCGGGCCAGGCGCGCGGCTACTTCGAGCACGCGAAGGACTCGCACCTCGACCGCTACGCCCCGCTCGCGTACGAGGAGGCGCGCAAGGCGCACGCCTCGCTCGCGATCCAGGCGCCCGAGAACACGCGCGCGCTCGTCGGCATCGACCCCGAGCGCCTCGCGCGCGCCGCGGTCGGCCGCGCGCCCATCCGCAAGGAGGCGCTCAAGCGCCGCTGGTGCCTGACCATCTGGCCGACGGACGCGCTCGCGCAGGAGGCGGGGATGGCGCTGGCCGGCTACGAGGCGTTCGTCCGCGCCGCGCTCTTCCTCGACCAGCCCGATCCGGTCGCCGCGTGGGGCGGGCTGCGCACGTTCCAGGCCGGCCTCGTCGACCGGCTGTCGAAGGCGCGCACGGTCCGCATCGAGGCCGAGGGCACCGACCTGACGCTGGAGGTCAAGGGCCGCACGTGGGTCAACAGCGACGGCCGGCGCAACATGCCGAGCGGCGAGGTCTTCACCGGCCCGCACGAGACGAGCGCCAACGGCACGATCCGCTTCGACGTCCCGAGCAGCCCCGCGGGGGTCGAGGTCCGCGACGTCGAGGTCACGTTCAAGGACGGCGAGGTCGTCGCCGCCCGCGCGCAGACGGGCGACGCCTACCTCCAGCACGCGCTGAACACCGACGCCGGCGCCCGCCGCCTCGGCGAGCTCGGCATCGGCACGAACTTCGGCATCACCCGCCCGAGCGGCACGATCCTCTTCGACGAGAAGATCGGCGGGACCGTCCACCTCGCGCTCGGCCGCTCGTACCCGGAGACAGGAGGCAAGAACGAGTCCGCGCTGCACTGGGACCTCATCTGCGACCTGCGCCGAGGCGGGCGCATCACCGCCGACGGCGAGGCCGTGCAGGAGGGCGGGCGCTTCAGCTGACGCGGAAGCCCGAGGGCGGGGCGCCGTCGACGATCGCCGTGCACGGCCCGCCGCCACGGGCCGGCCGGCGCCCGGCGACCAGCGCCGCGAGCACGGGACGCGGGTCCTGCGGCCACGGGATCTCGACGTCCTCCCCGTCGGTCCCCGCGAGGCGCCGGATGAGCGCCGCCTCGAGCGCCGCGAGCGCGCGGGCCAGCGGGTCGGGGTCGGCCACGGCCACGAACCGCAGAAATGCCGGGCCGAGCTCGTCCCGGAAGGCCGACGCCTCCTGATCCGCGGCGAAGCGCTCGACCGCCGGCTCCAGCCGCCCCTCCAGGCGCAGCAGGGCCGCGATCAGCGGGCAGCGGCGCTCGACGTTCAGCACGCGCCACGACGTGACCGACCAGCGCAGGACGGCCAGCTCCTCCGACCCGGCCAGCGCGCGCAGGTGCGCGTCCTCGCCGGCCGCGTCCGCCTCTCCGGCGAGGAGCGCCGCGAGCCGCCGCTGTCGCTCGGCGAGCGTCACGCCGCGGCGAGCCGCTCGCGCAGGCGCACCAGCTCGCCTGCGACGACGTCGTCGCCCAGGGTGGGAACGGCCTCCGGCAGCAGCTCGTACGTCACGCCGCGCACGTTCGGCGCCCGCGCGACGACCTCGGCGGCGAGGTCCAGCGTCGAGGCGCGCGGGACGCGCGAATGGACGTCGAGCATCAGCCCGCGCTCCTCCACCCCGCACGCGACGTGCAGCTCGCCGACGTGGGAGAGATCGAGCTCGTCGAGGAACGCGGGGATGTCGAAGCCGCGGTTGTGGGCGTCGCACTCGAGGTTGTAGACGTCGAGCAGCACGCCGCACCCGGTCCGCCCGCAGAGGGCGTTGAGGAAGCCGGCGTCGCTGTAGGCGCCCGGCGCCTCCGGCACGAGCTGGACGATGTTCTCGAGCAGGAACGGAAGCGGATAGCGCTCGCGGATCGCCGTCACGCGCTCGGCGACGAGGTCGAGCGCCTCCTCCGTGGGCGGGAGCGCGAGCATCGTGCCGAGGAAGCGGCCGTCGACGCGCGTGTACGCGAGGTGCTCGCTGTGCCAGGCGACCTCGACGGCGCCCACGATCTCGTCGAGCAGCCCGAGGTACTCGTCCGACCAGCCGTCGTGGCTGCCGATGGACAGCCCGACCCCGTGCACCACGACGGTCGTCTCACTCGCGACGGCGTGCAGAAGCGCCAGCTTCCGACGGTCGATCCGCGCGCGCCCCGTGTCGCGGCGCGCGATCGCGTCCGGCGTGACCTCGACGTAGTCGACGAGCGGCAGGACGCGCGCGAGCCCGCGCGCGTCGTGCCCCTCGAAGGTCGTGCCGATGCCGGTGCGGACGCCCGGCTCAGCGGATGCGGACATCCGCGAGACCGTCGATGCCGTCCAGCGCCGGCTGGATCCCCTTGAGCTTCCCCGCCGCGATCGGCCGTCCGCTGAGGATGTCCTCGCCGCGAAGCAGCACGTCGAAGCCGAGGAGGCCGCAGCTCCCGCAGCCGACCTCGCCGCCGATCCGCTTCAGGGCCTCCGCGAGGTTGTCGAAGCCGGCGTCCTTGCGCACGGCGACCTCCACAGCCTTGCGCGTCGGGCTCAGTCGTGGCATGACCTGCCTCCTCCCGTTGGATCACTCCGGGCATCCGACCCTCTCAGAACATTGACGTGGAGTCAACGCTTCATGAGTGATCAGCGAAGGGGAGCGGCTGCGTAGGTTCGCTCAGGTTCGGGGCGGCTTGACGAGCGCTCGACTCGAACGTCCGTCCAGCCGTCTCAAGATTGCCCTTCAAGTTCTCGCTCCGCCTGCCGACGACCCGGATGCCGAGACACTGGAACCCCTTCCCAGATATGTCAGGCGACCGCTGCACCTGCGCCCCGACGAGCCCCCCGCTCGCCGGGGCGTAGCTGCTTAACGAGCGCGCCCGGTCGAGCCGCTAGCGTCCCGCCCGTGCGCCGCACCAAGATCGTCGCGACGATCGGCCCCGCCTCCCGCGACCGCGAGGTGCTGACCGAGATGGTCCGGGCCGGGATGGACGTCGCGCGGCTGAACTTCTCGCACGGCACGCACGAGCAGCACGCGCAGACGGCCGAGTGGGTCAGGGAGGCGTCGAACCGCGCCGGGAGGCCGGTGGCGATCCTCCAGGACCTGCCCGGGCCCAAGCTGCGCATCGGCCGGCTGAAGGACGACCTCGTCGAGCTGAAGGCGGGCGAGGTCGTGACGTTCCGCTGCGGCGAGGACGACGGCCACCTCGGCGACGCGCAACACATGACGATCTCCTGGGGCGGGCTGCCCGAGGCGGTCAGCGACGGCGAGGTCATCTACCTGGCCGACGGGTCGGTCCGGCTGCGGGCGCAGGCCGTCCGCGTCGGCGAGCGCGAGGTCGACGCGCGCGTGGAGATCGGCGGCACCGTCGCCTCGCGTCAGGGCGTCAACATCCCCGCCGAGGCCGACGCGCTGCCGGCCGTCCCCGAAGAGGACATCAAGCACCTCGAGGCCGGGCTGAAGATGGGCGTCGACATGGTCGCCATCTCGTTCGTCCGGCGCCCCGAGGACGTCGAGCACGTCCGCCAGCACACGCGCGTCCCGCTGATCTCGAAGTTCGAGAAGCCGCAGGCCGTCGAACGCGCCGAGGAGATCGTCAAGGCGTCGGACTGCATCATGGTCGCCCGCGGCGACCTCGGGATCGAGCTGCCGATCGAGGAGGTCCCGATCGTGCAGAAGAAGCTCCTCGCGCTGGCGGGCCGCATGGCGCGCCCGGCGATCACCGCGACGCAGATGCTCGACTCGATGGTCACCTCGTCGCGCCCGACGCGCGCCGAGGTCGCCGACGTGGCCAACGCGATCCTCGACGGGACCGACGCCGTGATGCTCTCTCAGGAGACGGCGGTCGGGGCCCACGTCGTCGGGACGATCGAGATGATGGCCGCGATCGCGCTGCAGGCCGAGAAGATCCTCCCCTTCGACCGCTGGATCGAGGAGCGCGTGCGCCGCGACGACCGCGACCCGGCGTACACGATCGCCCACAGCGCCTGCGAGGCCGCGCGCGAGCTGGGGCTCAGCGCGCTCGTGATCCCGACGCTGTCCGGCCGCAGCGCGCGGCTCATCTCCGCGCACCGCCCGGACGTCCCGATCTACGTGCTCTCCCCCGGCCGCGAGACCGTCCGCCGCTGCGGGCTGATGTGGGGCGTGCAGGCGGCGTCGATGCGCCGCTTCGAGGTGACGGAGGAGCTGATCGGCGAGGCCGCGCGCCGTGTCGTCGAGCTGGGCTGGTGCAAGAAGGGCGAGCGCGTCGGCATCACGGCCGGCCTCCCCAGCGGCCGCCCGGGCACGACCTCGCTCTTCCAGGTCCAGGAGCTCTAGGCGAGCGAGCCGGCGCGCTCGCGGTAGAAGTCGGCCTCCTGGCGGCCGAGCTCGGTCACCGGCGCCTCGCCGTAGATCCACTCGCGCGCGATCCGGTGCCAGTTGTTGCGCGCGCGCAGCTGCGAGAGGACGGCCAGCGTGAGGCCCTCCAGGCGCCGGCCGAACAGGTGGTCGGCGGGGACGCTCTCGTGGCGCATCTGCCCGTACCACTGCGACCGCGGATCGCTCATGTCGATCATCACCTGCGTCGCGATCTCCGGCGTCAGCTCGACGTCCTCGTCCTCTGTGTACCACCACGTGAGGTCGCGGAACTGGGCCAGGAGCTTCTCCGGGTTCGCGCCGTCGCGCCGCGTGATGAAGCCCGCCTCCACCAGCGCGTCCAGCAGCCCGTCGGCGTCGCCCTCGATCCCGGCCCGCCCGATGCGCAGCTCGCGCTCGGCGACCTCCTTGTCGATCCGCTTGAACAGGCCGAAGTCGATGAAGGCCATGCGCCCGTCGTCGAGCAGCAGCGAGTTGCCGGGATGCGGGTCGCCGCTGAACTGCCGGTGGCGGTACATCGACCCGTAGTAGAAGCGGTAGATGATCTCGCCGATGCGGTCGCGCTCGGCCTGTGGGAGCTGCTTGAGCTCCTCGAACCCGCGGCCGTCGACGAACTCGCTCACCACGACCTTCTCGTGGGAGAGCGACGTGACGACGTCGGGGATCACGATGAACGGGTGGCCGCGGAAGATGCGCGCGAGCGTCTTCTGGTTGGACGCCTCGAGCTCGTAGTCGAGCTCCTCGTGGATGCGCTCGCGGATCTCCTCGCCCATCGCCTGCACGTCGAGGCCGGGGAAGACGCTCTTGAGCAGCCGGAGGATCACGCCCAGGTTCTGCATGTCGGCGCGGACCGCCGCGGCCACGCCCGGGTACTGGACCTTGACCGCCACGTGCCGCCCGTCCTCGAGCGTCGCCTTGTAGACCTGGCCGATCGACGCGGCGGCGATCGGCACCGGGTCGAACGTCTCGAAGACGTGGTCCAGGCGTTCGTCGTACTCGCCCTCGAGGACCCTCTTCATGTCCTTGAACGAGACCTTCGGCGCGGCGTCGCGCAGCTCGGCGAGCTTGGCCTGGAAGTCCTCGCGGTAGGCCTCGGGCACCAGGCCGACGTCGAGGAACGACAGGACCTGCCCGATCTTCATCGCGGCGCCCTTCATCGTCCCGAGCACCGCGACGATCTGCTCGGCGGCCTCGATCTGGCGGCGCTCCAGCGCCGCGCTCGACTTCTCGTCGGACCGCGCGACGTTCGCCGCGCGGGTCCCGGCCTGCTTGGCCGCCTGCCCCGCCGCCAGCCGCCCGATGGTCGAGAGCCGCCGCAGGCGGGAGGTCGGGATGGGGTCCTTCTCGCGGGCCAAGCCGCGCCTGATGCTACGCGGTGCGCTTGACCTGCGAGCCCGGCACGATGTCGTCGCGGCCGTCGGGCCAGCGCACCCACGCCTTGTGCCCGCCGTCGTAGTCCGGGCCGAGGAGGATCAGCGTGGCCTCCTGGTCCCCGAAGACCGTGCACGGCTCGTCGCCCTCGGAGTCCAGCCCGCGCCACAGGCGGATGAACGGGTTGCTCTCCCACTCGTCGCCGATCGTCGTCGGGTCGGTATGGCCGGGGCGGACCTGCAGTCCGTGGTCGAGGCTCATGAGCCCGTCCATGATCGAGCTCTTCAGGTCCTCGTAGCTCGTGCTCTCGGGCGCGCGCACGCCACCGACCGAGCCCTTGAACAGCGTGTCCCCGGTGAAGACGTCGCCGTCGGCGACGAACGCGACCATGCCCTTGGTGTGCCCGGGCGTGTGCATCGTCTGCACCTCCAGCCCGCCGGCCTGGATCGCGTTCCCCGGCTCGATCGTCCCCGTGACGCCCTCGACGAGGTCGGCCTCCGACGCGTGGATGAGCACCTCGATCGCCGGGTGCGCCTCCTTGATCTTCGGCAGCTCGACGACGTGGTCGTGGTGGTGGTGGGTGAGCAGCACGTGCGACGGGACGATGCGGTGGCGCTCGGCCGCCTGCAGCAGCGGCTCGACCGGACCGCCGGCGTCCACGATGAACGCGTGCCCGTCGCCGTCGCCGACGAGGTACGTGTTGGACAGGAAGTCGTCGGTCATGCAGCGCTTGAGGATCACGGTGCGCGATCCTAGTCGCATGTCCCAGCTCATCCACACGTGCTACCGCATCGGCGACGTCGACCGGAGCGTCGCCTTCTACGAGGCGCTCGGGTTCGAGGAGATCGGGCGGATGCCGATCCGCGACGAGGCCATCAACGTCTTCATGGGCCTGCCCGGCGACGGCGCGCGGCTGGAGCTGACGTACAACCACGGCGTCGACTCCTACGAGCTCGGGACGGGCTACAACCACATCGCCGTCACGACCGAGGACCTCGACGCCAAGCTCGCCGCGCTGGGCGAGCAGGGCATCGAGCCCGAGAAGCCGCCCTACCAGGTGCGCGAGGGCGGCTCGCGGATCTGCTTCGTGCGCGACCCGGACGGCTACCGGATCGAGCTGATCGAGATCAAGCCGTCCGAGGACTAGGGCGCGGGGGCGTCCACGAATCCCCGCCGGCGCGCCTCCCGCATTCCCCAGCGGGTGCCCGCGCCCGAGGCGAGCTGGAACGCGCGCCGCGACGGCGGGATCGTGAAGCCGGCCTTCGTGTGCGGCGCGTAGAGGACGCGGCGCGCCCCGGGCTCGGCGACGAGCCAGCCGGTGTGGATGCGCTCGCGCATGCCGACGTTGTGCGGATGGAACGAGTGGCCCGTCAGGCCGGCGCGCCGGCCGCCGCCGGGGACGAGCGCGGCCGGGAGGTCGAGAAGGAGCCCGTCGCGCTCGGCCCCGGCGAGGCGCGCGCTGACGACCATCGGGAACCCGTCGGCGCCGACCCAGCCGAGGAGGAGGTGGGGCTCGCGCGCGAGGCGCCGGCGCGTGCGGCGCATGCCGATGCGAGGTCCCGTTCCGTTCGCGGGCGACTTCTGCGGGGGCGGCGGCTCGTCTCCGAGCGGCGCGCCGACGACGTGCGGCTCGCCCGCGCAGCCGAGATCCGGCCAGACGACGAACCGCTCGACCGCCACCTCGATCGCGACGCGGTGGTGGAAGTCGCGCAGCCACCATTGCGTCAGCGGCCCACCCTCTCCCTCGGGCCCGACGATCCGCTGGTAGTTCTCCGCGATCGTGTCGAAGTACCGCGGGTGCGGCGCGGAGAGCGTCGCGCGGCCGTGCACGAGCACGTACTCGGACCGGTCGCAAGAGCCGTGCCGGCGGCTGTGGTAGACCAGCGCGACCTGCGGATTGCGCCGGATGCGCTCGAGCTTGCGCCACACCCCGACGGAGCTGTTGACGCTGGAGATGACGCCGCGCTCGCGGTCGTGGAGCGCGAAGTTCGTCACCGGCGCGACCACGGTGCCGCGGGCGGGCGTGACGTACGCCAGGGCGATCGTGAGGTCGCCCTCCAGGATCGGATCGAGCTCGTCGGGCCACCGCACGTGAACCATGATGACTCATTTGATGATATGTCATGTGATCGTGCGCACGCAGCTCCCCGTACGCTGCTGCTGTGGACCCGCTCTACGAGCTGGCGCTCTCGATCAAGGCCGCGCACCGCGCGCTCGACCGGGCGGCGAACGAGGCGATGGAGCCCCTGGGGATCACCGCCGCGCAGGCCGACGCGCTCACGGTCATCCGCCTTGCCGGCCCGCTGTCCCTCAGGGAGCTCGGCGAGCTGCTGATCGCGGAGTCCGGCCATCCGAGCCGGCTGGTCGACCGGCTCGTCGCCGCCGGCCTCGTCGAGCGGGCTCCCGCGGAGGCGGACCGCCGCCGCGTCGTCCTCTCGCTCACGGCGCGAGGGCGACGTCTGGAGAAGCGCGGGGAGGCCGCCCGCCGGCAGGTCTTCGACCTCGGCCGGCAGCTCGTCGGCGACCGCGACCTCGCGCCGCCGCTCGAATTTCTCCGCGAGCTGCTCGCGCCGACCGAGTACGGCGAGCTCATCGCCCGCCGGCGGACGCTCGTCGACCGCGACTCACGCGTGTCGGAGTCCGCGCGTGGCTGAGCGCATCGGCGTCGTCGACCTCGGCTCGAACTCGTTCCGGATGGTCGTCTTCACCGCCGGGGACGGCTGGTGGAAGCGCTCGGACGAGATCCACGAGGCGGTGCGCATCGGCGAGGGCGCCGACAAGACGGGCGAACTCGGCGCCGAGCCGATGGCGCGGGCGCTGACGACGATCGAGCTGTTCGCCCACTTCTGCGCCGCGACGGGGCTCGACGAGATCCACCCGGTGGCGACGAGCGCGATCCGCG
Source organism: Solirubrobacteraceae bacterium (assembly GCA_036389155.1). Lineage (GTDB taxonomy): Bacteria > Actinomycetota > Thermoleophilia > Solirubrobacterales > Solirubrobacteraceae > CADCVT01. The sequence goes on from DASVQN010000023.1 coordinate 106,087, forward strand.
GCGCGTCGAACCGGGCCGCGTTCCTCAGGCGGGCACGCCGGCACCTCGACGTCCGGGTGCTGAGCGAGGAGCAGGAGGCGCGGTACGGCTACCTCGCGGCGGTGAACTCGACGTCGCTGAGCGACGGCGCCGTGCTCGACCTCGGCGGCGGGTCGCTGCAGCTCGTGCGCGTCGAGCAGCGCCAGGCGCAGGACCTGCGGTCGTGGCCGCTGGGCGCGGTGCGGATGACCGAGCGCTTCCTCGCCGACAAGGGGCCGGCGTCGAAGAAGCAGCTCAAGGCGCTGCGCGCGCACGTGGCCGGCGAGCTCGAGGCGGTCCCGTGGCTTGCGGAGAGCCGGCGGCTGGTGGGGATCGGCGGCACGGTCCGCAACCTCGCGGTCGCCGCGCAGATCGAGGCGGGGATCCCGACGTTCGGCGTGCAGGGCTTCGTGCTCACGCTCGAGGCCCTCGACGGACTCGTCTCCAGGCTCGCCGACCTGCCCGTGGCCGAGCGCGCGAAGGTCCCCGGCATCAAGGCGGCGCGCGGCGACCTCATCCTGGCCGGCGCGGCGACGATCCAGACGGTGCTGCGCGAGGGCGGCCTCCATGCGGTCGAGGTGACGGAGGCCGGCCTGCGCGAGGGCGTCTTCTTCGAGCGCCACCTCGCGCCGAGCGGCATGTTCCCCGACGTCCGCGGGGCCAGCGTGCGCAACCTCGCGCTGCAGTACTCCGCGGACGAGCTCGGGCACGCCGAGCACGTCTCCGAGCTCGCGCTGGGGATGTTCGACGACCTCGTCCGGCAGGGCGTGCACGCGGGCAAGCGCGCCGAGCGCGAGCTGCTGTGGGCCGCGGGGATGCTGCACGACATCGGCGTCGCCGTGGACTACGACGACCACCACAAGCACTCGAAGTACCTGATCCTCAACGCGGGGCTGCCGGGCTACTCGCAGCGCGAGATCGCGCTGATCGCCCAGATCGCGCGCTACCACCGCAAGGGGTCGCCGGCCCTCGACGACGCCGAGCCGCTCGCCGCCAAGGGCGACGCGGCGCTCGTCGAGCGCTGCTCGACGCTCCTGCGCCTGGCCGAGCAGCTCGAGCGCAGCCGCGACCAGCTCGTCCGCGCCGCGCACGTGCAGGTCGACGACGCGACGGTGGAGCTGCGGCTCGAGGGCGAGGGCGACGTGTCCCTCGCCCGGTGGGCCGCGCAGCGTCAGGACGACCTGTTCGAGCGGACGTTCGCCAGGCGCCTCAGCGTGAGCTGACGGCGAGCCGCTCCACGGGCGGGCGCAGCGGGTCGCTCACCCACGCGGGCGTCCCCGGGTCCACGGTCGCCGGGGCCGTCAGCGCCGTCGCCGAGCCCGTGTGGCCGCCGAACGACAGCGAGGGCACGCCGAGGTCGGGTGCCGCCGCCGCCATGACGACGAGCGCGAGCAGCAGCGCGAGGATGCCGAGCAGCAGCCCGGACTGCCGCGGATCCGGCAGCGGGTGCGTGCCGTGGGAAGCGAACGGGTCGAGGCGCAGCATGCCTTCACCACCTCCTTCTGACCGTCGGTTCTCTCGGGGAAATTGTTACCCGACAGGCGCGGTTGTCAAGACGTCCGCGGGATCTCGATCGGCGTCGTGCCGACCGCCTCGACGACCTCGGCCTCCTCGGCCTCGCGCTCGAGGTCCTCGTCGTGCTGGCCGTCGCACAGCACGCGGAAGTTGCCGGTCACGCCGTTGTCGGCGTGGATCGTGATCCCGGGCAGGACGGTCTCGCCCTCCTCGAACCCGAGGCGCTCCATGTCGAAGTGGGCGAGGCCGATGCCGTACGCGGTGTGGTCGGGGTTCTCCCGGTCGTGCGCGTTGACGGCGATCGCGAACGCCTGGAGGTTCTTGGCGATCTTCGAGGTGTCGGCCATCGCTTCAGGCGGCAGGGTACCGGTCGCGGATGAGCCCGACGAGCTCCGCCACGGTGGGGGTCGGGATGCCGTGGCGGGCGCCCGCGCGCATCACCGCGCCGGCGATCGCGTCGAGCTCGTGCGGCTCGCCGGCGACCAGGTCACGGTGCAGCGAGCTGGTGTGCGCCGGGCCGAGCTCCATCAGCTCGCCGAGCGTCGCCGCGGCGTCGACGGGCGCTCCCTCGGCGACCGCGACGGCAGCCGTCTCGTCGACCGCGCCCTCCAGCCGCATCCGCCACTTCGGGTGCGCGCGGACCTCGCCGATCGGCGCGTCCGCGGCGGCGGTCGTGCACGCCAGGGCGTTGAGGCGGACGAGCTTGCTCCACAGCACCTCGGCCTCGCGCTCGCGCACCTTGGCGGGGATCTCGGCCGCGCGCAGGACGTGCACGAACGAGTCCGTCCCGCCGCCGGGCGGGGCCATCTCGATCCGGAAGGCCGGGCTCGTGTGGAGGATCCTCCCGGGGCCGACGCGCTCGGCGCCGATGCGGATCGAGCCGGCGACGGCGGCAGCGCCGAAGCGCTCGCGCAGCGCGGCGAGATGCTCGACGCCGTTGAGGAGCGGGAGCACGAGCGGCGGGTCGGCGCGCACGCGCCGCAGCGCGGCCTCGAGCGCCGGCGCCTTCGTCGCGATCACCAGCACGTCCACCGGGAGGTCGAGGGAGGCGACCGCCCGCGGGTGCGCGGTGAACTCGCCCAGCCGCACGGACTCGACCTCGATCCCGCCGGCGTTGATCGCCTCGGCCGTCGGCTCGCGTGCGACGACGGTGACGTCGGCGCCGGAGCGCGCGAGGGCCGCGGCGACGAACCCGCCGACGCCGCCGGGCCCGAGGACCGCGACCGACGTCATCGGATGTGGACCGTCTTCTCCGCGCGCGTGAAGTGGCTGACGAGGTCGACGGCCTGCACCTGCACCGTGTACTCGCCGCCGCGCCGGGGGACCCAGCTGAGCGCCTTCGTCCCCCGCCCGAGCACGCGCGTCACGCTGCTGACGAGCCTTCCCCCGCGGCGCACGCGCAGGGTCACGCACGAGATCTTCGACAGCGAGAAGGTGACCGTCGCGGTCCGCCCGTGGCGCGGCGCGGTGGCCCGGTGGATCGTCAGCCGCGTGCGCTCCTTCATGTACCGCGTGAAGCGGGCGGCGGTCGAGCAGTACGGGTCGGCGTCGATCCGGTCGCACAGCGCCTGCAGGAAGTCGCGCAGGAGCCGGTGGTAGCCGAGGTCGGACTCGTTGCCGCCCGCGCTGTAGAGCGACCAGGCGCCGGTGTCGTGCAGCGGGACCTCCTGCCGCGCGCGGCGCTCGCCGGCGCGGAAGAGCGCGCGCGCCGCGTCGTCGTCGGCCGCCTCGGCGTAGTCGTAGAGGCCGACGAGGGACTGCAGGAACCCGTTGAGCACGCGCAGCCCGGGGTCGAACGAGTAGATGAGGTAGTGGTTGCCGCGACCCGCCCGCACGCGGACCCCGCGCGGCGGCGGCGTCTTGAACGCGCCGAGCGCGCGGCGGGCGACGTCGAGGTACTTCGGGTCCTTGAAGTAGGTCGACCCGCGGCTCAGCGCCTGCATCGCGGTCGCCTGCGCGAGCCCGCTGATCCACGGCGGCGAGCCGCCGCCGAAGGCGAAGTAGTACTCCCAGGCGAGGAAGCCGCGGTTCGCCGCGAGGAAGACGAGGCGGTCGACGCCGCGGCGGAACTGGTCGGGGTCGCACTTCGCCTTCGTCTCCTCCGGCAGCAGGCAGGCCTTGGCCAGCGCGTTGACGGTGCCCGCGGTCGCGAGCTGCTGGATCTGCAGGCCCTGCCCGGGATACCACTGGAACACGACCGGGTCGTCGCCGAACATCCGTCGCGTGTCGGGGCTCCCGTTGCCGCCCGTGCACGGCTTGACCTTCGGCGCCGGCCCGCGCCGCACCGGCGGGCCGTTGCGCAGCCAGTGCTCGGTGTTGCGCTGGAGCTGGAGGAAGAGGATCGGGATGCGCGAGACGGTCAGGTCGCCGCGGCGCGCGAACGCCTCGAGCTGGCCGATGACCGCGCTCAGCTCGGACCGGCGCTGCCCGCCGAGCCGGCGGCGCGCGCTGAGCGCGTCGGCGTAGACGCCGCGGAAGCGGTCGGCGTCCTCCGCGCTGAGGAACCCGCGCCGCTCGTAGCGCGTGATCGTCGCGCGGACGTTGACGGCCTGCGCAGCGTGGCCGGCGGGAGGAGCCGGCGCGGGCGCCGCGGCGCACGCCGCGTCGCCGACGCCGCCGAGCGGCGGCAGGTCGAGCTCGTCCGCCGGCGCCGGCGCGGCGAGCGCGAGCAGGGCGAGGAACGCAAGGCTGAGAGCGCGCACGCGCGGAAGGTTTCCACGGCGCCCGGCGCCTGCGCTCAGAGCCTCCTCGACATCAGCCGCGCCACCACCCGCTGGTCGCCGCGCCGCGCGTTCAGCGTCACCCGGTAGTCACCGCGCCGCAGGCCGCGCGCGGGCACGGTCATGCGGTACGTCTGGTCCTGCCGGCGCTCCGCCGCGGCGAAGCGCTTGATCACGCGGTTGCCGCGCCGGACCACGACCGAGACGAGCGCCGGGCGCGACAGCCGGAACGCGATGCGCAGCGGCGTGCGCGTCCGCCCCGCGAACACCGGGCGCTGCAGCTTGAACGACCGGACCAGGCCGCATCCCGCCCGCCGGTAGAACGGCGGGCGCAGCGTGAAGCGGCCGTGGGCGCGCCGCAGGGCGATGCGCCGGTACTCGTGGCCCGGCTTGCCCGGCGTCGGGACCCCGAAGCGCACGAAGTAGTAGCCGTCGCGCAGGCGCCGGCCGTTGAGCAGGCGCGCGGCGCTCAGCGTCACCGGGCTGCGCACGTTCGTCAGGTGCGCGACCTGCCGTGTCACGACGCGCCGCCGCTGCGAGGTGCGGAAGACGTCGATCGTCACCGGCCGGTTCGCGCGGCGGCTGAACGAGAGGCGCAGCCCGTGGCCGCGCGGCCGCGCGGCCACGCGCCGGAAGCCGGCGCTCGCGGCGCACGCGACGGGCCCGCGGACACCGCCGGGGGGGACGGTCGAGCCTGGAGTGCCCGGCGTGACGCCGCCGCCGAACGCCGCCGTGTTCGGGATCCGCCAGGCGATGGCCTGCTGGAACTGGGATCGCGTGCCGTCAGGATCGATGTCCGGGTCGCGCGACGGGTCGTTCGCGCGGTGGGTGTCGTTGTAGAAGGCGACCGCGTGGTCGTTGTCGGCCACCAGCCCTTGGTAGTCGCCGATGAACGCGCCGGAGGGCGACGTCGGCGGGTTGATCGCCGGGTCCCACGCGTCGTGCGACAGCCGCACGTCCTCGAACGTCGCGCCGAAGTCGGCCGAGCGCGACAGGTACAGGTCGATGAAGTAGTTGCCCTCGTCCTTGAACCCGTCCGGCTCGGTGCTCGGATGGTCCAGCCGGCGGTCGAAGTAGGTCACGTTGACCTGGCCGTTGGGGGCGACGGCGATCGACTGCTGGAACTGGTCGGCGTTGCCGCCGTCCTGGTTGACGACGACGGGATCGGTGAAGCTCTGGCCGCCGTCGGTCGACTTGACGAGCATGATGTCGCCCTGCCTCCCGTCGGCGTCCTCGTCGGGCTTGGGGGCCGGTCGGTACTCCGGGTAGGTGATGTACAGCTCGCTCTTCGGGCCCACCGCCGCGATCGGGATCGACAGGTTGCGGAAGCCCTGGCCGGGATACGTGGTCGGCAGGCCCTCGAGCGTGGCCACCGGCGTCGGGTTGTGGGTCCACGTCTGACCGCCGTCGGTCGTCCTGGCCACCTCCAGCGTCGACGGGCCGACCGTGCCGGTGGCGTACTGCAGCCACGTCGCGTAGAAGGTGTCCGGATCCTGTGGGTCGGCGAGCACGTGCACGCCGATCACCAGCTGCTGGACGTCGGAGATCGGGACCGGCTCGCCCGGGAAGCTCTGGCCGGCGTCGGTCGAGCGATCGCACGCCACCTGCTGCTTGAGGATGTCGGGCAGCTGCTGGCCCCAGCAGGCGATGATCGTGCCGGTCTTGCCGTCGTGGTCGGGCCCCGCGTTGTTGACGGCGAAGGTGTTCTTGTCGTCGAGGAAGAGCATCTGGCGCGCGCCGTCCGTGTACGCGTTGATCGGCACCCGCGGGCCCCACGTCTTCCCGCCGGCCTCGAGGTCGGCGGCCGACGGCGTCTCCCACTTGTGCAGGGTCATGCCCCAGCCGTTGCCACTCTCGAACGGCGGCGAGTCGAGGACCATCGCGTACGCGTTGCCCTCGTCGTCGAACTGCATCCAGATGTCCGAGGTGATGTACTCCTCCGCGAAGTCGCCGTCGCCGCGGTCGTCGAACGCGGTGTCCGGCGGGTCGGCGTCGGGGTCCTTGACGTCCTCCGGCCCGGTGCCGCCCTTGCTCGGGTCGTCCTCCGGATAGCACGTGTTGTTCGGCCAGGTGTCCGGGCCGGCCTGCGAGGCCGGGCACGTGTCGATCTGGCCCATGTCGTGCCACGTCTTGCCGCCGTCGAACGAGACGTAGGTGCCGATCTTGAACTCGTACTCGTCCAGCGAGTCGCGATCGCGGTTGTACATCTTCGAGCCGGCGATCAGGAGGTTCGGGTCGACCGGGCTCTGGGCGAGGTGCGGCTCGGAGTGCGAGCGGTAGCCGAGGTCCGGGTTGCTGGCCAGCACGTCCGGCACGCCCGTCGGGTCGTCGATGTCGAACGGGAACCGCTTGTGGGAGACGAGCTTCGCGCTGCCGTGGTAGCCGCTGCCGGTCACGGCGAAGTAGATGACCTGGACCAGGTAGTAGCCGGTGGGATCGACGTCCGGGACGGTGGTCGACTCCTCGTTGCCCGGGACGCCGCCGGAGGACGCGACGAGCCTGCCGCGCGTGCCCGCGGCGTCGCTCTCGTAGACGTAGAGGTCGAAGTCGCTCGTCGGGATCGTGAAGTCGCCGGCGTCGACCTGCATGCCGCCCGCGTGGCTCTGGAAGAACGCGCCCGCGTCGACGTGGAGCAGGGTCGTGTCGCACTGCGCATCGGGCGTATGGCCGCAGGGCTCGCCGGACGGGCCGTCGTAGTTGGCGTTCGCGCCGACGTTCGGCGGGGTGTCCCACTGGAAGGGCTGCGTGCCCGTCACGGTGCCGCTGCGGTCGGCCGCGGACGCGGACGCGGGGAGCAGCGCGAGCGCGGTCAGCGCCACGAGGATCGAGAGTGCGCGCATCGCCGAGGGCCTCCCTGAGAAGCGGTGTTCGGTGCCGATGACAGCCGTACTCGGGAACTCTGCTCCTCTTTCCGGCGACGTGCGTCAGTTACCCGCCGCGCCCCTCCTCCTCCTCGCCCGGCTCGCCGCCCTCGCCCTCGCCGCCCTCGCCCTCGGCGCCCTCCGTCTCGGTCTTCTTGACGGTCCCGATCGCGACCTCGGAGATCCGCCAGCCGTCGCCCTGCTTCTCGAGCGGCCAGGTCGTGATCAGCCGCCCCGAGTGGACGCGCACCGTCGCCGTTCGGCCGCCCGGCGCGATCGCGACATCGCGCGCGTCGCCGCCGAGGTCGTCGAAGCGGCCGGCGTGCTGGAGGAACCGGCGCAGCGTCGCCACGAGGTGCTCGCACTCCTGCGAGCCGGTCACGACGTCGACCGCGCTCTGCCTGTCCGGGCGCAGGAGGACGAGGAGCTGCGGGAGCCCCTGCTGCGCCCGGTGCGACAGCTGCCGGCACGCGACGTCGTCCTTGCCGTCGTGCACGCCGGAGAGGAACCGGTCGACCGTCTGCCGCGCCCGCTCCTGCTCGGTCGGCGGCTTGTCGCTGCCGCAGCCGGCGCCGAGCGCGGCGGCAGCGAGCGACACGGCGGCGACGCGAGCGGACGCGCGCAAGGCGGTCATCGGGGCAGAACCCTACGCCGCCGGACGGCGCTCAGGCGTCGATCAGCACGCCCGGGTTGAGGATCCCCTGCGGGTCGACCGCCGCCTTCGCGCCGCGCAGCGCCGCGGCGAACGGGTCCGGGCGCTGGCGGTCGTACCACGGGCGGTGGTCGCGGCCGACCGCGTGGTGGTGGGTGATCGTGCCGCCCGCCGCGACGACCGCGTCGGACGCCGCGGCCTTGATCGCCGCCCACTGCGCGACCTCCTCGCCGCGCTCGGCCGGCGCGATGACCGTGTAGTACGGCGCGGGGCCGTCCGGATAGACGTGGGTGAAGCGGCAGGAGACGTGCGCGCGCTCGCCCGCGGCGTCGCGGGCGGCGGCGAGCACCTGCTCGTGGAAGGCCGGGAAGCGCTCCCACGTGATCGCCGTCTCGAACGTGTCGCTCATGACGCCGACGGCGACGAACGTGTCGCGGAAGTACGGCGCGCGCAGGAACGCGGTGCGCCACGAGCCGACCGCTCCTCCGCCGCCGCGTTCCTCGGCGTCGCCGCCGTGGGCGCCGACGATCGCGAGGGCGCGCTCCATCCCCGCGTCGATGGGGGACGCGCGGTGGGAGGGCTCGCCGCCGGCGTCCGCGTCGTCGGCCCCCTCGAACCCGAGCACGAGCATCGCGCTCGACCCGTCTCCGGTCCCCGTGTAGCGGGCCTCGAGGGGGTCGATGAGGCGGCAGTTGCTCGGATGCAGGCCCGACTGGCTCAGCTCGCGGACCGCCGCCGCGCCCTGGTCGAAGGTCGCGAACGCGACGCCCGCCGATCGTCGCTCGGTCGGGCGCGGGCGCACGCGCACCCACGCCTCGGTGATCACCCCGAGGATCCCCTCGCTGCCGAGCAGCAACCGGTCCGGGGAAGGCCCGGCGCCGGAGCCCGGCAGCCGCCGCGACTCCCACGCGCCCGCCGGCGTCACGGCGCGGATCGACTCGACGAGGTCGTCGATGTGCGTCTCGACCGTCGCGAAGTGGCCGCCCGCGCGCGTCGCGACCCAGCCGCCGAGGGTGGAGAACTCGAACGACTGCGGGAAGTGGCGCAGCGTCATGCCGTGCTCCGCGAGCTGCGCCTCGAGCGCGGGGCCGAGCGCGCCCGCCTGGATCCGCGCGGCCCGCGAGACGTCGTCGACCTCGAGCACGCGGTCGAGCAGGCCGAGGTCGACCGAGACCGCCGGGCCGTCGACCATCGGCGTGACGCCGCCGACGACGCTCGTCCCGCCGCCGTACGGGATCACCGCGACGCCCTGGCCGGCCGCCCACTCGAGCACCGCCTCCACCCCGCGCTCGTCCGGCGGCCGCGCGACGACGTCCGGCGCGTGGTCGAAGCGCCCGCGGAAGCCGCGCACCACGTCGCTGTAGGACTTCCCCCACGCGTGCGCCGCGCGCGCGTGCGCGGAGACGTCGGCGAACGGGCAGCCGCCGACGCGCGGCTCGGGCAGCGACACGGCCTCGAGCGGCACGGGCGCCTCGACCTCGGTCGACCCGAACCCGAAGACCTCGACGATCCCCGCCGCCGCGGCGCGCAGCTCGTCAGGCGAGGGCTGCTCGTCGGCGAAGCCCCAGCCCCAGTGCTTGCGGGGACGCGAAGTGGTCGCGGTCATGCGCCGTACCTTGTCACGTCGATGCGCGACCAGCCCGCCCTCCTCGCCCGCGGCCCGTGGCCGCTGGACCGCATCCGGTGCGTCTGGCAGGACGACCACTTCGAGCCCGGCGACGCGAGCAGCGCGGCGGCCGACGACGCCATCACGGCGCTGCGCGACCGCGGCTCGCCGAGCCACGACGGGCTCGCGGCACGGCTCGTCCGCTACGCGCAGACGCCCGACGGCCTCGAGCTCGAGCTGCAGCCGCTGCGCTGGGCGCTGCGCCTCGTCCCGGGCGACGCGAGCGGCTCGGTGTCGAGCCTGTGCGTGATCCGCGACAGCGAGGGACGCTGGCTCGCCGGCCGCCGCGCCGCCTGGCTCTCGTCGTGGGCCGGCCGCTGGGCGCTCGGCGCCGGCGGCGCCGTCGACGTGGGCGAGTGCCCGGCCGACACGCTGCTGCGCGAGCTCGAGGAGGAGTGGTCGGTCAGCGCCGAGCGAGCGCAGGGCGAGGCGCTCGTCCGCCTCCCGCAGGGCATGTTCATGTTCGTCGGCCAGGCGTGGCTGGCGCCCGGCGCCGAGGTCACGCCCGACCACGAGCACGACGAGCACGCGTGGTGGCCGCCCGACCCCGCCGACTGGCCCGCCGAGGCCGACGAGCCGCTGCGGCGCATGGCGACGCTGCTCGCGTGACCGCGTTCCGCGCGCTCAAGTACGCCTCGTTCACGCACTCCGCGGTCTACACCGCGCTGCTCGTCGCCGCGATCACCGGCTCCGAGACGCTCGCGCTCGGATGGATCCACGGCTTCGGGTGGATCGTCATGAGCATCGCCTGCCTGATCGCCGTCCGCCTGCGGATCATCCCACTGCGCGTCGCCGCGGCCGTCGTGATCCTCGGCGGCGTCGGGCCGTTCTTCGGGAGCATCGCGTTCGTGCTCGAGGAGCGCCGGCGGCGCGCCGAGGCCCCGGCCCGCCGGACATACCGATGAAGGTGTCCCCGGCGCCGGTCGCATCCGCCTTGTCGGCGAGGGCCGCAAGACCCACGGACACGAAGTACCAGAAGCAAAGTGTCTGCGGGGAAACCTTTCGGGCCGCCGGCGGGCGGGAACGTGCGCCCGCGGCGCGCGTCCTCGATAGGCTGGGCGGCCAGACGAATGGCGGTCAACACGACCATCCAAGTGACGCTCCCCGCCATGGGCGAGTCGGTGACCGAGGGAACGGTCCTCGAGTGGCACAAGCAGGAGGGCGACCAGGTCGAGGCGGACGAGACGCTCGTCGAGATCTCGACGGACAAGGTCGACGCCGAGGTCCCCGCTCCGGCGAGCGGCACCGTCGTGAAGATCCACGCCGCCGAGGGCGACACCGTCGAGGTCGGCGCGGTGCTGGCGGAGATAGCGAGCGGGAACGGGGCGAGCGGGGCGAGCGCTCCTGCGGCCGAGGCCGAGCCCGCAGAGGACGCTCCGGAGGTTGCCGAGGCGGAGGCCCCGAGCGGCAACGGCTCGGGCCAGATCGTCGACATCACGACGCCCGCGGGCGGCGAGTCGGTCACCGAGGGGACGATCCTCGAGTGGGCCAAGGCCGTCGGCGACACCGTCGAGGACGGCGAGACCGTCGTCGAGATCTCCACCGACAAGGTCGACATGGAGCTTCCGGCGCCCGCCGCGGGCACGCTGACCGAGATCCTCGCCGAGGAGGGCGAGACGGTCACGGTCGGGCAGGTCATCGCGCGGATGCAGGTCGGCGCCGCACGGGCTCCGAAGACCGCGCCGGCCGAGGAGCCGAGCGGGAACGGCGCGAGCGTCGCTGCTCCGGCCGTTCCCGACGACGCGCGCATTTCTCCGGTGGCGCGCAGGGTCGCCGAGGCCGAGGGCGTCGACGTCGAGAAGGTGCAGGGGTCGGGTCCCGGCGGGCGGATCACCAAGGAGGACGTCCTCGCGGCGGCGAGCAACGGCGGCGGCGCGGCGACCGCGCCGGCTCCGGCTCCGGCGGCTGCGGCCGAGGGCAGCGCCCAGCTCATCAAGGGCGGCGCGGCGATGCTCGCGCGCTACATGGACGAGAGCCGTCAGATCCCGACGGCGACCTCCTTCCGCACCATCACCGTCACGACGATGGACGGCCGACGCAAGGAGCTGAAGGCCGCCGGCCAGAAGGTCTCCTTCACCCACCTGATCGCCTACGCGATCGCCCTGGCCGTCCAGCAGGACATGCCGGTCATGGCCCACCACTTCGAGGAGCGCGACGGCAAGCCGTACCGCGTCGACGACGGCGCCGTGAACCTCGGCATCGCGGTCGACGTCGAGAAGAAGGACGGCACCCGCACGCTGATGGTCCCGGTCATCCGGGACGCCGGCCGCCTGAGCTTCACCGACTTCAAGGCCGCGTTCGACGCGCTCATCGCCAAGGCGCGCGACAACAAGCTCACCGCCGACGACCTCGCCGGCGCCAACGTCTCGCTCACGAACCCCGGCGGCATCGGGACGATCGCCTCTGTCCCGCGGCTCATGACCGGCCAGGGCACGATCGTCGCGACGGGCTCGATCGCCTACCCCGTCGGCCTCGGGAACATCGGCGGCGTCATCGGCGCCGAGAAGGTCATGACGATGACCTCGACCTACGACCACCGCGTCATCCAGGGCGCGGAGTCCGGGCAGTTCCTGCAGAGGGTCGAGGGCTACCTCCAGGGCGAGAACGGCTTCTACGAGGGCGTCTTCGCGTCGCTCGGGGCCGAGCTCGGCGCGCCGCCGTCGCCGCCCGCGCCCGCCGCGGCCGCCGCGGTCCAGACGCCGGAGGCGCCCCGCGCCGAGGCGGGCGCGGTCGACGAGGACCTCCTCCAGGCCGTGCAGGCCGCCACCTCGCTCGTCAAGGCCCACCGCACCCACGGCCACCTCGCCGCCAAGCTCGACCCGCTCGGCGCCGAGCCCGAGGGCGACCCCGCGCTCGACCCCGACCACGTGATGCTCACGCCCGAGCTGATGGCGCGGATCCCGTCGAAGATCCTGCGCGTCTACGTGCCGGGCGCGACGCTCGCCGACGCCCTCCCGCACCTGCGCGAGACCTACTGCGGCACGATCGCGTACGAGATCGAGCACATCTCCTCGCACCGCCAGCGCGTCTGGCTGCGCGAGAAGATCGAGTCCGGCGAGTACCGCAAGCCGCTCACCACGGACGAGCAGCAGTGGCTCCTGGGGCGGCTGATCAAGGTCGACGCCTTCGAGCGCTTCCTGCACAAGGCCTACCTCGGGCAGAAGCAGTTCTCGGTCGAGGGCCTCGACATGACGGTCCCGATGCTCGACGAGCTGATCCAGCTCTCGGCGGCGCACGGGGCGCGGGAAGTGGTCATGGGGATGGCCCACCGCGGGCGGCTGAACGTCCTGGCCCACAACCTCGGCCGGCCGTACGACACCATCTTCGCCGAGTTCGAGGGCGCCTCGACGCTCGAGGCGGTCACGACGATCCCGCAGGGCGGCACGGGCGACGTGAAGTACCACCACGGCGCCCAGGGCTCCTACACGTTGCGCAGCGGCGAGTCGATCCTCGTGAACCTCGAGTCCAACCCGTCGCACCTGGAGTTCGTCGACCCCGTCGTCGTCGGCGCCACCCGCGCCGCGCAGACCACGCGGCAGGGCCCGCACGCCCACCAGGACCCGGCCGCCGCCGTGCCGATCCTGCTCCACGGCGACGCGGCGTTCCCCGGCCAGGGCGTCGTGGCCGAGACGCTGAACCTCCAGGCGCTCGACGGCTACCAGGTCGGCGGCACGATCCACCTGATCACCAACAACCAGGTCGGCTTCACGACCGAGCCCGACGACTCGCGCTCGACGCGGTGGGCCTCCGACCTGGCGAAGGGCTTCGACGTCCCGATCATCCACGTCAACGCCGACGACCCGGCCGCGTGCATCTCCGCGGTGCGCCTGGCCTTCGCGTTCCGCCAGGAGTTCGGCCACGACGTCGTCATCGACCTGATCGGCTACCGCCGCTTCGGCCACAACGAGGCCGACGAGCCCGCGTACACCCAGCCCGAGATGTACGCCAAGATCAAGAAGCACCCGCGCGTGGCCGACCGCTTCGCCGAGCGCCTCGTCGAGCAGGGCGCGGCGACGAAGGACGAGGTCGAGGAGCGCAAGGCGCAGATCTGGGACGAGCTGACGCAGCTGCACCAGCAGCTCAAGCAGTCCATCGCCGCCGCGGACGAGGACGGCACCGGCGAGCAGCCGACGGGCGAGTACCAGCTCGACCGCTCGCCCTCGCCGATGGTCACCACCGCGGTCGACTCCGAGCGGCTCACCGAGCTCAACGAGGCGCTGCTGCGCACGCCCGACGGCTTCACCGTCCACCCCAAGCTCGTCAAGCAGCTCGAGCGCCGGCGGGTCGCGCTGGGCGCCGACGGCGGGATCGACTGGTCGCACGCCGAGTCGCTCGCGTTCGCGTCGCTGCTCACGGAGGGGACGCCGATCCGCCTGACCGGCCAGGACACCGAGCGCGGCACGTTCTCCCAGCGCCACCTCGTCCTGCACGACGCCAAGACGGGCCAGAGCGTCTGCCCGATCCAGAACCTGCCGGGCGCGCTCGCGCCCTTCGAGCTGCACAACTCGCCGCTGTCGGAGATGGCCTGCCTCGGCTTCGAGTACGGCTACTCCCAGGAGGCGCCGGAGACGCTCGTGCTGTGGGAGGCGCAGTTCGGCGACTTCGTCAACGGCGCGCAGGTCGTCATCGACCAGTTCATCGTGAGCGGCCTGGCCAAGTGGGGGCAGACCTCACGGCTCACCCTGCTGCTGCCGCACGGCTACGAGGGGTCGGGGCCGGAGCACTCGAGCGCGCGGCTCGAGCGCTGGCTCCAGCTCGCCGCGGAGGGCAACATCCGGGTGGCCAACCTGACGACGCCCGCGCAGTACTTCCACCTGCTGCGCCGCCAGGCCAAGATCGCCAAGCAGCGCCCGCTGATCGTCATGACGCCGAAGTCGCTGCTGCGCCTGCCGCAGGCGACCAACCGCATCGAGCACCTGTCCGAGACGCGGTTCTTTCCCGTCCTCGGCGAGCCGCGCGTGCCGTCGGACAAGGTCAAGCGCCTCGTCCTGTGCACCGGCAAGGTCTACTACGACCTCGTCGGCCACCCCAAGCGCGCCGAGCAGGAGCAGGTCGCGGTCGGGCGCGTCGAGCTGCTCTATCCCTTCCCGCAGGCGGAGATCCTCGAGCTGGTCGGGTCCTACCCGAACCTCGAGGAGGTCCTGTGGGTGCAGGAGGAGCCGCGCAACATGGGCGCCCGCGCGCACATGTCGCCGCGGCTCATGCAGGTGCTCCCCGAGAACATCCGGTTCGGCTACGTGGGCCGGCCGGAGCGCGCCTCACCGGGCGAGGGCTACCCGTCCGCGCACGTGGGCGAGCAGTCGCGCATCGTCGAGACGGCGCTGGACCTCGGGACCGAGGTCTCGCCCTTCCCCGTCAAGCCTCCCGGCCAGCGCTAGCCGCTACGCGGCGGCCGCTTCCGGCACCGCCGCGCGGAAGAGCAGCGGGACGCGCCCGAGCGTGATCTCGTCGCCGTCGCCGAGCGCGGCCTCCTGGACGCGCGTGCCGTTGACCCAGACGCCGTTCATGCTGCGGTCGTCGAGGATCACCACGTCGTCGCCGCGACGGACGATGACGGCGTGCTTTCGGGAGACGGTCGCATCGTCGAGCCGGATGTCTGCCGAGAGACCGCGGCCGAGGTGCGTGACCTCGCCGAGGAGGGGAACGACCCGGCGGTCACCGCCGGTCTCGATCTCGAGGTAGCCAGTCATGGGACCCGGAACGGTGCCAAGCGTTCCTCAGGGTTTCCTAAGGATGCCTGCGTCTTCGGGGTTTCTTAGGTCGCGCGCATACGCTTCATCGGTGCCCGCGCAGCGCATCCTGGTGGTCGACGACGAACCCGCGGTGCGTTCGTCGCTGGACCGTGCGCTGCGGCTGGCCGGATATGAGGTCGCGCTCGCCGAGGACGGCGCGTCCGCGCTCGACGTGCTGACGCGCGCGCCGCACGACGCCGTGGTGCTCGACGTGGCGATGCCCGGGGTCGACGGGCTGGAGGTCTGCCGGCGGATGCGGACGGCGGGCGACAGCACGGCGGTGCTGATGCTGACCGCGCGCGACGCGATCGACGACCGCGTCGCGGGGCTGGACGCCGGCGCCGACGACTACCTCGTCAAGCCGTTCGCGCTGCGCGAGCTGCAGGCGCGGCTGCGCGCGCTGCTGCGCCGGACGGAGCCCGGCGAGGCGGACGTTCTGTCGCTGGACGACCTCGTGATGGAGGTCGGCGCCCATCTCGTGCGGCGCGGGTCGCGGGAGATCGACCTGACCCGGACGGAGTTCGCGCTGCTGCGGCTCCTGCTCGAGCACCCGGGCCAGGTGCTGACGCGATCGACGATCTTCGAGCGCGTGTGGGGCTACGACTTCGGCGCGACGTCGAACACCCTCGGCGTGTACGTCGGCTACCTGCGGCGCAAGCTCGAGGCCGGCGGCGAGCCGCGCCTGCTGCACACCGTGCGCGGGCTCGGCTACGTCCTGCGGGCGGCGTAGGCGGCCGTGTCGCTGCGCCGGCGCCTCGTGCTCCTCGCCGCCGGGACGGTCGGCGTGACGGTCGTCGTGGCCTCGCTCGTCTGCTACTTCGCGATGCGCGCCGAGCTGCGCGACCAGGTCGACACCGAGCTGGCGCGGCAGGCCGAGCGGACCGGCCGCGACCGCGACGGCGACGGTCGCCCGCCGGGCGGGCCCTTCCGGCCGCCGCCGCCGGTGCGCCCCGGCGAGGGTGCGCCGAACGCGCAGCTCATCCGCGGCGACGGGGTGGTGCAGTCGGCGCCGGACGCCGTGCCGATCCCCGTCACCGAGGACGACCTCGAGCTGGCGCGGGCCGGCGAGGGTGCCTCCGCCGTGTTCAGCGACCGCGACGTGTCGGGGGAGCACCTGCGGGTGCTGACCGTGCCGCTGCCGTTCGGGGCGGTGCAGCTGGCGCGGAGCCTGGAGAGCGTCGACTCGACGCTCTCCCGGCTGCGGCTCGTGCTGGTCCTGCTGTGCCTGTGCGGGACGGCGTTCGCGCTGGCGGTGTCGCGGCTGTTCGCGCGGCAGGTGGTGGCGCCGGTGACGTCGCTCACGGAGACGGCGGAGCACATCACCGCCACCGACGACCTCGGGCGCCGGATCCCGTCGGACGGCGGCGCGGACGAGGTCGGCCGCATGGCGTCGGGCTTCAACGCGATGCTCGACCGGCTGCAGGCCTCGCGCGCCGCGCTGGCGGCGTCGGTCACCGCGCAGCGCCAGCTCGTCGCCGACGCGTCGCACGAGCTCCGCACCCCGGTGACGTCGCTGCGGACGAACGCGGAGGTGCTGCTCGAGAACCCCGGCGCGTCGCTGGACGAGGACGAGCGCCGGCGGCTGCTGGAGGACATGCGCGAGCAGTCCGAGGAGCTGACGCTGCTCATCAACGACGTCATCGAGCTGGCGCGCGGCGACCAGCCGCTGGCGGCGAGCGACGACGTGCGGCTCGACGAGGTCGTCGGCGAGGCGGTCGCGCGGGCGCGGCGGCACGCGCCGGGGGTGCGGTTCACGCTGGACGCGGCGCCAATGGTCGTCCGCGGCGACGCCGAGCGGCTCGGCCGCGCCGTCTCGAACCTGCTCGACAACGCCGCGAAGCACTCGCCGGAGGGCGGGGAGGTGACGGTCCTCGCGCGCGGCGACGTCGTCGAGGTGCGCGACCAGGGTCCGGGCGTGCCGGACGAGGACAAGCCGCTGATCTTCGACCGCTTCTACCGCGGCGCGACCTCGCGGGGCCGCCCGGGCTCCGGCCTCGGGCTGGCGATCGTGCGGCAGGTCGCCGAGGCCCACGGCGGCGAGGTGTCCGTCGAGGACGCCCCGGGCGGCGGCGCCCGGTTCGTGCTCCGCGTCGACGCCGCGGGCTAGCTCGGGAACTGCCTGTCGAGCGCGCTGCCCATCTGGTCGCCGGCCCCGTCGGCGATCAACTCGGCCGGATCCGGGCAGTCGCGCCCGCTGCGGGCGGCGAAGGCGCGCGTGGGGGCCGGCTCGTTGCGCTCGACCGGCTCGGCCGCGGTCGCGGTCGCGGTCGCGGTCGCAGGATCCTGCGGCCGGCGAGGGCCGTCGCTGTCGCCGGGCGTCGCGCCGGGCGCCGGCGCGCTCCTGCTCCGGCCGCCGTCGTCGCCCGCCGGCCACGACACGTTCACGCGGCGTCCGGCGCGGTGCCGGGGCGGCGCGGTCCCGGCGACGACGCGGCGGGCCGTGCGCGATGCGTCTGCGACGGGCCGCGTCGTGGCGGAGACGCGCCGCGTGGGTGGCGTCGCGACGGCCCGCACGAGGACCGCCGGCCGCGCCGGCGGCGCCGCGACGGCGGCGGGCGCGCGCGCCGACGTCGGGGCAGGGGTGCGAGCGGGCGCCGCGGCGCTCGCCTTCGGTGCGACGGCCTTCGCCGGGCGCTCGTGTCGCGCCTCGTCGCCCCCGGCCGCGGCCGCGCCGACGGCGATCGCCGCGACGGCGAGCTTCGCGGCGCCCCCGGCGAGCATCGGCGACCCGGACTCGGCGGCAGCCGGCAGCAGCGACTGGAGCCGGCCCATCGCGCCCGCGGGGACCGGGAAGAGCAGCGGCAGGCGGGTGCGGCGCCGCTTGATGCCCGCGGCGAACCGGCGGCAGTCGTCGCACGTCCGCAGGTGCGCGCGGACCGGCCGCGCCCGGGCGTCGTCGTCGGAGAGCGTGCGCTGGACGGTCGTGCACGTGACGTCGCGCGCGTCGCGGCGGTCGTGCAGCGCCGTGCGCGCCGAGAAGACGGCCTGCCGCGCGGCGCCAGGGGTCGTGTCGAGCGCGGTGGCGACCTCGCCGTAGCCGAGGCCCCCCAGCTCGCGCAGCACGAGCGCGGAGCGTTGGTGGACGGTCAGCGCGTCGAGGTCGGCCAGCGCCTGCGCGAGCTCCTCCCGGTCGGCCGCGCGCTCGTGGACGTCCGCGTGCGCGGCGACCTCCTCGATCCCCTCGCCGGCCGCCCGCGTCCGCGACCGGCGCAGCAGCGAGATCGACTCGTTGTGCGCGATGCGGTACAGCCACGGCCGCAGCGGCGCGTTGCGCCCGTCGCGCCGCAGGGCGACGAGCGCCTTGAGCATGGCGCTCTGCAGCGCGTCGAGGGCGTCGTGCTCGTCGCGCACGATCGAGCGGCAGTACCGCAGCAGCGCCGCGTGGTGGCGGGCGTAGAGGGCGGCGAACGCCGAGTCGTCGCCGGCGGCGGCGAGCGCGGCGAGCCTCTCGTCGCCGAGCAGCCGCAGGGCGGGCGGCGGAAGCAGGCCGGCGGCGGACACCAGCCGACCTTCTCACCGGACCCGAAGATCAGGTGAAGAATGGCTGCGAGGCCGGCGGCGACGGCTCGGACGCGGCCCGGCGCACGTGCCGCTCCTTGCGCGTCACAGCGCGGCGCGGACCGCTTCCGCGCTCGGCGCGTGGTCCGGGCCGAGCCGTTCCAGCAGTTCGCGCCACGAGGGCTGCATCTCGATGGCGCGGCGGACCCGCACGAGCCCCGTCTCGAGGTCGCCGCCCTGCGCGGCCCCCAGCCCCGCCCAGAACAGCAGCTCGTGGTTGTCGGGCGCGAGCGCCGACGCCCGCTCGTAGCGGTCAGCCGCCTCGTCGAACCGCCCCTCCGCCATGAGCGAGTCCGCCTCCGTCGCCGACTCGTACGCGCGGTGCAGGACGAGCAGCCGGCGCAGCTCGACGACCGGGTCCGGGTGGTCCTCCACCCGCAGCTCGATCCCGCCGGCCACGAGCGCCGCGGACTGCCGCCCGCGCAGGTCGCCGCCCTCGGCCTCGGCCGCCTCGAGCGCCGCCACCATGCGCTCGGGCAGCGGGTCGCCCGCGCTCGCGGTGAACGCCGCGGCCATCGCATCCCAGACCGTGCCGCGGGCCATCATGTTCGCCTGGCAGGACCAGCCGTCGCCGAGCACGTGGCCCGCCTCCGCGATGCACGCGGCCCCCGTGTGCACCGCCACGCGTCCCGACGCGTCGACCACCGCGGTCTGGCGCATCGCGTCGGCCTCGTCCTCGCGCAGGACCGCCTCCAGCGCCTCGTCCGGCGACGCCCCGTCGCCGAGGCGGTCGAGGATCCGCCCGCCGTGCGCGAGGTCGGGCACCGACTGCGTGGCGACGGCCCCGACGCCCTGCCGGACGTGCGGCACGACGCTGCCGACGCTGAACCAGTGCGACTGGACGGCGACGCCCAGCTCGCCGGTCGAAGGGTCGCGGGCGACGAGCGAGTAGGTCACGACCCGGCAGACTAGAACGCGACGATGGACGTCGCCGAGGTCCTGGACCGCATCCGCTCGATCCCGCCCGGGAAGGTGGCGGCCTACGGCGACGTGACGCCCGGCGCGCCGCGCCACGCCGGCCGCGTGCTGAGCGACAGCCACGAGCCCGACGTGCCGTGGTGGCGGGTCGTGCGCGCCGACGGCACCCTCGCCAAGGGCCATCGCCAGAAGGAGCTGCTGCGCGCGGAGGGCGTCCGGTTCCGAGGCGATCGGGTCGACATGGCAGAGTGCCGCGCATCTGGCTTCAGCGCGAGATCACGCTGAGACCGCGGCCGCGCGGCTTTCACCTCGTCACCGACGAGGTCGTCCAGGCGATCCCGGAGCTGCGCGAGATCGAGGTCGGCCTCGCGCACGTCTTCATCAAGCACACCTCCGCGGCGCTGACGCTCAACGAGAACGCCAGCCCCGACGTCCGCCGCGACTTCGCGACGTGGTTCGACAAGGCCGTCCCCGACGGCGCGCCGTACTGGACGCACACCCTCGAGGGCGACGACGACATGCCCGCCCACGTCAAGGCGTCGATGCTCGGCTTCAGCGTGTCGGTGCCGATCGCGGACGGCAGGCTCGCGATCGGCACGTGGCAGGGCCTCTACCTGTGCGAGCTCCGCGACGACGGAGGAGCGAGGCGGGTGGTGGTGACGATCATGTCCCCGTCCACTTCGGCTCGCGCTTCTCGCTGAACGCCACCGCGCCCTCGCGCGCGTCGTTGGAGCCGAAGACCGGGCCGGTGATCTCGCCCTGCTTCACCCAGAACTCGTCCGACTTCCAGTCGCGCTGCGCGAGCAGGACCTCCTTGGTCGCGGTCAGGGCAAGCGGCCCGTTCTTGGCGATCGCCGCGGCCAGCTCGAGCGCGGCGTCGACGGCCCCGCCCGCGTCGGCGAGGCGGTCGACCAGGCCGACCTCCGCGCCGCGCTCGGCCGTGATGAGGTCGCCGGTCAGCGCGAGCTCCATCGCCAGCCCGTAGGGGATCCGCTGCGGCAGGCGCAGCAGCGCGCCGCCCGCGGCGACCAGCGAGCGCTTGACCTCGGGGATCCCGAGCTTCGCGCCGCGCGCGGCGACGATCAGGTCGCAGGCCAGGGCGACCTCGAGCCCGCCCGCGACCGCGAAGCCCTCGATCGCGGCGATGATCGGCTTGCGCGGCCCGCGCTGCACGATCCCGGCGAAGCCGCGGTCGCCGACCCACGGACGCTCGCCCGAGACGAACGCCTTGAGGTCCATCCCCGCGCAGAACCCGCCGCCGGCGCCGGTGAGGATGCCGACGGAGACGTCGTCGGAGCCGTCGAGGTCGTCGAGCGCGGCGGCGATCCCCTCGGCGAGCGGGAGGTTCACGGCGTTGCGTGCCTCCGGACGGTTGAGCGTGATGAGCAGCACGCCATCGCGGCGCTCGGTGAGGAGGGGCTGGTCGGACATGGGGCGGAAAGATATGGTCGCCCGATGAACGAGGTCGCCGAGGGTGTCTGGCAGATCCCGCTCACGCCGCGCAACGGCGTGAACGCCTACCTCCTGGGCGACGTCGTCGTCGACGCCGGGACCGCGCAGCACGGGAAGAAGGTCGTCAAGGAGCTGAGCGGCAAGAGCGTCGCCGCGCACACGATCACCCACGCGCACCCGGACCACATCGGGGGCTCCGCGCGGGTCGTGCGCGAGCTCGGCGTGCCGTTCTGGGCGCCCGCGGGCGACGCGGCCGTCGCGCGGGGCGGGCGGTCGCAGCCGGGGCAGAGCGCGATACGGCCGCTGCTCGAGCGGGGCAGCACCTTCGAGCCGGTCACCGTGGCGCGCGAGCTGCAGGAGGGCGACGACGTGGCCGGCTTCCGCGTCCTCGACGTCCCCGGCCACTCGCCGGGCCACATCGCGTTCTTCCGCGAGGCCGACCGCGTCCTCGTCGGCGGCGACGTCTTCTTCAACCTCTCGCTGCTGACGTTCCGCTACGGCCTGCGCCAGCCGCCCGGCCCGTTCACGGTCGACCCCGAGCAGAACCGCGCGTCGATGCGCAAGCTGGCCGAGCTCGAGCCGTCGATCGCGTGCTTCGGGCACGGCGAGGTCGTCCGCGACGCGGCGCCGAAGCTGCGGGCGTGCGTGGCGAGCCTGTAGGCGCTGCGCGCGCTACCAGCTGCCGACGGGCGCGGCCGAGCAGCCGCCGGGCTGGTTGCCGTCCGGCACGGTGCACGAGCGGTCGACGCCGCCGCCGTCGGTGCGGCTGAGGCGGAACACGTTGCCCGAGCGCGAGCGCGACACGACGAGGAAGGAGCGACGCTGGTCGGAGGTCACGACGACCTGGCCGCGGCCGCCGCCGAGCGCGATGCCGGCGTCGCGGATGCCGGGCACGTCGTCGGACTCGCAGTGGCGGTAGTCGTCCTCGACGGTGGCGCACGCCTCGACGACCGCGATGATGTTGCGCGCGTTCGACTTGGCCTCGGCGTCCTGCCCCTTCGCGGTCTGCTTGGTCAGCGACATGAGCCCGATGGCGGCCAGGATGCCGATGATCAGCAGGACGACGAGCAGCTCGATCAGCGTGAAGCCGCGCTCGTCGCGTGACAGCGTTGCGAAGCGCATTAGCCCCGATGTCGGCGCTTCGACGCTCAACTTGAGCTTTGCGCTCCGGTGGGGGACCGGATGCCGAGGTCTTGTGCGCTACGCCGCGAAGAGCGTCAGGTCCGGCTCGCGCTCGCCGCGCAGGACGGCGAGGTCGACCTCGACCGTCTCGATCCCGCGCGCGTGCGCCAGGACGCGCGCCTGCGGCTTGAGCACCTGCGCGGCGAGGACGCCGCGGCAGTCGCCCAGAGCGGGGTCCAGCCGGATGCGCTCGAGGTAGCGGTGCAGCTGCTCGACGGCGTCGATCGTCGCGACGCGCTTGATCTCGACCGCGATCCACCCGTCGGCCTCGTCGCGGCACATGAGGTCGACGGGGCCGATGTCGGTCGGCCACTCGCGCCGCACCAGCCGGAAGCCCTCGCCGCACCAGCCCGGCTGGTCGGCCAGCAGCTCCTGGAGGTCGCGCTCGACGCCGTCCTTCACCAGGCCGGCCGCGTCGTCGGGCGAGCCCATGTCGTAGGCGACGTCCGAGACCAACTCGCTGACGCGAATCCGAAGGACGTCCTCGCCCTTGAGCTTGCGCACGACGATCAGGCCGTCGGACTCCTCGATGCACGTCGGCGGCGTCATCCAGTTCAGCGGCTTGTAGCCCCCGGCGTCCGCATGCACCAGCACCGACCCGTCCGCCTTGAGCATCAGCAGCCGCAGCGCCTCGGAGAGGCGGGCGCTCAGGCGGCCGGAGTACTCGACCTCGCAGCGGGCGACGATCACGCGCACGGTTCGGGACCGTACGACCCGCGGCGGATGGACGGCCGGGGGGATCTTTGGGGAACCCCCCGATGCGCGCCCCGGGGGGTGAAGGCACGATCACCGCACCATGAACCAGATCCGCGCTTGTGCCATCGCTCTCTTCGTCACCGCCCTGACGATCTGCGTCCCCGCCGTCGCCGCGGCCGACAAGCCCGAGGGCTCGGCCAGCAAGGGCGCCGCCGCTCGTCCCGCGCAGAAGGTGCCGGCCGTCCGTCCCGTCGCGCCGCCCGAGAGCGTCCTCGAGGCGCTTCAGCGCGACGACCGCGAGCACCCGGCGCCGAAGAAGCAGCCGGCCGACATCAAGGTCGACGGCGAGCCGGTCGAGCAGCCCGACGAGCAGGGCATCGGCGCCTTCGCGGACCCGTTCTGGTCGTGGGGCGTGACCAAGTATCAGTCCGGCCTGAACTGCTCGATCGTCGACGCGCCGTACTACGAGACGCAGGTCACCTCCCAGATCGGCTACGGCGGGACCCCGGCCGTCCCGAAGGTGGGCGAGCGGTTCAACGTCGTCCTCCTCTACAGCCACCCCGGCTACGCCTGCTCGGGTGGGTTCCTCGCGGACCTCTACGCGGAGGTGGAGATGCCGGAGGGCGCGCAGCTCGCCATCGACTCGACGCACGGCATCGGCTGCTACACGACGACGCGCGCGGCGCCGGACACGTGGGTCGACGTCACCAACAGCACGTGGACGTCGCCGAACGGCAGCAAGGGCAAGTGGTGCCAGACCGACGGCAGCACCGGCAAGTTCGGCGCGATCAACCTCGGCTACCGGATGCTCGTGACCGGCACGATGTTCCAGATCGTCGTCCCGGCGATCGCGACGAAGGAGCTGAAGGGCGCCGCGCAGACGCCGAAGGTCGCCGAGTTCATCTCGGCGACGGAGAGCGTCGTCACGACCGTCCGCACGGTGTTCCCGACGGTGTGGGCCAACATCCTCGGCTTCTACGCGCCCTCGATCTCCTACCCGACGCCGTCGAGCACCGAGATCACGCCGACCGGGGCGAAGACGACGGCCTACGTCTACAACCACTTCAAGCCCGGCAACGCCTTCATCGACATCGGCACGACGACCGCGTACGGCAACTCGACGCAGGCGATCCCGCTGGGCAGCTACGACGCCCACACGATCAACGCGAGCTGGCCCGGGATGACGCCCGGGACCGTCTACCACTGGCGCGCGCGGTTCGTCGACGAGAACGGCACGGTGACCACCGGCCCGGACCAGCAGTTCACAACGGCCCCCGCGTCAACCGTCACCCGGACGGGCGGCACGATCGCCCTGCGCGCCTTCGGCACCGTCAACGACGTCGAGCGCGTGCGCGAGGCAACGGACGGCTACCACTTCACGAACACGGCGGGGCCGATCCTGCCGGGCACCGGCTGCGTCGCGGTGACGGCGAACGAGGTGCGCTGCGACGCCACCGGCGTCACGACGCTCAACGTGTCGACCGGCAACGGCAACGACGACCTGACGCTCGAGCAGAACGTCACCGTGCCGACGACGCTGCTCGGCGGCGCCGGCGACGACTTCATCCGCGGCGGCGGGGGCAGCGACAACATCCAGGGCGGCGTCGGCGCCGACACGACGTACGGCGGCGGCGGGGACGACGCCGTCAGCTACGACGGTCGCTCCGCGGCCCAGCCGGTCTCGGTGACGCTCGACGGGATCGCCAACGACGGCGGCGCCATCGACGCCTCGGGCGCGCGCAGCGACGACGTCCGCGGCGACATCGAGCGCATCACCGGCGGCGCCGGCGCCGACACGCTCGTCGGCAACGCGTGGGCGAACGTCCTGCGCGGCGGCGGCGGCGCGGACACCCTCCGCGGCGGCGACGGCAGCGACCGCCTGGAGGCGGCGGCCGACGACGTCGACACGAAGATCGACTGCGGTCCCGGCACCGGCGACCGCGTCAACCTCGACGCGACGCCGCTCGATCCGGCCCCGACCGGCTGCGAGACGGCGACGCGCATCTAGAGGACGTGCGGCAGGGGCCCCGGCGAGGCGGGGTCCCTCACGCCGCCGGCAGCACCCGCGGCAGCTCGGCTCGGAGCTGGTCGAGGAGGTCCGCGACCTCCTCGTCGGCGCCGAGCCTCAGCGCGTGCTCGGCCGCCTCGATGCCCTCGGAGATCCGGTCGGTGCGGGCGAGGGCGAACGCGTGGCGCGTCCAGGCCTCGAGGGAGTCCGCGTAGGTGCGGACCGCCTGCGTCGTCGCCGAGACCTCGGCGCCGACGTCGCCGGCGAGGTGGTAGGCGAGCGCGAGGTCGAGCAGCGCGTCGACGCTCGGGCCGAGGCGGCGCGCGCGCTCGAGCGCGTCCAGCGCCGCCTCGCGCTGCATGAGGCGCAGCCGCAGCCGGCCGACGCGCTCCCACGCGTCGGCGTCGCCCGGCCCGCGCGCGGCGGCGCGGTCGGCCGCCTCGGCGGCGAGGTCGAGCGCGCCCATGTCCTCGTAGATCCGCGCGGCGTAGCGGTGCGGGGCGGGCCGGGTGCGGTCGGCGCGGGCCCAGTCGCGCACGGCGCGCGCCGCGGCCTCCAGGCTCCCCGCGTGCCAGAACGCGATCGTGAGCAGCCGCAGCACGGCGGTGTTCTGCGGGTCGGCGTCGCGCGCGTAGATCAGGCGCTTGGCGGCGATGTCGAAGTCGCCCTCGGCCAGCGAGTGCTGTGCCGCGGTCATGAAGCGCTCGACGCGCTCGGCCGCGGGGTCGGGCGTCGAGAAGTCGACGAACTGCAAGGACCCCGCGGGCACCGTGCGCACGCCGGCCTGGAACTTCATCCGCGCCCACTGCTGGACGTCGTCGCCCTCGCCGGTGAAGTAGATGCCGTCGACCGTCCCGACGCCCCACTCGGGGTACGAGAGGCAGCGCGCGTACTTGTGCACGACGGAGTGGTCGGGCACGCGCGCGCCGAACGGGTCGTTCTTCTGGCGATCGGCGGCGTGTGCGCGGGCGCGCTGCTCGGCCTCGTAGTTGCGCCGGCCCTGCTCGGCGCGCGCCTCGCGCGCGGCCATCGCGCTCGCGCGCACCGCGTTGCGCGACACCTTGCCGCCGCGCGACTGCTCGGCCAGCGACTCGAGCTGGTCGGCCGCCTCGTTGATCGCCTTGAGGTGGCGCTCGTGCTCGACCTGCTTGCCGGGAGGCGCGATGTCGGGGTGCCAGACCTTCGCCATCCGCCGACGCGCGAGCTGCACCTGCCGCTTGTCGAACGGCGGCTCGAGCTCCAGAAGCAGGAGTGACTGCTCGAGGTCGAGGACGGTCGCCATGAAACCTTCAGGGTACCGCCGTGGATTACGGCAGGACGCCCGTGGGAAACGCGATCCACATGCCCGATCGCGCCATCATCCCCCTGCTCCCGGCCCTCTCCCTGGGCTTCATCTGCGGCATCATCGCGGCCGCGCTCCTGCTCGGAGACGGAGCCGTGCTGGCGGTCGCCGTCGCCGGCGCGATCGGCACCGCGCTCGCCGCCGGCAGCAGCGTGTTCGGCGTGAAGGGCGACCGCGGCGAGAAGGCGATCGTGGCCGCGCTGCGCATCGGCACCGCCATCGCGCTCTTCCTCTGCGTCTACCTCTTCATCCTCGGCTTCCTGCGCGACGGCAGCGTCGCGTCGATCCTCTTCCTGCCGTTCATCGTGCTGTTCGCGATCCTGGTGACGCGCTTCCGGGTGCGCGATCGCGGCGAGGTGCGCGGGGAGAGCTCAGAAGCCCCGTCGTAGGCTGAGGGCTCGCATGTCGAGCCAATACGTCTTCACGATGCACCGGGTATCCAAGCGGTACCCGCCCGACAAGGTCGTCTTCGACGACGTCACGCTGGCCTTCTTCCCCGGCGCGAAGATCGGCGTCCTGGGCCTCAACGGCTCGGGCAAGTCGACGCTGCTGCGGATCATGGCCGGGGTCGACCAGGACTACAAGGGCGAGGCCCAGCTCGGCATCAACCGCACCGTCGGCCTGCTCGAGCAGGAGCCCCACCTCGACGAGAGCAAGGACGTCAAGGGCAACGTCGAGGAGGGCGTGGCGCAGACCAAGGCGCTGCTCGACCGCTTCAACGAGCTGTCGATGAACTACTCCGAAGAGACCGCCGACGAGATGGCTCGCCTGCAGGACCAGATCGACGCGGCCGACGCGTGGAACCTGGACACGCAGCTCGAGTACGCGATGGACGCGCTGCGCCTGCCGCCGGCCGACGCCGACGTCTCCACGCTGTCCGGCGGCGAGAAGCGCCGCGTCGCGCTCTGCCGCCTGCTGCTCAGCGCGCCCGACCTGCTGCTCCTCGACGAGCCGACCAACCACCTGGACGCCGAGTCCGTCGCGTGGCTGGAACGCCACCTGGCCGAGTACGCCGGCGCCGTCGTCGCGGTCACCCACGATCGCTACTTCCTCGACAACGTCGCCGGCTGGATCCTCGAGCTCGACCGCGGGAAGGGGATCCCCTTCGAGGGCAACTACACCGCGTGGCTGGAGGCCAAGGCCAAGCGGCTCGAGCAGGAGCAGCGCCAGGACAAGGCGCGCCAGCGCGTGCTCGCGGCGGAGCTCGACTGGGTCCGCACGAACCCCAAGGGCCGGCGCACGAAGTCCAAGGCGCGCCTGAGCCGCTACGACGAGATGGTGGCCGCCGAGAAGACCGTCCGCCTCGACGACGTCCAGATCCACATCCCGCCCGGGCCGCGCCTGGGCGAGAACGTCATCAAGGCCGACGGGGTGCGCAAGGCGTTCGGCGACAAGCTGCTCATCGACGGGCTCTCGTTCGACCTCCCCCGCTCCGGCATCGTCGGCGTCATCGGCCCGAACGGCGCCGGCAAGACGACGCTCTTCCGCATGATCACCGGCGCCGAGCAGCCCGACGAGGGGAAGATCGAGCTCGGCGACTCCGTGGAGCTGGCGTACGTCGACCAGTCGCGCGACACGCTCGACGCCGACAAGACCGTCTGGGAGGAGATCTCCGGCGGCTACGACCACGTCAAGGTCGGCGACCGCGAGATGAACTCGCGGCAGTACGTCGCGGGCTTCAACTTCCGCAAGTCCGACCAGCAGAAGAAGGTCGGCAAGCTCTCCGGCGGCGAGCGCAACCGCGTGCACCTCGCGAAGCTGCTCAAGGAGGGCGGGAACGTCCTGCTCCTCGACGAGCCGACGAACGACCTCGACGTCGACACGCTGCGCGCGCTCGAGCAGGCGCTGCTCGACTTCCCGGGCTGCGCGGTGGTCATCTCCCACGACCGGTACTTCCTCGACCGCATCTGCACGCACGTGCTCGCGTTCGAGGGGGACTCGGAGGTCGTGTGGTTCGAGGGCAACTTCGAGGCCTACGAGGAGCACCGCCACGAGCGCCTGGGCGCCGAGGCGGACCGCCCGCACCGCATCACGTACAAGAAGCTCGTCCGCACCTAGGCCCGGCGCGTACCTCCTGCGTGCCCCTTCCCTCGCCTTCGTCAGACACCACCGTCCTCGTCACCGGCGCCTCGTCGGGGATCGGCGAGGCCATCGCGCGCGAGCTGCGCTCGCGCGGCTACGACCTGATCCTCGTCGCGCGGCGGCGCGAGCCACTCGCGGCGCTCGCGAAGGAGCTCGAGGTCGAGTTCCTCGCGGCTGACCTGACGAGCGACCGCTCCCGCGCGCGCGTCGTGCGGACCGCGCTGGGGCGCGTCGCGGGGGTCGTCAACAACGCCGGGCAGGCCGGCTTCGGCGACCTCGTCGACCACGACGCCGAGGACGAGGACGCGATCTTCCGCACGAACGCGCTCGCCGTCTTCGACCTGACCAACCGCTTCGTCCGCGACCTCGTCGACCGTGGCGAGGGCGCGATCCTGAACGTCGGCTCGATCACCGCCTTCGCGCCGTTCCCCCACAACGCGACCTACGCGGCGACCAAGGCCTTCGTCCAGTCGTTCTCCGAGGCGCTGCACCAGGAGCTGAGCGGGACGGGCGTGTCGTGCACCGTCGTCAGCCCCGGCCCGACGCGCACCCCGATCTGGGAGCGCTCGCACGGCGGCGCGCTGGAGGGGATCGGCGGCCCGCTGCTGTGGCAGAGCGCCGAGCAGGTGGCGCGCGAGGCGGTCGACGGGATGATCGAGGGCCGGCGCACCGTGCTGCCCGGGCTGACGAACAAGGTCGCCTCGCTGGGCTACCGCTTCACGCCGCGCACTGCGCTCCTGCCGGTGACGCGCGCCGTGACGAAGTTCGCCGTGTGACGCAAGCGCCCCGGGGCGATCCGCTACTTTCGGCCGGGTGCTCCACCTCGTCGTCCGCCTCGCGCTGGCCGCCGTCCTGCTGGGCGCGGCGGCGGCGAAGCTGCGCCGGCCGCAGGAGAGCGGCGCGGCGCTGGCCGGCCTGCTCGGCGGGAAGGGAGATCGTCCGGAGCGCGCGGCGCGCCGGAAGGGCGCCCCGTCGGGCGCGTGGCCCGTATGGCCCGTCGCCGTCGTGGAGGTCGCGCTGGCGGCCGGCACCGCGGCCGGGCTCGACGTCGCCGCGGCGGGCGCCGCCCTGTTCCTCCTCGCGGGGTCCGCGGTGCTCGCCCGCGCGCTGCGCGCCGGCCGCGGCGGCGCCCCCTGCGGGTGCTTCGGCGCGCGGTCGACGGTCTCCCGTGGCGCGGTCGCCCGCGCGGTGGCCCTCGGCGCCGCCTTCGCCGCGCTGCCCTTCGTCCCGCACACCGATCCCTCCACCGACGCGTGGCTCGCGGCCGGCCTCGTCGTCGCGCTCGGCGGCGTCGCGGGGCTCGGCGTCGCCGTCCTCGCGCTCGCGCGTGAGGTCGGGATGCTGCGCCTCGCCGTGGGGCCGCAGGGCGCGCTGGAGATCGCCGAGGAGGGTCCGCCCCTGGGCTCGGACAGCGGCCTCGGCGCGCACCTCGACCCGCGGCCGGGGGCGCCGCTGACGCTCGGCGTCTTCACCTCCGAGGGGTGCGGGATGTGCCACCGCCTCGCACCGGGGATCCGCGCCTTCGCCCGCCATCCGCACGTCTCGCTGCTCGAGCTCGACGAGGTCGCGGACGCCGCGCACTGGCGGCGCCTCAACGTGCCCGGCAGCCCGTACGCGATCGCCCTCGACGGGGGCGGGCGGGTGCTCGCCAAGGGGACGTTCAACTCGATCGCCCAGCTCGAGTCCGTCGTCGCGACGGCCGAGCGCCGCGTCGCCGCACCCGCCCGTGTCTGACGACGGCTCCTTCACCGAGGAGCTCGCCCTCGGCACGTCGCGGCGCGGTCTGCTGGCGCGCGTCGGCACCGCGCTGCTCGGCGCCGCGGGCGGGTCGGTGGTCAAGGCGGTCGTCGCGCCCGGCGACGCGGACGCGTACCACTTCTGCGGCCACATCTACACGACCGACTCGTGTCCGCACCCGACCGGCCTGCCGCGCATCGACGCCCGCGGGCTGCCGCTGCGCGCGCGCGACGGCAAGCGAGTCGACAACACCGGCCGCGTCGTCGACCGCGAGGGCCGTCCCGTCGACGAGCAGGGCCGCCTGCTGCGCGACCCCGACGGCAACCCGCTCCCGCCCGCGCCGCGCACGCCGATCTGCGCGCAGGTCGCCGAGCGGTACGGGTTCAGGACCCGGATCGACGGTGCCTGGTACCGCTGCTGCGGCGGCCAGGTGCGCAAGCTCGTCGACTGCTGCTCGTACTCGAAGAGGCGCATCAACGGCGACGCCTCCCTGACGGGCTACTGCTACAAGGGCCGCCGCGTGTTCTGCGTCATGTACTACGACACGAAGGTGCCGTGTTGAGGCGCGCGCGCGGAGCGGCCGGCCGCGGAGGGGCGGCGGGCGGTGCGGTGGCGACGTGCTGATCGCGGTCCTCGCCCTCGCCGCGTTCGTCGCGGGGCTCACCGGCTCGTGGTCGCCGTGCGGGTTCTCGATGGTGTCGACGCTCGGCTCGCCCGGCGGGCGCGGGACGACGCTCGCCGCGTGCACCGCCTTCGTTCCGGGGGCGCTCGCCGGCGGCGTCCTGACGTTTCTGTCGCTGTCGGCGCTCGGTGCGCTCCTCGGCGGCGGCCATGTCGCTCTCCTCGCGGGCGCCGGCCTCGCCGCGGCCGCCGCGCTGGCCGAGGCCACCGGGCGGCGGATCGTCCCGCAGATCCGCCGGCAGGTCCCGGAGCACTGGCGCCGCGTGCTGGCGCTGCCGGCGGCCGCCGCGGCCTACGGCGTCCTGCTCGGGCTCGGGTTCACGACGTTCGTGCTCACCTTCGCGGTCCCCGCGCTCGCCGGCGTCGCGCTCGCCGTCGGCGACCCGGAGGCAGGGCTCGCGCTCGGCCTGGCCTTCGGCGCGGGCCGCGCGCTGCCGGTCGTCGTGCTCGCCCCGCTCGCCGAGGCGCCGGCGGGCATCCGCGCGACCGAGCTGATGGCCGAGCGCCCCTCGATCCTGCGCGGCTTCCGCGCGGCGGACGCCGTCGCCCTCGCCGCCGTCGCGCTCGCGCTCGGCACGCAGAGCGCGAGCGCCCAGACCGCGCCGTTCGCCGCGCCCGCGGCCGACCCGACCGCCGCCGGGGCCGACCTGGCCTGGAAGGTGCCGGGCGGCCCGGGGATCATCCGGACGGCCGCGGGCGAGGCGATGGTGCAGGCCGACCAGATCGCGATCGGCGGCCCGTACGTCGCGGTCCTGCTCGGCGGGGAGATCGTCGTGCGCGACCGCGCGACGAGCGTCGAGGTCTCGCGGACCCCCGCGCCCGAGGCCGACAAGGTCGCGGTCTCCGCCGACGCGCTGACGTGGCGCGCGCGCGGCGACCGCATCCTCGCGCGGACGCTGCCCGCCGGCGAGCCGCGCGTCATCGCCGCGGGCCCGGCCGGCGCCTACGGCCGCCCGGCGGTCGACGGCACCCGCGTGGTCTTCCACGTCGCCGGCCGCACGCTCAGCCGCATCGTGCAGGTCGACGTCGCGTCCGGCGCCCGCCGGACCCTGCGCCGCGACCGCCGCGCCGCCCTCACCAACCCGTCGCTCCTCGGCGACGACCTGCTCTACGTCCGCACGACGCAGTGGAGCCAGAGCCTCGTCGGCGGGCGCGGCGTCCTGCTGCGCATCGCGCCCGCGATCCGCGCCGACAAGGGGTACTCGACCAGGCACGGCCCGCACCGCCGCGTCCGCCACCCGGCGCGTCCGCCCAAGGAGGGCCCGCCCGGCACGACGACCACGCTGTGGACGACCGCTCTGGCGCCGGACGCCGCCTACGTCACCAAGCTCAGCGAGCGCGCCGGCGCGACGACCGCCTCGATCGTCCGGGTCCCGCGATGACCGACCGCGCCGCCGGCGTCGTCCACGAGCTGGTCAGCGACCTGGACTACCCCATGTTCATCGTCACGGCCACGAACGGCCGCGAGAAGTCCGGCTGCCTCGTCGGCTTCGCGACGCAGTGCAGCATCAACCCGCCGCGCTTCCTCGTCTGCCTGAGCGACAAGAACCGCACCTTCCGCGTGGCCCGCGACGCGAGCGTCGTCGTCGTCCACCTCGTCCCGGCCGAGGCCGATTCGCTGGCGCAGCTGTTCGGCTCGCAGACCGGCGACGAGATCGACAAGTTCGAGCACTGCGCCTGGCACGAGGGGCCCGAGGGGACGCCCGTGCTCGACGAGTGCGGCAACTGGTTCGCCGGGCGCATCGTCGACCGCGTCGAGGCGGGCGACCACTGCGCCCTCCTCCTCGATCCGTTCGACGCGCACAGCGACGACAGCGAGGAGGCGTTCACCTTCCACCGGGCCAAGCGGATCGAGCCCGGGCACGAGGCGTAGGGGTCAGGCGAGCAGCGGCAGGAGCTCGCGCGGCGAGGCGACGACCGCGTCGGCCGCCGCGAGCGCGTTCGCGTCGTACGAGCCGGTCGTCACCGCGAAGCAGCGCACCTCGTCGGCGCGCGCGCACGCGATGTCGAGCGGCGTGTCGCCGATCACGATCGTGTCCTCGCGCGGGTACGGCTCGCCGCGCCCCCGGCCGGCGCGGGCGCGCGCGATCGCCGGCAGCTCCGTGCGGTCCTCGTGGTCGGAGCCGAAGCCCCCCTGGTGCGGCTCGAAGAACGCGCCGATCCCGGCGCGCGCGAGCTTGAGGCGCGCGATCGGCTCGAGGTTGCCGGTGACGAGCGACAGCCGCACGCCCGGCCGCGCGGCCAGCTCGGACAGCACCTCGACGACGCCGGGCACGACGAAGCCGCTCAGGTCCGACGAGCACAGCCGCACGTACTCCTCCGCGGCCGCGCGCTTGAAGTCGACCATCCGCGCGTCGATCTGCTCGGCCGACACCCCGTTCTGCAGCAGGATCGCCCGCGCGATCTCCGGATCGGTCCGGCCGGCGGGCTGGATGTGCGCGGCCTCGGGGTGCGGGACGTGCCAGACGCGCCGGACCGCGGCGTGCACGGCGTCGCGGTGGTCGTCGGTCGCGCGGACGAGCAGCGTCCCGTCGATGTCGAAGAGCAGCAGCATGGCGCCGTCCCTATCTTCCCCGCCCTTGAGCTTCGACGACGACATCGCACTGCGCCGGCACGAGGATGGCGCGTACCAGGGCGCGATCGCCGCGGGATGGGAGACGCCGCGCGGGCCGCTCGGCGGCTACGTGATGGCGATCGTGCTGCACGGCATGATCCTGGCGACCGGCGACTCCGCACGCCAGCCCCGTTCCCTGACCGTCCACTTCCTGCGCCCGCCGCACGCCGGCCCGGTCACCGTCCGCCCCACGGTCGAGCGCGAAGGCCGCACGCTGTCCACCGTCACGGCGCGCCTGGAGCAGGACGGCAAGCTCATCGCGCTCGCGCTCGGCGCGTTCAGCACGGCCTGGGAGGCGCCCGTCCTGCCCGGCGCGCCGATGCCGGACGTCGAGCCGGCCGACCCGGCGCGGCCCCCGGCCGGCGACCTCGCCGTCAACCGGCCGCGCCCCGACTTCGCCCAGCGCCTGACCATGCAGCACCGCTTCGGCGACCCGCCGTTCTCGCGCGCCGAGGAGGGCCTCGTCGGCGGCTGGATCGGCTTCACCGAGCGCCGGCCGATCGACGCGCTGACCATCGCCGTGCTGGCCGACGCGTGGTTCCCCGCGCCGTGGCCGCGCCTGAGCGAGCTGGCACCCGCTCCCACCGTCGACCTGACCGTCCACTTCCGGGCCCCACTCCCACTCCAGGACGGCGTACTGCTCGGCCGCTTCCGCTCCGAAGTGGTGCGCGACGGGTTCTTCGACGAGGACGGCGAGCTGTGGGCGCCCGACGGAACGCTGGTCGCGCAGTCGCGCCAGCTCGGGCTGCTCATCGCTCCACAGGTCTAGAGCGCCTTCGCGCCCGTTGGGCGGTCTTGCAGGAAACACCGCTGCGCATCTGGAAGACTCATAAGTATCATTGGCGGTACCGGACGCCCGTCCGGTCCAGAAACTTCACGGAATGCGTAAGGCGAAGCGGCGCGCCGCACGCGAAGGAGGCTCCCGCATGAACACCAGCACAGTCGACACGAAGCTGATGAAGGCCTTGGCCCATCCGCTCCGCCAGCAGCTCCTCATGGCCCTCAGCGAGAGGGTCGCGAGCCCGAGCGAGCTGGCCGAGGAGCTCGGCGAGCCGCTCGGCAACGTCAGCTACCACGTCCGGATGCTGGTCGACCTCGGGTGCATCGAGCTCGTCAGCACGACGCCTCGACGCGGGGCGCTCGAGCACCACTACAAGGCCGTCGTCCGGCCGCTCCTCGACGACGCGAGCTACGCGACGTTCCCATCGTCCACCAAGCGCGCGCTCGTCGGCGACGTGCTCAAGGACATCTGGACCGACGTCGGCGCCGCCGCGGACTCGGACACGTTCGACGACGACGGCGTGCACGTCAGCCGCCAGTCGGTGACGCTCGACGCCGACGGCTGGGCCGCGGTGACCAAGGTGCTCGACCGCGCCGTCAACGAGATCCAGGACATCCGCGCCAAGAGCGCCAAGCGCATCGACAAGGGCGCCGAGGCGATCCCGAGCGTGCTCGCGATCATGCACTTCCGCGCGGGCGAGGCCAAGCCGAAGTCCAGCTCCAACTCGAACTCGAAGCCGCGCAAGAAGCGCTAGCGCGCCGCGCCGCGCAAGGGCGCCCGGCTCAGCGCACGAACGACGCGCCGGCCTGCAGACGCAGGGCGAACGCGGCGATGAGCCGGGCGGAGGCCTCGATGTCGTCGAGCTGCATGGTCTCGACGGGCGAGTGCATGTAGCGCAGCGGCAGCCCGATGAGGCCGGTCGGGACGCCGCTGCGGCTGATGTGGACGACGTCGGCGTCGGTCCCCGTCCCGCGCCCGGTCGCCTCGACCGTGTACGGGATGCCCTCGGACTCGGCGGCCTCGACGAGCAGGTCGTAGACGTGCGGGTGCAGGACCGTGCCCCGGCCGATGACGGGGCCGCTGCCGAGCGCGTGGTCGCCCTCCGTCCGCTTGTTGATGCCGGGCGCGTCCGTCGCGTGCGTGACGTCGACGACGATGGCGACGTCCGGCTCGAGCGAGAACGCGCTCGTCGCCGCGCCCCACAGCCCGGTCTCCTCCTGCGCCGTCGCGACGGCCGCGAACGGACCCGGCGCGCCGCCCGCCTCGGCGACCAGCCGCGCGGCCTCGAGCGCGACCCACGCGCCGAGGCGGTTGTCCATCGACCGCGACGCGAACCGGCCGTTGGCCAGCTCGACCGGCTCGGCCGCGATCACCGCGGTGTCGCCCACGCGGACGAGTCGCCGCGCGTCGTCGCCGTCGCGCGCGCCGATGTCGACGTGCAGCTCCTCGAGCTTGGGCACCTTCTCGCGCTCGTCGGGCTTGAGGAGGTGGATCGGCTTCTTGCCGACGACCCCCGGGATGCGCCCCTCGCGCGTCGCCACCTCGACGCGCTGGCCGACGAGGATCGTCGGGTCCCAGCCGCCGACCTGCCCGAACCACAGCAGCCCTTCGTCGTCGATGTGCGTGACGATGAGGCCGATCTCGTCGACGTGTCCGATCGCGGCGACGAGCGGGCCGCCCGCCGTACCGGCGACGCGCGCGACGGTGCTGCCCATGATGTCGCCCTGGACCTCCGCGCCGAAGGCGCGCGCGGCGTCGCGCCAGACCGCCGCGGCCTCGGCCTCGACCCCGGACGGGCCGAAGGAGGACAGCAGCGCGCGGAGCGTCTCGGGGAGCGGCACCGCTACGAGGCGTCGCGCAGCTTGCGCAGGACGTAGGGCAGCACGCCGCCGTGTCGGAAGTACTCGGCCTCCATCGGCGTGTCGATGCGGACGCGCGCCTCGAGCTCCTTGCCGTCCGCCTTGACCGTGACCTCGCGCGGCAGCTCGCCGTCGTTGATCGCGTCTGCGAAGCCCTCGATCGACAGCTCCTCCGTCCCCTCGAGGTCGATCGACTCGACCTGCAGCGGCAGGACGCCCATGCCCACGAGGTTCGACCGGTGGATCCGCTCGAAGGACTCGGCGATGACGGCGCGCACGCCGAGGAGCCTCGTGCCCTTGGCCGCCCAGTCGCGCGAGGAGCCCGACCCGTACTCCTTGCCGGCGAGCACGACGAGCGGCGTCCCCTCCTCCGCGTACTTCATGGCGGCGTCGTAGATCGACATCTCCTCGCCGTCGCCGCCTTCGCCGAAGTACTTCGTCACCCCGCCCTCGGTCCCCGGCGCGAGCTGGTTGCGCAGGCGGATGTTGGCGAAGGTGCCGCGCATCATCACCTCGTGGTTGCCGCGCCGCGATCCGTAGGAGTTGAACTCGCGCGGCTCGACGCCGTGCTCCTGCAGGTACTTCCCGGCGGGCGAGTCCTTCTTGATCGCGCCGGCCGGCGAGATGTGGTCGGTCGTGACCGAGTCGCCGAGCTTGGCCAGCACGCGCGCTCCCGTGATCTCCTCGACCGGCTCGGGCTCGGCCGGCATCCCCTGGAAGAACGGCGGGAGGCGCACGTACGTGGAGTCGGGGTCCCACGCGAAGCGGTCGCCCTCGGGCACCTCGAGCGCGTTCCAGCGCTCGTCGCCCTCGAAGACCTCGGCGTAGCTGTCGCGGAACATCTCCTCGTGCACCGCGGACTCGATCGTCTCGGCGACCTCCTGCGAGCTGGGCCAGATGTCCCGCAGGTACACGTCGGACCCGTCCCGACCCACCCCGATCGGGTCGTTGAACGGGTCCCAGTCCATCGTGCCGGCCAGCGCGTAGGCCACGACGAGCGGCGGCGACGCGAGGTAGTTCATCTTCACGTCCGCGTTGATGCGCCCCTCGAAGTTGCGGTTGCCGGACAGCACCGAGACGACCGCGAGGTCGTGCTTGCCGACGGCCTCGGAGATCGCCCGCGGCAGCGGACCCGAGTTGCCGATGCACGTCGTGCAGCCGTAGCCGACGAGGTTGAAGCCGAGCGCGTCGAGCGGCTCGTCGAGGCCCGCCTGCGCGAGGTACTCGGTCACGACCTTCGAGCCGGGGGCCAGCGACGTCTTCACCCACGGCTTCGTGCGCAGCCCGCGTGCCACGGCGTTGCGGGCGAGCAGCCCGGCGGCGAGCATGACCGAGGGGTTGGAGGTGTTCGTGCACGAGGTGATGGCCGCGATGACGACGCGGCCGTGGTCGAGGTCGGTCTGCGTGCCGTCGGCGAGCGTCACCGGCACGCGGCCGTCGACCCGCTCGGCCAGGCGCGCCGCGGCGATCTGCTCGGCGTGCGAGGCGTCGGTCGCGTGCTCGGGCGGGCGCCGGCCCTCGCGGTCGGCGTAGGCCGGCGGGTCCGACGCCGGGAACGAGAGCGCGTCGAACTCGATCGTGTCGCCGCCGTCGGCGTCGTCTTCGCCGTCTTCCTGCGGCAGGAAGTCCTCCAGCGCGATGCGAAACGCCGCCTGCGCCTCGTTGAGCGCGACGCGGTCCTGCGGGCGCCGCGGCCCCGCGAGCGACGGGACGACGTCGCCGAGGTCGAGCTCGATTGTGTCCGAGTAGACGGGCTCGACCGAGCTCTCGTCGTGCCACAGGCCCTGCTCGCGCGCGTAGGCCTCGACGAGCTCGATGACCTCGCGCGGGCGGCCGGAGAACTCGAGGTAGCGCAGCGTCTCGGCGTCGATCGGGAAGATCGCGCAGGTCGAGCCGAACTCGGGGCTCATGTTGCCGATCGTCGCGCGGTCGGCGAGCGGGAGGTTCGAGACGCCGGGCCCGAAGAACTCGACGAAGCGCCCGACGACGCCGTAGGCGCGCAGCTTCTCGGTGACGGTGAGGACGAGGTCGGTCGCCGTCGCGCCCTCGGGCAGCGCCCCGTGCAGGCGGAAGCCGACGACCTGCGGGATCAGCATCGACATGGGCTGGCCGAGCATCGCGGCTTCGGCTTCGATCCCGCCGACGCCCCAGCCCAGCACGCCGAGGCCGTTGATCATCGTCGTGTGCGAGTCCGTCCCGACCAACGTGTCCGGGTACGCCTGCCCGCTGTCGTTGGTGAAGACGACGCGACCGAGGTACTCGAGGTTCACCTGATGGCAGATGCCGGTGTTCGGCGGCACCACCGCGAAGTCGTCGAACGCCTCCTGGCCCCAGCGAAGGACCTCGTAGCGCTCGCGGTTGCGCTGGAACTCGAGCTCGGC
>DASVQN010000024.1:0-13351 GCA_036389155.1 Solirubrobacteraceae bacterium
TCATCCAGACGCTCGAACAGGAATGGGCAAAGTCGCGGACCTGGCCCAACCACCACGCCCGCGACCGCGCCCTGACATCCTTTCTGCGCTACTACAACCGCCGCAGGCCGCACACCTCACTCGGCGACCGGCCACCCATCAACCGCGTTCACCACCTCTGCGGGCAGGACAGCTAGCGGGCGGGGACCGCGAAGCTCTGCAGCTCGCGGTCGCCCGACTGCACGCGCATCCGGTACCGCGCGCGCTCGGCTCCGCGCACGCGCCGCACCAGCACTTCGCGGCCGCCGACTGGCCCCGACGCCACCGCGCGCCACGCGCCCCGGCCGATCCGCCGCTCCACCGTCGCCTCGGCGCCCGGCGCGATCCCGCGGACGCGGCCCCACAGCTCGACCGACCGCCCGCGCCGCTGCGCGTGCAGGCCCACCCGGAACGCGTCGGCCATCGGCTTCGGCCGCCCGTCGGCGAACAGCAGCCCGCTCTCCCAGTGGCCCTGAGGCCGGTGCGCGGGGTTCTCCGGCCCCGAGTACGGCAGGTCGCGCAGGAGGAACTGGGCGTACGTCTTCACGCGGGGATTGCGCCAGGCCAGGTACTCGGCCCACGTCAGGAACACCGCCTGCTCGTCGAGCCCGAACTCCGGCCGGCCCGGGTAGGTGTGGCTCTCGTAGCCGTACTCGGTCAGCCACACGCTGCGCAGCCCGGGCGCGAAGCGGCCCGCGCGCACGAGCCGGTCGAGCAGCGTCGTCAGGCGCCCGAGGTCGCCCATCCGCGCGTTGTCGCGGGCGTTGGGCGGGCTCGGCCGGTCCGGCGGCGTCGTCAGCGAGTACGGGTGGTGGGTCCAGCCGTCGCCGGGGACCATCGTGAAGTCCGCGCACGCGCCGCGCCTGATCGGCCGCAGCCGCCGGTCGACGCACGCGAGCGCGCGCATGAACTCCATCGGCGCGACGCCGCCCTTGCCGCGCCCCGTGAGGTCGCCCATCGACGACGTCCCGCCGATCAGGACCTTCACGTCGGGCCGCGCCGCCTTGATCGCGGCGTAGGCCGCCTGCACCATGTCGCGATAGACCGGCGCCGTCCCCGGCTCCGGACGATGGCCGGGGCGCTTGACCCACGTCGGCTGGAGGAAGGCCGGGTGGTTCGGCTCGTTCCACAGCGAGAGGACGTCGACGCGCGGCAGCGGGCTCGTGGCCACCGGCGCGGCGGTCGACTCGATCGGCTCTCCGTCGCGACGGTCCAGCGGGTGGAAGATGCCGTCGAGGAAGGACTCGTCCTGCGACGGCTCGACGACGACGTCGTCCGCCGCCGGCACCGGCGGCGTGAACGTGCCGTCGTAGCGGCGCGCGACCGCGGTCGCGAAGTCCGCGTAGCCGCGCGGGTCGGGCCGCGTGCGCGCCCGCGGCCCTTCCGTGTCCTCCACCGCCCACAGCGGCGCCCAGAATCCGACGTCGACCATCACCGACATCCCCTGCTCGGCGGCGAGCCGCACGGCGCGGTCCAGCCCCGCCCAGCGCGCCTGCTCGTAGGCGGCGGGATCGGTCGCGTCGAACTCCGGCCGCTGCTTGGTGTCGGCGCCGCGCGTGAGGAGGGACCAGCCGGCGGTGAGCCGGACCCGGTCGACCCCGAACTCGTGGATCTGCGCGAGCGCGGTGCGGACCTCGTCGTCCGTCCCGTAGAGGAGCTGCGCGTCGTCCTGGAGGATCGTCTCGAGCGCTCGTCGCGGCGCCGCGGACGCCGGCACGGCGACGCCGACCGCGAGCACCGCGGCGACGAGAAGAGCGATGCGGTGCGAGCGAGCCCCCGGCAACCCGGGCAGGTGTACCCGAAATCGCCGGGGGCAGCGCCGCTACGGGTGGCGCGGGAGCGCGGCCTTGACCTTGTCGACGTCGATCCCGAGCTTGTCGGCGAGCTTCTGCGCGAACTCGTCGCGGCGGCTCTGCTCGAACGCCTCGAGCGCCTTGCGGACGTCCGCGGCGTCGACGCCGAGCGCCTTCGCGAGGTCGTCGGCGATCGGGCCGCCGGGGCCGCCGTGATGGTGGCCGCCCGGACCGCCGGGACCGCCCGGACCGCCCGGAGGCGGAGCGCCGGGGGACGGCGGGCCGTCCGGACCGCGCCCGCCGTGCCGGTCGCCGGGGCCCCCGGGGCCGCCGGGGCGCACCTTGTCCAGCGCCGCGCGCAGCTCGGCCTGGGTGACGCCGAGCTCCTTGGCCAGGCCGGCGAGGAGGTCGCGCCGGTCCCCGCGCGGGCCGCCGCGATCGCGGCCGGGATCGGGCTTGAGCTTGTCGAAGGCGGCGTGGACCTTGGCCGCGTCGATCCCGAGCTCCTTCGCCAGGGCCGCCTCGAACTTGGCGTGCTCGGCGTCCTCCTGCTTCTCGTGGTCGGCGCGCAGCTTGTCGAGCTGCTCCTGGACCTTCGCCTGGTCGAGATTCAGCGACTTGGCGAGCGCCGCGGCGAGCCCGTCCATCGGATCGCCGGACGGCCTGAGGTCGTCCAGCGCGGCGCGCAGCTTGTCCTCCGACACGCCGAGGCGGTCGGCGAGCGAGCCGAAGTCGCCCGGCCCGCCCCGGAAGTGCGCGTCGCGGCCCTGGACGGCGGCGGAGCGCGTCTTGCCGCGGGCGTCCGCCGAGCCGTTGCCGAGCTGGCTGCCGATCGCGAGCCCGCCGCTGGCCAGGGCGACGCCTCCGGCCACTGCGATGATCGTCGTCCTACGTCGGTCTCTCATACGCATGCAGAGAACCGCACGCGCATGAGAGGAACCGAAGAATCGGCGAGGTGTGACTTGACAAACCCAACCCATGTCGGTAGGTTTTGTGCATGGAGCCGCTCGACCGCATCACGATCCCCGCCCTCTCCGATCGTCTGCGGACCGAAGCGGACGCGTATGAGTTCCTCGAGGATCTGCGGTGGTGCGGCAAGCCGGTCTGCCCGCACTGTGGATCGGTCCGGCGCCCCTACTTCCTCAAGCCGAAGAACGGCGAGTCGCGCCGGACGCGGACCGGCTCGGCGTCACAGCGCCGCGTCTGGAAGTGCGCGGACTGCCGCAAGCAGTTCAGCGTCCTGACGGGGACGATCTTCCACGGCTCGAAGGTGCCGGTCAGGACGTGGATCATGGTCGTCTTCGCCATGTGCTCCTCGAAGAACGGCGTCGCCGCGAAGGAGATTGAGCGCACCTACGGGCTCACCACCAAGAGCGCGTGGTTCGTCCTGCATCGCATCCGACTGGCGATGAAGCAGGAGCCAATGGCGGGCCTGCTCTCCGGGCGCGTTGTCGCGGACGAGACGTAGATCGGCGGCAAGCCGAGCAACAGGCACGGCTACAACCCGAAGAAGGGCACGCAGGGCAAGACCGACAAGACCCCGGTCATGGCGCTGGTGTCCCGCGAGACTGGCGAAGTGCGGTCGCAGGTCGTCGCGGACGTCACCGGCGAGACGCTGCGCGGCGTCCTCGAAGACCACGTTGACCCTGCCACGACCCACCTGCATACCGACTCCTCGAAGGCCTACCGGAGCATCGGGCGCCGCTTCTCCAAGCACTCCTCCGTCGATCACTACGCGGGCGAATACGCACGCGGCGACGTCTCCACGAACATCGCAAGTCCTACTTCTCGCAGCTCAAGCGCAGCGTCGACGGCACGCACCACAGCGTCAGCCGCGAGCACCTGCATCGCTACTTGGCGGAGTTCGATTTCAGATTCTCAACCCGGCGCATGTCGGACACGGAGCGGTTCGAGCTCCTCGTCGCCACGCAGGTCGCCGGTCGCCGGCTGACCTACCGGCCAGCTTCGCGCTGATCGTCCATCGGCGCCCCGGACGCCTCCGGGTGCGTTAAACTGCCTCGGGCACCAAGCAACGCAGGCAGCATGGAGCGCAGGGGGCTCGAACCCCTTGGCGGTGGACCCAGACTCCTCCGCTGATCCCGACGATCGCGCCCCGTGTGAGTTGTCAGCTGAGGCCCCGGGAGACTGTTCGCACCTTCTCCTCCGGGGCCTCAGCGCTGTTCTAGGTCTGTAGCGCCCCCTTGATCGCGGCGATCTGCGCGAAGCCCTCGAACAGCGCCTTGATCTGCTCCGGCGAGAGCTTCTCCAACTCGCTCGGCGTGATCGACAGGCTGAGCGCAGCCGAGAGCACCGGGCGCTCCTCCTGCGGCGGCGGCGGCGGAGGCGGGTTCTCGCCAGCCGGGGGATCGGCGTCCCCCTGGCCCGTGGTGGCGGTCGCGCCCTCGGGATCGGCTGGAGGCGTCACCCCCGTCTGCGCGTTGATCTTGTGGAGCGAGGCCCCCTTTGCGGTGACCGTGATCGTGCCGCCGTCGTTGTCGATCAACCCCGCGTACTGGAGCCAGTCGAGAATGTGCGATAGCTGCGGCTCTCGGTCGGCGCCCGCGCCCGCCGCCGCGCCGAGCACCTGGATCATCTGCTGGCGGGACTGCGGCCCGTACTCGGCCTGCTTGCAGACCTCCACGAAGTACCACGACCGGCTCAACGGGCCTGCCAAGGCGTGCGCCGCGTCGGGCTGCCTGAACGAGAAGTTCCGGGCGAACGCGATGGTGTCCGGGACCGGCTTGTAGAGGCCCTTCCCGGCCTTGACGATGAACCCGGCCTCCACGAAGAACGCGTTGTTGAGGCCCGCCGTCGTCGCCGCGATCCCGAGCCGCGTCCCGACCGTCTCGCTATTGACCGCGTTCCCCGTCGCCCCGTCGCGGCCGTAGACCTCCAAGGCCCGCACCTGCATCCCGAACTTCAG
Organism: Solirubrobacteraceae bacterium; assembly: GCA_036389155.1. Taxonomy (GTDB): domain Bacteria; phylum Actinomycetota; class Thermoleophilia; order Solirubrobacterales; family Solirubrobacteraceae; genus CADCVT01. The sequence goes on from DASVQN010000024.1 coordinate 4,735, forward strand.
CCGGTCGGTGGGCAACGCACGACTCGTACGCGCGCGCGAGGGAGCCCGATCGGCACGATTTCCCTGCTGCTGGCCGTCGCCATCGACGGCGCGAAGCTGACCTTCCACGGCACCTTCTCCTCGGGTTCGACTGTTCGCAACGCAGAGAGTAGCGAACCGTGAGGCGGATAGGTGATGAACTGCTTGTCTGCGACCGGTTGAGGGTTCGTGGAGGGTTATGGGCGAACGCCGCCGTGCCCCGTACGCTTGTCCTATGGAAGACCGCGAAGAGCGCGTGTCGCTCTCCCCGCTCGACGGCGAAACGGCCCTCCGGGCACTGCTCAAGGTGGACCCGGCGAAGACCGAGCGCGCCGAGCAGGCCGACGAAGAAGAAACCCCGGAAAACGAACGGCCTCGGGAGTAGATTCCGAGGCCGTTCGTCCGTTCGTCACTTCTCGGCCCTTGCGCGGGCCAGTTCCTGCCTACGCCGCGTCGGCCTTGGAGCCGGACTCGAACAAGCTGGCAGGGGACCCCTCGCTCGGAGCTTTGGGAACCGCCTCGATGGCCACGCTGAGGTCGTTGTTCTCCTCGATGCGGAGCATCCGGATGTCCTTGACGCACATCGGAAGCCACGGATACGCCGCCGCCATTTGCTGGACGGTCACGACGGTGTGGACGGCATCCACGTTCTCGTCTCCGAAGTAGACGGACCCCTGCTGATGACCGAATCCCTTGGTCTCCAGGAACTTGCGGATGTCGTAGTACCCCTGGGTGTGCGTGTTCCCTGGGTAGTGCTCCTTGAGGAGGTTCAGGTCAAGGTCGAACGCGATGGCGTACATACGCTGAGCATAGCCTGAACTTCGCGGCTCGTTCGTAGCGGAAACGGCAGCGAGACGCGTCCGTCGAGCGACTGGGTTCATCCGTCCTAGCTCCTCTCTACGCATCAGTCGGGCCTGCGACTCGCGCAGCCTAGGCGGCGGAGCGGCGGAGCGCCCCGTGCGTCTTGGGTTTGTCACGTCACAACTCGCCGAAGAATCGCGGGCCGCGGTAGCTTCCGCGGATGACCCGCCGTCGCCCGATCGCCGCCGCCGTGCTCGTCGCCGTCTGCGCCACCACCGCCGCAGCGGTCGGAGAGGTCACCAGCCGTGACGCCGTCGGCCCCGCCGTCAAGACGACCGTCAACGGGCGGCGGCTCGACCCGTACGGCAAGCTCGTCGCCGTCGGCAACTTCCCGACGGGCGCGGCCGCGACGCCCGACGGCCGGTTCTACTGGACGGTCTCGACCGGCCGCGGGCGCAACGACATCCGCATCGTCGACGTGGCCTCGGGCGCCGTCGTGCAGACGCTTCCCATCCCCGGCGCGTCGGGAGGGATCGCGATGGACCCGTCCGCGCCGGTCGCCTACGTCTCCGGTGTCGCGGACTCGTCGCACGAGGACCAGAAGTCGCCGGACGGGACGCCGGGCGTCGGCGGCGACGTCGTGCACGTCTTGCGCTACGACGCGGCGACCGGGCAGGCGACGTTCGACCGGCTGATCGCGGTGCCGCCGCCGTCCGACGCTCCGCCCGCCCAGGACTTCCCGCCCGGCAGCAAGCGGCTCTCGTGGCCCGATCGGCTCGCGGTCTCGCCCGACGGCAAGACGCTTCTCGTCCCGCTGAACCTCGCCGGCGCGGCGGCCGTGGTGGACACCGCCAGCGGGACCGCGCGCAACGTCAAGACCGGCTCGTACCCGTACGGCGCGGCGATCCTGGCCGACGGCAAGACCGGGCTGGTGTCCAACGAGGCATCGGGGACGGTGTCGGTCGTCGACCTGGCGGCGGCGTCGAAGGTGAAGGACATCACGGTCGGCCCGCACCTCTCGCACCCCGAGAGCATCGCGGTCGACCCCGGGGCGCCGCGCGCGTACGTCCCCCTCGCCAACTCCGACCAGGTGGCCGTGATCGACACGCAGAAGCTCGACGTCGCGCGCACGCTGTCGGTCGGCCGTCCCGAGGGGCTCGGCACGTCACCCGTGGACACGGCCGTCACGCCCGACGGCGGGCGCCTCCTGGTCGCCCAATCGGGGGCGGACGCGATCTCGGTGTTCGCGCTGCCGGGCCACCCCGCCACCGGCGGCGGCGGCAAGCGCGTGATCGCAGTGCGGTCCGTCCGGTCCATCGCCCGCTACCGGCGGCGGCACGTCGCCGCGCACCGCGCGCTGCGACGCGCGCTCCGGCGCACCTCGCCCCCCAGGCGCCGCAGCGCGCTGCGCCGCCGCTACGCCGCACGGCTGCGGACGCTGCGCCGGCGGCTCGTCTACGGCCGCGCGCGCACGGCCTGCGCCGGGCCCACGAACGCGCAGGAGCGCCGGTACATCGCCGCCGTGCTGCGCGCCCTCGCGCGCCGCGCCCGCGCGAGCAGGCGGCGCAGAGCGGCGGCCGCCCGCCGCTACGCCAAGGCGGTGCGCGCCGCGCGCCGGCGCCTGCCGCGGGTTCGCGCGTGCGGCTCACCCGGCGCGCCGGGGCCCGGCGATTTCGAACGCGTCGGCGCGATCCCGACGGCATCCCAGCCGATGGCCGTCGCGGCGACGGCGGGCGGACGGCTGCTCTACCTGTCGGCGAAGGGCCTCGGCACGGGGGCGAACCCCGGCGGACCGCGCCCCGATCGTCCCGAGGACACCGACGACGCCATCAACTCGACGCAGTACCTCCCGTTGCTCGTCGCGGGGATGGCGAGCATCGGCACGATGCCGTCCGACACCGAGGTCGGCCGGCTGACGCCCGTCGCCGACGACCAGGTCAGGCCGGTCAACGCGGCCGAGCCGCCCGCGGGCACGCCGCTGCGCAAGGGCGGCCCCATCAAGCACGTCTTCTACATCGTCCGCGAGAACCGCACCTACGACCAGGTCCTCGGCGACGACGCGCGCGGCGACGGCGACCCCAAGCTCACGCTGTTCGGCGACGAGGTCACGCCGAACGCGCACGCCCTCGCGCGCCGCTTCCCGCTCCTCGACCACGTGTACGCCAACTCCGAGGCGTCGATCGACGGCCACTTCTGGACCAGCGCGGCGACCGTGCCCGACTACGTGAACAAGAACTGGTGGCAGAACTACGCCGCCCGCGGCCGGCCGTACGACTTCCCGGTCTACGCCGTGGACTGGCCCCAGAACGGCTTCCTGCTCGACCAGGCCGAGCGCCAGGGCATCTCGTACTTCGACTACGGCGAGGCGATCGCCGGGAACATCGCGCTGCCCGACGAGGACCGCACGCCCGAGGAGACCCAGCAGGTCACGACGAAGTTCTCGCACTCCGACATCCAGCCCACGGGCCCGGGATCCGCCGGGCCGAGCTGCTACCCCAACGACGGCTCGGTCGGCGTCGACGTCGTCACGAGGCTGCCGGTCTTCGACACGCAGCCGCCGACCGGCGCGCCGCCACAGAACGAGTCGCGCTTCGCGTGCTTCAAGCAGCACTTCCAGCAGCAGCTGGCCACCGGCGACGTGCCGACGTTCAACTACATGGTGCTCAGCAACGACCACACGCGCGTGCTCACGGCGGGCGCCTACACGCCGCGCGCGATGGTCGCCGACAACGACGAGGGGCTCGGCCGCATCGTCGACCTGATCTCGCACTCGCCGATCTGGTCGTCGTCGGCGATCTTCGTCATCGAGGACGACTCGCAGGACGGCGCGGACCACGTCGATGCGCACCGCATCCCGGCGTTCGTCATCTCGCCCTACGCGAAGCGCGGCGCGGTCATCCACACCCGGTACGACTTCCCGAGCGTCATCCGCTCGCTCGAGCTCGCGATCGGGATGAAGCCGCTCGGCTTCCAGGACGCGCTGGGAACGCCGATGTACGACGCGTTCGACGCCGAGCCCACGAACGCCGAGCCGTACACGTTCGCGCCGAGCAAGGTCGACCTGCTCGAGAAGAACCCCGCCACCGGCCCGGGCGCGCGTGAGTCCGCCGGCCTGCCGAGGGGGCTCGACCGCATCCCCCAGCACGAGATGGACCGCCTGCTGTGGAAGTCCGTGCACGGCTGGCGTTCGACCCCGCCACCGCCGGGGCCGAACGCCGAGCCTGGGGAGTGACGGCGGGGCGGCCTACGCCGTCGTCGTGCGCTGCTTGTCGCTCGGCACGTCGCGCTCGCCCAGCCGCAGGTCGCGCTCGGCGCCCTCGACGCCCTGCTTGATCTGCTCGCTGCGCTCGCGCTCGGCGTTCAGCTCCGCGCCGAAGAGGATCGCGACGTTCGTGATCCACAGCCAGACGAGGAAGACGACGACGCCGCCCAGCGAGCCGTACGTCTTGTCGTACGAGCCGAAGTTCGAGACGTAGAACCCGAACGCCAGCGAGGCGAGGATCCAGATGACGACGGCGACGATCGCGCCGGGGCTGATGAACTTGAACCGGCCGACCTTCGCGTTGGGCGACGCGTAGTAGAGGATCGCCAGGGCCAGCGTGATGATGCCGATCAGCACCGGCCACTTGGCGTAGTCCCAGACCGTCACGAAGGTGTCGCTGACGCCGATGGCGCCGCCGACGGCCTCGGCCACGGGGCCGGTGACGACCACGGCGACCGCGGCGAGGGTGACGAGCAGGATCATCGTCAGCGTGACGAGCATCTGCAGCGGGCGGAGCTTCCAGATCTTCCGGCCCTCGTCGACCTCGTACATGATGTTCGAGGCGCGCATGAACGCCCCCACGTAGCCGGAGGCCGACCACAGCGCGGCGAGGATGCCGACGATCAGCATGATCCCGGTCTTGCTGCCGCCGGAGGCGATCCCCTCGATCGGACCCTTCAGCGTGTCCACCGCGCTCTTCGGGCCGAGCTGGCCCGCGATCTGGTTGAGTGCGTCGGTGATCTGGGTCGGCGAGAAGACGACCCCGACGATCGAGACCAGCGCGATCAGCGCGGGGAACAGGGCGAGGACGCCGTAGTACGTCATGGCGGCCGCCCAGTCGGTGAGGTTGTCCTCGGAGAACTCGCTCCACGTCCGCTTCAGCGTCGCGAGCGTTCCGGCCTCACGGTCGTATCCAGGTCTCTCGAGATTGGGCATGTCAACAGCGCTTCCCGCTCAAGCTTGTGCTGACACGGACAAGGCGCCCAAACGCTTGGCTGCGCAACGGTCACTGCGGGTCGACGTCGACGCTGAACGCCGCTGCGCGGTGCGCCTTGGCCGCCGCGGCCATCTCGACGGCCGCGCCGACGTGCTCGATCGCCTGCGCGCGGTCCCCTGGATCGACCTTCAGGACGAGCTGCGCGCGCTCGCGGCCGCGAAGGCGAAACAGCGGGGCGGGGCCGAGGACCATCCCCGGGGCGAGGTCGAGCCGCTCGCGGACCGCCAGCGCCGCCGCGTGCGCCGCCCCCGGGTCCGGCGACGAGCAGACGACCTTGATCAGCGACGCGAACGGCGGATAGCGCAGCGCGCGCCTTCGCTCGAGCTCGCCGGCGAGGAAGCCGTCGGCGTCGTGCTTGGCAGCCGCGCGGATCGACGGCGCGTCGGGGTCGATCGTCTGCACGAGCACGCGGCCGCCCTTCGAGCCGCGTCCCGCGCGGCCGGCGAGCTGCGCGACGAGCGCGAACGTGCGCTCCTCGGCGCGGAAGTCGGGGAAGCGCAGCGTGGCGTCGGCGTCGAGGACGACCCCGAGCGTCACGTCGGGGAAGTCGTGGCCCTTGGCGACCATCTGCGTCCCGACGAGGACGCCGCCGCCGGACTGCTCGAAGTCGCGCAGGACCTCGCCCGGCCGCGCGACGTCCGCGTCGAGCCGCCACACCGCCAGCCCCGCGGCCCCCAGCTCGTGCTCCAGCCGCTCGGTCCCCGCGCCGTGGCGGGCGACGCTCACCGACCGGCACTCCGTGCACCGCTCCGGCACCCGCTCGCGGTGGCCGCAGTGGTGGCAGGCCAGCCACCCCTCGGCCCGGTGCAGGACGAGCGAGACGTCGCAGTGCGGGCACATCCAGACGTGGCCGCACGTCTGGCAGGTGAGGAAGTTCGACCACCCGCGGCGGTTGAGCAGGACGATCGCCTTGCCCGCGGCGTGCAGCGCGTCGGCCGTCTCGGGATGGAGCGCGGAGCGCACGCCGCGCATGTCGAGCGTCTGCACCGGCGGGAGGGAGCGGCCGTCGACGCGCTCGGGCAGCCGCAGCCGGCGCAGCGCCGCCGCCGACTCCGGCCGCGGCGTCGCCGAGCCGAACACGACCTTGGTCCCGCGTCTCTCGGCGACGAGGCGCGCGTCGTAGCGCGGGTCGCCCTCGTGCTTGTACGACGGATCGTGCTCCTCGTCGACGACGATCAGCCCGAGATCCGAGATCGGGGCGAACACGGCGCTGCGCGGCCCGACGCACACCCGGGCCTCGCCGGAGCGCAGCCGCTGCCACTCGTCGTAGCGCTCGCCCTTCGACAGCTTGGAGTGCAGCACGGCGACCGTGTCCCCGAACCGGTCGACGAACCGCCCGACGATCTGTGGCGTCAGCGCGATCTCGGGCACGAGCACGATCGCGCCCCGCCCCCGGCGCAGCTCCGCTTCCACCGCTCCCAGGTAGACCTCCGTCTTCCCCGAGCCGGTGACGCCGTGCAGCAGGAGCCGCTCGCCGTCGGCAGCCGACGCGATCGCGTCCAGCGCCTCGCGCTGCGCCGCGGTCAGCGACGGCCGCGGCCCGCGGGCGCCGACCGCGACGTGCTCGGGCGCCCGCCGCCGGCCCCGCGGCCCGATCCGCACGAGCCCGCGCGCCTCGAGCCGCCGCAGCGAGCCCAGGTCGGCGCCGGCCCAGCGGGGGAGCGAGCCGAGCAGCTCCGCCTGCCGGTCGCTCAGCGGCTTGCCGTCGGGCGCGAGCCGGCGCGCTCCGGAGGGGGCGCCCCTCGGGCCGGCGGCGTCGTCACGCGGCGGCACCAGCGTCAGCGGCTCCGCCCACAGCGCGCGCTTCGCCCGCGCGCCCGTCGGCGGCATCACGAGCTGCAGCGCGCGCGCGAACGTCGAGACGTACTCGGTGGCCATCCACGCCGCGAGGTCCACGAGCTCCGGCGGGACCCGCTCCCCCAGCACCTCCCGCGGCGCGACGAGCTTGTCGGCCGGCACCTCGCTGTGGTCGGCGACGTCGACGACGACACCTCTGATCGTGCGGCGGCCGAACGGCACGACGAGCAGCGAGCCCTTCCCGACGTCGCCCTCCGCGGGCATCAGGTAGTCGAACGGCCCGCGCAGCGACCGCGACGTCGTGATCGGCTCGACCTTCGCGATCAGGCCGCGTGCTCTTCGATGTAGTCGCGCCACTCCTGCGTCAGGAACGGCTCGGCGGCGAGCAGCTCGGGCAGCCGGTCCTTCTCGACCAGCCCCGTCTGCATCATCAGCCTCATCGTCACATCGTGATCCGGGCGGCGGACGATCTCGATCGCGTCGCCCGCGCCCAGCTCGCCCTCCTCGAGGATGCGCAGGTACGCGCCCGGCCGCCCCGCGGCGAGGAACTTCTTCCCGAACCCGCTGTCGCCCATCTTGAGGTTGAGCTTGAAGCACGGAACGCGCGGCTCGGAGACCTCGAGCAGCACGCTTCCGATCCGCCATCGCTCCCCGAGGCGGGCCCCGCTGACGTCGACGCCCTCGGTCGTCAGGTTCTCGCCGAACGCCGCGTCGCCGAGGTCGCGCCCGAGCTCGGACTCCCACGCGCGCACGTCCTCGATCGCGTACGCGTAGATCGCCTTGTCCGGCCCGCCGTGGACGCGCAGGTCGGCCTGCTGGTCGCCCTCCACGTTCACGCCGCGCACGGCGACCCGCCCGCGAACGGGCTCCTTGAAGATCGACGTGCGGACCATCCGCTTGCCGGTCAACGACGGCACGACGCGGGGCGTGCCGACGTTGACGCTGACGAGCGTGGCCCCTCCCCTAGACGGAGGCGGCCGACGCGTCGAGGCCCGCGGCCTCGCGCAGCGCCTGGGCCTTGTCGGTGCGCTCCCACGTGAAGTCGTGGTCGTCGCGCCCGAAGTGTCCGTAGGCGGCGGTCTTCTGGTAGATCGGCCGGTGCAGCTTGAGGTAGTCGCGGAACGCGCCCGGCCGCAGGTCGAAGTGCTCGTCGACGAGCTCGGCGATCTGCGCGCGGCCCACCTTCTCGGTCCCGAACGTCTCGACCATCACCGACACCGGGTGCGCCACGCCGATCGCGTACGCGACCTGCACCTCGGCCCGGTCGGCGAGCCCCGCGGCGACGATGTTCTTCGCCACGTACCGCGCGGCGTAGGCCGCGCTGCGGTCGACCTTCGACGGATCCTTGCCGCTGAACGCGCCGCCGCCGTGGCGGGCCATGCCGCCGTAGGTGTCGACGATGATCTTGCGCCCGGTGAGGCCGGCGTCGGCCATCGGACCGCCGATCGCGAAGCGGCCGCTCGGGTTGACGAAGAACCTGGTCTTGGAGTCGATCAGGTCGCGGTCGACGACTTGGCGGATTATGAATCGCTCGATGTCCGACTGGATACGGTCGTTGCTGACGTCGTCCGCGTGCTGCGTCGAGACGACGACGGTGTCGACCCGGTACGGCTTGCCGTTGCGGTACTCGACGGTGACCTGGCTCTTGCCGTCGGGGCGGAGCCAGGAGATCTCCTCGTGCTTCCGGGCCTCGGCGAGGCGGCGGCAGATGCGGTGGGCAAGGGAGATTGGGAGCGGCATCA
>DASVQN010000025.1:0-81388 GCA_036389155.1 Solirubrobacteraceae bacterium
GCCGAGCCGCTCGGACCCGAGCGGCTCGTTCATCGCACGCCCACGCGCACGTCGCGGAAGCGCGCCGGGGCGGCACCGTGGGCCACGAAGCCGATCTGGGGCGGCTGGCCCTTCCCGCAGTTCGGCAACCCCCACGCCTTCCAGAGTTCCGGCCCGCCCACGGCGTCCATCGACCCCCAGAAGGAGGTGGTGCGGCCGGCGTAGGTGCCGTTGCGCAGCACCCGACCCAGCTTCCCGTTGCGGATCTCCCGCCCCCACTGCGTCCCGAACTGGAAGTCGACCCGCTTGTCGTCGATCGACCACGACCGGTTCGTCTCGAGGTACAGGCCCTCGCCCGTGTCGGCGATCAGGTCGGCGAGCGAGCCCGCGTCGCCGGGGTCGAGCGACACGTTCGTCATGCGCACGATCGGCTGGCGGTCGAAGCTCGTGGCGCGCGAGCACGCCGCGGAGCGCGCGCCCACCGCCGCGGCCGCCTCGCGGTCGCTGAGCGCCGCGCGCAGGACGCCGCCCTCGACGAGCGTCGTGCGATGCGCCGGCGTGCCCTCGTCGTCCCAGCCGAACGTGCCGAGGCCCTCGGGCAGCGTCGCGTCGGCGGTGATCGTCATGTGCTCGGAGCCGTAGCGCAGCGAGCCGAGGTCCTCCGGCTGGACCCAGCTCGTGCCGGCGTAGGCGGCTTCGCCGAGCAGGATGCGGTCGAGCTCGAGCGCGTGCCCGACCGACTCGTGGACCTGCAGGGCGACCTGTTCGGGGTGCAGGACGATCGTGCTGCGCCCGGAGGGGCACGGCGGCGCGGTCAGCAGCTCGACGGCCTCGGCGGCGACCCGCGGGGCGTGCTCGACGAGGTCGAGCGCGAGGACATGCTCCCACCCCGCGAGCGCCACGTGCCCGCCGTGGGAGGTCGGGTAGGTGCGGACCTGCAGCTCGCCGCCGTCCACCGCGACGGCCGCGATGCCGGCGCCGCACGTCGTGCGCTCCTGCGTGTAGGCGGCGCCCTCGGTCGACGCGAACGCCTGGACCACCTTCGTCGCGCTCGCGGCCGCATCGCTGCGGACGATCCTGCGGTCGCTGCGCAGCGCCTCCTCCGCGGCGCCGAGCAGCGCGAGCTTCTCGTCGAGCGGGACCGAGGTCGGGTCGCGCTCGATCGGATGCGTCCAGTGGCCGGTCGCGGGCGGCTCCTCCGAGCGCGGCCGATCGGCGGCGGAGGGCTGCGCCGCGGCGAGCGCGATCGCGCGGCTCAGCGCCGCCTCGGCGCCGGCGCGCGTCGTGTCGCGCGTGCCCGCGAACCCCCATGCGCCGCCGACCCGCACCCGGACGCCCACGCCGTCGGTCTCGTCGTGGGACGCGACCTCGACGCGCCCGTTGCGGACGCCGGCGCGCTGCTCGACCGTCGTGACCCGCCGCGCCTCGGCGTAGGAGCAGCGGCCGTCGACGCAGGACATGAGGGCGACGAGGTCGTCGATCATGGAGTGGGGCTCGCGGCGGCCGGCGAGGGGGACCGCGGGGAGCGGCGCGGCGGCGCGGCCGCGCGCGGCTCGCGCCTCACCACGCGGCCTCGTACAGCGCGCGGATCTCGTCCCTCGTCGCCGCCGGCGGCGTCCGCGCGAGGTCGGCCTCCCGCTGTGCCGCGGCGTCGGCGCAGCGGTCGACGGCATCGCGGTCGACGCCGAGGTCGCGGAGGCGCTCGGCGCCGGCGCGGCGGGCCAGGTCGCGAGCGAGATCGGCGGCGGTCTGCGGCACGTCGCCGCGCTCGCCCAGCGCGCCGATCGTGTGCGGGAGCATCGCCGCGTTCGCCGGGCCGTGGCCCGCTCCGCCGACGCGGACGAGCGTCTGGCTGAGGACGTGGTGCAGGCCGTAGTGGTTGGCGTCGATCGCGTAGCCGGAGAGGAGGGCGGCGAGCGCGAGGGCGTCGCGGTCGGGCTCGCCGCCGGCGTAGGCGGCCTCGGTCAGCCGCACCGCCTCGCGCGCCGCGAGCGACGGGACGGGGCTGGCCTGCGCGGTCAGCGGCGCCTCGACGGCGTGGCCGAGGCTGTTCGCCGCGCTCGCCGCCAGGTGGTCCTCCGGCTGGGACGCGCACAGCGCCGGGTCGTTGAGCACGATCGCCGGCCGGACCCACACGGCGCCCTCGAGGTCCTTCGGCAGCCGGTGGATCCGCGTCATCTCCGCCGCCGACAGCGTCGTCGGGATCGCCGCCACGCGCGGGCGCCCGCCCCGACCGCCCGCGACCGCCTTCGCGGTGTCGATCACGCGCCCGCCGCCGAGCGCGACGAGCAGCTCGCCGTCGGGCACCTCGTCGAGCAGCGCCGCCGACAGCTCGTCGACGAGCCCGGGCGCGACGTGGTGCACGCTGTCCGCACGGTCCACGACGGACGGGGCGGCGGCCTCGCCGCGCGCCGTCGTCAGCAGCGCGTACGGGCCTCCGAGCAGCTCCGCGGCATCGTCGATCGAGCCGCGCCCGAACCGGATCGTCCGCTCGCCGTCGCGCCAGGTGAAGCCGCCGCTCGCCATCGGGGCGGGACGCTAGCGCCACCCGGGGTCCTATGACGAAACCGTAGCTACCATTCCGCTCGTGCTGTACAACACATACGAGGGACAGGCGTGCTCCGTCGCGCGCTCGCTGGAGATCGTCGGCGAGCGCTGGACGTTCCTCATCCTCCGCGACGCGTTCCTCGGCGTCCGCCGCTTCGACGACTTCCAGCGCAGCCTCGGGATCGCGCGCAACGTGCTCAACGTCCGGCTCCAGCGGCTGGTCGACGCCGGCGTGATCGAGCGCCGGCGCTACCAGGAGCGCCCCGAGCGCTTCGAGTACCGGCTCACCGACCGCGGCCGCGACCTGTGGCCCGCCCTCGTCGCGCTCATGCAGTGGGGCGACCGCCACTTCGCCGGCGAGACGGGTCCGCCCGTCGCCGTCGAGCACCGCGACTGCGGCGGCCGCGTCGACGAGCGGCGCGCCTGCGAGCGCTGCGGCGCCGCGGTCGAGCTACGCGACGTCCGCGCGGTGCCCGGGCCGGGCGCCGACGAGGCCGTGCGCGAGCGCCTGCCCGCGACGACCGCGTCTTGACCGTCGCCGCGCGCCGGACGGCGCTGGCCCTCGCGCTCGTCGCCCTCGCGGCCCTCGCGGCCGTGCTGGTCCTGCGCTCGGGCGGCGAGTCGTGTGATCTGCCGGGCGGCGGCGAGACGCCGTCCGGCTGCTGGCGCCCCTACGCCGACACGAGCCCCTTCAACCAGAGGCTGCCCGCGCACCCGCGCCTCGAGCCGCGCTCGAGCCAGATCGTCCGCGCGGTCACCGCCCACGACCCCGGCCACCTCGACGCGGGCGTCGACCAGACGGAGCTCGACTACGGGCGCCCGGTGTACTTCTCCGGCGGCGACGACCCGTCCTTTCGCGTTCACTGCACGCGCGCGTGGGGGCGCTGCGCGCTGGAGGGCAGGAGCATCCGCATCCCGGACGCGGCGAAGCCGGCGGGTGGCGGCGACGCGCACCTGACCGTCGTCGACCCGGCGACCGGCTGGGAGTACGACATGTGGAAGGTCGCGCGCAAGCCCGCGGGCGGGGGCGAGCTCGTGACCGCGTGGGGCGGACGGACGCGCATCGACGGCAGCGGCCTGGGGTCCGAGGCGGTGGCCGCGAGCTTCGGCACGCTCGCCGGGATCGTGCGGCCCGAGGAGCTCGAGGACGGGCGCATCGACCACGCGCTGTTCATGACGGTGCCGTGCGTGGCGCGGATCGACGGGCGCAACAGCGTCTATCCGGCGCGGGGCAACGCCCGCGGCTGCACCAAGGGCCAGGACGCCCCGCTGCTCGGCGCGCGCTTCCAGCTCGCGATGACGGGAGACGAGATCGACGGCCTCGACGTCCCGGGCTGGCAGCGGACGCTGCTGCACGCGATGGCCGAGTACGGGATGTTCGTCGGCGACACCGGCGGCCCGCCGGGGTGGGGGCTCCAGGTGCAGTCCGACACCTCGTACACCAGCCTCGGCCGCGAGCCCAAGCTGGCCGAGTTCGCGAAGAAGGCCGGCTGGCGCGCGAGCAAGGACGACGACACCGGCCGCACCGTCTACGCCGGCGACTTCGCGGGCGGCGTCGACTGGCGCTCACGCCTGCGCGTCGTCGCGCCCTGCGTCTCGCGGGGCCGCTGCTGAGCCCGCGCGGGGGCGGCGCCCGAGCGCGCGGCGCGCGATCCGCCGCAGCCGGTACGCGCCCGGGAACGGCGCGGGCGGCATGTGCGAGGACAGCGGGTCGAGCCCGTGGCGACGCAGGTCCGCACGCACCGCCTCCACGTCGTACTCCGCCTCGACGAACGTCGCGCGGCGCACGCCGAGGTCGAGCAGGAGCGCCCGCGCCTTCGGCTCGGCCGAGCGCGACTGGCCGACGCTGCCGGGGTTGAGGAGGTGGCGGTCGTCGGCGGCGAGCGCGACGTCGCGCCGAGGTGGGCCGGCGGCGTCGCCCGCGGCGGCGCCGCCGAGCCCTGCCGCGCCCGCTTCGGCCGTCGCGCCGGCGCCGACCGCCATCGCCTTGTGCGTGTGCCCGATCACCAGGACGCGCGCCGCGGGGTGCCGGTGCGAGAGCAGGTCGAGCTGCGCCCGCGCCGCCTCCGGCGTGCGCACGTACTCCTGCGGGTCGTCGAGCGAGCCGTGCGCGACGATGACGTCGCCGATCTCGGCGAGCGGCGGCAACGCGGCGAGCGCGTCGCGGGTCGCCGCCGAGATCGTCGCCGCGGTCCACTCCAGGCTCTCCCGCGCGAGCGGGATGCAGCGGTCGGTCGACAGCCGCCCGATCGCGATCAGGTCGTGGTTGCCGGCGACGCAGACCGGGTCGAGGGCGACGATCCGCTCGACGCACGCGTCGGGGTGCGGCCCGTAGCCGACGAGGTCGCCGGCGACCACCCAGCGGTCGGGGCGCTCGCGCTCGAGCAGCGCGACGATCGCCTCCAGCGCGGGGAGGTTGGCGTGGACGTCGGCGAGGACCGCGAGGCGCATCAACGGTCCCTGATCCGCCGCGCGAGGCGCCCGAGCTGCAGGCCGTGCCCGAACACGCGGTCCAGCAGGGGCAGCGGGTCGTCCCAGGTGAAGCCGGAGACGGCGTCGCAGCCGGCGGCCCACCGCGCCCACCGGCGCAGCGCGACGCCCTCGGCTCGCGCCGCCAGCGGGTCGAGCAGCGGGTCGCACCACCGCACGCCCGCGCGCACCCGGCCGGCCGGCGGCGGCGGCGCGCCCGTCGCGTCGGCGTGCGCGATCGCGGGCAGGTTCACCCCCGCGATCGCCCCCGGGAAGTGCCACAGGTTGAAGCGCGGGTTGATCTCGAGCAGGGCCAGCGAGCCGTCCTCGGCGCGCTTGAAGTCGAGCTTCGCGACGCCGCGCAGCCCGATCCGCTCGACGACGTCGCGCCCGATCCGCGCGACGTCCGCCTCGTCGGTGATCTCGACGGCCGTGCTCTCGCCGAACCGGACGGGGTACGTGCGCACCTTGCGGCCGGTGAACTCGCCGAGGACCCCGCCGTCGTCGCCGACGTAGACGTGGAAGCTCTCGATGCGGCGCTCAGGCCCCGGGATCGCCTCCTGCGCCAGCACCTCCGACCCGGGCTCGAGCTCCTGCCATCGCTGCGCCAGCTCGCGGGCGTCCTGCGCCGGCATCGCCTTGGCGTCGCTGCGCTCGTGGCGCCAGGCCCGGCCGCGCACGACCGGCTTGAGGACGATCGGGAAGCGCAGGTCCAGGTCGCCGGGCGGCGGACCCTCGACGCGCAGCCGCCGCGACGCGGGCACGGGCAGCCCGGCGCGCTCGGCCAGCGCCGCGAAGCGGTCCTTGTGGAGGAGGTCCTCGACGAGCTCGCCGCGCGCCAGCGTGAGCCGGAACGCGCCGGCCAGCCGCTCGCGGTGCCGGGAGGCGAGCAGGATCGCGCCGTCGTTGGCGGGATAGAGCACGGGCGGGACGGGCTCGGCCGCCGCGAAGGCGAGCAGCGCGTCCACCGCGGCCTGCGGCTCGCGGACCGGATCGGCCCACCCGGAGATGCCGCGAACGCGCCGGGATCGCCGCGACGGATCGCCCGGATCCGCGAAGAGCGCGCACTCGATGCCCGCCAGCGTGAGCGGCCTGACGACGTCGAAGCCGCCCATCACCAAAGCGCGGGGCCGCGCCGCCTCCGTCATCTCGTGTGCGAGGCTAGACGCTCCTCCGGCGCGATACCGCTCCGAACGCCGGTCCGACGCGTTGGGAGAACGGGTAGTGGACCCGCCGCTGACGCCGTCGGCGAGGGGTAAAGTTGCGGCAGCCGCCGCCCGACTACCGGGCTGACCAGGGACCGTGAGCGACCGCCCCATCATCGAACCGGCCACGATCACCGTGAGCGACGAACGCACGAGCGGCAGCGCCGCTCTGGCCGTCGCTGCGCGATCGAACGCCGAGGCCCCGTGGGCGCCGGCGTGGATCGCGACGGCCGCGCGGCTCGCGGGCCCCGTCTCCGGCGGCATCCTCGCCGTCATCCTGGCGCTCCCGCACGGGACCCCGCTCGAGGCGGGCGGCATCACCGTCCTCGCCCTCCTGGCCGGCGCGCTCATCATGGGCCGCGAGCCCGGCTGGGCGCACCTCCTCCCCTTCATGGCGACGCTCGCGCGGGCCAGCGGCCCGCTGCTCGGGGTGCTGCTGCTGCTCGGCATCGAGGCGGCCGACGCGCTGCCGGGCCTCGGCCCGGGCGACGCCTGGCTCATCGCCACCCTCTCCGTCGGCATCTCGCTCTTCGCGGGCATGGCGGCCCGGCCCGCGCTGCTCCGGTACAAGAACGTGCGGATCGCGGTCATCGGGTCGGTCCGCTCGACGGACAGCCTCGGCCGCGAGCTGCGGCTGGCCGAGGAGCACCGGTACGAGATCGTCGGCCGCATCACCTGGCCCGACGACACCGACCCGCCCGAGGCGGGCGAGGTCGAGCTCATCGGCTCGCTCACCGAGCTCGGCAAGACCGTCGCCGAGTGCGACGTCGACCTGCTCCTCATGACCGGCGAGCCGCCGCGCATGGCCGTCTTCGAGGAGGTCGCGAGCTCGTGCCTGCACCTCCCGGTGCGCCTGCGCGAGCTGAGCGGCTTCTACGAGGAGGTCTTCGGGCACGTCGCGGTCGCCGAGATCAACGCCGCGTGGTTCCAGTGGATCGTCCACCCGAAGTACCGCGCCCAGGCGCTGCCCGGCGAGCGCGCGCTCGACCTCGTCGTCGCCACGCTGGCGGGCCTGGCCGCGCTCCCGCTGCTCGCGATCTTCGCGTTCATCATCAAGCGCGACGGCGGCCCGGCGCTCTTCAGCCAGGTGCGGATCGGCGAGGGCGGAAAGCCGTTCACGATCTACAAGCTGCGCACGATGCGCGAGGGCGCGAACACGGAGTGGGCGACGGCGGAGGACGTGCGCGTCACTCGCATCGGCCGCTTCCTGCGCAAGAGCCACCTCGACGAGCTGCCGCAGGTCTGGAACGTGCTGCGCGGCGAGATGAGCGTCGTCGGCCCGCGGCCCGAGCAGCCGGGCTTCGTCGACCGCCTCGAGCGCGTCGTCCCCTTCTACCAGCGGCGCCACCTGATGAAGCCGGGCCTCACGGGCTGGGCGCAGGTCCGCTGCGGGTACGCCGGCTCGGACATCGGCTCCGCCTGGAAGGTCTGCCACGACCTGTACTACCTCAAGCACCGCTCGATCGCGCTGAACCTCGTGATCCTGGGCGAGACGATCCGGACGCTGGTCGCCGACCCGCAGTACTCGGCCCAGCCGGCCTCGGTCGACTTCATCCTCGCGCCCACGCGCACCGCGCTCGACGTCCCGGCCGGGCCGCCCACGGCGTCCGCGCCCGCGGCGGCGCAGGCGTCCTAGCCGCGCGGCTCGCGCAGCGAGAGCAGCACGATCCAGCCGAGGCGGCCCGCCGACGGCAGCCGGCGGAACAGGGCACGGTCGATCGCGTCGAGCCGCGCGACGAGCTTGTGGGAGTTGCGCGCCGGCGCCAGCGGCAGCGTCAGCAGCGGCAGGAGCGAGAAGAACGTCGTGTCGACGTCGCCGAAGAACTCGCGCGCCAGCTCGAAGTCGGCCTCGACGAGCGGGTGCTCGTCGGGGGTGCGCTGGTCCGGCGTCCGCCGGCGGTAGGCGTTGATGACCGGGTTGTGGCCGAGCGGCTCGGAGAACAGCGCGACCCCGCCGGGCCGCAGGACGCGCGCGATCTCGGCGTACGCGCGGCGCAGGTCGAGGTGGTGCAGCACGCCGTTGCCGCAGACCGCGTCGAAGCTGTCGTCGGGGAAGTCGAGCGCCTCGGCGTTCATCTCGCGGAACTCGATCAGCTCGGCGACGCCCTCGCGCTCCGCGGCCTCGCGGGCGTGCTCGAGGGCGACGGGGGAGAGGTCGACGGCGATGACGCGCCGGCCGCCCTTCGCGACGGCGATCGCCACGTAGGCGCCCGAGCCGCAGCCGTAGTCGAGGATCGCGGCGTCGGCCGGCAGCGCGGCGAGGCGGCGGTTGAACTCCTCGACGCTGGCGCGGTCGATCGCGTAGAAGCGGTTGGCCGAGCGGTCGTCGTCGGCGAAGCGCTCGTCGTGGAACGCCCGCTCGCGCTCGTAGCGCTCGCTGCTGTCCGCTGAGGGGCCGGTCGACATGCGACGCAGCCTAGCCCCGCCCGCGGCCGGGGACGGCGAGCAGCGCGGCCTCCACCTTCTCGGCCACGACGCCCCAGCTCGCGGACTCCATCAGCCGCTCGTACGCCGCCTCGCCCATCCGCGCCGCGAGCGCAGGGTCGGCGACGATCTGCTCGAGCGCGTCCGCGAGCGCGGCCGGGTCCTCCGGCGGGACGACGAGCCCGGTGTCGTCGTGGCGCACCGCCGCGCTGAGGTCGCCCACGTCGCTCGTGACGACGGCCCTGCCCAGCGACATCGCCAGGTGGATGACGCCGCTCTGGTAGCCGACGCGGTAGGGCGTGACGACGACGCGGGCGCGGGCGAACACGTCGCGGACGTCGTCGACCGGCACGTACTGGTCGATGACCTCGACGCGCTCGCCGTGGCCGGCCGCCCACTCGCGCACGGGCTCGGGGTCGAGGTCGGCGGGCGCCGGCGTCCCGGCGATCGTCAGGCGGACGCTCGGGCGCCGCGCGGCGAGCAGGTCGAAGGCGTCCATGAGGATCGGCAGGCCCTTGACCTTGCGCCAGTCGCCGAAGAACAGGATCCGCTCCTCGCCGGACGGCGGCGGCGGGTCCCCGAACAGCCCCTCGTCGCCGTGGGGGATCACCGCCAGGTTGGCGGGAGGCCAGTGCTCCTCGAACTCCTGGCGGCTGCGCTCGCCGTGGACGAAGACGACCTCGAAGCTCGACATGAGCCGCCCCAGCAGCCGCTGGGAGCCCTGCGTCGTCGCGAACAGCTCGTCGCCGCGGTAGCGGTTGTAGGTCCGCACGTTGTGGCAGACGCCCGTGACGACGGGCGGCCGCCGGCCGGCCGTGAGGGCCAGGCCTCCGAGCGTCGCGGGGAGCAGGCTGATGTCGCCGGTGATGACGACGGCGTCGTAGCGGCCGCGGCGCAGCTCGTAGACGGCGCGGGCCCACTCCGCCGTCACCCGCAGGCCGACGGAGACCTGCCGTGCCACGAGGCCGGGCAGCGACTCGGTCTGGCGGACGCTGCGGATCGGCGGGGTGAGCACGTCCCGCATGCGGGCACGCCCGTGGCGGTCGGCCAGCTCGTTCCCGCGCGGCGCGAGGACGTCGACGTCGTGGCCCCGCTCGGCGAGCCCGTCGGCGAGCTGCACGGCATAGTGCAGCAGGCCGCCGAACATCGACGGCTCGAGGATCGCGAGGCGCATGAGGGCGGCCATCATAGGCAGGGCCGCTTCAGCGTCCGCCGCGCGGACCGACGACTCTGGACGGGCGACGGCATGAATGGCTGAGCAGAGCATCGCGACGCGCACCCTGCGCGGCATGGCCTGGGCGTACGGCTCGTACGTCGGCGGCCGCGTGCTCGTGCTCGTGTCCACGGCGGTGCTCGCGCGCCTGCTGACGCCGAAGGACTTCGGCATCGTCGCGCTCGCGCTGACCGTCATGGCGCTGCTGGAGGCGTTCGCGGACCTCGGCGTCGGCCACGCGCTCATCGTCGAGACCGACGAGCCCGTCGAGGAGCGCGCCGAGACGGCGTTCGTCTTCAGCATCGCGATGGGCGCGGGGCTCAGCGCGCTGGTGGCGGCGCTCAGCCCTCTCGCGGCGGCGCTCTACGACCAGCCGCGGCTGGTGCTGATCACGTCCATCCTCGGCCTGAACTTCCTGCTGCGCTCGTTCCGCAGCACGCCGGAGGCGCTGTCGCGCAAGGCGATGCAGTTCCGGCCCATCACCGTGGCCGACCTGGCCGACGCCGTCGTGCGCGGGACCGCGGGCATCGCGCTCGCCGTGGCGGGGGCGGGGGTCTGGGCGCTCGTCGCGGGCTACCTGCTGGGCACGCTCTCGCGCAACGTCGTGATCTGGGCGCTGGTGCCGTGGCGGCCGAAGCTGCGCCCCAGCCGCCGCCACCTGCGCCAGCTGGTGACCTTCGGCGGCGGGCTGAGCCTCGTCTCCCTCCTCAACGCCTTCATCGGGACCTTCGACGACCTGATGGTCGGCAAGGTGCTCGGCGCGACCGCGCTCGGCCTCTACGTGCTCGGCTTCCGGCTGCCGGAGCTCCTCATCATCAACGTGTCGAACGTCGCTGCCGACGTGCTCTTCCCGGCGTTCGCGTCGGTGGGCCGCGACGGCCTGGCGCGCGCCTACCTGACCGCGCTGCGCTACACGCTGATGCTCAGCCTGCCGCTGGCGGCCGGCCTGGCGATCCTCGCCGAGCCGATCGTGCTGGCGATCTTCGGCGAGCAGTGGCGCGACACGGCGACGGTCATGCAGATCCTCACCATCTACGCGCTCGGCGTGACGATCGGGATCCCGGCGGGGACGGTCTACAAGGCGACGGGTCGCGCCGGGGTGCTGCTCAAGCTCGCGATCTTCCGCGCCGCGCTGCTCGGCGCGGGGGTGATCCTGCTCGTGCACGAGGGGATCGACGCCGTCGCGGCGTCGCAGGCCGCGGTCGCCGGCCTCTTCTCCATGCTCGGCCTCGGCCTCGCCACCCGGCTGCTGGCCGTGCGGCCGAGGGAGATCGCGGCGGCCGTCTGGCCCGCCGTCGTGCCCACCGCGGCCATGGCGCTCGTGCTGCTCGCGATCGACCACCTCGTCTCCACGCCGTGGCTGGTCGTCGTCGCCGGCGGTGCGGCGGGGGCGGCCGCGTACGCGGGCGTCGTGGCCCTGGTCGCGCCGGCGACCGTGCGCTACATCAGGGCGCAGGTGACGGGGCGCGCGGCGGAGACGCCCGCCTGACCGGATCGCGCTCCCGCGCCTCCAGCCGCGGCTCGATCGCCGCGAGCATCCGAGCGGTGACCGCCGGCCACGTGAACCGCTCCGCGACCCGCTCGCGGCCGGCGCGGCCCATCGCCCGCGCGCGCGCCGGGTCGGCGGCCAGGGCGCGCAGCGCCTCGGTGAGCGCGGCGACGTCGCCGGGCTCGACGAGCAGCCCGGTCTCGCCGCCGGCGACCATCTCGGGGATGCCGCAGACGTTCGTGCCCACGCACGGCAGCGCGTAGGCCATCGCCTCGAGGTAGACGTTCGGGAACGGGTCGTAGGCCGAGGGCAGCACGAACGCGGTCGCCTCGCGGTGCAGCCGGTCGAGCTGCGCGGCGCCCTCCGGCTCGTCGCGCGCCACCGGCCCGATCCAGTCCACGCCGTCGGGCACCTCGTCCGGCGCCGGCGGCCCGACGATCGAGAGCCGGGCCTCCGGGAACTCGGCCCGCAGCGCCTCGAACGCCGCGAGCACGTCGAAGCCGCCCTTGCGGCGGAACTCGAAGCCGACGAACAGCAGGCGCGGCGGACCCGGGTCGACGGGGGCGGGCGTGGGGAGGTCGGGCCGGTTGAGCCCCGCGCCGACGGCGACGACCTTGCCGGGGTCCTGCCCGAAGTCCTCGACAAAGGAGCGGCCCAGCCACTCGCTCATCGGCATGATCAGGTCCAGGCCGTCGTACACGCGCCGCTCGAAGGCCAGGGCGCGCTTGACGTGCGCCGCCTCGCGGTCGGCGACGAAGTCGAAGTGGCGCAGCGACAGCGCCAGGTTCGAGTCGTGGTAGGACGCGTTCATCCGCGGCCTGACCCGGCGCGTCCGCGAGAGGTCGTAGTACGCGCCGATCTGGAGCAGGACGTCGGGGCTCGGGTCGACGGCGGCCGCGTTGCGGTCGGCGGCGCGCGTGCGGGCGGCGGCGCGCAGCGGGCTGAGCTCGAAGCGCTCGACCCACCGCTCGCGCCGCGGCCAGAACGACGCCAGCTTCAGGCCGATGTCGGTCGCGCGGCCGTATTCGGCCGGCACGGCTCCGGCCAGCGCCCCGTGGCCCTGGAGGGCCAGGAAGAGCGGGCGGCTGGCGCGCGACCAGGTCCACGGGTCCAGCGGCTCCTCGAGCGTGACGCCGACGATCCGCGGCCGGGAGGCATCCATGCGCGCGGAGTCTAAGGCGGCGACTACGCTCCGCCGCCGTGGCCGCTCCGACTCAGCCCCGCGGGCCCTCGCCCGCACTGCGGCTGCTCTCCGGCGGCGGCCGCGTCGTCACGTCGCGCCCGCGGCTCGTCGCGAGCGGCCTGCGGCACCGCGTGCGCGGCCGCAGCGCATGGGCGCTGTGGCCGGACGCCGCCGAGCCGATCCAGGGCGTCGACGTCGCCGCCGGCGAGACGTCGGCCTTCATGCGCCGGGAGTTCGGCGTGCCGCCGGCGTCGCGGCGCGCGCTGGTGGACGCGCTCCGCCGCCGCCTCGGCCCGTCGTCGTGGGACCTCGCGCGGGCCGGCGCGCTGCTCGAGCCGGCGGGGGAGGGGCTCGCGGCGCGGGCGGCCCGCAGCGTGCTCGGCCCGCCCGCCGACGACATGCGCATCGCCCTGTTCTCGCCCTCGGGCTCCCCGCTCGCGAAGGCCGTGTGCTTCGTCCTCGAGCCGGGGCGCGAGGAGCCGGCCGCAGTCGTGCTCGCGACGGCCGACCCGCGCCGGTCCGGCCGCCTGCGGGACGAGACCGACGTCGTCGAGCGCGTGCGCGAGCGCCTGGAGGGCGCGCCCGACGTGGCGGCCGCGCTCCCGCGGGCGCCGCTGGGCCGCCACGAGGAGGACGGCGACTTCGCCGTCGTCGTCGCGCCGGACCCGCTCGCGTCGCGGACGGGGGACGTGGTGGAGCCCGACCGCGAGCGGGCCTGGCGCTGGCTGTCGTCCTTCCGCGCGGCGACCACCGTCCGCAGCGAGCGCTGGTCGGCGGACGACACGGAGCGGGTCGTCAAGGCCGTGCGGGAGGCCTGGTCGCTGCTGCCGGAGGCAGGCGCCGCGGGGGAGCGCGGCGCGGCGCTCGCCGCCTCGCGCCTGGCCTCCGTCGACGGCGCCGACCTGCCCGTCTGCGCGGTCCACGGCGACTTCTGGCGGGGGAACGTCGCCCACGACGAGACGACGCTGCGGGTCTTCGACTGGGAGTGGGCGCGGCTCGAGGGCGGCCCGCTCTTCGACCTGTGGACCTACGAGCTCTCCGACGCGCAGTTCGAATGTCACCGCCCCCGCGCCGAGCTCGCCGAACGGCTGCGGGCGGCGCGCCGGCGCGTCGAGCGCGAGCTGGAGAACGGCGGGTTGGCGCCGCAGCTCGCCGCCGCCGCGCTGCCCGGCGCGGTCGCCGAGCTGATCCTCCGCCCGCGGCGGGCGACGGGGAGCCCCGGCGCCGCGGAGCCCGGCCTCCTGCTCCTGCTCGGGCCGGTCGAGGACGTCCTCGAGGCCGCGTCCCCGTAACAGGTCCACCCCCAGGGGTGTCAAGACGAGATACGTTGGCACCGATGAAAGTGCAGAGATGAACGACGTGCTCGTCCTCTGCTACCACGCGGTCAGCCCGACGTGGCCCGCGCCGCTGTCCGTGATGCCCGACCGCTTCCGGTCGCAGCTGCACACGCTCGCCGACCGGGGCTACCGCGGCACGACGTTCAGCGACGCCGTCACCGGCCGTGCCCGCGGCCGGCGCGTCGCCGTCACGTTCGACGACGGCTACCGCTCGGTGCTCGAGGCCGCGGCCCCGATCCTCGACGAGCTCGGCTGGCCCGGGACCGTGTACGTCCCCACCGATCTGATCTCCGACGGCGGCCCCATGCAGTGGCCCGGCATCGACGAGTGGATGGGGACGGAGCACGAGCCCGAGCTGCTGCCGCTGTCCTGGGACCAGCTGCGCGGGCTCGACGAGCGCGGATGGGAGGTCGGCTCCCACACCCGCACGCACCCGCACCTGACGACGCTGGACGACGACGCCCTCGTCGACGAGCTCGTCGAGTCGAGGCGCGCCTGCGAGCGCGAGCTCGGCCGCTGCGCCTCGATCGCCTACCCCTACGGGGACGTCGACCGGCGCGTCATCGCCGCGGCCAGCGAGGCCGGCTACGAGACCGGGGCCGGCCTGCCCGCCGGGCGCCACGTCCGCTCGCTGCTGTCGTGGCCGCGCGTCGGCGTCTACCACGGCGACGACCGGCGCTTCCGCCACAAGGCGTCGCGCGTCGCGCGCGGGCTTCAGTCCTCCGCCGTCGGCGGCGCCGTCCGCAGCGTCGCCCAATGGCGGTCGCGGCAGCAGCAGCCGACCGTCAGGTGATCGACCTCCACACGCACGTCCTGTGCGGCATCGACGACGGCCCGCCGGACCTGGTCGGCAGCATCGCGATGGCCGAGATCGCCGTGGCCGAGGGCGTCCGCACGCTCGTCGCCACCCCGCACGTCCGCGACGACTACCCGCTCGTCGTTCCGCACGAGATCCCCGAGCGCGTCGCCGACCTGCAGGCCGCGCTCGACCGCTACGAGCTGCCGCTGCGCATCGTCCCGGGGGGCGAGGTCGCCGTCGGCGCCGCCCTCGAGCTGTCCGACGAGGAGCTGCGCGCCGTCACGCTCGGCGGGAACGGGACGATGCTGCTGGTCGAGACGCCGCACGGGCCGCTCCCGGCCTACTTCGAGGGCCTGATCGACGCGATCGCCGATCGCGGGTTCGTCGTCGTCCTGGCCCATCCCGAGCTCAACCCCGACCTCCAGGCCGATCCGGACCGCCTGGGGGAGCTGGTCGCGCGCGGGGCGCTCGTCCAGCTGACGGCCCGCTCCCTCCGCGAGCCGCGGCGGTCCCGCGCACGCTCGCTGGCCGCGACCGCGCTCGAGCGCGGATGGGGTCACGTCCTGGCCAGCGACTCGCACTCGGCCGAGTGGCGCAGCCCGCGGCTGGCCACGCAGGTGGACGAGGCGCGCAGCGCCCACCGAGGCCTGGCGGCGCTGCTCAGCTGGTCGGTCACGGACGCGCCGGCGGCGATCCTGGAGGGCGAACGCCCCGGGACGCCGCCGATTCCCGCCGCCCGATAGGCGCTTCTGGCCCAAACGTCCAGTCGGGCAACAGTCGCCTGAACTGACCCGCCGGAGAAGCCGATGCAGGCAGCGACCGTTGCCAAGGTGACTCTCCCGACAAAGGCACCCCCGCCGCGAGGCGGGTCCGCAAAGCCACGGGGCTCCGAGAGGAGCCAGCCGGGCTACCGAAGGAGCCGGGTGAGTCCGAACCACCGGAAAGACCCATGTTCACCAATCGCCGAGCCAGGCGGGCGCTCGTCGCTGCCGCCTGCGCCTTCAGCACGATGGCCGCAGCGACCGCGAACGCGCACGCCGCGGCCACCCAGGAGCTCTCGCCGTCCGCCGTCCGCAGCACGTCCGTCACGTTCGACATGGGCAAGCTGGCGCCCGCGGACATCAGCGGCGCCGCGCTGCGGCTCAAGCGCCGCACGCACCGCCTCGAGGTCGGGACCGTCCGCCGCGCCGCCGTGCACGGCAGCCGCCTCACGCTGCGCCTCGCCCAGCCCATCGCTCGTGCGAGCGGCGCCCGGGCGCGGCTCGTCGTGGCCTACGGCGAGGGCGCGAGGAGCAGCTCGCTCGCCTTCGACCTGAGCGACTTCCGCGGCACCGACATCCGCCGCGTGATCCTGCACCTCGACGGGCGCGCCTACCGCCTCGGGGCCACCGGCGCCCGCCGCGCCGCCGCCGGCGACGGCGAGCTTCGCGTCGCGCTGCGCGCCGACGACGCCGACACCGCCCAGCTCTCGGTCTTCTACCGCGAGCTGCAGCGGCGCACGCTGCGCAAGGCGCGGATGGCCGTGCGCCCGCTGCGCGGGCCCGTCAGGCTGAAGACGGTGAAGCCGACCTCGAGCACGACGACCACGACGACGACCACCACCACGACGACGACCACGGCGCCGACGACCACCGCCCCCGCGCCCGCGCCCGCGCCGACGGCCACCGGCAGCTGCGCCTTCGGCGACTTCCGCGTCGGCAACTGGCCCGGCAGCTGCTGGCGCCCCTACAACGACAGCAGCCCGTTCAACCGGCCGATCCCGGCGAACGCGCCGGCCGCGCCGAACTCCAACGCGATGGTGCTCCGCACGCTCGGCTTCGGCCCGCTCGGCCACCTCACCGCGGGCGAGTCCGGGACGGCCGACGACTGGAGCCACCCGACCTACTACCCGACCGCGAGCGACCCGCTCTTCAAGCTGCACTGCTACGAGGACTGGGGCACCTGCGACATCGAGGGCATGCAGATCCGCATCCCCGACGCCGCCAAGCCGGCGGCGGGGGGCGACGGCCACATGACCGTCGTCGACCAGGCCAGCGGGTGGGAGTACGACCTGTACAAGGTCCGCTCCAAGCCCGCCGGCGGCGGCACGCTCGAGTTCCGCTGGGGCGGCCGCACGCGCATCGACGGCGACGGCCTCGGCTCGGAGGCCACGGCCGCCGGCTTCGGCAACCTCGCCGGCATCATCCGCGCGCAGGAGCTGCAGGGCGGGCGCATCAACCACGCGCTGTTCATGAACGCGCGCTGCGACTCGGGCACCTTCGTGTACCCGGCCCGCCAGGGCGGCCGCTCCTGCTCGGTCCTGGGCGAGCCGACCGCCGACGCGCCGCCGATGGGCTCGCACTTCCAGCTCGCCATGAGCTCCGACCAGATCGAGGCGCTCGCCGTGCCGCGCTGGAAGAAGACGATCCTGCACGCGATGGCCGAGTACGGGATGTACCTCGGCGACACCGGCGGCGACTGGGGCCTCTCGATGGAGTCGGGCTCGACCTACACCTCGTTCGGCCTCGAGGACCAGATGGTCAAGTTCGCCCGCGAGAACAACGTGCCGCAGTACGACGGCCGGTACGTGTTCAACGTGCGGGAGGGCATCGACTGGGCCCGGTACCTGCGGGTCGTCGAGCCCTGCGTGGGTCAGGGGACCTGCGGCTAGAGACGTTGGGTGAGCACCCTGCGCGGGCCCGGCGGTAGGCGCCGGGCCGCGCGGATCGCCGCTCCGGCGAGCTTCGCGGCGCGCGACCGGCCAGAGGTAACGGTCAACAGGCCATGGTCGTGCGTCGCGAAGCGATCTTTGTACTCCTCGCCCCCGAGGCCGAAGTGGTAGCTCGCCGCCCCGGCCTCGAAGGCCTCGCGGATCGTGTGGACGAGCAGGACGAAGCCGATCTTGTACTTGTCCCACCGCGGGTCGCGGCCGAGCTGGTAGTACCAGTCGCGGCCGGCGTGGCGTAGGCCGTACCACGCGGCCGCGGGCTCGCCGTCGACGTCCGCGATCCACAGGCGCAGCCAGCCGCGCTCCAGCGCACGGGCGGCGAAGTCGCGGTGGAAGGCGCGGCGGTCGTCGGTGAACGCGGCCGTGCCGCCCTCGGCCTCCCAGCGCAGGTCGTGCAGGCGGAACAATGTCTCGAGGTCGGCGGCCAGCGTCGCCGGGTCCTCCGTGAGGCGGAACCGCAGGTCGCGGTCGCGGGCCAGGCGGCGCTCCATCCGGCGCACCTGGCCGCGGAAGTTCGAGCTCTTGCCGGCGAGCCACTCGTCCCACCCGAGCCCGTCGATCCGCAGGACGGGGCTGGGCTCGGTCCGGACGATCTCGCCGCCGAGGGCCTCGGCGACCCCGGAGTCGCCGGCGAGGCGCTCGCCGAGGAGCAGGCCGCGCGGGCCGAGCTGCTCGGCCGTGCGGCGCAGCGCGGCGGCGGCGAGCGGGCGGTCGCCGGCGGCGCACAGCGGGCCGGCCTCGTCGGCGGCGCCGTGGCCGAGGAAGCGCAGCAGCCGCAGCGGCCCGCGGTCGGCGCGGTAGAGCGGCAGCACGGCGGCGACACGCCCGTCGGCGGCGCGCACGCGGGCGAGCGCGAGAGCCCGCCCGCCGCCGTACGCCGCCCACCACGCGGCCGCGAACTCGTGGGTGCCGAACGGGTTGCGCGCGGCCGCGGCGAGGGCGTCCCACTCGGGCAGCGCGTCGTCGAGCGAGGCGAGTGGCTCGAGCGTGAAGGCGGGGTCGGCGGGCGGCATGGGGGACGGACGATCTTGGCAGCCCCTCGGAGAAGTAAGGTGGCGGCCGTGGCGTCCGGCCCGGTCACTGCTCCTCGCCCGGTCCGCCCGGGCGACGTCGGACCCGACCCGGCGGTCTCGCGGCGGCGCCGTGCGGCGCTGCTCGTCCCCGCCGGGCTCGTCCTGCTCGCCGCCATCGTGCTGGCGGCGTTCGAGGGCGGCTACACCGAGACCGTCTGGTACCCGCTGGCGCTGTTCCTGCTGGCGCTGTTCGTGCTCGTCCTCGTCGTGGCACCGCCGTCGCGGACGGACCGGTCGCGGCCGTTCGAGGTCGCGGTGGTCCTGCTCGGGCTCTTCACGCTGTGGTCCTTCGCGTCGATCCTGTGGGCCGACACGCCCGGAGACGCGTGGGAGGGCGCGAACCGCACGCTCCTGTACTGGATCGCGTTCACGCTGGTCGGGCTGCGGCCGTGGCCGCCCGCGGCGACGCGCTGGCTGCTGCGCGGCGTCGCGCTGGGCATCGGCGCGCTCGCGGTCGGCCTGCTCGTCGTCACCGCGGTGCGGGAGGACCCGAGCACGGTCTTCGTCGAGGGGCGGATCTCGGACCCCTTCGGCTATGCGAACGCCACCGCGGACTTCTGGCTCATCGGCTTCTTCCCGGCGCTGCACCTGGCCATCGGCCGCGACTCGGCGTGGCCGCTGCGCGGCGTGTTCCTCGGCGTCTCCGTCCTCCTGCTGGAGACGGCGGTGCTGTCGCAGAGCCGGGGCGCGCTGCTGGCCTTCGGCATCGCGGCGACGTTGTTCGTGCTGGTGCACCCGCGCCACTGGACGGCGCTCGCGGCGATGGCGGTGCCGATCGCGCTGGTCGCGCTCGGGTGGGACCAGCTCCTCGACGTGCGCGACGCCCTGACCCACGGCGAGCTCGACGACGCGCTGAACGACGCGCGGACGGTGATCGGCTTCAGCGCGCTGGGCGCGCTCGTCCTCGGCACGGTGGCGGCGTACGCGGACAAGACGGTGCGCGAGCGCGTCGCGCCGTCGGCGCGGCGCGAGCGGCTCGCCGAGCGCGGGTTCCTGGCGCTCGCGGCGGGTGTCGTGGTGGGCGTCGTCGTCGTGCTGGCGCTGTCCGGCGGGTGGATCGACGACCGCTGGGAGGACTTCCGCACCACGAGCTACGACGAGGTCGAGTCGGGCCGTACCCGCCTGACCGGCTCGCTCGGCTCCGGCCGCTACGACTACTACCGCGTGTCGCTGAACGAGTTCCGCGACCGCCCCCTCGGCGGCGTCGGGGCCGAGAGCTTCGCGGTGCCCTACCTCGAGCACCGCCGGACCGACGAGGCCCCGCGCTACACGCACAGCCTCGCCTTCAGCCTCATCGCGACGCTGGGCCTCGTCGGCGCGCTGCTCTTCGCCGGGTTCCTCGTCGCGGCGCTGACCGGGGTCGCCCGCGTCCGCCTGCGGGCCACGCCGCCGGAGCGCGGCCTGGCCGTCGGCGCGCTCGGCGGCTTCGGCATGTGGTTCGTGCACGCCCAGGTGGACTGGCTGTGGGAGTACCCGGCGCTGACGATGCTCGCCCTCGGGCTGCTCGCGGTCGCGCTGCGCATCGACGACCGGCGCGAGCTGCCGGGCCAGGTCGCCGCGGGATGGCCCGTCGGGACGATCGCGACGCGGACCGCGCTCGCCGTCCTGGTCGTGGCCGGCGCCGTGTCGCTTGCGCTGGCGGGCGCCGCTGCCCGCTTCGAGCGCTCGGCCTACAAGACGCAGCGCACGGACCCGGCGTCGACCCTCTCGCGGCTGGAGCGCGCGGCGGACCTGGACCCGCTCAGCGCCGATCCACTGATCGGCCGCGCGGTCATCCTGCGCACGCGGGGGCGGGCCGGCGAGGCGCGGGCCGACCTGGCGGAGGCGATCGACCGCGAGCCCAACAACTGGTTCGCCCACTTCGAGGCCGCCCTGCTCGCCGGGAGCGAGCGCCGATGGGCCGATGCGGAGAGGAGCATCCGCCGAACCGCCGAACTGAATCCGCGACAACCGTTGGTCGCCCGGGTCCGCCGGCGCATCGCGTCTAGACGAACGATCGACCCCGTTGCCGTCGAGCGGGATCTGGGTACCCAGCTTTCTGTACGTTTGAGACCCTTCGATTTCAATTAGCCGATTGTGGTGTCGGCGATTCGTCCAGCGGGTACATGGGAACCCGACGGACGGGCTACTATTGCCACGCCCGCTGCCTGTGACGGCAGACGTCGTAGCCCAAGGTTCTTCCTGAGAGGTCGCCCACAATGCGGATTGCCGGACTGACAGCTTTGCTCACCTCGTTGCTGCTTGCCATCGGCGGCGGCACTGCGCTTGCGCAGAACACTCCCAGCTCGCGCGGCTACGACGAGTCGCTTGGCGTCATCGGCGAGATCCAGAGCGAGGAGCCGACCCCGCCCGCCCAGCGCGAGGAGCAGCCGGAGACGCCCACCACGCCGCCGCCGGTCGAGCAGCGTGAGGGCAGCCTGCCCTTCACGGGCCTCGACCTCGGCATCGTCGCCGCGATGGGCGTGGTGCTCCTCGGCACCGGCCTGGTGCTGCGCCGCTCGACGCGCCGCAGCCCGACCACCTAGCAACGCCACCGGGCATACGACGTCTTCGCGAAGCCCGCGGCCCCGGCCGCGGGCTTCGTCGTTTCAGCGGCGCCCGAGGTAGTGCTCGGCGTGCAGCGCCGCCGCGGCGCCGACGTCCAGGCGCCCGGCCACCACGGCGCGTCCGCGCCGGCCGTACCCGGCCGCGAGCTCGGGGTCGGCGAGGAGCCGGCGGCACGCCTCGACCAGCCCGTCCACGTCGCCGGGCGGCACCACGAGCGCAGCGTCGCCGGCCAGCGCGGCCAGGTCGGACACCGCGGTCACCACCACCGGCGTGCCCGACGCCAGCGCCTCGAGCGCGCCCAGGCCGAGGCCCTCGGGGCCGGTGGTGGGGAAGACGAACACGTCCGCCGCCGCGAGCAGCTCCGGCACGTCCTCGCGCACGCCGACGACCCGCAGGCGGTCGCCCAGCGGGGCGGCGGCTCGGTCGAGCTCGGCGCGCAGCGGGCCGTCGCCGGCGGCGACCACGACGGTCCGCCCGGGGTCGCGGTCGAGCTCGGCCGCCAGCTTCGGCAGCAGCTCGACGCCCTTCCCCGGGCGCATGTGCGAGGTGGAGAGGACGAGCCGGTCGTCGTCGCCGATGCCCAGGCTCTCGCGCGCGGCGCGTCGCCGCTCCTCGTCGGGCCGGTAGGCGTCCGGATCGACGCCGAGGTAGGCCACGACGACCTTCTCGGCCGGGACGCCGAGCGCGATCAGGTCGTCGCGGACGCGCTCGGAGACCGAGAAGAGCACCTCGACCTGGCGCCCGAGCCAGCGGTGGCGCGCGGTGGCCATCGTCAGGCGCGAGGTCCCCGGCGTGATGTGCTTCGTCGTGAAGCGGTGCTCCACGCCGAGCGCCCGCCCCACGGCCAGGGCGAGGTACGCGTCGAGCCCGAAGTGGGCGTGCAGGTGGGTCGCGCGGGCCGCGCGCAGGACGCGGCCCAGGCCGCGCAGCGCCCGCGGGTCGGCCGGATGGCGCGCGAGGGGAACGTGGTGGATCGTGGCCTCGACGTCGCGGGCGAACGCCGCCGACGCCGGTGCCTCGGGGAAGACCAGGTGCGTCTCCGAGCCGGCCTCCGCGCACATCCGCGCCACCGCTACGAGGAAGCGCTCGAAGCTGCCGTACTGCTGCGACCGCCAGCCCATCACGTGGACGATGGAGGGCCTCGAACCGGAGGCCCGGCTCATCGTCTAGCGTCCCGCGCGGTCATGGGCGGCGGCAAGCATACGCGCTGGTGACCGCCGTCCAGGGTCGCCTGACGGCGGCACCCGACGCGCCGGAGCGGGGCATCGCCGAGCTGCTCGCGTGGCTGTGGAGGCTCGGCCCGGTCCGCGACGAGCCCGCGCCCGGGACGGTCGCGATCGCCGGCCCGGAGGCGGCGGCCGAGCTGCGGGCCGCGGTCCGCGCCGGCGGGCTGGCGGGCGCCGTGATCCTGGCGCCGGGCGCCCGGCCGGAGGCCCCCGGGCTCCCCGCGCGGACCGTCGCGTCCGGCGCGGCGCGCTTCCGCGGGGTCGGTCGCGTCAGCGGCGAGCACACCCTGCTCGGGGGAGGGACGGCCGCCGTCTCGTCATCGCTCGGGACCCACGCCGTCCGCGAGGACCGCGTGCTCGTCGCCGGCGCATCGCCGCAGCGCTGGGGCGACCTGACGCAGTGGTGGCTGCTGCCGGCCCTGGCCGACTTCCTGCCCTCCGTCCTCGGGCGCCCGCTGGTCGCGCTGCCGCCGGTGGGGTGCCTGCGCCTCGACGACGCACCCGGCACCGCGGAGCTCCAGCTGCTCGGCCACGCCAAGCCGGACGGACGCGAACGCGCCCGGATCCGCGCCATGCTCGACGCGGTCGAGCGCTCGGGCAGCCGACTCGTGATCGCCGTCGTCGCCCGCGCGCTGCGCGACGAGGCGATCGTGCCGATCGAGGAGGTCTGGCCGCAGTCGATCGCGCTCCTGGCCGAGGGCGTCGAGCGCGGCGTCCTCGAGCCGGCGTGCCACGGGCTGCTGCACCTCGACCCGGCCGAGCACGCGGCCGGGCGCGTCGCCGCCCGCGAGTTCCTGCGGCTCGATCGCGAGCAGGCCGGCCGCCACCTCGACGAGGCGCTGGCGTGGATGAGCGAGCGGCTCGGCCCGGCACGCAGCTTCATCGCGCCGGCGTGGGGCTACAGCGACGGCGCCCTGGAGGCGGCGGCGGAGCGAGGGCTCGTGACGTGGATGCCGCCCCAGGCGGGACCGCTGCTCGCCGGCCACCTGCTGCACGAGACCCTGCACGACGGCCTGCCCGGCCTCACGCGGCTGGACTACGCGCCGCTGGCGCGGATCGCCGCCGCGGGGCTGCCGCCGACCGTCGTGTTCCACGGACGGCTGCTCGACGGCCGGATGGAGCGCCTGCGCGAGGCGCGCGACGTCGCGTCGCTCGCGCGCCTGCTGCGCCGCCGCGACCTCGAGCGCGTCGCCGCGCTGCCCGGCGTCCGCTGGGTCGGCGCGGAGGAGCTCGCCGCGCGCCTGCGCGCGCACGGCGAGGTCGACGTGGACGGCGACCGCGTCCCGCCCGGGGCGGACGCGATCCTCATCGACGGCGGTCCAGGGCCTCCTCGTACAGCGCCCTGAGCCGCAGCGCCCACCCCTCGGCGGTGAACCGCTCCTCGAACGTGCGGCGGGCCGCGGCACCCATCTCGGCGCGGCGTGCCGGGTCCTCGAGCAGCCCCGACAGCGCCTCGGCCACCGGCCCGGCCGTCGGGGGGTTGGGGACGAGCACGCCGCCGACGGCGTCGTCGACGATCTCGGGCACGCCGCCGATGTCGGTGGCCACGACCGGGACGCCTGCGGCGGCCGCCTCGATCAGCGCGGTCGGCAGCGCGTCGATGCGCGTGGGGTGCAGGAGGACGTCCGTCGCGTCGAGCACGTCCATCACGTCGCCGCGCTGGCCGACCAGCTGCACGGCGTCGCCCACGCGCGCGGCCATCCGTTCGATCTCCGGGCGGAACGGCCCCTCCCCGGCGACGAGCAGGCGGATGCGCGGCACCCGCTCGCGCACCCGCTCGACCGCGTCGATCGCGACGTCGTGCCCCTTCCCGTCGCGCAGGACCGCGAGCATCGTCACGACGAGGTCGTCCGGCCGCAGGCCGAGCTCGGCGCGCACGGCCGCGCCGGCGCCGGGGCGCGCGCGGCCCGGGATCCCGTTGCGGACGGTCACGACGTGCTCGGGCCGGTCCCAGCCGGTGGCCAGGTAGGCCGCACGGGCGGCCTCCGAGACGGCGATGACGCGGTGGGCGCGCCGGCGCGCGGCGGCCATCAGGCGGTTCTTGACGGCGTCGCGCCCGGTCTCGTCCCACGCCATCACGTGCAGCGTCGAGAACGACGGGATCCGCAGGGCGCGGGCGGAGAGGCCGCCGAGCAGGTCCGCGTAGCCGAGATGGGTGTGCACGATGTCCGGCCTGATGCGGCGCACGTGGCGCAGGACGCGCGCCGCCCCGCGCGGATCGTGCAGCAGCGTGATGCCCACGAGCTCGGGCTCGACGCCCTGCGCGAGCAGCCGCGCGGCCGCGGGGCTCTCGTCGACGCCCTGGAGGTAGGCGACCGACAGATCGAGCCCGGCGGCCGGAGCGCCGGCCGCGAAGTCGCCGAGCAGCATCTCGGCCCCGCCCCACGTGAGGCTGTCGATGATGGCGAGGACGCGCAGGGGTCGCACGCGGAGGCATCCTATGGAGCGGTCCAGCGACGGCGATCGCGGCCGATAAGGGGGGACGACCCCCTATGCTCCGCCCCTTGGACCGCTTCCCCTCAACGACCCCTGCCGCCGCACGGCAGGAGGGGGCGCTCGCGCAGTACCTCCGCGCGATCCGCCTTCACCCGTTCGTCATCGCGCTCGTGACCCTGCTGACGATCGCCGCCGCGGTCGCCTGGGTGGTGCGCAAGGACCCCGTCTACAAGGCCACGGCCGAGATCCTCGTGACCCCGATGCCGGCCGACAGCAACTCGCTCTTCGGCCTCCAGCTGCTGCGCGAGTCCAACGACCCGACGCGCACGCTGCAGACCGCGGCGTCGCTGGTCGAGACCGCCCGCGCCGCCGAGCTGGCCGCGAAGCGGATGGGCCCCGGCTTCACGCGCAGCTCGGTCCAGGAGCAGGTCGTCGTCGAGCCGCAGGGTCAGAGCAACATTCTCGCGGTGACCGCCGAGGGCGGCAGCGGGGAAGCCGCCGCCCGGCTCGCGAACACCTTCGTCGCGTCGTCGCTCGACGCGCGCCGCGAGACGCTGCGCAAGCAGATCGCGACGCTCATCAGCGCCGTCGAGGGCGACATCCCGCAGACGTCGCCGACGACGCCGGCGCCGGAGGGGAGTCAGGCCGCGGAGACCCGCGCCGAGCTCACGCAGCTGCGCCGCATCGCCAACGGCAGCGACCCGACGCTCTCGCTCGCCCAGCGCGCGATCGCGCCCGGGTCCCCGACCGGCCCGCCGGCGCCGCTGGTGATCATCATCGCCGCGATCGCCGGCCTGGCGCTGAGCGCCGGCGCCGCGCTCCTGATGGAGGCCACCAACCGGCGCGTGCGCGACGTCGACGAGCTGCTCAGCGTCTACCCGATGCCGGTGCTGGCCCGGATCCCGAAGGTCTCGGGCCGCGACAGCGGCGGCGCGCTCTCGCTGCCGCCGGCCGCCCGCGAGGCCTACCGGACGCTGCAGGTCCAGCTCGACCAGGAGGCCGGGCGCTCCCGCGTCATCATGCTCACGAGCGCCAACAGCGCGGACGGCAAGACGAACGCCGCGGTCCACCTCGGCCTCGCGCTCGTCGCCGCCGGGCGCCGCGTCATCCTCATCGACTTCGACCTGCGCAAGCCCGATGTCGCGCGCCTCATGCGGCTGCCGGAGTCGGGCGGCCTGGTCTCGCTGCTGTCGGGGCGCCACAAGCTCGAGGAGGTCCTCGTGCCCGCGCCGCAGCTGCCGCCGCTGCGCGTCGCGCCGGCCGGCACGGGCGAGGGCGACGCGCTGCTGCTCTCCGCGCTCGCGCGCCGGCTCGGCGACATCCTCGGCGAGGCGCGCGAGCTCGCCGACTACGTGATCCTCGACACCGCCCCGCTCGGCGAGGTCAGCGACGCGCTGCGGCTCGTCCCGTACGTCGACGACGTCATCGTCGTCGCGCGGCCGAACAACACGCAGCGCCAGGACCTCGAGGCCATGCGCGACCTGCTCGTGCGCGCGGGCGTCGAGCCCACCGGCCTCATCGTCGTGGGCGCGAGCGGCTCGCGCTCGAGCCGGTACCACACGTACGGGACGCCGCCCCGGTCGCGCGGCCGTCGCACGCTGACCCGCACCGGGGGGTAGCGCCCATGGCCGTCCGGCCGCTTCCGCTGCTGACGCCGCGCGTGGTGGCCGTGCTGGCCGCCGGGATCGCCGGGTTCTCCGGGTTGCTGATCGCGGTCCGCCCCGCGCTCGGCGCCGGCTTCGTCATCGCGCTCATCTTCGTCCCGATCGCGTTCATGGACCTGCGCCTGGCGCTCGTCCTGTTCACGCCGATCCTGTTCATCCAGTACCTGCCCGCGGTCTCGGTGGGGCCGACGTTCGCGATGCTGGTCGTGCTCGCCGCGTGGCTGGGCGCGGGGCGCGACCGGCGGCTGCAGGGCGCGACCGCGCTGTCGGGCCAGCTGCCGCTCGTCGCGGCGCTCGTCGGGCTCGTCGTCTGGGTGACCGTCTCGATCGGCTTCTCGGAGAACTACGCGCGTGCCGTCGGCGACGCGAGCAACTGGTACGTCTCGGCCATCCTCTTCGCCATCTTCGTGACGACGCTGCGCACCGAGCGCGACGTCCGCTGGGTGATGGCCGCCTTCGTCTTCGGCGCCGTCCTCTCGATCAGCGTCGGGCTAGCCGCCACCGGCCTGCACCCCGTGAGCAGCGCGATCGAGACGTCGACGTTCACCGAGGGCCGGCTGAAGGGCGGCTCGTCGGACCCGAACTACCTCGCGGCCGGCATCGTTCCGGCGATCGTGCTGGCGTTCGCGCTGGCCGGGGCGACGCGCTCGGCCCTCGCGCGCTGGAGCATCGGGCTGGCCATCGCGATCCTCGTCATCGGCCTCGCCGCGACGCAGTCGCGCGGTGGGTTCATCGCGCTGCTGCTGGCGGCGGGCGCGGCGCTCGTGATCGTGCGCAGCCACCGCCTCCAGATCCTCGCGGCCATCGCGGTCCTGCTCGGCCTGATCGCGCTCGCCCTGGCGACGACGCCGGGCGCCTGGGAGCGTGTGACGAAGGTCGACGGCGGCGGCAACGGGCGCTCGGACCTGTGGACCGTCGCGTGGCGGGTGGGCCAGGAGCACCCGCTCACCGGCGTCGGGATCTCGGACTTCGCGACCGAGGCCAGCCGCTACGTGCGCCGCCCGGGTCAGCTGACGGAGGCATCGCTGATCGTCGACCGCCCGCACGTCGCCCACAACACCTACCTGCAGACGCTGACCGAGCTGGGGATCCTCGGGCTCGCGCTGTTCGCGACGCTGATGATCGCGATGCTCGTCCTCACGCTGCAGGCGTCGCGGATCTTCGCGGCGCGCGGCGACCCCACGCTGGCCTCGCTCGCGAGCGCGCTGTTCATCGCCGAGCTCGCGTGGCTCGTCGCGCTCTTCTTCATCTCCGCGGGCAGTGACCGGCGCCTGTGGGTCATGCTCGCCCTCGGGGTCGTGCTGCGCATGCTCGCCGCGCGCATGCCCGAGCCCGCCCCGGCGGCCCCGCCGGCCCCTCTCCGCCCGGCCCTCGCGCGCTGACATGTGCGGGATCTGCGGCATCGTCGACCTCGAGTCGCGTCCGGTGGACGCCGACGTCCTGCACGCGATGAACGAGACGCTCGTGCACCGCGGCCCCGACAGCGCGGGGCAGCTCGTGGACGGGCCGGTCGGCCTGGCGATGCGCCGGCTGTCGATCATCGACCTCGCGGGCGGCGAGCAGCCGATCGCCAACGAGACCGGGACGATCGACGTCGTCCAGAACGGCGAGATCTACAACTACCGCGAGCTGCGCGACGACCTGCGCCGCCGCGGGCACACCTTCGCGACCGAGAGCGACACCGAGGTGCTGGTCCACCTCTACGAGGAGCACGGCCCGCGGTTCGCCGAGCACCTGCGCGGCATGTTCGCCGTCGCGGTGTGGGATCGCGAGCGCCGGCGCGTCGTGATCGCGCGCGACCGCTTCGGCATCAAGCCCCTCTACTGGCGCCTGGTCGGCGGCCGGCTGTCGTTCGCCTCGGAGCTGAAGGCGCTCGCGGTGCAGCCCGGGTTCTCGCGCGAGATCGACCCGGACGCGCTCGAGGCCTACCTCGCCCTCAACTGGATCCCGGGCCCGCTGACCATCTACCGCGAGGCGCACAAGCTGCTGCCCGGCCGCGTGCTCGTCGTCGAGGACGGCAAGCACCGGATCGAGCGGTACGCGCGGCCCGCGCCCGCGCAGCGCTCCGACCTGCGGTGCGAGTCGTTCGCCGAGCTGGCCGAGGAGCTGCGCGAGCGCCTGCGCGACTCCGTGCGCGCGCACCTGGTGGCCGACGTGCCGGTCGGCGTGCTGCTGTCGGGCGGCGTCGACTCCGCGGCCCTGACCGCGCTGGCCGCCGGCGAGGTGACCGGGCCGCTGCAGACGTTCTCGATCGGCTTCGACGTCGAGGGCTACAACGAACTCGACCGCGCGCGGCTGACCGCGCAGCGCTACGCGACCGACCACCACGAGCTCGTGGTGCGCCCGGACGCGGCCGACCTGCTGCCGAAGGTCGTCGCCGCGTACGACGAGCCCTTCGCCGACTCCTCCGCGCTGCCGACCTACCTGGTCAATCAGCTCGCGGCCCAGCACGTCAAGGTCGCGCTCGCCGGGGAGGGCGGCGACGAGCTCTTCGGCGGCTACAACACGTACACGGCGGATCGCCTCGCGCCCCGGCTCGGCCCGCTGGCCTCCGCGCTGCGCCCGCTGATCGACCGGCTGCCGAGCTCGTCGGGCGTCCGGCGCCTCGACGACAAGGCCAAGCGGTTCGCCGCCAACGCCGCCCTGCCCCCGCTGGAGCGCCACTGCGGGTGGACGCAGATCCTGTCGCCGGAGGTGCGCCACGAGCTGCTCGACGGCCGCGGCAGCGCGTACGACCCGATCGACCTCTACCGGGCGCGGTTCGCCGAGACGGCGGGCGCGGAGCTGATCACCCGCCTGCAGGACGTCGACCTCGGCATCAACCTCGTCGACGACCAGCTGGTGAAGACCGACCGCGCCTCGATGGCGCACTCGCTCGAGGCGCGCGTGCCCTTCCTCGACCCGACCGTCGCCGACTTCGCGTTCAGCACGCCGGGGGAGCACAAGGTCCGCGGCCTCCAGAAGAAGCGCCTGCTGCGCGCGGCGGTCGCGCCGGTGATCCCCGGCGAGATCCTGACCGCGCCGAAGCAGGGCTTCTCGATCCCGGCCGCGGCGTGGCTGCGCGGCGAGCTGTCCGGGATGGCGCGCGAGCTGCTGTCCCCGGAGCGCATGCGCGCTCAGGGCTACTTCCAGCCCGCGCCGGTGGCGAAGCTGCTCGACGACCACCTGTCGTTGCGGGCGGACCGCAGCCGCCAGCTGTGGTCGCTGCTCGTCTTCACGCTGTGGGCCGACCAGTGAGCGCGGCCGCGCCCGCCGTCTCCGTCCTCGTGCCGGTGCTCAACGAGGAGCGTCACCTCGAGGACGCGCTCGCGCTGATGCGCGCGCAGCAGGTCCCCGGCGACCTCGAGATCCTCGCAATCGACGGCGGCTCGGAGGACAGCAGCGCGGAGATCCTGGCGCGCGTCTCGGCCGAGGATCCGCGCGTCCGGGTGCTCGACAACCCCGCGCGGCGGACCCCGAACGCCCTCAACATCGGGTTGCGCGCCGCGCGCGGCGAGTACGTCGCGCGGATGGACGCGCACACGTGGTACCCGCACGACTACCTGGCCCGGGGCATCGAGCGGCTCGAGCGCGGCGACGTCGCCTGGGTCAGCGGGCCGCAGCTGGCCGAGGGCCGGGGGCGCTGGTCGCGGCGCGTCGCGCTCGCCCTGTCGACGCCGCTCGGCGTCGGCGGCGCCGGCTTCCGCCGCGCGACGCAGGAGACCGAGGTCGACAGCGGGTTCACCGGCGTGTGGCGGCGCGACACGCTCGTGCGCCACGGCGGGTGGGACGAGGGCTGGCCGATCAACCAGGACGGCGAGCTGGCCGCGCGCGTCCGGGCGGCCGGCGGGCGGATCGTCTGCGTGCCGGAGATGGCCGCGAAGTACGTGCCGCGCGACAGCCCGCGCGCGTTGGCGCGCCAGTACTGGCGCTACGGCCAGTACAAGGCCAAGACGGTCGGTCGCCATCCCACGTCGATGCGGCGCTCCCAGGTACTGCCGCCGGGCGTCGTGCTGACGGCCGCGGCCGCGGCCGTGCCGGGGCCGCAGCGGCGCCTGGCGCGCCTCGGCCTCGGCGTCTACGCCGTTGCGCTGGTCGGCACCGCCGCGCGGGCGGCTGCCGCCGGCGGGCGGCCCGACGACGCCGCGACGCTCCCGCTCGTGTTCGCCACGATGCACCTGGCCTGGGGTGCGGGGTTCCTCGTCGGCTCGGCGCGGTTCGGTCCGCCGGTGAAGGCGATCGCCCACGCGCTGGCGGGCTCGCGCGCCGGATGAGGCTCGGCATCTACATCGACGCGATGTACCGCGTCGAGGAGGACGGGACGGTCCTCACGAACTTCGAGACGCTGCCGTTCCTGCGGTTCGGCTCCGAGGTCGGCCGGCACTTCGACGAGCTCGTGCTGTTCGGCCGCGCGGCGCCCGAGGGCGTGGGCGTCGACTACGCGCTGCCGTCCGGCGCCCGCGTCGCGCCGCTGCCGTGGTACCCCAGCCTCGCGCACCTGGGGGACTTCCTGCGCGCGGTCACGCGGATCGTGCCGGCGCTGTGGCGGGGGCTGGATCGCGTCGACGTGGTCTGGGCCTTCGGCCCGCACCCGATCTCCCTCGTGCTCGCCTTCCTCGCGCTGGTCCGGCGGCGCCGCGTCGTGCTCGGCGTGCGGCAGGACACGATGCCGTACTTCCGCACGCGGCTGCGCGGCCGGGGCACCGCGCCGCTGCTCGCCCCGCTGTGGGTCCTCGACGCGCTGTGGCGCGCGGTGTCGCGGGCGGTGCCGGCCGCCGTCGTCGGCCCGGAGCTCGAGCGCCGCTACCGCGGCCCGCGGCCCGGCCTGCTGCCGATGACCGTGTCGCTCATGCGCGAGGAGGACATCGCCGCCGACGTCCGTCCCGCGCCGGGCGAGCAGGTCGAGCTGCTCACCGTCGGCCGGGTCGAGCCGGAGAAGAACCCGCTGCTGCTCGTCGACGCGCTCGCCGACCTGATCGCCGAGGGCGACCGGCGCTGGCGCCTGACGTGGATCGGCACGGGGCGGCTGACCGACGCGGTGCGCGAGCGGGCGCG
Organism: Solirubrobacteraceae bacterium; assembly: GCA_036389155.1. Taxonomy (GTDB): domain Bacteria; phylum Actinomycetota; class Thermoleophilia; order Solirubrobacterales; family Solirubrobacteraceae; genus CADCVT01. Next base: position 31,333 of record DASVQN010000025.1, read on the forward strand.
GGAGCGCGGGATCGCCGATGCGGTCGACCTGCTGGGCTTCGTGCCGCCGGGGGAGGGGCTGCTCGCCCGCTACCGCGCCGCCGACGTCTTCGTCCACGTGGCGCTCACCGAGGGCGTGCCGCAGGTGCTGCTCGAGGCGCTGGCGACCGCGACGCCCGTGGTGGCGACGGACGTCGGTGGCGTGTCGTTCGCGCTCGACGGCGGGCGCGCCGGCGCCCTCGTGCCGCCGCGCGACCGGCAGGCGCTCGTCGAGGCGGTGCGCGCCGTGGTCGCCGACGACGAGGCCCGGACGACGCGCACGCGGCGCGGGCTCGAGCTCGCGCGCGAGCGCACGCTCGAGGCGGAGTCCCGCCGCGTCGCGGCGTTCCTGCGCGCCGGCTCGACCGCTCTGCGCTAGCTCGGCCGCTCCGCGCCGCCCTGCGCGCTAGCTCGGCCGCTCGCTGAAGATCTCGTCGAGGACGTCCTCGGGGACGTCCGTGCCGAACGTCGTGCGCAGGTACTCGCCGACCTCCTCCCGCGACCGGCCGTCGAGCATCATGTCGAGGGCGACGAGCCGGACGGGATCCGGCTCGGGCCACGCGGCGGGGTCCTGCTCGGTGCCGTCGGCGTTCTGCTGCTGCGGCTGCGGTGCCGGCTCGAGGCCGAGCGCCGCGCCCAGCTCCGTCCACTGACGGCGGACGTCGCTCGCCTGGTGCAGCAGCTCGTCGGCGAGCGCGGCGAGCTCGTCGAGCGGCCTCTCGTCGGGCGCGCGGTCGTCCATGGGCGCGCAGCCTAGCGCGACGCCCGGCGCCCACGGAAGCCGCTGGACGGCTGGTCAGCGATGGCTGACGGTGCGATCCAGCAGCCGCTGGCGCAGCGCGGCGGCGCGTCGCGCGACCTCGTCGGCCTCGGCCATGCCGCGAACGGTGCGCTCGCGGACGCGCTCGATCACGATCGCCTCGTCGTCGTCGAGGCGGCCGTCGGCGAGCCGCTCCTGCAGCGCCCCGCGCAGGCGCACGACGCGCCCTTCGAGGTCAGCCGCGTGCTGGACCCCCTGCGCGACGATGCGGGTGACCTCGCGCAGGCGCTCCTCGAGCTCCTCGGCGCGGCCGTCGCCGCCGTTGCTCGCCGCGGCCTGGAGCGTCTCGACCTGCTCGTGCAGCTCCGCGGCGCGGACCTCCAGCTCGCGCCGCTGCTGGTCGGCGACGCGCAGCTCCTCGATCTCGGCGAACGCCTCGTCGCGCTCGCGCTGGAGCGTCTCGGAGCGCACCTGCGCCTCGGTCAGCTCGGTGAGGAGCCGGGACGCCTCGTCGTCGCCGCGGTCGCGCGCCTCGGCCAGCGCGGCGAGGCGCTCGCTGATGCCGTCGCGCTCCTCGGCGAGCTCGGCGAGCCGCTCGTTCGCGCTGTCGCGCTCCTCGGCGAGCGCGGACACGCGGTCGCGCGCGGCCTCGAGTGCCCGCAGGAGGGCGGCGTGCTGGTCCTCGCCCGCGGTGCGCTCGCGCTGGAGCGCCCCGAGCCGCTCGCGGGCGACCTGCAGCTCGCGCTCGAGCTCCGACGCGCGCTGGCGGCCGATGTCGCGCTCGCGCTGCAGCTCGTTGAGTCGGTTGCGCGCCTCGTCCAGCTCGTCGGCCAGGGTGCCCGCCTCGTCGCGCCCGGCGAGGCGGTCGGACTCGAGCTCCTCGAGCAGCATGCGCGCCGCGTCGAGCTCGCGTTCCAGCTCCTCCGCGCCGCGGCGCCCGGCGCTGCGCTCGCTCTCCAGGCGGCCGACACGCTGCTGCGCGGCCTCCAGGTCGCGCCCGAGCGACTCGGCGCGCTCGCGGCCGGCCTCGACCTCGCGCTCGAGCGCGCCGACGCGCTCGTCCGCGGCGCCGAGCTCGCGCTCGAGCGCGCCGGCCTGGCGCTGGGCGGCGTCGAGCTGCTGGAGGGCGTGGTCGCGCTCGCGCTCGGCGGCGGCCGCGCGCTCCTTGAGGACGTCGCGCTCGCGCTCGAGGGCCAGGAGCTTCTCGCGGGCGCCGTCGAGGTCGGTCGTGAGCGCGTCGACGCGCGCGCGGGCGTCGGTCAGCTCGATGTTGCCGGCGCGCAGCGCCTCGAGCTCCTCCTGCGCGGTGGCGAGCTCGCCCTCGAGCGCGGTGAGGCGCAGGAGCGCCTCGCTGCGCTCCTCGTCCAGCCGGTCGCGCTCGGCCGCGATCTCGAAGGCCTCGGCGGTGGCGCGGTCGCGCTCGGCGATGAGGTCCTCGGCGCGGGCGCGCGCCTCCGCGCGCATGGCCTCGGTCTGCAGGCGCGCCTCGGCCTGGACCTCGTCGGTCCACTTGCGCGCCTCCTCCTCGAGCGCGGCGAGGCGACGGGCGGCCTCCGCCTCGATCTCGCCGGCGGCGTGCTCGGCGGCGGCAAGCTCCTGCTCGTGCCGCGCGCCGAGCTGCTCGGCGGCGCGGCGCGCCTCGGCGACGGCCTCCTCCTGCTCGGTGCGCGCCTCCTCGAGCGCGGCCTCGAGCAGCTCGCGCTCGGCGACGAGGGCCTCGACGCGCTTGGCGCTCTCGGCCTCGAGCTGCTCGACCCGGCGCGCGGCCTCGGCCTCGATCTCCTCGACGCGCCGGGAGGCCTCGGCCTCGATGGCGTGCATGCGCGTCGCGATGTCGGACTCGATCTCCTCGACGCGGCGGCGCGCCTCGAGCAGCTCCTGCTCGCGCTCGGCGTCGAGCTCCGCGCCGCGCTCGGCGGTCTGCACCTCGAGCGCCTCGACGCGCGCGCGGGCGCTCGCCAGCTCGCGCTCGTGCGCCTCCTGCTGCTCCGCGCGGGCGCGCTCGGCCTCGGCGAGCTGCTCGGTGCGCAGGCGCTCGGCCTCGGCCAGCTGCTCCTCGCGCTCGCGCGCGGCGCGCTCGAGCTGCGCGGCATGCTCGGCCTCGAGCGCCTCGACGCGGCGGTCGGCCTCCGTCTCGAGCAGCGTCCGCTCGGCCTCGAGCTCCTCGGTGCGGCTGCGCGCCTGGGCGAGCTGCTGCTCGGCCTCGGCGGTCGCCGTGCGCGCCTGCTGGAGCTCGTCGCGGCGCAGCTCGAGCTCGACGCTCATCGCGTCGGCCGACGCGCGCGCCTCGCCCAGCGCGCGCTGGGCGTTGGACAGGTCCTGGCGCAGCGCGGCCAGCTCGCGCTCGGCCTCCTCCCGGGCGCCGGCCGCCTCGGCGACGGAGCGCTCGGCCGCGGCGCGGGCGCGGGCGACCTCGTCGAGGCGCGTGCGCAGCGTGCTGACCTCCTCGGCGAGCTCGCCGCGCCGGGCCTCCGCCTCGAGGACGCGCGTCTCCAGCGTCGCGACGTGGCGCTCGAGCTCCTGGGCGCGGCTCGTCGCGGCCGCCTCGCTGCGGCGCGTCTCCTCGAGCCGTCCGCGCAGCTCCTCGACGCGCCGGGCGGCCTGCTCGACCTCCTCGCGCAGCGCCTTCTCGCGGTCGCCCGCCTGTGACTCGGCCGCCTCGAGCTCGCGGCGCAGCTCGGCGAGCTGGCCGACGACGTCGTCGTGCGCGGCGGACGCCGCCTCGGCGCGGCGGCGCGCCTCGGCCACCTCCTCGGCGAACTCGTCGCGGCCCGCGGCGACCTCGTCGCGCTCGGCCAGCGCCATCTCGAGGGCCGCGCTCGCCTCGGCCAGCTGGCGCTCGACGTCGGCGCGCTCGGCGGCGGCCTCGTCGCGCTCGGCCTGCACCGCTCGCGCGGCCTCGCGCGCCTGCGCGAGCTCGTTCTCCAGCGTCGCGACGCGGGTCTCGAGCTGCTCGACCTGCGCGCGCGCGGCCTCGAGCTCCCCGCTGCGGTCGGCGGCCTCGCCGCTGCTGTCGTGGACGAGCGCCTCGGCGCGCCGCGCGCGCTCGGCGGCCTCGGCGAGGCGCCGCTCGGCGTCCTCCTTGGCGGCCTCGAGCTCGGCGTGGCGGCGCTCGGCGGCCTCCTGGGCGGCGCGCAGCTCCTCGACACGGGCGGCCTCCAGCTCGGCCTGGCGCTGCTCGGCGGCGCGCAGCGCCTCGACGCGCGCGGCCTCCAGCTCGGCGTGGCGTCGCTCGGCGGCCTCCTCGGCGGCGCGCAGCTCGGCGGCGCCGCGGGCGGCGGCCTCCTCGCGGGCGCGCTGCTCGCGCGCGTCGGCCTCGGCGCGGACGCGCCTCTCGCGCTCGTCGGCCTCGGCGATGGCCCGCTTCTCGCGCTCCTCGGCCTCCTTGCGCGCGCGGCGCTCGCCCTCCAGCAGGGCGGACGCCTCGGCGGCCTCGGCGCGCGCGGCGCTGGCGAGCTCGTGGGCCTCGCGCAGCTCGGCCTCGAGCTGGGCGATCCGCTCGCGCGCCTCCGCGAGACGGCCCTCGACGGCGGCCACCTGCTCGATGCGCTTGCGGACGTTCTCGGACGCCTCGACCGCCTCGCGCGCGGCCTTCTCGGCGGCTTCGCGGGCCTGGTCGGCGGCTCGGGCCTTCGCCTCGGCGACCGAGCGCGCCTCCGCGCTCGCCGCTGCGCGCGCCTCGGCCGCGCGGCGGGCCTGGTCGGCGTCGTCGCGCGCGGCGCGCGCGGAGGCCAGCTCGGCGGCGGTGCGGGCGGCCTCCTCGATCGCCTCGCGCAGCTCGTCGCGCGCGCGGCTGAGCTCCGCGTCGCGGCGCCGGAAGTCCTCGGCGGCCGCGTCGCGCGCACGGTTGAGGTCCTCGGTCAGCTCGGCGACGCGCTGCTGGGCGTGCTCGGCACGCGTCGCCAGCTCGTGGCTGCGCGCCTCCGCGTCCTGGAAGCGCTCGGTGGCCGCCTCGCGCTCGCGCTCGGCGGCCTCGAGCCGCTCGGCCAGCTCCAGCGCCCGCTGCTCGACCTCGGCGCCCGCGGCGGCCGCGTTCTCCAGCTCCGCGAGCCGCGCCTCGAGCCGCCGGACGCGCGACGCCGCGCCGTCCAGCCGCCGCTCGGCGTCGGTGGCCCGTTGGCGCTCGCGCTCGAGCTCGGTAGCGCGCCCCGCGGCCTCGGCGGCGATCCGCTCGGCCTCCTCGACCGCGCTCGGCTGCGCGACCTCGGGCTCCTCCGCGGTCTCGGCCGCGTCGAGCTCGAGCTCGCGCTCCTCCGCGACCCCGGCGGCGTCCGCCTCGGCCTCGTCCGCGACTTCCGTCCCTGGCTCCTCCGCGACCGCGCCGGCCTCCGTCGCGACCCCTTCCACGACGTCCGCCGCGGCCGGGCCGGCTGCGTCGGCGAGGGTGGCCTCCGTCTCGTGCGGCTCCGGGTCGCGCAGCTTGTGCTCGCGCGGCGCCGGCAGGTCGAGCAGCCGGCCGTCCACCCGCAGCGCGAACGCCGGCCGGAAGCCGAGCGCGTCGACGGGCACGGCGAAGGGCAGCACGAACGCGCCGGAGCGCGCGTCGAAGCGGTCGGGCGCGGCCAGGGCCGTGAACTCGCGCGCCGCGCGGCCGTCGTCGACGACCAGCACCGGCTCCGCGCCGGCGGCCAGCTCCGGGTCGACGCGGCCGGCGAGCCGCACGAGAGCAGTGCCCGGCAGGGCGGGCACGCGCTCGAAGAACGCGATCGAGAGGGGCCGCATGGCCCATCAGGCTACGCGACGCCCCACCGGAATCCAATCCGCTACGCGTCCAGACGCAGCCGCCGTCCTGCCTGACCGTCGCTATCCGACGGCAGGGCAGGACGGCTGGGGCGGATCGCGCTACGCCGCGAGGCGCAGGCGGCCGAAGCCGCGCGCCTGGCGCCGGTCCTCGCGCGGCGCGGTGGCGCGGGCGTGGACGCGGAGCAGGTCGGCGAGATCCTCGGTGCGGGCGAACGGGTCGCCGATGACGACGTCCTCGCGGACGCTCAGCGCCGCGCGGGGCTGGCCGTCGACCTCGGCGAGCAGCACCGGGCCGAAGGGCACCGGAGCGCTGTCGAGAGCGGCCAGTCGGGCGAGGGCGGGGCCGTCGCCGTGGGTGGCCGCCCGGATGCTGATGGTGGGGGTGGTGAAGTGGGTCATGGGGCGGTCCTTCGGGTCTGTGTGTGGTTCCTCGTATTCAGAGTGTCGGACGGTCGGGCCATAACTTCAAGTGACATTCAATCATCCACGCGATAAGATGACCTAATGCTCGACGTCAAGCGTCTACGCGTCCTCCGGGAGGTCGCGGCGAAGGGCTCCTTCTCCGCCGCCGCCGAGTCGCTCGCCTACACCCAGTCCGCCGTGAGCCAGCAGATCGCCGCCCTCGAGCGGGAAGCCGGCACCCGCCTGGTCGACCGCTCCGCCCGCGGCGTGCGGCTCACCGACGCCGGCCGCGCCCTCGTGCGCCACGCCGACGTGATCCTCGCCCGGCTGGCCGAGGCCGAGGCCGAGCTCGAGGCCATCGCCGGCCTGCGCGGGGGCCGGGTTCGCCTGGTGTCGTTCGCCAGCGCCGGGGCGACGATGATGCCGCGCGCGATCGCGCTGTTCCGCGAGCGCTACCCCGCGGTCGAGCTGACGCTCGAGCCCGCCGAGCAGGACGAGGCGCTCGCCAAGCTGCGCGCGGGCGAGGCCGACATCGCGCTCACCATCGACGCGGAGTTCTGCGCGATCGCCGACGACGGCCTGGAGCTGCGCCACCTCATCGACGACCCGATGTACGCGGTCCTCCCGCGCGACCACCCGCTCGCCGCCAAGCCGCGCATCCGGCTGGAGGAGCTGCGCGACGAGGCGTGGCTGGGCGGTTCGCAGACCGGCTGCCCGGACACGATGATCCTCGTGCGCGCGTGCAACGCCGCCGGGTTCGAGCCCCGGATCGCCTTCCACTCCGACGACTACCTCGCCATCCAGGGGTTCGTCGCGGCGGGCGTCGGCGTGTCGCTGATCCCCGACCTCGCGCTGCTCGCGGTGCGCGACGACGTCGCTATCCGGGCGCTGAAGTCGCAGCCGCCGGTGCGCCGCATCCAGGCCGCGACGCTGCGCGACGGCTACCGCTCGCCCGCCATCGCGGCGATGCTCGACACGCTGGAGGAGGTCGGCCAGGAGTTCGAGGGCCAGCGGCGGGAGCTTGCGCTCGCCTCGTAGCGCAGGCCGCGCGGCGCTGCTCGTCGGCGCGGCCGGCGCGCTCCTGCTCGTGCTGCTCGACGCGCTGGTGCGCGACGAGCCGCGCCCCGAGGACGACGACCTCATCTACGAGCGGATGGCGGACGACCCGTCCGCCCCGCACACCTACGTCTTCGCGTTCCGCGTCGCCGTCCCGTGGCTGGTACACGTCCTGCCGTTCTCGCACGACGTCTCGTTCGCGGCGCTGGCGTGGATCTTCAGCGGCGCGGCCGGAGCGGTCCTGTTCCTGCTGCTCGATCGCCTCGAGGCGAGCCGCACCGTCTCGATCCCGCTCGCGATCGCGCTCGTCGTCTCCCCGCCGCTGCTCGTCGCCTCGCTGCGCCAGGGCCGCAACCCCGACCCGCTCACCGTCCTCGTCATGGTCACGGGCGCGCTGTTCATCGTCGAGCGCAGACCGGTGCCCCTCGGGATCACGATGCTCGTCGGCGCGTTCAACCGCGAGAGCGCGCTCTTCCTCGCCCCGCTGGCCTACGCCGTGTGGGCGGACGACGTCCTCGACCCGCGCGCGCTGAGGACCGTCGCGCTCGCCGCCGCTCCCGCCGTCGTCGCCTTTGTCACGCTGCGGCTCGCGATCCCGACGGTGGGGAGGCAGCAGATCCCCGGCTACGGAGGCTCGCTGCTCGGCGGCCGCGCCGACGTCGTCGACGAGGCGCTGGAGGAGCCGTTCACGCAGCTGCGCCGGCTGTTCGCCGTCTACGGGCCCCTGTGGCTCGTCGCCCCGTTCGCGCTCGCCGGCATGCGCTTCGCGCGCCGCGGCACCGTCCTGGTCGCCCTGTGCGCGCTGGCCTGCACGTTCGCGCTCGACTGGGGCCGGATCCTCTTCATCGCCGCGCCCGTCGTCTACACGGCGTCCGCCTGGGTGCTGGATCGCCGCCCCGCCTGGCGGGCGCCGGTGTTCGCCCTCCTCGCCGCGCTGGTCGTCGGCTACGCGATCTACATGCAGGCCGACGGGGTGCAGAACCTGATCGACGCCGGGCCGCCGCCCTACCCGGTGCGGTAGCCGTACGCGCGCACGGCGTCGCCGAGGACCTCGTCCAGCGCCTCCCGCTCCTCGCCGCTCATGCGGTCGCGCCAGCTGCCGGGCGCCGCCGCGCGCACGAACTTCCCGCTGCCGCGCTGGCCCGCCGGCACCTTCTCGTACGCGTGTGCCTCGACGACCTGCTCGATCCGCCCGGCCGGCACGCGCAGCCCGATCGTCTCGAGCACCCGGCCCAGCTCGCGAGCCGGGTTCGCCAGCAGCTCCTCGTAGCGGACGAGGACGCGGCGGTCGGGCGCGTGGGCGTCGTAGGCGCGCTGCGTGGCCTCCGTCCGGTAGCGCCAGACCGTCGCCTGCCAGCGGATGAACGCGACCCGCCCTTGCGGCGCGACCGGGAAGCCGCCGTCCTCGGTGATCCACCCGCCGTCCTGATAGGCGTCGAGCCACGAGTCGACGACGTCGCGCCCGTCGCGCAGCAGGAAGACGAGCCGCGACCGCGGCAGCAGGGACATGATCCAGTCCGCGACCTGCGAGCCGCCGGGCTCCTTGACCACGAGACGACGGCCGCCGTCGCGCTGCAGCGCCAGGCGGTCCAGGACGAAGTCGCGCAGCAGCGGCTCCCACCCGGCGCGGTGCTCGTCGCTGAAGAAGTAGTCGGGGTTGCCGGCCTTGACGGCGGCGAACGTCGAGAGCGGGGGAGGGTCGTCGCACGTCGCCCACGCGAGGGGGATCGGGCGCCAGACGCCGAGGTGGTGCCCGATGCCGGTCTCGTCGAGCCCGGTCAGCTCGTCGTCGAACTCCCGGAGCATGCGCAGCAGCCACGTGCTGCCGCTCCGCGACGAGCCGAAGATCCAGGTCACGTCCGCTTCGTCGGGCCTCTCGGCCATCTCAGCCGCCAGATTGTCCAGTTTTCGTCGTTCCAACCACCATGCGCCTCTTCCTCCTGCTCGGCACGGTCCTGCTCGCCCTCGCGTTCGCGGCCGCGCCGGCGTCCGCGAAGACGGTGTTCGAGACGTACCGGGTGCCGACGGTGGACGGCGCGGAGATCGCCGTCGAGGTGATGCGCGACGACAACTTCCGCCATCAGCCGGTCCTCCTCACGTACTCGCCGTACAACACGCTGAGCGAGACGAACGAGGGCAACCTCGCCAACGACGAGCTGGGGCAGCGGTACGTCCCGCGCGGGTACGCGCGCGCGGTGGCCGACGTGCTCGGGACGCGGAACTCCTCGGGCTGCTGGGACTACGGCGGCAAGAAGGAGACGCAGTCGGGCGTCGACCTCGTGAAGTTCCTGGCGCACCGCAAGTGGGCGAGCGGCCGGGTCGGGATGATCGGCGGCTCGTACGACGGGACGACGGCGAACATGGTCGCCTCGCAGGGCAAGCGGGTGCCCGAGCTGACGGCGATCGTCCCCATCGCGGCGATCTCGCGCTGGTACGGCTACGCGTACGGCAACGGCGTGCGGTACTTCCTGAACTCCGAGGAGCCGACCGACGAGGGCGTCGACACGCCGCTCGGCTTCGACTTCGGCCTCGTGCGCACGCCGCCGACCGACGCCGACGACCCGAAGGCGGGGGAGAAGCTCGCCTCGCGCGTCAACCCGTGCGAGTCGCTGCTGCACACGCAGAAGGGCTACGACCAGTCACCCGACTACGACGACTTCTGGCTCGAGCGCGACTACCGCCGGCGCGCGTCGCGCTTCCGCGCCGCGACGCTCGTCGCGCACGGGTGGCAGGACTACAACGTCAAGCAGGAGGAGGGCGTCGAGCTCTTCCAGGCGATCCCGGTGGCGCGGCGGCGCGGGCCGACCGGCAGGACCTCCGGCGACGGCGTGCCGCTCAAGCGCATGTACCTGACGCAGGGCTCGCACGGCGCGCCGAGCGGCGACCGCTGGTACGCGGTGCTCGACGCGTTCCTCGGGCAGTACCTCGCCGGCAGGCGGACCGACATCGAGAGCACGCCGCTGGTCATCACCGACGGGCGCACGGTCACCGACGACGGCTCGTACGAGGAGACCGGCTACCGGGGCGAGGACGTCTACCCGGGCCCGAACCACCTGCGCTTCTGGCTGCGCCGCTCGTTCGACCAGGACGTCCCGGGCGTGACGCTGCCCGCGCCGTCGACGGGCGAGACCGGCGTGCTCGACGCCACGCCGAACCGGTCGGCCACGAACAACGTCTTCACGTGGTTCGGCGCGCCGACGTCGGAGGAGCTCGGGAACCGCGACCCGCTCAACGAGGCCGGGCACGGCTACTACTCGCTGTTCTTCGGGACCGCGCCGCTGAAGCAGCCGGTGCGCGTGCTCGGCGCGCCGGTGCTGGACGCGCGCGTGCGGACGCCCGCGGGCGCGCATCTGACGCCGGTGCTCGTCGACGTCGCGCCCGACGGGACGATGACGACCATCGACCGCGGGTTCCTGAACGTCGACTACCGCAACGGCCTGTCGCGCGCCCAGCCGAAGGACGGCGAGTGGGCGCGGGCGAACGTGCGGTTCCTCCCGCAGGACGTGACGATCGCGGCGGGGCACCGGATCGGCCTGCTGGTGCAGTCGGCCAACACGGTCTGGGCGATCCCGGGCGCGCTCGGCGAGAACAACATCGCGACCGGCCCGGTGCCGGGCGTGTTCCCGTCGGGCTCGTCGCTGACGCTGCCGACCACGACCCCCGGCCGCTAGCCGCGCTCGAGTGTCCTCAGGAAGCGCCCGTCCTCCTCGGCCTCGACGCGGATGCGCCGGACGCCGAGGCGGCCCTGGATGCGCATCACGCCGATCTCGCGGAAGCCGGCCTTCTCGACCGCGCGGCGCGAGGGCTGGTTGCGGACGTCGACCTTCGTGATCATCGCGCGGAAGCCGTCGCCCTGGAGCGTGTCGGCGATCTTGGTCCACGCGCCCGGGGCGACGCCGCGCCCGCGGACGTGGGGCGAGGAGTAGGAGTCCTCGAGCAGGGCGATGTCGGGCGGGAGGGCGAGGTTGCCCTTGGCGCCCCAGATCGGCGCGGCGGTCGCGAAGGTCCAGCAGCAGAAGGCGGCCCGGTCGCCGTCGACGACGACCCACAGCTGCGCGCCCTGGGTCGCGCGGCTCGCGATCAGCTCGGGCGTCGGCTTGTTGACGGCGGGGTCCGTCGGGAGGTCCTCGAACAGCACCGCGTCGTCCTGCGAGCCCTTGCGCAGGAGGAACTCGGGGTCGAGCTCGCGGCGCGGGCGGCCGTGGTCGTCGAGGCGCAGGTGGTACCAGATCTGGCTCGTGTCGACGCGGCGCAGCGGGGAGGTGACGTGCGCCGCGGAGCGGCGGGCGGTGTCGCGAACGCCGTGCCGGCGGACGGACTGGGCTAGGCGGGCGGGGGCGGACATGAGGTCAGTGTTGCCCGCGGGGAGGACGGCATTGTGCGCATACGGACATACGTTGGTGGTCGGCGCTCCGCGTACCGGCTTGAGGACAGAAAAGACCCCGCCGGAGCAGGGCCTTCTCGCATGCGCCGAAGAGGACTCGAACCTCCACGGGGTTATCCCCCACAAGGCCCTCAACCTTGCGCGTCTACCAATTCCGCCACCGGCGCTCGCTGGCGGGGGAACTGTAGCGCGGTGCCTGTGGCGCCTCCGCCTTGCATCCGTCCACCGCTCTCGCTAGCTTTGCGAACACATGTTCGGTCTGCTCATCCATGCGATCTGAGGAGCACTTCGTGGACCTGACGAAGCGCCAGCAGGAGATCTTCGACTTCATCAAGCGGTACTCGGCGAAGTACGGGTATCCGCCGACGGTGCGCGACATCGGCAAGGCCGTCGGGCTCGCCTCGTCGTCGACCGTGCACGCGCATCTGGCGAACCTCGAGAAGGCCGGGCTGCTGCGCCGCGACCCCTCGAAGCCGCGGGCGATCGAGCTGCTCGACCGGGCGATCGAGAACGTGCGCGACACGGTGGGGTCGGGCGTGCGGTCGGTGGTCGGCGGCGGGGGCATCCCGGTGCTCGGCTCGGTCGCCGCGGGCGCGCCCGTGCTCGCGGAGGAGAACATCGAGGACTACGTCGACGTCCCGGCGGTCGCCGGCGGCGAGCAGGCGGAGTTCATCCTGAAGGTCAAGGGCGACTCGATGGTCGACGCGGGGATCCTCGAGGGCGACTACGTCGTCGTCCACCGGCAGGACACCGCCAACGACGGCGACATCGTCGTCGCGCTCGTCGGGGAGGAGGCGACCGTGAAGACCTTCTACCGCGAGGCGGACCACATCCGCCTGCAGCCTGAGAACGCGCGCCTGGAGCCGATCCGGTCCCGCGACGTGAAGATCCTCGGCCGGATGGTCGGGCTGCTGAGGCACGTGTGACGCCATGGCGACGCTGACGCTCGACATCGCGCAGAGGAGCCTCCTCGACCCGGTCGAGGAGGCGGCCCGCGCGTCGGCGACGCTCGCCGACGGCCCCACGCTCGACGACGTCGTCGCCCGGACGTGGTCGGCGCTCCGCGTCTTGCGCTCCGCCTCGTGCCTGCTCTGCGGCGGCGAGGTCGCGCCGCGCTACGGCTCCGGGCCGCACCCGGTCGGCGGCGCTTGCCGCTCCTGCGGCACCGAGATCGCCTGAGGGATTCTCGTCGCGCCTGGACGGCGCCGCTCAGAGGAGCCCGTGCAGAGCACTGTGCCCCTCTGCGCGGACGCGCCCAGCCACGACGCGATCCCTCAGGCACCGCATCGCTCTCCTCGTGTGGGTCTACACTTGTCAGGCAAGCCAGACGGTCGCGGAGGTGTTGCCTTCGAGGAAAGTCCGGACACCGCAGGGCAGGGTGGTCGGGGAACCGACCCGGGGAAACCCGCGGGAAAGTGCCACAGAAACACACCGCCGATGGCGCGTCCGCAGCTGCGACGCGCACAGGCAAGGGTGAAAGGGTGCGGTAAGAGCGCACCGGCGTCACGGCGACGTGGCGGCCAGGCAAACCCCACTCGGTGCAAGGCCAAGCAGGACCGCTTGCAGGCTGCCCGCCAAGGTCCAGGTCGGCCGCAGAGATGGATGACCGTCCACGACAGAATCCGGCTTACCGGCTTGCTACGGAAGAGGCCCCGGCGACGGGGCCTCTTCTATTTCCCCTCCGACGCGCGGCGAGAATGCGTCAGGGCGCGAGCTCGACCACTTGCTCCCAGGTGCCGCGGTCGAAGAACGGGATGTCGTTCCACGCCGCCGCGCCCTGGGCGCTCACGTCGTACATCTTGCGTGGCGCCCGCCACTTCGAGACGTCGTCGGTCGAGTACTTGCCGGCGAGGACGGTGAACGTCGCGTCGGCGGCGGCCTGCAGGCCCGCGTCGTCGAGGGTGCGCAGCGCATACGACTCGCCCAGCGTGATGTCGAACTGGTGCGACGAGCCGGGGGTCCCGAGCAGGTGCTGCGCGCGCTCGACCGCACCGGGCCCGGCCAGCCTCTCCACCGCGACCTTCTGCGCGTCGGTCTTGAACTGCTCCCAGATCTCGACGCCCGGATCGGTCGTGTTGTTCTGGTCGACCTCGTAGTACGAGCCGTTCCACTTCAGGAGCGCGTCGAAGATCAGCGCGGCGTGGCCGGTCGAGCCGGCGCCGGCCGCGCGCAGCCGGTTCTCGGCGATCGGGCGCTGCTGCGCCGTGGTGCCCGCCTTGAACGGGACGCCGCGCGCGCCCTCCCACGACGGCCGCGCGGCGAGGTCGCGGACGATCCGCCGCAGCCACGCCGACCGGTGGTACGGACCGGTCGCGCGCTCGCGCGCCTCGGAGTCCCCGTTCGTCCACCCGGCCGACGGCACGTTGTTCCAGTTGAACAGGTAGCCCTGCTTCGGGTTGATGACGTGCGGCGTCCGGCGCCGCGGCAGCAACCCGCGCCACTCCGCCTCGCCGGTCCCCGGATACGGCAGGCGCTCGTCGAACCCACGCGGTCGCAGCGGGTGCAGCCCCGGGTGCCAGTAGCCGATGTTCCCCTGCGAGTCGGCCGCGATGATGTTCTCGTTCCACGTGACCTTCTGCAGCGCGCGGTCGACGTCGCGGACGGTCTTCGCCTCGGTCACCTTCGTCAGCCCCTCGAGCGTCTCCAGCTCGCGCATCCAGATCGCGTAGCGCCGGGCGTACGCCTGGCCGCCGGCGCGCACCTCGACCGGCCCGTGCACCGTCCGGCAGATCCGCTCCGTCTTCGACCCCGCGCCCGGCACGACGTCCGGGAACGCGAGGAGGTCGGTGGGTGGGGAGCGGTAGGTGAACGTCTCGTCGCGGCACTCCATCTGGTGCTCGGCGCCGTTGAAGCGGTACGACTCGGGCGAGACGAGCTCCTCGGCGTAGAGGTCGTCCTCGTCGGAGAGCCCGCTGGTGTAGCCCCACGCGACGTCCTCGTTGTGGCCGATGGCCACCAGCGGCACGCCCGCCGCCGTCACGCCGCGCACGTCGTAGCCGGGCGCGTGGACCTCGAGCTCCACGAACAGCTCGGGGATCGAGTAGCCGAGCTGCGGGCCGTTGAACAGGAAGGCGCCGCGGTCCGGCCGCTTCTTGCGCACGGCCATCATGTACGAGCCGCCGACGTGCCCGAGCAGGCCCTCCGCGACGTTCGCCCGCGCCGCCGCGGCCGCGCCCTCGGTCGGCAGCGTCCACCCCTTCGACACCTCCTGCGTCCGCGCGAACGAGTCGGCCTCGAGCTTGCGCCGCCGCGCCGGCGAGCCCGGCCCCGGCTGGGACGGGAAGACGCCCTCGCGCGGCGGGATCGTCGGCACGGCGCCCGGCGTGCGGATCGGCAGCAGCGCGTCGAACGCCGTCGGCCCGATCGCGCGCAGCACCTGCAGGTTCTGCAGCTCGACGCCGCTCCCCGACGGCACGGTGCGCGCGAGGAAGATCCCGACGGCGACCGAGTCGTCGATCGTCCAGTCGTTCAGCGGGACGCCCAGCGCGGCGAACTCGCCGGGCATGTCGTCCGGGTTGTTGCGGACGTGCTCGATCCACGCGTTGATGCCGTCCTTGTACGGCGTCAGCCGCTCGCGCAGGCCCGGCGGCAGCGCGTCGAGCATCTTCGCCCGCTCGCCCGCGGTGTAGTAGTCGCGCCGGGCGATGAGGTCGTCGTCGAGGTACGACGACCCGAGGATCTCCGCCAGCCGGCCGGTCGTCGCGCGGCGGAAGAGCTCGAGCTGGAAGAGGCGGTCCTGGGCGACGGCGTAGCCGGCGCCCCACCACATGTCCTCGAGCGAGCCCGCGGTGATCGCCGGCACGCCGAAGCTGTCGCGCACGATCTTGACGCCGGGCTTCGGCGCCTCCTCGACCCCGGGCTGGCCGAAGGTGTGCGGCTTGCGGCGGAAGTTGACGAACAGGTCGCTCTGGTCGGTGAGGTGCGGCGAGCCGGTGCCGTCGGCCACGCCGGCCGTCGACACGAAGCCGCTCTGCCCGGGCGGCAGGACGTCCTCGGCGTTGACGATCCGCGCGGCGGCGGTCGCGGGCAACGCGACGAGGACGAGGAGGGCGAGGACGGCGAGGGGCAGGCGCACGAGGGGGCGCAAGCTAGCCACCCGACCGGCCGCCGCGCGCCGGTTGCGCTTGCGCCGCAACAGAATCGTTGCGAACATGTGTTCGATTCGATGATCGTCTGCGTCCTCCTTCCGCGGTTCGCCCTCACCGTCGCCGCGGCCGACCGCGAGCAGCTGCTCGGCCAGCCCGCCGCGCTCGCCCCCGAGCCCGGGCGCGAGCAGCTCGTCGGCGAGGTCTCGCCCGCGGCCGAGGCGCAGGGCGTCAGGCCGGGGATGCGCCTCGGCGAGGCGCTCGCGCGCTCCCCGCGGCTCGCGCTCGTCCCGCCCGATCCGGTCGGCGTCGCCGACGCGTGGGAGGCGGTGTTGAAGCGGCTCGAGTCGATCGGCGCCGCCGTCGAGGCGCCCGCGCCAGGCCAGGCGCTGTTCGACTCCACCGGCCTGCGGCGGCTGCACAGCGGCCACCTCGACGGCGTCCTCGAGGCCGCCCGGCGGGCGCTCAAGCGGCCCGCCCGCATCGGCGCCGGCCCGACGCGCTTCGTCGCTCTCGCCGCCGCGCACACCGCCCGCGCGCGGCGCCCCGTCGTCGTCGCGGGCGACCGCGCGCGGGACTTCCTCGCGGGTCGTCCCGTCGACCTCCTCCGCCACCGCCCGGGGCTCGAGCGCCTCCCCGAGCAGCTCGAGCGCCTCGGCGTCGCGACGCTCGGCGAGCTCGCGAAGCTGCCGCGCGCCGCGCTGGCCGACCGGTTCGGCACCGCCGGCACCCGTGCGCACGAGCTCGCCAGCGGAGAGGACACGCCGGTCCGCCCGCGCGCGGCGAGCGAACGGCTCGAGGAGACGCTCGACCTCCCGGAGGCGGCTTCCGGCCCGCAGCTCGAGCGCGGGCTGTCGATGCTCGTCGACCGCCTCCTCGCGCGCCGCGACCGCGACGGGCGCACGATCCGCGCGGCGGTCCTGTCCGCGACGCTCGTCGAGAGCGGCGGGACGTGGCGCGAGCGCGTGGTCTTCCGCGAGGCGACCGCCGATCCCGGCCGGATGATGCTCGTCCTCGCGAGCCGCCTGCACCTCCTTCCCGCGCCCGCCGAGACCCTCCGCCTCGCCGCCGACCGGCTCGGCCCGTCCCATGCGTCCGGCGACGCGCTGTTCGAGGACGGCACCGCCGAGCGCCGCGCCCGGCTGCGCGAGGCGGTCGGCCAGGCGCGCGCCGCGGCCGGCCCGGAGGCGGCGCTGCGCGTCCTGGCGGTCGACCCGGACTCGCGCGTCCCCGAGCGGCGCGCCGTCCTGACCCCGTTCGAGTAGATGTCGCCCGGCCCGCGTCGCCTCAACGAGCCGCGGCCGGCGCGCGTCCGCGCGGGCGGAGGAGGGCGGCCGCTGACGATCGCCGGGCGCGAGGTGGACGCCGTGCGCGAGTCGTGGCTCGTCGAGGACCGGTGGTGGACCGACCGGCCGATCCGCCGGCGCTACTGGGAGGTCGTCACCGCCGACGGGCGCAACCTCGTCGTGTTCCGCGAGATCGAGCGCGGCGCCTGGTTCCTCCAGCGCTGAGCGCCGTGCTGCCACGATGAGGCGGATGCCGTCCGCCGGCCTGGGCCACGTCGCCACCGCCTCGTTCCTCGCTTCCCGCCTCGTGCCGACGGGCGGGTTCGCCGTGGCGCTGGCCGGCGGGGTCGCGGTCGCGCGCGCGTCGGAGCGCGACGGGTTCCGCGCCGGCGCGGGCACGAGCGCGGCCGCGATGCTCCAGACCGTCGCGATAATGGGCCCGGCGCGCGTGGGGATCCCGCTGACGCAGGCGGTCTCCGCTCCCGTGCTCGGGCGGATGGAGGCGCGCGGGCGCGGGACCGTCGCGCAGGCGCTCGCGGCGGCGGCGATCCGGCTCGCGCACCACGTCGTCGGCTTCGTCTTCTACGCGTGGCTGATCCTGGGGATCGATGCGTACACCGGCACGTACGACCGGCTGCTCGGCTGGCTGCCCCTGCTGCCGGACGGGCGGACGGGCGCGCTGATCGCGACCGGCCTGTCGATGCTGGCGTGGGCCGCGGGTGCGAGCACGGTGCAGGCCGTCGTGTACCGGCGCGGGCTCGGCCGCTGGCCGGCGCCGTCGCAGGGCGCCCCCGCCGCGGTGCAGGCGCCTCCGTCCGCTCCGTCCTCGTCCGCGCCGGTCGCGCGTCCTCGGTTCGACCCGCGCGCGGTGCTGCTGGCGGCGGTCGTCGCGTTCATCGTGCTGGTCGCGAGCACCGCGTGGCCGCTGCTCGCGGCGGTCGCCGGGTGGCTCGCGGTGGCGTCGGTCTTCGCGCGCGGCGACCGCGCGCCGCTGCGGGCGGGGCTGATCCTGACGGCGGCGCTGGCCTTCACGACGCTCGTGTTCGGCTTCGCCGGCGGGCTCGGGCTCGACTCGACGCTGCGCCGCACCGCGCGCGCCGCGCTGCTCGTTCTGGTGGCGACGTGGCTGCGGTCCGCGGCGGGGGAGGAGGGGCTGCGCGAGGTCTTCCGCCGGCTGCTGCGCCGCTTGTCGCGCGTGCCGATCGCGCGGGAGACGGAGGCGGTGCTCGGCGGGCTGGGGTCGACGGGTGCGCTGGCCGACTCGGGGCGGCGGCTGATCGCGCGGCTGCGCGGGGTCGAGAAGGAGCCGGCGCCGCTGACCGACGCGGTGCTCGACTGGGTCGCGGGGGAGGCGGGCAAGCACACGCCGGCGCCCGCGGAGCCTCCGCAGGCGATGCGCGCGCGGCCGTGGGACGGGCTGCTCGTCGCGCTCGCGATGGCGACGGTGCTCGTCCTGTTGCCGCTCGGTGCGTAGGACGGCACGGTCGTGCGTTGTTCCGTTGCCCGCGGGCGCGGAGGCTGGTCCGCGTGCGGTTGTCGTCGCAGCGTGGTCAGGCGTCGGTCGAGTGGATCGCGGTGGTGGCGGTCGTCGCGGTCGTGTTCCTCGGCGCGGTCGTGGCCTTCGCTCCGGGCGCGGGGTCCGCGGTTCCGCGCGCCGTGGAGGCGTCGTTCGCACGGGCGTTCTGCCTGGTCAGCGGCGGCGACTGCCTGGACGGGGCGCCGCGGCCGTGCGTGGTCGCCGCCGACGAGGAGTCGCACGAGCGGCAGGCGACCTTAATCGTGGCGCGCGGGGCCGACGGGCGGCGCTTCGTGCTGGAGGAGCGCTCGGACGGGACGTTCGCGATCACCGTCGAGGACACCGCTCGCGGTGGGGGCGGCATCAGCCCGGGTCTGAAGGTGGCGGTCGGCCGGAAGGGCGTCCGCGCGAGCGCCGAGCTGTTCGGGGACCTGCGCGGCGGCACGGGCCGGCGGTTCGTCGTCCCCGATCGCGCGGCGGCCGAGCGGCTGATGGAGCGGCTGCGGGCCGAGCGCTCGGGCGCGCGGCGGATCGTCTCGGGCGCCGGCGAGGGCGAGCCCGTCCCCGACGAGCGGTGGTGGTCCTTCGGGCGCGGGGGCGACACGGAGGCGGCGCTCAGCGCGCTGGGGCTCGAGGCCTCCGCACGCGTGCTGAGCACGGCGGCGGTACGTGTGGTGGAGCGGCCGGTGACCGGGGAGCGGACGGTCGTGTTGGGTCTCGATCGACGGATCACGGCGGCGCTGACCGTGCCGCTCGCCCGGGCCGGGCTGGGCACGGCGTCGAGCGTGTCGCTGGAGCTCGGGTTCGACGCGCGCGGGGTTCCGGCGTCGCTGACGGTGCGCGGAGCGCGCGGCGTCGACGGCGAGGTCTCGGTCGCCGGACGGAGGTCGGCCGGCGGCGACCGCGTCGAGGCGGAGGCGCGGCTCGACCTGGCCGATCCCGTCGCGCGCGGCCTCGTGCACGACCTGCTCGGCGGCGTGCGGTCGGCGGCGCCCGGTCGTGCGCTGGGTGCTGCGCGGGCGCTCGCCGCGCGGCTGGCGGAGCGGGCGCGGATCGACGTGCGCCTGCTGGCGACGGATCGGTCGGTCGACGTGCACGGCGGCAGCGTCACGCTCGGGCTCGCCCAGCTCGGCTACGAGGTCGAGGACGTGCGGCAGACGTCGCGGCTGGTGGACGCCGCGGGGCGCGAGCCGGGGATGGGCTGGGCGCGGCGGCTGGACTGCGTCGGCGTGGCGTGAAGCCGTCGTCTCCACATGCGAACATGTGTTCGTGTCGTACGTCGAGCTCCACGCGCACTCCGCCTTCTCGTTCCTGGACGGGGCGAGCCTTCCCGGCGAGCTGGCCGGCGCCGCGGTCGAGGCCGGCTACGGGGCGATGGCGCTCACCGACCACAACGGCGTCTACGGGTCGATGGAGTTCGCGCAGGCTGCGCAGGCGCTCGGGCTGCGCGCGCTGCACGGGGCGGAGGTGGATGTGGTGGACGCGCCGGTCGGGCCGCACCGGCGCGAGGCGCCGCCGCCGTCGCGGCACGTGACGCTGCTCGTCCGCGACGCGCGCGGCTGGAGCAACCTGTGCCGGCTGTTGACCCGCGCCCACGCGCACGTGCGCGCGCCCGAGGGCGGGCCGATCGTCGACTCGCCGCGCGTGACGCTCGCGGATCTGGAGGAGCACGTGGAGGGGCTCGTGTGCCTGAGCGGGTGCGCGCGCGACGGCGTGCGCGACGAGCCGACGATGCGCCGTCTGCTCGGCGCGTTCGGGCGCGACGCGTTCCGGGTCGAGCTCCAGCGGCCGTTCCAGCGCCACGATCGTGCGCTCAACCGCGGGCTCGCGTCGCTCGCCGAGCGGCTCGGGGTGCCGTGCGTGGCGACGGGCAACGTCCATGCGCACACGCGGGCGCGGGCCCGGCTGCAGGACGCCTTCGTCGCCGTCCGCGAGCACACGACGCTGGACGCCTCCGAGCCGCTGCGGCGCGGCAACCACGCGCACGTGCTGGCGTCGCCGGCGGCGATGGCGGCGCGGTTCGCCGACCACCCCGAGGCCGTGGCGGAGACGGTGCGGCTGGCGGAGACGCTCGAGTTCGACCTGTCTCACGACCTCGGCTACCGGTATCCCGGGGCGGAGGACGCGGGGTCCGACCGGCGGCTGGCCGAGACGTGCCGGGCGTGCTTCGAGGAGCGCTACCCGCGCGGGTCGACGGTGCGCGCGCCGTCGGGGCGGCTGCTGCGCGCCGAGGCGGCCGAGCGGCTGGAGACCGAGCTGCGGCTGATCGCCGGGCTCGGGCTGTCGGGGTTCTTCAACCTGCACCACGAGCTGCTCGAGCTGGCGCGCGAGGTCGCGTGCGAGGTGCGCGGTCCCTCGCTCGCGCGTCAGGTGCTGCCGCCGGGCCGCGGGCGCGGGTCGTCGGTGTCGTCGATCGTCTGCTACCTGACCGGGCTCTCGCACGTCGATCCCGTCCAGAACGAGCTGCTGCTCGGGCGCTTCCTCAACGAGGAGATCACGTCGCTGCCCGACATCGACCTCGACTTCCCGCGCGACGTGCGCGAGGTCCTGCTCCCGCGCATCCACGACCGCTACGGCCGCGACCGCTCCGCGCTCGTGGCCGCCTTCCCGACGTACAAGGCGCGCGGTGCGATCCGCGAGCTCGGCAAGGCCCTGGGCCTGCCGCCGGGGGAGATCGAGCGCGTGGCGCGCGGGGCCGAGGGGTTCGGGCGCGTCGGCGACGACATCGAGACCACCCTCGGGGTCGAGCGGTTGGAGGACGTCGGCGACGCGGAGGCCGCGTCCGGGCTGGCCGCGGCCGCTCGCGGCGGCGGCTCCGGCGGCGCGGGCGGGGCGGGCGCCGCGGGCGCCGCGGGCGGCGGCCCTTCCCGCTGGGCGTGGCTCAAGGCGCTCGCCGACGAGGCCTACGGCCTGCCGCGCCATCTGTCGCAGCACTCCGGCGGCATGATCGTCTCGACCCGCCCGCTCGTCGACTGCTGCCCCGTCGTGCCCGCCTCGATGACCGGGCGCCAGATGGTGCAGTGGGACAAGGACTCGTGCGCGGACGCGGGCTTTCTGAAGATCGACCTGCTCGGGCTGGGGATGCTGTCGGCCGTCGAGCGGACGGTCGACCACATCGCGCGGCGCACGGGCGAGGTCATCGACCTGTCGCGGATCCCGTTCGACGACCCCGAGACGTTCACGATGATCCAGGAGGCCGACACGACCGGCGTCTTCCAGATCGAGAGCCGGGCGCAGATGGCGTCCCTGCGGCGGACGCGCCCGCAGACGCTCGAGGAGCTGACGATCCAGGTGGCGATCGTGCGCCCGGGGCCGATCCAGGGCGGCGCGGTCAACCCGTACATCGAGCGCCGCCAGCGGCTGCGCGAGGACCCCGACTTCGAGATCCCGTACGACCACCCATCGCTCGAGCCCGTGCTCAAGGAGACCCTCGGCGCGATCATCTTCCAGGACCAGGTGATCGAGGTGGCGATGGCGTTCGCCGGCTTCTCGCCCGGTGACGCGGAGGGCCTGCGCCGCGCGATGAGCCGCAAGCGGTCGGAGGCGGCGATCATGGCCCACCACGACCGCTTCGTCCGCGGGGCGATGGAGCGCCACCCCGACGTCGACGAGGCGCTCGCCGAGCGCGTGTGGGGGATGGTCGTCGGCTTCTCGGGCTTCGGGTTCCCGAAGGCCCACGGTGCGGCGTTCGGCCTGCTCGCCTACCAGTCGACCTGGCTCCGCGTCCACCACCCGCTCGAGTTCGTCTGCGGCCTGCTCGACGAGCAGCCGATGGGCTTCTACCCACCGGACTCCCTGATCCACGAGGCGCAGCGAAGGGGCCTCGAGGTCCTGCCGCCGGACATCAACCGCAGCAAGGTCCTCTGCGCCATCGAGTCTGACGGCCGCTCGACGCGCCTGGCATCGTCCTCGGTCGCTCGCGTGCCGGGGCACGCCACGCTCCCTGCGTCCTCCCCAGGCACGACGATCGGGCCGCCAGACGGCCGCGCCGAGGGCTCTTCCGCTGCGATCCGCGTCGGCCTCGGGTACGTGCTCGGCGTCCGCGCCGACGAGGTTGCGGCGCTCGTCGCCGCTCGCCAGGAGGGCGGGCCTTTCCGGTCGCTGGAGGACCTCGCCTCGCGCGCCGGCGCCGGACGGGCGGCGCTGGAGCGGCTCGCTTGGTCGGGCGCGTGCGACGCCCTCGCAGGCGACCGGCGGACGGCGCTCTGGCAGCTCGGCGTCGCCGCGCCCGGGCGACGGGTCGACGGGGGCGCCGTCCAGCTGTCGCTGCCGCTCGGGCTCCCCGCGCCGCCGCGGCTGCGGAAGGTCGGCGCGTGGGAGGAGATGCTCGCCGACTACGGCGCGACCGGGGTCAGCGCGCGCGTGCATCCGCTCGGGCTTCTGCGTCCGGCGCTCGCCGAGCGCGGGATGGCGACGAGCGCGGACCTCGACCGCCTGCCGCACGGCGCGGACGTCCGCATCGGCGGGCTCGTCGTCGCGCGCCAGCGGCCGGGGACCGCGAAGGGGATCGTGTTCATGCTGCTCGAGGACGAGCTCGGGACGGTGAACCTCATCGTCACGCCGGACATCTACGAGCGCGATCGCCTGGCCGTGCGCGTCGAGCCGCTCGTCGTCGCCGAGGGCAAGCTCGAGAAGTTCGCGTCCGGCGGCGGCGCGGTGAACATCCTCATCCGGCGCCTGACCGCGCTCGACCGCCCCGACGACGCGCCCGCGGAGGTGCACGAGCTGCCGGCGGCGATCGGCGGGACAGCCCGCGAGCCGCTGCCCGAGGGCGTCGAGCCCTTCCCGGTCCCGGCCGAGGAGGTGCCCGCGGCGGCCGCCGCCGCCGGAGCGGGCGACTTCCGCGCCGTCGCGCCGCCGGTCATGTCGTTCACGCGAGGGAGGTCGCGGTGAGCGCCGCCGACGGCGGGGGATCGCCCGGCCGCGCGGCTGGGTAAGCTCGCGGCGCATATGGCAGCCCTCGCTTTCGTCCTCCTCTTCGTCGTGCTCGGCCTGGGCGTCGTGCTGGCCGCGATGCGCAGCGGCCGCCGAGGCCCGCTGCTGAGCTCGGACAGCCGCGCCGGCCGGCGCCTCGTCGTCCTGTTCACGATCGCCACCGCGGCGCTGTTCGGGGTCGGGATCCCCGTCGCCGTCGGCTTCCTCAACGGCGACGAGCAGTCGAAGGAGGCCCAGAGCGGCGTCGAGCTGACGAACGACCAGAAGAAGGGCCGCGAGATGTTCGGCCACTCGTGCGGGCAGTGCCACACGCTGCGCGCGGCGAACGCCGTCGGCACCGTCGGGCCGAGCCTCGACGCGCTCCGCCCGCCGAAGAACCTCGTCCTCGACGCGATCGCGAAGGGTCGCGCGCGCGGCCAGGGCCAGATGCCCGCGCTGCTGTACGAGGGCCAGGAGGCGCGGCAGGTCGCGGACTTCGTGGCCGCCGTCGCCGGCCGCTAGGCGCGGCCGCCGCGCGCCCTCGCGCCGCGATGCGCCCGCAACGCAGCCCTCCACTTGCCATAAGTCTGGTGTGTTTGCAGGACTTTCTGCCGGTGCTACGATCCCGGCCGTTGGACCGCTGAGTCCCATCCGGACCGGGTGCCAGGATGCGCACGGGCCGCTGGGAGCGGGGGACCCACTGTTGGGGCGAATCTTCTCGGCAACGAGACGTAGCGCAGCTCTTCCGGCGCGAGCCCGTCAGCTAACCCCGTAAGCCGACGGAAAGAGGAACGAGACCGCATGAGCCAGACGGCTGCGCGCCCCTGGTGGGCTGAAGTGGAGCACCTCCGCCCGGACGAGGACGGGGGGACGGCCGAGCGCCCGCGCGCGAAGCGCTTCGAGCGCCGCGGGTCCCATGCCGGGCGCCCCACGGCGGCGCGCCCCGCGCGCCCCGAGCCCGAGGTCTGGCTCGAGGACGCCGAGCCGACGCCCCCGCCCAAGCCGCAGCAGCGGCGCACGATCGAGATCCGCGGCCAGGTCGACCGCGTGCACGGCGTCGCGCCCGTCCCGTCGCCCGGCCCGCAGCGCATCCGCGGCCGCCGCGCCGACGAGCGCGTCGGCCCGCGCCCGGACAAGATCGCGCTCTGGGCCGTCCTCCTCGGCCTGCTCCTCATCCTCGTCGCCGTGATCAGCAGCCCGAGCGCGGACGCCGCGGCGCTCCTCGCCGGCTGGCTGTAGGCGTCGCGGGCCCGCCCGCGGCGCTCGGCGCCGGCCGGCCGTAGGACCGCCGGGCCACGAAGCCGCGACCGGCGGGCCAGCGTCCACGGGCTAGTCTGCCCGCTCATGCCCGACCAGCCCGAAACGGCACAGGACGTCCTGAGCCTGTGCGACGAGCGCGACATCCGCTTCGTCCGCCTCTGGTTCACCGACGTCCTCGGGCACCTGAAGTCCTTCAGCATCGGCCGCGACCAGCTCGAGCAGGCGCTGGAGCAGGGCGCCTCCTTCGACGGCTCGAGCATCACGGGCTTCAACCCGGTCGAGGAGTCGGACATGATCGCCATGCCCGACCCGCGCACGTTCGCGACGCTCCCGTGGCGCCCCGCCGAGCACGGCGTCGCGCGCATCTTCTGCGACATCCTCACCCCGGAGCGCACCCCATACGAGGGCGACCCGCGGTACGTCCTGCGGCGCGCGATCGACCGCATGCAGCAGCTCGGCTTCGACGCGCTGCACGTCGGCGTCGAGCCCGAGTACTTCCTGTTCAAGGAGCGCGGCTCCACCGAGCCCCTGGACTCCGGCGGCTACTTCGACCTGACGACGCTCGACGCCGGGAGCGACGTCCGCCGCGAGACGATCCTCGGCCTCGAGCAGCTCGGCATCGCCGTGGCCACCAGCCACCACGAGGGCGGCCCGAGCCAGCACGAGATCGCCCTCGGCGCCACCGACGCCCTCCAGGCCGCCGACAACGTCGTCACCAGCCGCATCACCGTCAAGGAGTACGCCCTGAAGGAGGGCTGGCACGCGACGTTCATGCCCAAGCCGCTCGAGGGCGAGAACGGCTCCGGCATGCACACCCACCTGAGCCTCCACAAGGACGGCGCCAACGCGTTCTTCGACGCCGACGACCCGTACGGCCTGAGCGACGTCGGCCGCGGCTTCATCGCCGGCCAGCTGCGCCACGCACGCGAGCTCAGCGCCGTGTTCGCCCAGTGGGTCAATTCCTACAAGCGCCTCGTCCCCGGCTTCGAGGCGCCGGTGTACGTCGCGTGGTCGCGGCGCAACCGCTCCGCGCTCGTCCGCGTCCCTCCGCACCGCGCCGGCGCCGAGCAGCACACGCACATGGAGCTGCGCTGCCCGGACCCCGCGTGCAACCCGTACCTGACGTTCGCGGCGCTCCTCCACGCCGGTCTGGAGGGGATCGAGAAGGGCTACGAGCTCCCCGAGCCGATGGAGAAGAACCTCTACCACCTCAGCCCCGACGACCGCCGCCGCCTGGGGATCGAGCAGCTGCCCGAGACGCTGGGCGAGGCGATCGAGATCGCGGCCGAGTCCGAGCTCGTGCTCCGCACGCTCGGCGAGCACATGTTCAACCGCTTCGTCGAGATCAAGCGCCAGGAGTGGGAGGACTACCGCGTGCAGGTGACCAGGTGGGAACTCGAGCGCTACTTGCCGGTGCTCTAGCGGCGAGCGCCCTCGCGGGCGCCGCGGCCGCCCCCGCCCTGGCCAAGGACCCGGGCCGGTGGAAGCTCGCCCGCGTGTCGAGGCCGTCGCTCGACTACAACCAGGGCGTCGCCGCGTCGCCCGGCCGCGCGCTCTTCTTCACGGGCACGAACGGCCTGTTCGCGACGACCGCGGGGCTGAAGGAGAACGCGCGCGCGACCCCCGCGATCCCGCCGGAGGTCACCGCGACCGAGGGCTATGACCACGTCGGCGACCTCGCCTACGACGGCGCCGAGGGCGGCCGCCTGCTCCTCCCGCTCGAGTGCTACCAGGTGGGCGGCGAGAACGCCGGCAACCACTGCGGCACCGGGTCGATCGCGGTCGCCGATCCCCTCACCCTGCGCTGGCGCTACTACGTCAAGCTCGACCCCACCGACATCAAGAAGGCGATGTGGGCCGAGGTCTCCACCGACGGCCGCTCGCTCTTCACGCAGGACGGCGCGGACCTCCTGCGCTACGACCTGACGCAGATCAGCGAGGCCAACGCCGCGCCGCTCGGCCCCCAGCTCAAGCCGGCCGCGCGGATCGAGAACGCGTTCCCGTTCGGGGGCGCGACGGGCGTCGCCTTCTACAAGGGCCGCCTCCTCGCGGCGGAGTACGACGGCAACCGCTTCCGCGTGTGGCGCATCGACCCGACCACGGGCAAGCAGCGCCTGGAGATCGAGCGCCGGATCTTCGGCGAGTCCGAGGGCCTGGCCGTCGCGCGCGTGCGCGGCGGGCTCCTGCAGTGGCTCGTCGCGCCGATCAGCTTCGGCCACGACCCGACCTACGGCAAGGGCAACAGCGCGCTCCTCTCGTTCATCCCGAGGAGCACCGGCTAGCGCGGCTGCCCGCGAAGGCGCCAGACGTCGGGCACGGCGAGGAGGACGAGGGCCGACCCGATCATCAGCCCGAACGCGAGCCACAGCGCGGTGGCCAGGCCGATGCCGGCCGCCACCGATCCCCACACCGCCAACCCGAACGGGTAGAAGGCGTACGACGCGAACCAGTCGTACGAGCTTACGCGCGACAGCGACTCGCCCGGGATGTTGCGCTGCAGCGTCGACTCCCAGACGGACATCCCGATCATCAGCCCGACGCCGCACAGCAGTGCGCCGAACGCGAGCACCGCGAGGGGCGCGTTCGCGGCGAGGAAGGCGAGCGGCAGGGCGAACAGCCCCTCGCACAGCGAGACGACGACGAGCGGCCGGCGCGGCTCGATCCGCGTCGCGACGACGCTGCCCAGGATCGCGCCGACGCCGATCGAGCCGAGCACGACGCCCCACGGCCCAGCGCCCCCGAGCTCGCGGTCGGCGTACACCGGCCCGAGCGCGCTCCACGCCGCCCACAGCATGTTGCCGATCGCGAAGTAGGCGACGAACGCCACGACCCAGCGGCGCGCGACGAACGCCGTCCATCCCGCGCGCAGGTCGGCCAGGAAGGAGGTCGCCTCGCGCGCGGCGCGCTCGGGGACGCGCAGCAGCGTCAGGCAGACGGCGCTCACACCGAAGGTCGCCGCGTCGACGGCGATCGCCCACCCCGCGCCCGCGCCCGCGACGATGAGCCCGGCCAGCAGCGGCCCGGCGATCTCGCTCCCGGAGTTCGCGGCGGACCGCAGCGCGTTGGCCTGCTGGATCTCCTCCGCCGGCACGACCTCCGGCAGCAGGCCGGTCGAGGCGGGATTGAAGAAGCCGGTCGCCGCGCCCGCCACGCCGGCGAGCACGGCGAGCGCCCAGACCTCCGCGACGCCGGTCACGAGCAGCGTGGCCATCGCGCCCCACGTCGCGACACGGACGAGGTCGGCCGCGATCATCACGCGGCGGCGCGACAGCCGGTCGGCGACCACGCCGCCCGCGAGAACCGTGGCGGCGAACGGGAGCATCGCCGCCGCGAGGACGAGCCCGACCGCCGACGCCGAGCCGCCGAGCTCCAGCACCGCGAACGCGAGCGCGACCGACACCATCCGGTCGCCCATGACCGACACGGCCTGGCCGGTGAGCAGGAGCCGGAAGTCGCGTCGCCCGAAGACCTCGGGCACGAGCCGCCTCCTGGGCGCGTCAGCCGAGGAGCTGATCGAGCTCCTCGGGCGTCGTGACCGGCCTCTGGCAGGCGAAGTTCTCGCAGACGTAGGCGCCGGGCTCGGTGCGGCCGGCGAGAAGCGGGACCGCCCCCGACGCGGACCCGCCCGCGAGTACGAGCCGCGGGCGCAGCCGCGAGCGCACCACCCGCACGAGCGCGCCGTCGTCGTCGCCGACGAGCGCGACCTCGCGCACCGGGTTCAGGTGGAAGTCGAGCGCCTGGAGCAGGTGGCCGAACGCGGTCGGGTGCTTCGGCGCGAGCTCGTGGAGGAGCTGGAGGTGGCCCTCGGCGGCGGCCTCGTACGTGCGCTCTCCCGTCAGCGCCGCCAGCCGCAGCAGCCCGAGCGCGGCGCTGGAGCCCCCGCTCGGGATCGGGTTGTCCTCGAGGTCCTTGCGCCGGGCGACGAGCGTCTCGTGGTCGGAGGACGTCGTGAAGAACCCGCCGTTGTCGCGGTCGGCGAAGCGCTCGATCAGCGTGTCGGCCAGCGACCGCGCCTCCACGAACCAGCGCTCCTCGAACGTCGCCTCGTACAGCGCGAGCAGCGCCTCGAGCAGGAACGCGTGGTCCTCGAGGTACGCGTTGAGCTTCGCCCGCCCGTCGTTGTACGTGCGCAGCAGGCGCCCGTCGGGATCGCGCAGCGAGCCGAGCACGAAGTCCGCGGCACGTCGCGCGACGTCGAGCAGGTCGGGCCGCTCCAACACCGCGCCCGCCTCCGCGAACGCGTGGATCGCCAGCGCGTTCCACGCGGTCAGCCGCTTGTCGTCGAGCCCCGGCCGCACGCGCTCCTCGCGCACCTCGTACAGCCGCGCGCGGATCCGCGCGCGCTGGTCGGCCGGCGGCTCGGGCCCGCGCGCCTCCAGGTGGTTGAGGCCCTCGAAGTTCCCCTCGTCCGAGACCCCGAAGTACGCCGCCGCCGCGTCGAAGTCGTCGCCGAGCGCCGCGCGCAGCTCGTCGACGGACCACACGTAGTACTTGCCCTCGACGCCCTCGCTGTCGGCGTCCAGCGCGCTGTAGAAGCCGCCCTCGGGCGCGACCATCTCGCGCGCCATCCACTCCAGCGTCTCCTCGCACGTGCGCCGCAGCCGCGCGTCCTGGCTGACCTGCCCGCCGTGCAGGTACGCGCGCGCCAGGAGCGCGTTGTCGTAGAGCATCTTCTCGAAGTGGGGGATCGTCCACGTCGAGTCGACGGCGTAGCGGGCGAACCCGCCCGCGACCTGGTCGAAGATCCCGCCGGTGCGCATCGCGTGCAGCGTCGACAGCGACATGCGCGTCTCGCTGCGCGCGAGCAGGAACTCCAGGGCGGAGTGCGGCGGGAACTTCGGCGCGCCGCCGAAGCCGCCCCACTGCGGGTCGAACTGCCGCGACAGGACCACCTCCGCGCTGT
The DNA here is from genome assembly GCA_036389155.1 of Solirubrobacteraceae bacterium. Classification (GTDB taxonomy): domain Bacteria; phylum Actinomycetota; class Thermoleophilia; order Solirubrobacterales; family Solirubrobacteraceae; genus CADCVT01. The sequence goes on from DASVQN010000025.1 coordinate 60,660, forward strand.
CGAGCGCGCGCGGGTCCATCGGCTGCTCGGAGGGGCGCAGCAGCCCCGCGCCCTGCAGCCGCGCCGCCATCCGCTCGCCCTGCTCGCGGATCTCCTCGCGCCGCTTGTGCCAGGCGTCGTCGACCGCGATCAGCACCTGCTGCCAGCTCGGCATCCCGTGCCGCGGCTCGGGCGGGAAGTACGTCCCGCCGTAGAACGGGACCTGCTCCGGCGTGACGAAGACGTTCAGCGGCCAGCCGCCGTGGCCGGTCATCGCCTGCACGGCCTCCATGTAGAGCGCGTCGACGTCCGGGCGCTCCTCGCGGTCGACCTTCACGCAGACGAAGCGCTCGTTCATCACCCGCGCGGTCGCGTCGTCCTCGAAGGACTCGCGCTCCATGACGTGGCACCAGTGGCACGCCGAATAGCCGATCGAGACCAGGATCGGCTTGTCCTCCTCGCGCGAGCGGCGCAGCGCCTCCTCGCCCCAGGGCAGCCAGTCGACGGGGTTGTCCTGGTGCTGGCGGAGGTAGGGGGAGGTCTCGTTCGCGAGGGCGTTGGGCATCGCCCGCGGCCTACCCGCGAAGGCGCGCCCGTACCGCGAGCGTCCCGAGCGGCTGGCCCTCGCGGAACGCGTCCGTCTGGAGCGCGAAGTTCAGGCCGTCGGCCGCCGGCGCCGTGAGCGCCGCGGTGAAGGGCGTGAGCGTGGCGGTCAGGCCGCCGATCGTCGCGTCCGGGAGGGCGGCGAGCGTGGCGATCGGCGGGCGGACGTCGCCGATCTGTGCCGTCGCGACATCGCCCATGTCCAGCCCGAGGTCGCGAACCTCGACGCTGCGGCCGCCGCGCGTCACGCGCAGGACGCCGGCGCTCCCCACCTCGCCGCGCAGCGTCCGCGCGTCGAGCCTTCCGCCGGTGATCCGGAACGTGCCGCCGCTCGCCTCGGCGCCGGCGAACGTCGTCGGGTCGAGCCGCAGCGTCGCCGTCCCGCCCTCCAGGACGAGCTGGCCCAGGCGCAGGCGCAGGCGGACGGTGCCGCCCAGGCGGCGCGAGCGCGCGACGATGCGCGTCGTCAAGCCGCTGGTGCGGACGCGGCGGACCTCCGCGCGCCGGAGCACGACGACGAGCCCGCGGTGCTCCACGCGCCCCTCGCCGGTCTTCGGGTCGACGTAGCCGCCGGTCACCGGCAGGTGCCGCCCGTCGGGCGTGGTCGTCGTGCCGCCGGCGAGCCGCGCGGTGTCGACGGCCCGCGCGGGCGCGGCGACGCCCAGCGCCACGACAGCGGCAACGCGCCAAGCGCGCCGGAGCGTGTCGATCTGGTCGTGGGCCGTGCGACGTCGGGGTGACAGGCTCACAGTCTCCATGAGGAGGAAGACCCCGTGAAGTACATGCTGCTGCTCTACTCGGCCCCCGGCGCCGCGCCCGACCCCGAGACCCCGGAGGGGCAGGCGAACAGGAAGGCGTGGCTCTCGCTCACCGACGAGATGGACGCGGCCGGGATCCTGCTCGGCGGCGACGCCCTGCAGCCCCACACGACGGCGACGACGCTGCGCGTGCGCGACGGCGAGACGCTGCTCACCGACGGCCCGTTCGCCGAGACGAAGGAGACGCTGGCCGGCTTCTACCTCCTCGACGTCGCGGACCTGGACGCGGCGACGGCGTGGGCGGCGAGGATGCCGATCGCGCCGTACGGGTCGGTGGAGCTGCGCCCGGTGCTGGAGATCGCCCGGCCGTGACGGCGGCAGCCGCGCTCGAGCGGGCCTACCGCGACGAGCGCGCGGCCGTCCTCGCCACGTTGACCCGGCACGTCGGCGGCGACCTCGGCCTCGCCGAGGACGCCGTACAGGACGCCTTCGCCGAGGCCGCCGCCCAGTGGCCGGAGCGCGGCGTCCCCGACCGGCCGGGCGCGTGGCTCACCGTCACCGCGCGCCGGCGCGCGATCGACCGCCTGCGCCGCGAGCGCGCGATGGACGACCGGCTGAGGCACCTCGTGCGACTCGACTCCGACACGCCCTCCCCGGACGAGGATCCCGACGGCGCGTCCGCGCTCGCCGACGACCGCCTGCGGATGATCTTCACCTGCTGCCACCCGGCGCTCGCGCCCGAGGCGCGCATCGCGCTGACGCTGCGCACCCTGGGCGGGCTGACCACGCCGGAGCTCGCCCGCGCGTTCCTGGTCAGGGAGGCGACGATGCAGCAGCGGGTGGTGCGCGCCAAGCGGAAGATCGCCGTCGCGGGCATCCCGTACCGCGTCCCGCCCGACGAGCAGCTGCCCGATCGGCTCGGCGGCGTCTTGCGGGTCGTCTACCTGATCTTCAACGAGGGCCACACGGCGACGACCGGGCCGGACCTCGTGCGCGCCGGGCTGTGCGACGAGGCGCTCCGCCTCGCGCGGCTGGTCGCCGAGCTCATGCCCGACGAGCCCGAGGCACTCGGGCTGCTCGCGCTCCTGCTGCTCGTCGACGCACGGCGCGCGGCGCGGACCGACGACGGCGGGAGCTTCGTCGCGCTCGAGCACCAGGACCGGACGCGGTGGGACGCCGCGCGGATCGAGGAGGGGCTCGCGGTGCTCGACCGCGCGGTGCGCCTGCGCCGCCCCGGCTCGTACCAGCTGCAGGCCGCGATCGCGGCGCTGCACGCCGAGGCGCCGACGTTCGCCGACACCGACTGGCGCCAGATCGCCGCGCTGTACGCGCGGCTCGCCGAGCTCGAGCCGTCGCCCGTCGTCGCGATCAACCGGGCCGTCGCCGTCGCGCAGGCGGACGGGCCGCAGGACGGCCTGGCGATCCTCGACGCCCTCGCCGCCGACCCGCGGCTCGACCGCTACCAGCCGCTGCACGCCGCGCGGGCCGAGCTGCTGCGCCGGACGGGGGACGCGGCCGCGGCGCGCGCGGCGTACGAGCGGGCGATCGCGCTGACGGCGAACGAGCGCGAACGCGAGGAGCTCGAGCGGCGGCTCAGCGCGACGTGAGCGCCGGGAACGGCCGGAGGCGCCGCGCGGCCGGCGGCCCGCCGAACGGACCCCCGGCCGAGGCCGCCCGCGGCCGCGCGCGGATCCGCACGCCGCCCAGCCTGCCGCCCGCGCCGCCGGCGCGCGTGATCGTCAGCCGCCCGCGCGCGGCGGCGCGGCCGGTGACGACGAGCCTCGCCCGCGAGCCCTGGTTCGGGAACGACCCGGTGACGCGCACGCCCGGCACCAGCTCGACGCCGCGCAGCGAGGTCGCCTTCGACGTGACGACGATGACCCCGCGGCGGACGCCGGCCACGCGCTTGACGTCGTCGAGCTTGGCCGCGAGCGCGGCGACGAGCGCATCGGACTGCGTGAGCGCCACGGCGTTGAGCGTGCGGCCGACGCGGCCCTTGTAGCGCCGCGCGGCCGGGACCTCGCTCAGCGACCGCGGCGGGCGGCGCAGCGGCGCGACCACCGGCTCGATCCCCGGCGGGCACGGGGGCGCCGAGCCGTCGCGGAAGAACGCCGCGACCGCCGCGGCGGCGCAGCGCGAGAAGTCGCTGCCGAGCACCGAGTGCCCGGTGTGCGGGACGGCGACGACGCCCCCGCCCCCGGCGAGCCGCCCCGCGATGGCGCCGGCGTCCTCGAGCGGCGTGCGGACGTCGCCCTCGCCGGAGAGCACCAGCGCGGGAACGTGCGGCAGCGCGCCCGGCGGCGCGGGCGGCGGCGCCGCGTTCGGCCAGCCGTAGCACGTGGGCACGAGGCTCGAGCCCGCGACCGTCGCCCGGTCGAACGGGAAGAACGCGCTCGGGGGCAGCTGGTTGAGGGCGACGGTGGCCTGGTCGATCCGGGCGTCCGCGCCGGCCGCCCGGTCCCACGGGAACGCGACCTCCTCGCAGACGGTGGCCAGGTACAGCGCGCGATTGACGCCCGTGTCCGAGACCTGCGAGCCGCCGCCGCCGAACATCGAGGAGGCGAGGCGGAGCATCGGCGCCTCGTCGCCGAGCAGCGCCGCGCGCATCGCGCCCGGCAGCATCGCGCGCCATGCGGGATTGAGGTCGCCGATCTCGAGCAGGTCGTACAGGCCGCGCGTGTTGAAGGACCCACGGCGGACGCGCCCGGCCGACGTGACGTACCGGCCGCGGATGCGCTTGCGGCGGACCAGCCGGTTGGCGTCGGACACGATGTCGGTCGTGATCCCGCGGCAGCCGTTCGCCGCGCACAGGTGCCGCAGCACGCGCGCGGACGCGGCGAAGCTCGACCGCCGCAGCGCGTCGGGCCCCTCCGGCGTCACCGTCGAGTCGAGCAGCAGGCTCTCGACGCGGTCGGGATGCGCGATCGCGTACGCGAGCGCGACCTTCGTCCCGTACGAGACGCCGTAGAGGACGAGCTTGTCGTAGCCCGCCGCGACGCGGAGGTCCTCGATGTCGGCCACCGACTCGGTCGTGCGGAAGAACGCGCGCTGCGGCCCGAGGTCGTTCGCGCAGCCCTCGGCGGCGCTGCGCGAGCTGCGCGCGCGCCGCAGCGAGTCGCACTTCAGCGCGCCGGACGCGCCGGTGCCGCGCTGGTCGAAGACGAGGAGGTCGCGGCTGCTCAGCGCGGGGGCGAGCGCCTCGGCGACCGACGCCGCGCTCGGCGTCGCCGCCTGGCCGGGCCCGCCGGAGAGGAAGACGACCGCGGTCCGGCTGGGGTTCGACGGCGCGACGAGCCGCCGCGCGAAGAGGTCGAGCGTCCCCGGGAGGCCGCCGCCGCGGTCGATCGGCACGGTCGTGCGGCCGCACTGGAAGGCGCCGAAGCCCGGGTCCGTGCAGCCGGCCCACTGGACGTCGGCGCGGGCGGCGGCGGCGGGGACGAGGGAGGCGAGCGCGGCCGCGAGGCCGAGGGCGAGACGGCGGCGCATGGGCGGCCCACCGTATCGGAAGGCGGGAGTACGGTTCCAGGCACGATGCCCCTGCACCGAGAGACCATCCACGCACCCGGCGCGCCCGACGCCGTCGGCGCGTACAGCCACGCCGTCCGCGCCGGCGACCTCCTGTTCTGCTCCGGCCAGGTCGCGCTCGATCCCTCCTCCAACGAGCTCGTGGGGGACACCCCGGCCGAGCAGGCGCGCCAGTGCCTGGAGAACCTGCAGGCCGTCTGCGAGGCGGCGGGGACGTCGCTCGACCGGGCGGTCCGCTGCGGCGTCTTCCTCACCGACCTCGCCGGCGCGTGGGCCGAGGTCAACGAGGTCTACGCGTCGTTCTTCCCGGCCGACCCGCCGGCCCGGGCGGCCATCGGCGTCGCCGCGCTGCCCAAGGGCGCGCAGGTCGAGGTCGACGCGATCGTCGCGCTGTAGCGGTGGCGGTCACGGCCGACGACGTCGCCGCGGCGCGCGAGCGCATCGCGGACGTCGCCCGGCCGACGCCCGTCCTGCCCTCCGCCACGCTGTCCGACCAGCTCGGCGCGGCGGTCGGGCTGAAGGCCGAGAACCTGCAGCGCACGGGGTCGTTCAAAGTCCGCGGGGCCACGAACAAGGTGAGCGTGCTGGGCGACGCGTGCGGCGCGGGCGTCGTCGCGGGGAGCGCCGGCAACCACGCACAGGCGCTCGCGCACGCGGCGCGCGCCCGCGGCGTCCCCTGCGAGGTGTTCATGCCGACCGGCGCGCCGCTGTCGAAGATCGAGGGCGCCGAGGCGCTCGGCGCGAAGGTGACGATCGGCGGCGACACCGTGCTCGACTGCCTCGAGCTCGCCCGCGCCCGCGCGGCCGAGGCCGGCATGACCGTCGTCCATCCCTTCGACGACGAGGACGTGATCGCGGGCCAGGGGACGCTCGGCCTCGAGCTGCTCGACGACGTGCCGGACCTCGCAAAGGTCGTCGTGCCGGTCGGCGGCGGCGGGCTGGCGTCCGGCGTCGCGATCGCCGTGAAGGCCGCGCGGCCGCAGGTCGAGGTCGTCGGCGTACAGGTCGACGTCTGCGCGCCGTTCGCCGGCCAGGAGGTCGCCGCGCACGCGCTCACGATCGCCGACGGGATCGCGGTCAAGAGGCCGGGCCGGATCACGCAGCCGCTCGTGCGCGAGTGGCTCGACGCGGTCGTGACGGTGAGCGAGGAGCAGGTCGCCGAGGCGATCGTCCTGCTCATGGAGCGGGCGAAGCAGGTCGTCGAGGGAGCGGGCGCGGTCGGGGTGGCCGCGCTGATGTCGGGCGCGACGGGCGTCGCGCCCGACGGCACGACGGTCGCGATCCTCTCCGGCGGCAACGTCGACGCGGGCCTGCTCGCCGAGGTCGCCCGCCGCCACGAGACCGAGATGGGCCGGCGGCTCGTCGTCCTCACCCGCATCAGCGACCGTCCCGGAGCCCTCGCCCGCCTGCTGGGGATCGTGGGGGAGGAGGCCGCGAACCTCATCGAGGTCCAGCACGTGCGCGAGGGCCTCGACAACCACGTTCGCGAGACCGCGGTCCAGCTCATCCTCGAGACCCGCGGCCGCGACCACGCGGCGTTCGTCCTCGCGGCGATCGGCGCCGCCGGCTACGAGGCGCGCGTCCTGCGCTGACGCCGCGGCGGCGTCAGGACGCGGATCGTCCCCCGGCCCGGCTCGGCGCCCGGCAGCCACGCGCTCGGGTGGCGCTCGCGGGCGCGGCCGAGCAGGCGGTAGGTGATCCGCACGACGCCGCGGGCGTCTGTCCGCGCGGTGCGGCTCCCGAGGAAGACGCGCGCCCCGGCGACGGGCCGGCCGTCGTAGGACATGACGTCGAAGCGGAACCGGGTGCGGCGGCCGCGGAGGACGCGCGAGGGGGAGATCGCGAGCCGCAGCGGGCACGAGGCCGGCGGGAGCGGGCGGTCGAAGGGGAGCGTCGTGGTGAAGCCGCAGCCCCGCTCGTTGTGCAGCTCCACCCGTCCGCTCCCGTCGCCGCGCACCCGCGAGCCGTCGCGCGCGAGCGTCACGACCGCGCCCGGCGGCTCGTCGAAGTGGAACCGCAGTCCCCACGCGTCGCCCGTCTGCGCCACCGTGCGGTACGTCCACGACGACGGGTCCTCCGCAACCGGCTTGAACAGGTCCCACGCGATCGCGTCGCGCAGCGCCGCGCGCCAGTACGGCCAGTCGTGCACGCCCTGCTTGGGGCGGTAGTCGACGTCGACCCCCGATTCCCGCGCCCGCGCGACCAGGTCGTCGTTCTGCTGGCGCAGCTCGGCCTCGGCCACGCCGCCGCCGGCGACCGCCGCCGGCCCGCTCCCGGCGGCCGGGTCCGCGGTGCCGTCGCCGACCGTCACGAACAGTCGCGTCGAGCGCAGGTTGTCGGTCAGCCGCGCCGGGTTGTGGCCGGTCGCGTAGAAGCCGTCCACCGGCCCGAAGATCCGCTCGTAGTCGACGCCGCCGTACGCGCGCAGCCCCTCCGGGATCTCCGGCCGCTGGTGCGACACGAAGCCGCTGAACGTGGCCGCGCTGCCGAAGTACCCGGGCAGCTGCGAGGCCAGGAACGTCGCGCCCATCCCGCCCATCGAGAGCCCGGCGATCGCGTGCCACCGCCGCCCCCGCATCACCCTGAACCGCTGCTCCACCAGCGGCACGAGCTCGTCGAGGAAGAACCGCTCCCACCCGGGGTCGCCACGCCGCCCGTCGTTCCACCACGAGGAGTAGAAGCCGCGCGCCGCCTCCGGCATCACGACGATCGCCGGGAGGTCCTTCGTGATCTCCTGCGCCTGCCCCGACTCACCGGTCCACGTCGAGAAGTTGTCGCCCAGGCCGTGGAGCAGGAAGAGGACGGGGAAGCGGCGCGTGCCGTCGTAGCCGTCGGGCAGCAGGACGTTGGCGCGCAGCGGCCCGCCGGGCCCGTTGAACGCGACGTGCGCCGGATCGACGAACCGCGACGGCGTGTCGATCGTGACGAGCTGGGAGGCGGAGGCCGGGGCGGCGCAGAGCGCCAGCGCCGCTACTCCCCAGCCAGCGGCGTGACGTACGCGCCCGCGAGCCCGCCGTCGACGAGGAACGTCGTCGCGGTGACGAACGACGACTCGTCGGAGGCGAGGAACAGCGCGCCGTTGGCGATCTCCCGCGCCTTCGCGAAGCGGCCCATCGGGACGTGGACGAGCCGGCGCTGCGCCGCCTCCTGATCCGAGGCGTAGAGCTCCTGCAGCAGCGGCGTGTCCACCGGACCGGGACATAGTGCGTTCACCCTGACACCTCGGCGGGCGAACTGCACCCCCAGCTCGCGCGACAGCGCCAGCACGCCGCCCTTCGACGCGGTGTAGGAGATCTGCGACGTCGCCGCGCCCATCACCGCCACGAACGATGCCGTGTTGATCACCGAGCCGCCGCCGGCGTCGAGCAGGTGCGGGATCCCGTGCTTGCAGCACAGGAACACGCTGCGCAGGTTGACGTCCTGCACGCGCTGCCAGACCTCGAGCGACGTGTCGAGCACGGACACGTCGTCGGTCGGCGAGATCCCGGCGTTGTTGAACAGCACGTCGATGCGGCCGAACTCCTCGCGCACCGCGCGGTACATCCCGCTGACCGCGCCCTCGTCCGCGACGTCGACGCGCAGCGAGCGGTCGACGTCGGGCGTCTCGTTGAGGTCGACGCCGACGACGACCGCGCCCTCCGACCGGAACAGCCGCGCGGTCTCGGCCCCGATGCCGGAGGCCGTTCCCGTGATCACGCAGACCTTGCCCTCGAGGCGCCCCGGCATCGGCTATCCCTCCGTCGAGAAGAAGACGGTCTTGACCTCGGTGTAGTGGTCGGTCGCGTGCGGACCGAGCTCCCGCCCGACGCCCGACTGCTTGAACCCGCCGAACGGCGTCGCCACCCGCACCGAGGTGTTCGAGTTCACGGAGATGTTCCCGGCGGCGACGGCGCGCGAGACGCGCAGCGCCTTGGCCCCGTCGCGCGTCCACACCGACCCGCTCAGCCCGTAGATCGTGTCGTTGGCGATCGAGATCGCCTCCTCCTCCGTGCGGAACGGGATGACGACGGCCACCGGCCCGAAGATCTCCTCGCTCACCGCCCGCTCGTGCCGGTCGATCGGGCACAGCACGGTCGGCGGGAACCAGTAGCCGGGGCCGGCGGGCGCGCTGCCCTGGATCGCGATCGGCGCCTCGGGCGGCACGAACGACGCGACGGTCGAGCGCTGGTCGGCGGAGATGAGCGGGCCCATCTGCGTGTCCTCGTCGAGCGGGTCGCCGACGCGCAGCGCCTCGACGTGCTCCTCCAGCGAGTCCATGAACCGGTCCAGCGCGGAGTGCTCGACGAGGATGCGCGAGCGCGCGCAGCAGTCCTGCCCCGCGTTGCCGAACACGGCGGAGGGCGCCGACGCGGCCGCGCGCTCGAGGTCGGCGTCGGCGAAGACGATGTTCGCCGACTTGCCGCCCAGCTCGAGCGTCACGCGCTTGATCGTGTGCGCCGCGCCCGTCGCGATGTGCCGCCCGACCTCGGTCGATCCCGTGAACGCGACCTTCGCCACGTCGGGGTGCTCGACCAGCCACCGCCCGACCTTCGACCCCTGCCCGACGACGACGTTGACGACGCCCTCGGGGAGCCCCGCCTCCAGCGCCAGCTCCGCGAAGCGCAGTGCGGTCAGCGGCGTCAGCTCGGCGGGCTTGAGCACGATCGTGTTCCCGGCCGCCAGCGCCGGCGCCATCTTCCACGACGCGATGGTCAGCGGGAAGTTCCACGGCACGATCAGCGCGACGACGCCGAGCGGCTCGCGCACGGTGAACGCCTGCCCGCCGCTGACGGGGATCGTGTCGCCGAGGATCCGCTCCGGCATCCCGGCGTAGTAGCGGAACGTGTCGACGACCATCCCGATCTCGCCCCGGGCGTCGGAGATCGGCTTGCCGGCGTTGCGCGCCTCGAGCACCGCGAGCTCTTCGTGCGCCTCCTCCAGCCGCGCCGCGAGCGCGAACAGCAGCTTCGAGCGATCCGCCGGCGCGACGTCGCGCCACGCCGGGAAGGCCGCCTTCGCGCGGGCGACGGCATCGTCGGCCTCCTCGACGCCCGCGCGCGGCAGCTCCTCGAGCACCGCCTCGGTGGCGGGCTCGAGGACGCTCAGCGTGCCTTCGCTCACTGGAACTCGGGAGCGATCTCCGGAACGGCCTGCGCATCGACCTGACGGATCGGTCCCTTGAACGACCGCCGCGCCTGCAGCACCCACCACAGCCCGACGCCCAGGAGCACGACCCCCACCGCGATCGGGGCGTAGTTGACGCTCTCCCACGTGAAGTCGTCGTGCCACGGCACGGCCGCGGGCGTGAACGGGAGGCTGAAGATGATCACCATGAGGATCACCCAGACGACCGCGAACGGGTTCATCCACTTGTACTTACGGCCGAGGTTCCAGGGCCCGGGCTCGAAGCGGTCGCCCATCCGCCACCGCAGGTAGACCGGGATGACGTAGGCGATGTAGAGGCCGATGACTGCGATCGACGTCACGGCGAAGAACGCCACCGGGAAGGCGCCGCCCTCACCGACCCCGTACAGCGCCGGCAGCGTGATCACGAGCGCCGCCGTGGCGATCGCGACGACCGCATGGGCGGGCACTCGGTCCGCTGTCAGACGCGTCCACAGCCGCCACCCCGGCACCGCGCGGTCGCGCGAGAACGCGAAGAGCATCCGCGAGCTCGACGTGATGGCCGCGATCCCGCAGAAGATCTGGCCGATCGTGCAGATGATGAGCACCGCCTTCAGCCAGCCGGTGCTGAGCGCGTTCGAGAGGACCGCGATCGACGAGCCGCCGCCCTCGGTGATCGCCTTGGGATCGGCCGCCGCGAACGTCAGCGCGAGCAGGACGGCCCAGCCGAAGACCGCCGCCCAGAACACCGACTGCCACACGCCACGCGCCACGGACTTCGAGGCCCCGACTGTCTCCTCGCTGATGTGGGCGGACGCGTCGTAGCCGGTCTGCGTGTACATCGTCAGCAGGAAGCCGAGCGGGAGCACGTAGTACCAGTACATCCCCATCCCGAAGCCGGACTCGTTCAGCCGCTCGGTGAAGACGAAGTCCGCGCTGGCGTGGTGGTCGGGGACGAACGCGAGGATCCCCACGATCACGACCACGCCGAGCACGTGCCACACCGCGCTGACGTTGTTCATCCGCGCCAGCAGGCGCGAGGAGAAGATGTTCACCAGCGCGCTGACGAGGAGCAGGATCGCGAAGATCATGAAGACGTCGCGCAGCACGTGCTTGTCGTCCTCGAACATGCCGATCCCGTACACGCCGAGCAGCGAGTTCGAGAAGGTCGCTGTGCCGTAGATGATCGCCGCCGTGACCGCCACGAGCCCGATGAGGTTGAACCAGCCGGTGAACCAACCCCAGACCGGGCCGCCGAGCTTGGACGCCCACCAGTAGATGCCGCCGGCCGTCGGGTACGCGCTGGCCAGCTCGGCCATGCAGAACGCGATGATCAGGATGGCGCCGCAGATGATCGGCCAGCCCCAGCTGATCGCGACCGGGCCGCCGTTCAGCCAGGCCTGCTGATACGTCGTGAAGCACCCCGACAGGATCGAGATGATCGTGAAGGAGATCGCGAAGTTCGAGAAGCCGCTCCAGGCGCGCTTGAGCTCCTGCGTGTAGCCCAGCTCGGCGAGCCGCTTCTCGTCGTCGCTGAGGTGTCGCTCGTCGTGCTCGCTGCTGACAGCCACCGGTCCGTCCTCCTCGCGTCAACGCGCCATTGGTGGGACTGCGCGACCTTATGGTGGCGCGGGGACGGAAGTCAACGTACGCTCGCGCGATGGGACGCATCGAGGGGAAGGCGTGCATCGTCACGGGCGCGGGCTCCGGGATCGGCCGAGCGATCGCGACGCGGTTCGCCGAGGAGGGCGGGCGCGTCGTCGCGGTCGACATCGACGGTGCCAGCCTCGACGAGACGGTCGCGCCGCTCGGCGACGCGGCGGTCGCGGTGACCGCCGACGTCTCCAGCCGCGCGCAGGTCGACGCGTTCGTGGCGCAGTGCGCCGATCGGCTCGGCGCCGTGGACGTCCTCGTCAACAACGCCGGCGTCAACCTTCCCGGCGTGTTCCACGAGGCGCCGGACGAGACGATCGAGCGCACGCTCGGCGTGAACGTCAAGGGCCCGATGTACGCGTGCCAGGCGGCGATCCCGCACATGCTCCGACAGGGCCGCGGATCGATCGTCAACGTCTCCAGCGTCAACGGCGTCGTCGCCGAGCCCTACCTCGCCGTGTACGCGACCTCCAAGGGCGCCGTCGTCATGCTCAGCCGCGGGATCGCGCTGGACTACGCGAAGCAGGGGATCCGCTGCAACGTCCTGTGCCCCGGCTGGGTCGACACGCCGATCAACCACGCGCACGCGGAGATGCTCGGCGGCCTCCAGCACGTGTACGCCACTATCGACTCCTTCCAGCCGATCGGCAGGCCGGGCGAGCCGGCGGAGATCGCCAACGTCGCGCTGTTCCTGGCCTCCGACGAAGCGAGCTTCATGACCGGCTCGGTCATTCTGGCGGACGGCGGGATGACCGCTCAGTGACCGACGGCAGGTCGCTCGCCAGCGCTCCGATCACGGTCTGCAGCCAGGCGCGCTCGTCGGGCTCCGCGGCGCGCATCCTCCTTCGCGCCCACGCCGTCAGATCCTGCCGTGAGCCGATCGCTCCGAGCGGGCCGCTGAGCCCGTAGCGGCCGTCGGCGAGCGCCCACAGGCCGCCGGGGCAGTCGCGCCGGATCCGCAGCTGCTCGACCGCGCGCACGCCCCGGATCTCGCGCAGCGCGGTCGGGTCGCCGTCGGCCCCGCTCCAGCGCCACGCGGAGAAGACCGGGCTGCGCCCGTGGATGCGCCGCGGCGGGCGCGCGGGCGGGCCGATCGGGCCGGCCGACCAGCGCTCGAGCAGGCCGGGGACCTGCTTGGCGGCCGCCGTGCGCAGGAGGATGTGGAGGCGGTCGCCCGCGCGCAGGCGCGTCGACCCGCGCGGTGGGATCGCCTCGTCGCCGCGCACGATCACGTTGACGACCGCGTCGCGCGGCAGCCCGAGGTCGCGGACGGCTGCGCCGGCGATCGCGTCGTTCGCGGTCACGGGGTACTCGAGGACCTCCGCGCCGAGGCGCCGGATGGTCCCGGCCTCGACGAGCGGGCGCGGCAGCGCCGGCTGGTTGGTCGTCATCCCGAGCCGCTGCGCGACCCACTCGAACGACGACCCCTGCAGCAGCGTCGAGAGCAGGACCGCGAAGAAGACGATGTTGAACAGCTCGAGCGACCCCTCGACGCCCTCGATCACCGGGAACGTCGCGAGCACCACCGGGACCGCGCCGCGCAGGCCCGCCCAGTCGAGCACGAGCCGCTCGCGGAACGAGAAGCCGATCGGCAGCAGCGCGACGAAGACCGCGACGGGGCGGGCGGCGAAGAGGACGACGAGCGCAAGGATCGTGCCCTTTACTGCGACGTCGTCGAGGCCGCTCGGGAAGACGAGCAGGCCCAGCGTCGTGAACATCGTCAGCTGCGCGACCCAGCCGAGGCCCTGGTGGAACGCGGCGACGGTCTGCCGGGCCGGGACGACCGCGCTGCCGAGCATCAGCCCGGCGATGTAGACGGCGAGGAAGCCGGAGCCGTGCGCGACGTCCGCGCCGCCGAACGCCAGCGCCGCGGTGGCCAGCGAGGCCACCGGGTACAGCCCCGGCGTCTCGAGCCGCGCGTTGCGGAAGCCCTGCACCGCCAGCCAGCCGACGACGAGCCCGACCGCCGCGCCGATCACGAGCTCCAGGCCGAGGAGGAGCACCGCGTCGCCGATGCCGAAGTCCGGTTCTGTGAGGCCCTCGATGCAGGCGAGCACGAAGATCACCGCGACCGGGTCGTTCATGCCGGACTCGCCCTCGAGCGTCTGCGCGAGCCGGCGGCGCAGCGTGGACCCGCGGAGCAGCGCGAAGATCGCCGCGCCGTCGGTCGAGGCGAGGACCGAGCCCAGCAGCAGGCCGTGCAGGAGCGAGAAGTCGAACAGCACGGTCGACGCGACGCCGGCGATCAGCGCGGTCAGCGCCGTGCCGACGGTGGCCAGGCTGATCGCCGCGCCGAGCACCGGCCGCACCTCGGCGAGGCCCGAGTTCAGGCCGCCCTCGAACAGGATCAGGCCCAGCGCGATGACCCCGATCGTCCGCGCCAGCTCGTAGTCGTCGAACGGGATCCAGCCGAACCCCTCGGACCCCACGAGCATCCCCAGCCCGAGGAAGAGCAGCAGCGAGGGGACGCGCACGCGGCCCGCGACGAGCGACGCGAGGAGCCCGCCCGCGAGCAGCCCGCCCGCGATGAGGATCAGCTCGCCGTCGTGCAAGGGGTTCCAGCGTTACAGCCGCTCGAAGCCCCGGAACCGCTCCCAGTCGGTCACCGCGGCGTCGAAGGCGGCCAGCTCGACGTCGGCGTAGTTGAGGTAGTGCGCGACGACCTCGTCGCCGAAGGCGGCGCGCGCGATCTCGCTGCCCGCCAGCAGGTCGCGCGCCTCGCGCAGCGTCGCCGGGACGTGCGGCTTGTCGGACTCGTACGCGTTGCCCTCGAAGGCGGGCTCGAGCTCGAGGCCGTGCTCGACGCCGTGCAGCCCGGCGGCAATCATCGCCGCGAGCGCGAGGTGCGGGTTGACGTCGCCGCCCGGGACGCGGTTCTCGAAGCGCAGCGACGGGCCGTGGCCGACGACGCGATACGAGCACGTGCGGTTGTCGCGGCCCCAGGCGACCGCCGTCGGGGCGAACGACCCGGGCTGGAAGCGCTTGTAGGAGTTGACGTTCGGCGCGAGGAACAGCGTGAGCTCGCGCAGCGCCGCGAGCTGGCCGGCGAGGACCGCCTTGAACAGGCCCTCGTCACCGAAGGCGTTCTGGTCGTCGTCGCCGCGCAGCGAGAGGTGGATGTGGCACGAGTTGCCCTCGCGCTCGTCGAACTTGGCCATGTAGGTGATGGCCATGCCCTCCTGCGCGGCAATCTCCTTCGCGCCGTTCTTGTAGATCGCGTGGTCGTCGGCGGTCTTCAGGATCGGGCCGTAGTGGAAGTTGATCTCGTGCTGGCCGAGGTTGCACTCGCCCTTGGAGTTCTCGACCTCCATGTCCGCGCCGGCCATCGCGTTGCGGATGCGGCGGATGAGCGGCTCGACGCGCGCCGTGCCGAGCAGCGAGTAGTCCACGTTGTAGAGGTTGGCCGGGCGCAGCCCGCGGTACGCGCGCTCCTGCGCCTCCTCGTAGGTGTCCTTGAAGACGATGAACTCGAGCTCGGTGCCCGCGAACGCGCGCAGCCCGCGCTCGGCGAGGCGGTCGATCTGGCGGCGCAGGATCTGCCGCGGAGAGGCGACGACGTCGCTGCCGTCGTGCCAGTGCACGTCGGCCATGAGCAGCGCCGTGCCCTCCTGCCACGGGATCGGCCGGAGCGTGTCGAAGTCGGGCGCCAGGCTGAAGTCGCCGTAGCCGCGCTCCCACGACGACATCGCGTAGCCCTCGACGGTGTTCATGTCGACGTCGACCGCCAGCAGGTAGTTGCAGCCCTCCGCGCCGTGCTCGGCGACGTCCTCGAGGAAGTGCGTCGCGGTCAGCCGCTTGCCCTGGAGGCGCCCCTGCATGTCGACCATGGCCAGGACGACCGTGTCGATGCGACCGGCGTCGACCTCCTCCCGGAGCTCGTCGAGCGTCATGCGGCCGGACGCTACTGGACGCGTCTAGCCGGACGCAGCGTCCGGCGGGATGAGCCCGGCGATGATGTGCTCGGTCCCCGCGAGGTGCTCGCGCAGGATGCGGATCGCGCCGACGCCGTCGCCGCCGCGCAGGCACTTGACGATGCGCCGGTGCTCGACGTTGGCGTGGTCGAGGACGGTGCGCGGGTGCGCGATGACGGAGATCAGCTCGCTCATCTGGCCCTGCACCTCGGTCATCAGCGCGACGAGGCGCGGGGCGTTAGTCGCCTCGGCGAGGCCGATGTGGAAGCGGACGTCGGCGCGGCGGTAGGCGTCGAAGTCGGCCGGCTCCTCCATGTCCTCGATGAGGCCGTCGAGGCGCTCGAACGCCTTCTCGTTCGCCCGCTCGGCCGCGAGCAGCGCCGCGCCGCACTCGATCGCCACGCGCTGGTCGAGGACGTCGTGCCAGTCGGCGCGCAGCTTCTTGCGGCCGGAGGAGATCGGCGGCTCCTCGGAGACGAACGTGCCGCCGCTGCGCCCGCGCAGCGAGATCAGGTGGCCGGACTGGACCAGCGTCGTGAGCGCCTGGCGCAGGGTCGAGCGGGAGATGCCGAGCTGCTCGGCGAGCTCGCGCTCCGGCGGCAGCCGGGTGCCGGGGGAGAGGAGGCCGAGACGGATCGCCGTCCCGAGCCGCTCCACCGTCTCCTCGAACGTCGTCGGCGGCTGGACCTTGTCGAAGACCGCGCCGAGTGCTGTCGCCCCTTCCATGGCCCAACGCTACATGGCGCGCAGCAGGGCGCGGCGGACCTTGCCGCTCGCGGTCTTCGGCAGCTCGCCGGCGAACTCGACGATCCGCGGGTACTTGTACGGCGCCGTCTGGCGCTTGACGTGGTCCTGCAGCTCGCGGGCGAGCGCGTCGCTGCGCTCGTGCCCCGGGCGCAGGACCACGACGGCCCTCACCACCGCCCCGCGCTCGGGGTCAGGCGCGGCCACGACGGCCGCCTCGGCGACCGCGGGGTGGGCCACGAGGGCGGACTCGACCTCGAACGGGCCGATCCGGTAGCCGGCGGAGATGATCACGTCGTCGGTGCGGCCCTCGAAGAAGAGGAAGCCATCGCCGTCCTGGCGGACGCGGTCGCCGGTGCGCCACGGCTCGTCGCGCGCCGGGCCGAGGCAGAACGTCGGGACGGTCGCGGGGTCGGCGACGAGCTCGCCGTCGTCGACCCACAGCTTGACGCCCGGCAGCGGGCGGCCCATCGAGCCGGGGCGGACCGGCTCGTCGAGCGGCGCGCCGGTGAGCTGACCGGTCTCGGTCTGGCCGTAGCCGTCGCGAATCTGCAGGCCGGTCGCCTCCTCCCACGCGCGCAGCACCTCCGGGTTGAGGGCCTCGCCCGCGGCGACCGCGCCCCTGAGGTCCGGCAGGCGGCGCAGCCGCGCGCGCTTGACGATCACGCGGTACTCGGTCGGCGCCATGCACAGGACGTTCACGCGCTCGCGCTCGAGCAGGTCGAGGCGCTCGGCAGGGTCGAAGCGGGCGTCGTGCAGCAGGGCGGCGGCGCCGCGCAGCCACGGCGCCATGAACACGTTGCGCGCGGACTTCGACCAGCCGCTGGAGGCGGTGCACCAGACGAGGTCGCCCGGGCGCGCGTCGAGCCAGTGCTCGGCCTGCACGCGCTGCCCGGCCCAGTAGCGCTGGGCGTGGAGGACCGGCTTCGGCTCGCCGGAGGTCCCGCTCGTGAAGGTGATGAGGAGCGGGTCCTCCGCCTCCAGGGCGATCGCTTCGGCCGGCGCGGCGGCGAGCAGCCCCTCGTCCGGGATCCACGCCACCTCCGGCCCCTCGACCGTCTCCAGCTCCTGGCGGTTGCGCTCGTCGGCGACGACGAGCTTCGGCTGCGTCGCCGCGATGCGCAGCGCGAGGTCCTTCGCGCGCAGCTGCTCGGTGCAGGGCAGCGCGACCGCGCCGATCCGGAAGCAGGCGACCATCGTGAGGACCCACTCCGGCCGGTTGCCGATCACGGTCATCACCACGTCGCCGCGGCCGACGCCGCGGGCGGCGAGCGTCCCGGCCAGGCGCGCGGATCGCTGGGCGACCTCGGCGAACGACCATTCCCGCCGCGTCCCGTCGCGGGCCAGCTCGACCAGCGCGAGCCGCCCGGGATCGGCGGCGTCGACGACCTCGGAGGCGAAGTTCATGCGGCCCGGGAGCGTATTCGCGCCGGTGCGCTAAAGCTCGGCATCGCCCGTTGCCGAGAAGATCCGCAGGTGCCAGCGAGGTTCCCCATCGTCGTGCTCGCGACCGCCGCCGCCCTCGTCGCGTCCGCGGCGCCTGCCCACGCGGCCGCGAAGTCCCCGGGCCACTTCCCGGAGACGCTGCCCGCGCTGCACGCCGCCCCGGACCCCGACGACCGCGGGCGGATCGTCGACGCGCGGGGGCGCGAGGTGCTCCTGCGCGGGGTGAACGTCAACGTCCTGGCCGACCTGTGGCAGGGGACGCGCCTGCCCACGGTCCAGCCGTTCACGCCGAAGGATCTCGCGCTCCTGCGTGGCGCCGGGTGGAACCTCGTGCGCCTCCAGCTGTCGTGGTCGCGCATCGAGCCCCAGCCGGGGCAGTACGACGACGCGTACCTGGCGGAGGCCGAGCGGTACGTCGAGACCTTCAAGGCCGCCGGGATGTACACGATCCTCGACCTGCACCAGGACGCGTGGGGGGCGTCGCTCGCCGCCCGCCCCGGCGAGTGGTGCCCGGCGGCGTTCACGCCCGCGGTCGGCTGGGACGGCGCCCCGGCCTGGGCGACGCTCGCGCCCGACGACGCGCCGCGCTGCTACGCGCTCGGCGCCAAGGAGATCAACGCAGCGGTCGACTCCGCGTGGAACGCGTTCTGGCACGACGCCCCCGGGCCGGACAGCTTCGGCATCCGTACGCGCTACGCGTCGATGCTCGGCCACGTCGCGCGCAGGCTGAGCCGCAACGACGCGGTCGCCGGCTACGACGTCATCAACGAGCCGGCCGCGTTCACGCCCGAGACGCAGGCCGCGCTCGGCGACCTCTATGGCGCGGCGCTGCGCGAGATCCGCGCGGGCGAGCGCCTTGCCGGCGCTCCCCCGCGGCTCTTCCTCTTCCAGCCCGACGCCCGTGCCGCGGCGGTCGGCCACGGCGTGCCGCGGGACTTCCCGCGCGACCGCGACGTGGTCTACGCGCCGCACGTCTACTCCGCGAACCGCCCACTCGTCCGCGCGGCGTTCCAGGTCGCCCGCACCGAGGCGCGCACGTTCGGCGGCGCGCCCGTGCTGATCGGCGAGTGGGGGACCGACCCCGACGAGAAGGCCTCCTACTTCTCCCAGCACCAGGACCTGCAGGACACGTTCGGGATGAGCTCGGCGCTGTGGGCGTGGAGCGAGGGCTGCGGCTCGCCGCGGCGGATCAGCGCGCTGCTCGCCGGGCAGGCGCCGAAGGTCTGGGGCCTGCTCGACGTCGACTGCGTCACCGGGAAGCGCATCGGGCCGCGCAAGGCGCTCGTGCGCCGGCTGACCCGCGCTTACGTCCGCGCGGCGCCCGGGCGGCTGCACGGCCAGCGCTACGTCGCGAAGACCGGTCGGTTCTCGGCCGTCGGCTCGGCGCCGGACGACAACGACCAGACGGTGCTCGTCTTCTATCCCGGCGCCAAGCACCCGAACGCGCGCTTCCGCGCGACCGGCCTGGCGAAGCTGCGCGCGGTGCGGACGCCGGGCGAGGGCCGGTTCGTCGTCGGCGTCCCGCGGGGGCCCTGGACGCTGGAGATCGGCCCGCGGGTGGGGTAGGCCGGGCGCTTCCACGGGCTCGTAGCTGCGACAATCGGCGCATGGCCGTCGCAACCCAGAGCTTCTACGACAAGACCGAGGATCAGAAGGCGATCACCGAGATGGTGCGCCAGTTCACGGACGAGCAGATCCTGCCCAACGCCGAGCACTACGACCACGAGGACGAGTTCCCGGAGCCCATCGTCGAGCAGATGAAGGAGCTCGGCCTGTTCGGGATCACCATCCCGGAGGAGTACGGCGGGCTGGGCCTCGACCTGACGACGTACACGATGGTCGTCGAGGAGCTCTCGCGCGGCTGGATCTCGATCAGCGGCGTCATCAACACGCACTTCATCGGCTCGTATCTGCTGCTGAAGTTCGGGACCGAGGAGCAGAAGCAGAAGTACCTGCCGCGGATGGCGACGGGCGAGCTGCGCGCGGCGTTCTCGCTCTCCGAGCCCGAGCTCGGCTCCGACGTCCAGGCGATCAAGACGTCGGCGAAGAGGGTCGACGGCGATGCGTACGAGATCAACGGCCAGAAGATGTGGGTCACCAACGGCCTGCGGTCGGGGATCGTCTTCACGCTGGTCAAGACCGACCCGGAGGCGGAGAAGCGCCATCAGGGGATGACGTGCTTCATCTGCGAGAAGGAGCCGGGCGTCAGCGAGAACACGGGCGAGTACGCCGGGTTCGTCGTTCCCCCGCAGATCAAGAAGATGGGCTACAAGGGCGTCGAGTCGACCGAGCTGGTCTTCGACGGCTACCGCTGCCCCGCCGAGAACATCCTGGGCGGCGAGGAGGCCGGCCTGAACAAGGGCTTCGCCCAGATGATGGACGCGCTCGAGGTGGGCCGGGTGAACGTCGCCGCGCGGGGCGTCGGCATCGCCCAGCGGGCGCTCGAGCTGGCCCTCCGCTACGCGCAGGAGCGCAAGACGTTCGGCAAGCCCATCGCCCAGCACCAGGCGATCCAGTTCAAGCTCGCGGACATGGCGACCCAGATCGAGGCGGCCCGCCTGCTGACGCGCAAGGCGGCGCGGCTGAAGGACGCCGGCGAGCGCTCGGACCTCGAGGCCGGCATGGCGAAGCTGTTCGCCTCCGAGACCGGCAAGGAGGTCGTGGAGGACTCGTTCCGCATCCACGGCGGCTACGGCTACTCGAAGGAGTACGAGATCGAGCGGCTCTACCGCGACGCGCCGTTGCTCCTGATCGGCGAGGGCACTTCCGAGATCCAGCGCATGGTGATCGGCAAGAAGCTGCTCCAGCGGCACAAGATTTAGTGCATCATCCGCGGGCCATGCGGACCGCGACCATCCTCTGCGTGCTCGCCGCCGTGCTCGGCGCATCGGCTGCGAGCGCCGGCGCGGCGACGCTGCCGCCGGTCAAGCACGTCTGGATCATCGTGCTCGAGAACAAGGACTACGAAGTCACGTTCGCGCAGAACTCGCCCGCGCCCTACCTGTCG
>DASVQN010000026.1:0-41535 GCA_036389155.1 Solirubrobacteraceae bacterium
CAACGGCGGCGGCTCCGGGACGAGCACGAACCCGACGTTCCTCGAGACGCTGACCCACGACAACAGCGTGGTCCTGGCGCCGAGCACGACCATCACCGACATCGACGACGCGAACATCGAGAACGCGACGGTCACGCTGACGAACCGGCCCGACGGCGGCGCGGAGAAGCTCGCCGCCACCGGCACGACCGCCATCACCGTCGACTCGTACAACGCGTCGACCGGCGTGCTCTTCCTCCACGGCTCGGCGCCCAAGAGCGAGTACGCGCAGGTCCTGCAGTCGGTCAGCTACGCCAACACGCAGGCCGTGCCGGACGCGACGGATCGCGTGATCACGTTCGTCGTCAACGACGGCGACGTCGACTCCAATACGGCGACCTCCACGGTGCAGGTCGTGCCGCTGAACACGCCGCCGGTCGTCGACCTCGACACGACCGACCCGAGCTTCGACAGCGAGGCGACGTTCACCGAGGACTCGCCGGCGGTGAACATCGCGCCGAACCCGGACATCACCGACGCCGACGCGGCGGACACGCACATGGAGTCGGCGAGCATCAAGCTCAACAACCGGCCCGACGGGGCGAACGAGTCGCTGACCACCGATGCGACCGGCACGTCCGGCATCACGGTGACGGACTACGACGAGACCACCGGGATCCTGGCGCTGTCCGGCCACGGCCTGGTCGCCGACTACGAGACGCTGATCTCCCGCGTCAAGTACGACAACGCCTCGCAGAACCCGGACACGACGGACCGGGACGTCACGGTCGTGGTGAGCGACGGGCAGGCGAGCTCGACGACGCGTCACGCGACCGTCCACGTCAACCGCCACAACGACCAGATCGTCAACACCGTCCCCGGCGGCCAGAGCTTCGCCGAGGACACCACACGGACGTTTACGCCGGGGAACTCGAACACGATCTCCATCGCCGACGCGGACGCGGGCTCGGGCGACGTCAAGGTGACGGTCTCCGCCGACCATGGCTCGTTGACGTCCACGATCCCGGCGGGCGGGACGCGGACCGGCAGCGGCACGCACTCGCTCGAGCTGACCGGCACGGTCTCGGCGGTCAACACGGCGCTGGACGGCATGGACTACTCCCCGGACGCCAACTACAACGGCAGCGACACGATCACGGTCCTGAGCGACGACCAGGGCAACTCGGGCGGGACGGCGACCACCGACTCCGACACGATCGCGATCACGCTGAGCGCGGTCAACGACGCCCCGCAGAACACGGTGCCCGGCGGTCAGAGCGTGAACGAGGACGCGTCTCGCACCTTCTCGACCGGCGACGGCAACCGGCTGGCGGTGTCGGACGTCGACGCCGGCTCCGGCTCGGTGAAGGTCACGCTGTCCGTCGCGCACGGTGCGATGACGCTGAACGCCACCACCGGCCTGAGCTTCACCGTCGGTGACGGCAACAGCGACCCGACGATGACGTTCACGGGCACGCTCGCAGCCATCAACGCCCGGCTGGACGGCTCTCTCTACGAACCCGCCCACGACTACAACGGCCCCGACACGCTGATGATGTCGACCGACGACCTTGGCAACAGCGGGACGGGCGGGGCTCTGACTCACGACAGCGCCGTCGGCATCACGGTCAACCCGGTCAACGACGCGCCGGTGGCCGTCACCGACAACTACGCGACCGACGAGGACACCCAGCTCAACGTGGTGGCGCCCGGCGTCCTGACCAACGACTCGGACATCGACAGCGGCTCGATCACGGCGGTCAAGGTCAGCGACCCGGCGAACGGCGACGTGACGCTGAACTCGAACGGCTCGTTCACGTATGACCCGGACCCGAACTTCAGCGGCGCGGACAGCTTCACCTACAAGGCCAACGACGGCAGCCTGGACTCCAACACGGTCACGGTGAGCCTGACGGTCAACGCGGTCAACGACGCGCCGTCCAACACCGTCCCGGGCTCGCAGAGCACGGTCTTGGAGGACACCGCCTTCACCTTCTCCTCCGGCAACGGCAACCAGCTCTCGACCGCTGACATCGACGCCGGCGGGAGCGCGGTCAAGGTCACGCTGTCGGTCCTGCACGGCGGGCTCACGCTGAACGGCCTGTCCGGGCTCGTCTTCTCCGTCGGCGACGGCTCGGGCGACTCGACGATGACGTTCACGGGCACGCTGGCGAACGTCAACACCGCGATCAACGGGCTCTCGTACCTGGGCACGCTGAACTACAACGGCCCCGAGCAGTTGACGCTCACGCTCAACGACCAGGGCGCGACCGGGGCGGGCGGCCCGAAGCAGGACAGCGACGTGATCGACATGACCGTCCAGCCGGTCAACGACAACCCGGTGGCGACCGACGAGACGTTCAACGGGACGAACAGCGCGATCCGGAACACGACGCTGAACGTCAACAACACGACGAATCATCCGACGGCCGACGGACGGATGGCGACGCCGGATCCGACCGACACCTCGCCGACGACCGATCGGCCGCACAAGGAGATCACCGGCAACATCTTCGCCAACGACACCGACGTCGATAACAGCAGCGACGAACTCACCGCCACACCGGGGACGTTCGCGACGAACGACGGCGGCACGGTCACCATCCAGTCCGACGGCGACTTCAACTTCGAGCCGGCCCCCTCGCCGGGCTGCAACGACACCGACGACTTCTTCGACTACACGGTCACCGACAACGTCTCCAGCGGCAGCGGCCCCAACCCGGGCACCGACACCGGCCGCGTGACGATCTACACCACCGACTGTGTGTGGTACGTCAACAACAACGACGCTCAGGGCAACAACGGCACGTCGGAGAAGCCGTTCGACACGCTCGCGCAGGCGCAGACGGCGTCGGGCAACAACGAGACGACGTTCGTCTACGACGGCGACGACACCACCACGGGCTACAACACCGGCTACACGATGAACCACGGCGAGAGGCTGATCAGCGAGGGCGCCACGCTGACCAGCACCCTCACCTCGGACACGCTGCACGTCGCGGACGCCGCGAACAAGGCGTCGCTGACCAACAACAACGCCGACGTCGTGACGCTCAGCAGCGCGACGACCGTCAAGAGCTTCAATATCGACCCGCAGGGCACCGGCGGCGGCATCTTCGGCACCGGCATGGGCACCAGCGACGTGATCCTGGATGACCTCAACATCGTCGACAACGGCACCAAGGGCACGCAGCCGGGCCTCGAGCTCGACACCAACAACGGCACGACGACGAGCGTCTCCAACCTGACCGTCAACAACGGCGATGGCAGCTCCGCGACGAGCGGCGACATCGGCGTCAAGCTCAACGCCACGGGCACGGTGAACTTCGCCCCGACCGGGACGATCTCGATCACCACCAACGGCGCCAAGGGCCTCGACGCCGCAGCGGGCGCCGGTACCACGAGCCTCGGCAGCGCCAGCACGTTCGACGACATCAACGTCAGCAACTCGGGCAGCGGCGGCGTGCGCCTGCAGGGCACCACCGGATCGGGCACCCAGTTCGGCGACGGCACCGGCACCGACCTCAGCCTCACGACGGTGTCCGGCGCCCCGGCCGCCTTCTCGGTACAGACCGCCGGCACGATGAACGTCCCCGCCGGCGGCACTTCCGACCTGAACGCCACCGGCGGCCCGGCGGCGGACATCGTCAGCCCCGGCTCCCCCGGCACCAGCTTCGCCTTCGACTCCGTCACGTCGACAAACAGCGCCAACGACGGCGTCAACCTCGACTCCCTCGGCACAGGCACGTTCAGCGCCACGAGCGGCACGATCGGCGGCGAGGCCGGGACCGGCTTCGACCTCAATGGCGGCTCGGGCGCGATCACCTACCCCGGCACGTTCAACAACGGCTCCGGCCCGCTCGCCGCCGAGGTCACCGGGCGCAGCGGCGGCGTCGTCTCGCTCAGCGGCAGCATGAACGACACCAACGACACCGGCGGCGGCGTGAACATCGCCAGCAACACCGGCGGCTCGACCGTCTTCAGCGGCGCGACCAAGCAGTACAACACCGGCGCCAGCGACGCCGTGACCTTCTCGAACTCCGACGGCCACACCTTCGTGCTCTCCGGCGGCGGCAGCGACATCGACACCACCAGCGGCAACGGCTACGTCGCGACGACCTCGGGCACGGTCCAGGTCAGCGGCTCGGGCAACACCCTCGACTCGACGGCCCTGAGCGCGAGCAACCGCGGCCTGTACGTCTCCGACACCGACTTCGCCGCGGCCGACATGACCTTCGACCACATCAGCACCAGCGGCGGCGCGAACGGCATCCGCCTCGACAACACCGGCGCGGCGGGCAACCTGGTCGTCACCGGCACCGGTGGTACGTGCCGCAGCGCCAACACGACCGGCTGCTCGGGCGGCACGATCGGGAACACGACGGGCGCCGACGACCCGGACCCGACCCCGATCGGCACCGCGATCGGCACCGCGATTGCGCTCAGGAACACGCGCGACCTCTCGCTCACGCGCATCTTCGTTCACAACAACTCGAACTACGGCTTCCAGGGCTCGACCGTCAACAATTTCGCGCTGACGGACTCGGTCGTTGCGAGCAGCGGCAACGTCGCTGGGGAGGCCGGGATGGGGTTCTCCGGGCTCACCGGGACGGTCTCGCTCCTGCGCGACGACGTGACCGGCAACGCGGAGGACGGCTTCCGGGTCGTCAACAGCTCGGGGGCCGCGACGATCAACGTCACCGACGGCTCGTACGACAACCAGAACCTCGCCGGCGTCGGGAACGACGGCATCCAGATCGTCGGCAATGGGACCGCCAACCAGACCGTCAACGTGCAGAACACGTCGTTCTCGAACAACCGCGGCGACCACATCCAGGTCGCGGTGTCCGGCGGCGGCGGGGCGCCGACCCAGGACGTGACGATCAACAACACGACGATGACGTATCCCGCGCCCCCCGCGACCGGCTACCTCGGCGGCGGCATCACCATCAGCCCGTCGGCCGGCGCGAACGTCGTCTCGCGCGTCACGAACAACCACATCACGAACGCGAAGTCGAGCGCGATCAACCACAACTTCGTCTCGGGCACCGGCACGATGAGCGCGACGGTCACCAACAACACCGGTATGACCGCGCCCGGCGCCGACCTGATCCAGGTCTACAACACCGGCACCCAGACGGTGAAGGCCCTGATCACGGGCAACTCCGGTACGAACTACAACTTCGCGGGACTCGACATCCTCAGCGGTGACGGCGACGGCTCGATGAACGTCACCGCGACGGGCAACACCTTCGGCACCCCCGGCGGCAACGCGTTCGCCGGCATCTACGCCGACATGGGGACCACCGACCCGAACGCCGCCGGGCATGCCGACCAGGGCATCTCGTGTCTCGACATCGGTGGCGCAGGCGCGCTCCAGAACTCGGTCAAGGACAGCTTCAACGTCATCCAGGGCGTCTCGGACATCCGCTTCAGGCACCGGATGAACGCGACGGTGCGCCTGCCCGGGTACACCGGCGCCGGCATCGGTTCCAGCCTGCTCGGCTCGTACCTCCAGGGCCGCAACTCCGGCAACGGCACCCCGACGGTCACCGACTCCGCGTCCGGCACGAACGGCTGGACGAACACAAGCCCCGCCGGCTCGGCCTGCCCGCAGCCGACTCCGTAGCGGCGCTCCTAGACTCCCGGGTCCGCTTTCATGACGGACCTCAACACACGCACCCGCTACGACCCGAGCGAGGCCGAGCCTCGGATCGCGCAGCGGTGGCTGGACTCCGGCATCAACCACCCCAACCCCGAGGGCGACGCGGGCGAGAACTTCTCGATCGCCGTCCCGCCGCCCAACGTGACCGGCGCACTGCACATGGGGCACGCGCTGAACGGGTCGATCCAGGACGCCCTCATCCGCTGGCACCGCATGCACGGCCGGCGCGCGAAGTGGGTCTTCGGCACCGACCACGCCGGCATCGCGACGCAGAAGCAGGTCGAGGCGAAGCTCGCGCGGCAGGGTGTGACGAAGGAGCAGCTCGGGCGCGAGCGCTTCGTCGAGGAGGTGTGGGACTGGACGCGCGAGCACGGCGGGATCATCCAGTCGCAGTTCAAGCGCATGGGCGCGTCGCTGGACTACGACGCGGAGCGCTTCACGCTCGACGACGGCTACGCGCGCGCGGTGCTGAAGGTCTTCGTCGACCTGTACGACCAGGGCCTCATCTACCGCGACCACTACATGGTCAACTGGGACCCCGGTCTCGGCACCGCGGTGTCCGACCTCGAGGTCGAGGAGCGCGAGGAGACCGACACGCTCTACTCGATCCGCTACAGCGATGACGTCGTCGTCGCGACGGTGCGCCCGGAGACGATGCTGGGCGACACGGCCGTCGCCGTGCACCCCGACGACGAGCGCTACAAGCACCTGGTCGGGACGACGGTGACGCTGCCGCTGGTGGGCCGCGAGCTGCCGGTCATCGCCGACGACTACGTGAGGATGGACTTCGGGACCGGCAACCTGAAGGTCACCCCCGGCCACGACCCGAACGACTTCGAGATCGGCAGGCGTCACGGGCTGGAGACGGTCGGCGTGATCGGCGAGGACGGCCGCATGACCGCCGAGGCCGGCGACTTCGCGGGCATGACCGCGCTGGAGGCGCGGGAGGCCGTCGTCGCGGCGCTCGGCGACGCCGTCGTCGCGACCGAGCCGTACACGCACAACGTCCCGTACTCGCAGCGCAGCGGCGAGCGCATCGAGCCGCTCATCTCGCTGCAGTGGTTCATGGCGATGGACGAGCTCGCGCGCCCCGCGATCGACGTGGTCGAGCGCGGCGAGGTGAAGATCCACCCGCCGTCGCAGTCGCGCCGCTACGTCGAGTGGCTGGAGGGGATCCGCCCGTGGTGCATCTCGCGCCAGCTGTGGTGGGGCCATCAGATCCCCGTCTGGTACCGCGGCGAGGACGAGCGCTACTGCGGCCTGGAGCCGCCGGAGGGCGACGGCTGGACTCGCGACCCCGACGTCCTCGACACGTGGTTCTCGAGCGCCCTGTGGCCGTTCGCGACGCTCGGCTGGCCCGAGGACACGCCGGAGGTGCGCGCGTTCTACCCGACCGACGTCCTGTCGACGGCGCGCGACATCCTGTTCCTCTGGGTCGCGCGGATGGTGATGATGGGGTTGCGCTTCCCGGGCGCGATCCCGTTCGAGCACGTGTACGTCCACTCGGTCATCCAGGCGCCGGACGGCCGGCGGATGTCGAAGTCGCTGGGGACGGGGATCGATCCGGTCGAGCTGATCGACGAGTTCGGCGCGGACGCGACGCGCTTCGGGCTGCTCGCGATGTCGTCGACGCAGGACGTGCGCTTCAGCAAGGAGAAGATCGAGCAGGGTGCCAAGCTCGCCAACAAGCTCTTCCAGGCCTCGCGGCTGATCCTCACCAACGTCGACCCGGCCGCGGACGCCCCGCCGTCGCGCGCCGAGGACCGGTGGATCCTCTCGCGCCTGGAGCGGGCGAAGGCCGACGCGGCCGAGCGCATCGACGTCTTCGACTTCTCCAAGCTCGCGCTCGGCCTCTACGACTTCGTGTTCGGCGAGCTGTGCGACTGGTACCTGGAGATGGTCAAGCCGCGGCTGTACGACGGCGAGCCGGCGGCGCAGGCCACGGCGCTGCGCGTGCTGGAGGAGACGCTCGCGCTCGCGCACCCGGTGATCCCGTTCGTGACGGAGGAGCTGTGGGCGATGCTGCCCGGCGAGCGCGGGCTGCTCGCCGCGTCGCGGATGCCCGCGCGCGACCCCTCCCGCCTGGACACCGCCGCCGACACCACCATCGCCGCCGCGATCGAGACTGTCCGAAGGCTCCGCTCCTTCCGCGACCTCTCAGACACCAAGCCGTCCGTCATCCTCCGCGCGCGGCTCGACGCGGACGAGGAACAGACCGCGCCCCTCATCGCGCAACTGGCGCGCGTGGAGTGGTCGACCGACTGGGACGCGGAGGGTGCTGTCGTCGTGACGCCGGTCGGACCGGTCGCGATCCTTCCGACTGACGGCGTCGACTTCGCCGCGGCCGCGCGGCGTCAGGCCGAGGAGCGCAAGCGCCTGCAGCAGGAGATCGCGCGCGCCGAGGGCAAGCTCTCGAACGAGTCGTTCGTGGCGAAGGCGCCGGAGGCCGTCGTCGCCTCCGAGCGGGAGAAGCTCGAGCGGCTACGGGCGGAGCTCGAGGCCCTGTGACCGCGCGCGAGCAGGCGGGGACCGCGCAGGAGGCCGAGCGGTGGCTGCTCGGGCGCGAGCTGTTCGGGATGCGCTTCGGCCTGGAGCGGATGCGCCGGCTGCTCACGGTCCTCGGCTCGCCGCAGGACGCGTTCCGCACGATCCACGTCGTCGGGACCAACGGCAAGTCGTCGACGGTCCGCATGACGGCGGCGATCCTGGAGGCCCACGGCATCCGTACGGGCTCGTATCTGTCCCCGCACCTCGTCTCCTTCCGCGAACGCATCCGCATCGGCGACGCCGACCTCGGCGAGGAGGACTTCGCGCGCGCGATCGAGCGCGTGCGGCGCGCGGCCGAGAAGGTCGACCGCGGGCTCGTCGAGGGCGACCGCGTGACCCAGTTCGAGGCGCTCACCGCCGCCGCGTACAGCGAGCTCGCGCGCCAGGGCGTCGAGGTGGCCGTCGTGGAGGCCGGGCTCGGTGGCCGGTGGGACGCGACGAACGTGATCGCGTCCGAGGTCGTGGTGCTGACCAACGTCGGCCTGGAGCACACGCGCTGGCTCGGCCCGACGGTGCGCGACATCGCGCGGGAGAAGCTCGCGGTGGTCAAGCCGGGCCCGGCCCCCCCGGCGCTCGTGCTGGGCGGCGACCTGCACCCCGACGCGTTCCTGGAGGCGCACGCGGCCCAGGCCGCACGCGTCGTGGTGGCGCCGGAGTCGATCGCGTCGCTCGAGATCGGCGCGCGCGGGACGTTCCAGCGGCGCAACTTCGCGCTGGCCCGGACGGCGGCCGAGGCGCTGCTGGGGCAGCTCGACGAGGCGGCCGTGCGCGCCGCCGCGGCGAGGATCCGCGTCCCCGGGCGCTTCGAGGTCATCGCGGAGGAGCCGCTGACGATCCTCGACGGCGCCCACAACCCGAGCGGGATGCGCGCGCTCGCGGACTCGCTGACGGACGTCGATCGCCCGCTCGTCGTCGTCCTCTCGGTGCTCGACGACAAGGACGCGACCTCGATGCTGCGCGCCCTGCTGCCGCACGCCGACGCGCTCGTCTGCACCTCGAACGCCAACCCCCGCGCGCTCTCCCCGGCGACCCTCGCGTCGCTGACGGCCCAGCTCGGCGGCGCCTGCAGCGAGATGGACCCGATCGTCGAGCCCGACCCGCACCGGGCGCTGGCCCGGGCGCGCGACCTCGCCGGGCCGGAGGGCGCGGTCCTCGCGACCGGCTCGATCTACCTCGTC
Source organism: Solirubrobacteraceae bacterium (assembly GCA_036389155.1). Classification (GTDB taxonomy): domain Bacteria; phylum Actinomycetota; class Thermoleophilia; order Solirubrobacterales; family Solirubrobacteraceae; genus CADCVT01. Next base: position 9,370 of record DASVQN010000026.1, read on the forward strand.
GCCGACCTGCACCGCCCGATCGGCGCGACCGGCCCCCGATCCACCCTGTGATGGACGACGAGACCCCGTCCGCGCTGTTCATGATCGGGCTCGTCGCGGTGGTCGTGGCCGTCACGATCCTCGTGTTCTTCGGGCTCGGCTACTTGTTCGGCCGACTGTTCCTCTAACGTCTGCGGGCATGCTCGCCGTCTTCGGGATCGAGTCCGATGGCCTGAACCTGGCCGTCAACCTCCTGATCCTCTTCCTCGTCGTGATCTACCTGGCGCTCGCGTACTGGACGTACGCGGACGCGCGCCGGCGGATCGCCGACCCGATGCTCATCGGGTGCGCCGCCGCCGCGGCGATCCTGTTCCCGTTCGTGGGGGCGATCGTCTACATGATCGTCCGCCCGCCGGAGTACCTCGACGACGTGCGCGAGCGCGAGCTCGAGATGCAGGCGGCCGAGGCGCGGATGCACGAGCTGGGCTTCGCCCTGTGCCCGCACTGCGACTACGAGGTCAAGCAGGACTTCCTGCGCTGCCCGAGCTGCCTGCGCAAGCTCAAGGACCCGTGCGGCAACTGCGGCAAGCCGCTGGACCCCAACTGGAAGCTCTGCCCCTACTGCGAGGCGGAGATCCCGGGCGTCACGCCCGCCCCGCGCCGGTCGCGGCGCCGCAGGTCGTCGTCCTCCAGCGAGGTCGAGCTGCAGGGCGAGCCGTTCACCGAAGCGCCGCCGACCGGCTGACCTCGACCAGCGCCGCGGCGGCGACCGCGGCGAGCGCCCACGAGATCGCGGTGCTCTCCAGGAACCACGCGAACACGGCGGACCAGAAGAGCAGGCGCGCCGCGCCGACGAGGCGGATCCTCCGTCCGCGCACCGCGGCGACGAGCACTCCGGCCGACGCCGCGACGACGAGCACGGTCGCCCAGTCGATCCACGGGAGGATGACCCACTCGTAGTGCGCCCCCGAGCGGCGGTGCCCCTGGCAGCGCACGGCTCCGGGCGGCGAGGCATCCTCCAGCCAGTACGCGTCGGCCTTGTCGTCGTTGCAATGGCTCCCGGGATTCGTGAAGCCCTGGCCCACGAAGGCGAACCCGAGGGCCGCCACGACCAGCGTCGCGACGAGGGGTCGGGACACGCGATCAGGATAGGGTGCCCCCTCCTATGGAGCGCACACTCATCCTCGTCAAGCCCGACGCCTTCGCCCGCAACCTGACCGGCGAGATCATCGCCCGGTTCGAGCGCAAGGGCCTGCGCATCGTCGCGCTGAAGCAGATGCACGTCACCGAGGACCTGGCCAAGCAGCACTACGCCGAGCACGAGGGCAAGCCGTTCTTCGGCGAGCTCGTCGACTTCATCACCTCCTCGCCGCTCGTCGCGCTCGTGCTCGAGGGGACCGACGCGATCCGCGCCGCCCGGCAGGTCATCGGCGCCACGAACCCGCTCGAGGCCGCGCCCGGGTCGATCCGCGGGGACTTCGCGCTCGAGGTCGGCAAGAACATGGTCCACGGCTCCGACGCGCCGGAGTCGGCGCAGCGCGAGGCGAAGCTGTTCTTCCCCGACCTCGGCTAGTCCTCGCCTCACGCTCGCCGCAGCGGCGGGCGATCCTCGAGCAGCTCGGCGTCGAGTTCGACGTCGTGCCGGCGGACGTCGAGGAGATCGAGGACGGCGACCCGATCGAGGCGGCGCGCGAGAACGCGCGCCGCAAGGCGGCCCACGTCGCCGCCGTCCGCCCCGAGGACACCGTCCTCGGCGTCGACACCGTCGTCGCCCTCGACGGCCGCATCTGGGGCAAGCCTCGCGACGAGGCCCACGCGGCCGAGACGCTCCGCGCGCTGAGCGCCCGCACGCACGAGGTCGTGAGCGGGATGGCGATCGGCCAGGAGGTGGACGTCTCCATAACCCGCGTGACCTTTCGCACTGTCACCGACGGGCTCATACAGTGGTACGTGAACACCGGCGAATGGCGCGATCGTGCCGGCGGCTACGCGATCCAGGGTCGCGGCGCCGCGCTCGTCGAGGCGATCGACGGCGACTACCTCAACGTGGTCGGTCTGCCGGTCGCGCAACTCCTCGCCCGGATGCCCGGGCTGGTGGGGTCCGCGCGGTAGATTGCAGACCGTTTTTCCCGCTCAGCATGGGTTTCTTCAGCTACCTCACAGGCTTCGGCGGCCGCGACATGGCGGTTGACCTCGGCACCGCCAACACGCTCGTCTACGTGCGCGGCCGCGGCATCGTGCTGTCCGAGCCCTCGGTGGTGGCGATCGACTCGCGCAGCGGCGAGGTCCACGCCGTCGGCATCGAGGCCAAGCGGATGCTCGGCCGCACCCCGGGGACGATCCAGGCGATCCGCCCGCTCAAGGACGGCGTCATCGCCGACTTCGACGTCACCGAGGAGATGCTGCGCCACTTCATCCAGAAGGTCCACCAGAACCGGTGGGCGCACCCGCGCGTCGTCGTCTGCGTCCCCTCCGGCGTCACCGGGGTGGAGAAGCGCGCGGTGGAGGAGGCCTGTCTCAGTGCAGGCGCCCGCCAGGCCTACCTGATCGAGGAGCCGATGGCCGCCGCGATCGGCGCCGGGCTGCCGGTGGGCGAGCCGACGGGCTCGATGGTTGTCGACATCGGCGGCGGCACGAGCGAGGTCGCGGTGATCTCGCTCGGCGGCATCGTCGTCAGCCAGTCGATCCGCGTCGGCGGCGACGAGCTCGACGAGGCGATCATCAACTACGCCAAGCGCGAGTACAAGCTCTTGATCGGCCAGCAGACGGCCGAGGAGGTGAAGCTGGAGATCGGGTCCGCGTACCCGATGGAGGAGGAGGTGCAGGCGGAGATCCGGGGGCGCGACATGGTGTCGGGCCTGCCGAAGACCGTCGTGCTGACCAGCGAGGAGATCCGCGAGGCGCTCGAGGAGCCCGTCTCCCAGATCGTCAACGCGGTGAAGGAGACCCTCGACCGGACGCCGCCGGAACTGGCGTCCGACATCATGGATCGCGGGATCATGCTCGCGGGGGGTGGTTCCCTCCTTCAGGGGCTGGACGAGCGCCTGCGGGAGGAGACCCAGATGCCCGCCCACCTCGCCGAGTCGCCGCTCACGTGCGTCGCGGTCGGGAGCGGGCGGTCCCTGGAGGAGTTCGAGGTGATCCACCGCACCAACAAGAATTCGCGCGGCAAGCCGCGTCGTAGGTTCTAGCGTGGGGCACACGCCCCGCGGAGCACAAGCTTTGGAGACTTCACCCACGTGTACGACAGGAAGACGGTCCGGCGCCGCCGGGCAGTCCTCGGGCTGCTCGTCGCCGCCTCCCTGATCCTCGTCACGGCTTCGTTCGGTGACGGGCTGCGCTCGATCGAGCGCGGAGCCCTGGAGGTCCTCGGACCGATCCAGGAAGGCGCCTCGAGCGTCCTGAAGCCCGTGCGCGACGCGGCGGGGTGGGTCGGCGACACGCTCGACGCGAAGGGCGAGAACGAGGACCTCAAGAAAGAGCGCGACCGGCTGCGTCGCGAGCTGATCGCCGCGCAGGGCGCCGAGGAGCAGAACAAGCAGCTGCGCAAGCTCCTGGCGATGGACGACAACATCGGGCTCGACGACCAGGGCCTGGTCGAGGCGCGCGTCTACGGCCGCTCGCCGACGGTCTGGTACTCCACCGTCACCGTGAACAAGGGCACGAGCGACGGCGTGCGCGAGGGCGATCCCGTGATCAACGGCGCGGGGCTGGTCGGGCGCGTCCGCGTCGCATCCGGCGGCAGCGCGCAGGTGCTGCTCATCACCGACGGCCAGTCGGGCGTGTCCGCCAAGCTCAACGAGACCGGCGCCCCCGGCGTCCTGGAGACCGCGGTGGGCGACCCGCGCGACCTGCGCCTGAACTTCCTCCCGCGCGACGCGGACCCGCGCGAGGGCCAGACCGTCGTCACCGCCGGCACGACGTCGCAGCGCTTCCCGCTGTTCTTCCCCGAGGGGATCCCGATCGGCCGCGTGACCGACGTCGACGCCGACGACGGCACCGTGCGCGTCCGGCCCTTCGCCAACCTGCGCCGCCTCGACTGGGTCCAGATCGTCACGAGGCCGGCGTCGTGACCCAGGACACCGCGCAGCTCACGCTCCGCCTCGCCATCCTCGGCGTGGTCGCCGTGCTCGTGCAGATCGCCGCGGTGTCCCAGCTCTCGCTGCTCGGCGCGACCCCCGACCTCGCGCCGCTCATCGTCGTGTCCGTCGGCCTGCTCGCCGGCCCGATCCCCGGGGCCGTCATGGGTTTCTCCGTCGGCCTGTTCGTCGACTTCGCGCTCCTGCAGACGCTCGGCGTCTCGTCGCTCGTGCTGGTCATCGTCGGGCACTTCGCCGGTCGCCTGCGCGAGACGGTCCGCGACCCGGGCGCCTCGCTGCTCCCGCTCGCCGCCGGCGCCGCGGGCACCGCGGTCGCGCTCGTGGTCTTCTCGCTCATGCAGTTCCTGCTCGGCGTCAAGGCGCCGGTGAGCCTGGAGCTGCTGCGCCAGATCCTCGCGACGGTGCTGATCAACACGCTGATCGCGCTGCCCGTCCATGCGCTCGTGCGGCGCGTCCTCGCGCCGGCCCTCCCGGACTCTCCCCGCCGGCGGCGTCGCCGTCCCTCGTCCCCTCTCTCCCCGCTGATCCAGCCGTGAACCCCGAGGACAGGCGCCCGCCGATCACCCCGCAGCTCGCGCTGCGCGTCGCCGTGCTCGGCGGGATCGCGCTCGCCCTGTTCGCGGTCATCTTCTTCCGCCTCTGGTTCCTGCAGGTGCTCAGCGGCGACCAGTACCTCGTCGAGGCGCGCGAGAACCGCACGCGCGACGTGCCGGTCCAGGCGGCGCGCGGCGACATCGTCGACCGCACCGGACGCCCGCTCGTGAGCAGCCGCCGCGCGATCGTCGTGCAGCTGCACCCGCAGGCGATGCCGGAGGAGGAGATCGCGGCCGCCGCGGAGTGGGGGCAGGAGATGACCCGGCGGCTGAACGCCGCCAAGGCGGCCCGGGCGCGCGCCGAGCGCCGGCGCGGGCGCAAGAACCGCAGGAAGGCCAAGCCGATCAAGGTGGCGAAGGTCAACCCCGCGCCGATCCCGCCGCCGCCGACGGCGGAGCTGCGCCAGCGCTTCGCGCGCCTGGGCCGCGTGCTCGGGATGAAGCCGTCGACGATCCAGCGCCGCGCGATCGAGCAGCTCGCGGTCGTCCCCTACAGCTCGGTGACCGTGCGCTCCGACGTCCCGCGCGCGGTCATGAACTACCTCAAGGAGCGCAAGGAGAAGTTCCCCGGCGTCGACGTCGACCCGGTCTACCTGCGCAGCTATCCGCGCAGCAGCCTCGCCGCACAGGTGCTCGGCTACGTCGGCGAGATCGGGCCCTCGGAGCTCAGGCAGCGCCGCAACCGCGGCGTCGAGCAGGGGACGATCGTCGGCAAGGCCGGGGTGGAGTACACGTACGACCGCTACCTGCGTGGGCGCAACGGCGCGAACGTGCTGCGCGTCGACGCCAACGGGCGCTTCTCCAGCGACCGCCCGGTCGGCCGGCGCGAGCCGATCCCCGGCCGCCAGCTGCGCCTGTCGCTCGACGCGCGCCTCCAGCAGGCCGGCCAGGACGCGATCGCGCAGATCGGGGGCGGCCTGCCGGGCGCCTTCGTCGCGATGAACCCGCGCAACGGCGAGGTCTACGCCCTCGGGTCGATGCCGACGTTCGACCCCTCGATCTTCGCCAAGCCGATCAGCACAACGAAGTTCGCGGAGCTGAACTCCGAGGCCAGCGGCTCGCCGCTCTACAACCGCGCGATCGGCGGCCTGTATCCCTCGGGGTCGACGTTCAAGCCGATCACGTCGATCGCCGGGCTGGAGGAGGGGACGCTGACGCCGGACGCGAGCATCAACGACCCCGGCTGCATCACGGTCGGCGACCAGCCCAAGTGCAACGCCGGCGAGGTGCCCAACGGGGCGGTCAACCTGTACAGCGCCCTGAAGGTGTCGTCCGACGTCTACTACTACATCCAGGGCATGAACCTGTTCCGGATCGGCGGCGAGCGCCTGCAGAAGTGGGCCAAGGCGCTCGGCCTCGGGCACCGGACCGGCATCGACCTGCCCGACGAGCGGCGCGGCCTGATCCCCGGCAAGGCGTGGCGCGACCGGATCAACAAGCTCGAGCGCAAGTGCCGCCCGGGCAACGACGACATCCCCTGCTACGTCCTCGAAATCCGCGACTACAACCTGGGCGACAACGCGAACCTCGCGGTCGGCCAGGGCGAGGTGCAGATCTCGCCGCTGCAGATGGCCGTCGCCTACTCGACGATCGCCGAGTACGGCCGCGTGCCGCGCCCGCACATCGGGCTGGAGATCCAGGACGGCGCCGGCCGCCCCGTGCAGGAGATCCCCTCGACCGCCGCGCGGAAGGTCAAGATCCAGCGCGCCTACGTCGACGCGGTGCTCGACGGCCTGCGCCGCGCGGCGCAGGAACCCGGCGGCACGTCGACCCCGGTCTTCGAGGGCTGGCCGCACGACCGCTACTCCGTCATGGGCAAGACCGGCACCGCGGAGACGCCGCAGGGCGACCAGTCGTGGTACGTCGCGATCGTCCGCGACGCCAACCGCCCGATCGTCGTCGCGGCCACCATCGAGCGCGGCGGCTTCGGCGCCGAGCGGGCCGCACCCACCGTCTGCCGGATCCTGCGATCGTGGTACCGAGTGAACGCACCCTGTGCCCCGGGCGGGAGCCACACGCGCTGATGGCCACGTCGCCGATCCTCGATCCGGGCGCGGAGCGCCTCGGGCGCCGCGCCGCGCCGCGCTCCGCCGCGCCCGGCCTGCTGCGCATCGACCCGATCCTCCTGCTCGCCGTCCTCGGCCTCGCCGTCTGCTCGCTCGTCACCATCGACGCGACGACGAACTCCGAGCTCGCCGGGCGCCAGGGCGTCTTCTTCGCGATCGGCCTGGTGGTCGCGCTGCTCGTCAGCCAGGTCGACTACTCGCGGCTGCGCGAGCTGAAGTACGGCGTCTACGGGCTGATGATCACGCTGATCGTGGCGGTCATCGCCCTCGGCGGCGTGACGCGCGGGTCGCGGCGCGCGATCGACGTCGGACCCATCGAGCTTCAGACCTCCGAGATCGGCAAGGTGCTGCTGTGCCTGGCCCTCGCCGCGTTCCTGGTCGACCGGTCGCGCCGCCTCAACGAGCGCGACACCACCGCATGGGCGGTGCTCATGACGCTGTTCCCGGCCGCGCTGGTGATGATCCAGCCCGACCTGGGGTCGGCGATGGTGTACGTCGTCATCGTCTTCGCGGCGCTGTTCTGCGCCGGGACGTCGTGGCGGCACTTCGTCGGGCTGCTCGCTCTGGGAGCGGCGGCCATCTCGCTCGCGCTCGTCGTGGCGCCCAAGCTCGGCGTGACGGTGCTGCACTCCTACCAGGCCGAGCGCCTGACCTCGTTCCTGCACCCGAGCGGCGACCCGGGCGACGCGGGCTATCAGCAGAACCAGTCGGTGATCGCGATCGGGTCCGGGGAGCGGACCGGTCGCGGCGAAGAGGCAACGCAGACCACGCTCAAGTTCCTCCCCGAGGAGCACACGGACTTCATCTTCGCCGTCGTCGGCGAGCGGTGGGGCTTCGTCGGCGCGGCACTCGTCCTCTCGTTGTACGCGCTCCTCATATGGCGGGCCCTGCGCATCCTCACGATGGCCAAGAACCTCTACGGGGCGGTGATCGCCGGCGGCATCGTCGCGATGATCCTGTTCCAGGTCTTCGTCAACGTCGGGATGAACATCGGGATCATGCCCATCACGGGCATCCCGCTTCCCCTCATGAGCTACGGCGGCTCGTCGGTGCTTACGACGCTCCTCGCCGTCGGGCTCCTCCAATCGATCCACGTGCAGGCACGTGCATCTCGAAAAGGACTACTTCCGTGAAGAAGCAAGTGCTCGTCAGCGTCGACCGCGGGGAGACCCGCGTCGCACTGCTCGAGAAGGAGAAGGGGGCGCGCAAGTGGCGTGTCGCCGAGCTCTACCTCGAGCGCCGCGGCCAGCGGTCGATCGTCGGCAACGTCTACAAGGGCGTCGTCGACAACGTCCTCGCCGGCCTGGAGGCCGCGTTCGTCGACATCGGGCTGGACAAGAACGGCTTCCTGCACGTCGACGAGATCGTGCTGCCCGGGGTCGAGACCCCGCGGCGCGGGCGCGGCAAGGAGGGCGGCAAGAAGATCACCGACCTCCTCAAGCCGGGCCAGGAGATCGTCGTGCAGGTCGTCAAGGACCCGCTGAAGACGAAGGGCGCGCGCCTGTCGATGGAGCTCACCATCGCCGGGCGCTACATGGTCTACGCGCCCACGGGCGAGGGCATCGGCGTCTCCAAGCGACTGGAGGACAAGGAGCGCGAGCGGCTGCGCAAGGAGGTCCGCGGCCTGGACCTCGGCGGCGGCGGCGCGATCGTGCGCACCGCGGCGCAGGGCGCCAAGCGGGCGGACTTCGAGCGGGAGATGATGTACCTCCACAAGCTCTACGAGGTCCTCGAGCAGCGGGTCGCGCAGGCCAAGGCCCCGGCGATGGTCTTCCAGGAGGCCGACCTCTCGGTGCGCGTCGTGCGCGACATCTTCTCGGCCGACTTCGAGCGGGCGATCGTGGACGACGAGAAGCAGCACCAGCGGCTGAGCTCGTTCTTCACCCGCACCGGGCCCGAGCTGGTCGACCAGATCGAGCTGTACTCCGACCCCGACGTCCCGCTCTTCGAGAAGTTCGGCGTCGACGAGGTGATCGAGGGGCTGCTGGAGCGGCGGGTGAACCTGCCAAGCGGCGGCTACCTGATGATCGACTACGCCGAGGCGCTGACGGTGATCGACGTCAACTCGGGCTCGTTCACCGGCAAGGGCAAGAACGCGCGCCTGGAGGACACGATCCTCAAGACGAACCTCGAGGCGGCCGAGGCGGTCGTCAACGAGCTGCGGCTGCGCGACATCGGCGGCATCATCGTCATCGACTTCATCGACATGTCGCGGGCGCGCAACCGCGACGCCGTGCTGAAGACGCTGCGCAAGTCGCTGGAGGAGGACCGGACGAAGACGTTCACGGCCGAGATCTCCAAGCTCGGCCTAGTCGAGATGACGCGCCAGAACGTGACCGAGGGCGTCCGCGAGATCATGTCCCGCGCGTGCCCGACGTGCGACGGCGAGGGCGTCATCAAGTCCGAGGAGACGATCGCGATCGAGTTCGAGCGCCGGCTGCGCGACGTCGCCAAGCACGCCGACGCGAAGGTCGAGGCGTTCCTCGTGCAGATGAACCCGCGCGTGAGCGCGCAGTTCACCGGCGACCAGGCGCGCGTGCTGCACGCGCTGGAGGAGGAGACCGGGCGCTTCTTCCACTTCACCGGCTCGGAGGGGCTGCCGCTCGACCACTTCGACGTGGTGCTCGAGGGCTCGCGCGAGGAGGTCGCCGACAAGGCGATCCCGTGGCGCGACGGCGACGAGGTGCTCGTCGAGATCATCGAGCCGCACATGTACAACGTCGACGACGCCGTGGCCAAGATCGACGGGTACGTCATCAGCGTGGTCGGGGCCGGGCCGCTGGTGGGCTCCAAGCGGCTCGTGCGGCTGACCGAGGTGGGGCGGACGGCCGCGACCGCCGTGCTGCTCGGCGACGACGGCGAGCCGGTCGAGGTGGCGGCCGCCGCGGCGACGTCCGACGACGGCGACGGGCCGAAGCGGCGCCGCGGCCGGCGCGGCGGGCGACGCAGGAAGGCCGCGACCGCGCCCGCGCCGGAGTGATGGAGTACGTCGAGGAGGGCAGCGGCCCGCCGCTGCTGCTCCTCCACGGCAACCCGACGTCGTCGTACCTGTACCGGAACGTGATCGCGGGGCTCCGCGACCGGTTCCGCTGCATCGCGCCGTCGTACCCGGGGTTCGGCGGCTCGCCGGTGCCGCCGGGCTACGGCTTCACGCCGGTCGAGCACGCCGCGGTGCTGGAGCGCTTCGTCGTCGAGCTTGACCTGCGCGACGTCACGATGATGGTGCAGGACTGGGGCGGGCCGATCGGGTTCGCGGTGGCGGGACGGCATCCGTCGCGGTTCTCGCGCTTCGTCGTCGGCAACACGTGGGCGTGGCCGATGGAGGATGCGGGCACGCGGGCGTTCTCGGCGTTCCTGGGCGGGCCGATCGGGCGCCGGCTCATCCTGCGGCGCAACTTCTTCGCGACGACGGTCATGCGCCGGTCGGTGCGCCGGCCGTTCCCGTCGGGCGCGCTGGACCACTACGCCGCGTCGTTCCCGACGCCCGAGTCGCGGATCCCGACGTGGGTCTTCCCGCGCGAGATCATGGGGTCGCGGGCGTTCCTGCGCGGCGTCGAGCAGGGGCTGGAGCCCCTGCGCGACCGGCCCGCGCTGATTGTGTGGCCGGACAGCGACGTCGCGTTCTCGCGACCGGGGATCCGCGAGCGATGGGAGGCGCTGTTCCCCGACCACAAGACCGTGACGCTCGAGGGCGTCGGGCACTACATCCAGGAGGAGGCGCCGGAGGAGATCGTCGAGGCGATCACCTCCTGGACCTCCTGAGGGCCGCGCAGCGCGCTGACGATCAGCACGGCGTCGGCCGCGTGGAGGCGGTCGAGGTCGAAGTGCTCCTCGATCGCCTCCAGTTCCGCTCTGCCGACGCCGGGGAGGATCCTCCCGTCCAGGGGTGGCGTGATCAGCCGGTCCCCCTCGACGAGGAAGACGTTCGACCGCGCGGCTTCGAGCACGATGCCGTCGAGGTCGACGAGGAGCGGGAGCGCGGGCTGTGTCGCCTCGGTCAGGGCGTCGATCAGCCTGCGGTCGGCCCACTTGTGCTCGCCCAGCCCTCCCGGCACGCACACTGCCTCCAACCTGATCTCCTCCGGCCTCGGCAGCGGCCCACTCTGCACCTCCAGCGCGACCCCTCTGTGCTCCGGTCGCGCGTCGATCCTCACGCGCCCGTCACCGGCCTCCTTTGCCGCCTCCGCGACGAGCCGCGCCGCCTCCGCGCCGAGTTGCGCCCCGTACAGCGCCTCCACGCTCCGCGCCAGCCGCACGAGGTGCTCCCCCCACCGAAGCGCTTTGCCGCCGCGGGCGCGGATCGTCTCGAAGACTCCGTGCGAGGGGTCGGGCCTCGGGATCGGCTTCGGGCCGAGGCGGAGTGGGGCGGGGGCGCCTTTCGGCCGGCGTCGGGGCTCGGCGAGGCGCGCGCCGATCGCGTCGAGGAGCGGCCTTGCCTTCGTCGCTGCCTCCCGCGCCTCGGCCTCAGGATCGGAGTCGGCGACGACCCCGCCGCCCGCGCCGAGCCAGACGCGGTCGCCGGCGACCTCGAACGTCCGGATCGCGACGTTCAGCTCGAGGCCCGCCACCGGGCTCGCGAACCCGATCGCGCCGGTGTAGGCCTCGCGGCCCGTGCTCTCGAGCTCGGCGATGACGTCGAGCGCCGCGACCTTCGGCGCGCCGGTGACCGAGCCGGGCGGGAAGGTCGCGCGCAGGAGGTCGGCGTCGGTCGCGTCGTCGCGCAGCGTCCCCGTGACCTCGCTGACCAGGTGCCAGACGCCGGTGTGCGGCCGCGGCTCGGCGAGCGCCGGGACCTCGATCGACCCCGGGACGCAGACCCGCCCGAGGTCGTTGCGGACGAGGTCGACGATCATCACGTTCTCGGCGCGGTCCTTCGTGCTGGCGGCCAGCCCGTCCCGCTCCTGGGACGTGCCCTTGATCGGCGCGCTCCTGACCTGCCGTCCCTTGCGCTCGAGAAACAGCTCTGGTGAGAGGCTGGCCACCGCGTAGCCGTCGGTGGCGACGAACGCGGCGCGGTCGGGGCGCAGCGCCTCGACGCCGCGGGCGAAGACGTCCTCCGCGCGCCCGCTCTCCAGGCGCGCCTCCAGCCTCACCGTCAGGTTCGCCTGGAAGAGGTCGCCGGCCGCGATGCGCGCCTTCGCGCTTCGGACCGCCGCCGCATGCCCCTCCGGGCCGGGGATGGACCGCCACGGCTCGGTCAGGACCCTTCGCGGTCCCTCCACGCCGCGCGCCAGCCGCTCCGCGAGCTCCTCGCGCCGCTCGTTCAGCGCCGCGTCGCGTTCCTCCGTCCACAGGGCCTCGAACCACCACCGCCCGTCCTTGTCGCGCCGCAGGACGTGGTCGTAGAACTGCATCAGTGAGGGAGGCGCAGGAACGGGTCGCGGCGGCGGGTCCCCGATCCGCTCGATGTGGCGCCCCAGTTGGAAGCCCAGGACGCCGAACCACCCGCCCCCGACCGCGGTGTGTGTCACCTGAGCGTCGGTATGCGACGCCAGGCCGAACCACTCCCCACCCTCACCAGCCCGGACCGGCTCCGACCCGCAGATCGCGCCGCTCGAAGCCCACTTCCCGACCAGCGCGAAGGGCCGAGAATCGCCGCTGACGAGCATCACGGCGTGCTCTGCTGGCACGTCGCCGGGGAGCGGGACGCGGAGGAGTTGGGGCGGCATGACGCTCGCTACACTCCATCACTCGGCGCCGCCGTGGCGCCGTTTCGTCTGCAATGGCCTACGCGATCGTCAAGACCGGCGGTAAGCAGTACCGCGTCGAGGAGGGGCAGAAGCTCCTCGTCGAGCGTCTGCGCGCGGACGCGGGCGACACCGTCGACCTCGAGCCGGTGCTCTTCCGCTCCAGCGACACGGTGTTCGACGCGAAGGGCCTCGGCAAGGTGAAGGTCCAGGCGCGCGTGGTCGAGCATCTGCGCGGTCCGAAGATCCGCGTCTTCAAGTTCAAGCCCAAGCGGGGGTACAAGCGCACGGCGGGCCACCGCCAGGAGCTGACCCGCATCGAAGTGACGAAGGTCTCGAATGGCTCATAAGAAGGGTCTTGGCTCCAGCCGCAACGGCCGCGACTCGAACGCCCAGCGCCTCGGCGTGAAGGTGTTCGCGGGTCAGGTCGTCACGGGCGGCGAGATCATCGTGCGCCAGCGCGGCTCGCGCTTCAAGGCCGGCGACGGCGTCGGCATGGGCCGCGACGACACCCTCTTCGCCCGCAGCGCCGGCGTCGTGACGTTCACGACCGGCCGCCGCGGCCGCGTCGTGTCGGTCCTCCCGGCCGACCCGGCGACCGCCGAGCTCACCACCGCCGCGGAGTAGCGCCGCGATGGCGGCCGCGCGATGAGCCCGCGCGACGCCGCCCGCGCCCTCGCCTTCGGTCGCATCGCGATCGGCGCCGCCTGCGTCGTCGCGCCGTGCACGGCCGGCGCGATGTGGATCGGTGCCGACGCGCTGCGGCCCGGCACCACCGTCTTCGCCCGCGCCCTCGGCGCCCGCGACGTCCTCCTCGGAGGGATGCTCCTCCACACGATCGACCGGCCCGAGGTCGGCCGGCGGTGGCTGTCGGCCACCGCGGCCTGCGACGCCGTCGACTTCACCGCCGCCGCGACGGTTCGCGACGAGCTGCCGCCGCTGCGCGGCGCGCTGGGGATGGCGCTCGCGGGCGGCGCTGCCGCCGCGGGCTTCGCCCTCTCGCGCGCGGTCGCCGCGCAGGACTGACCCTCTAGGCGCGCCCGCTCTGCAAGCTCCATTGCGAGGGTTGGCTGGCTGGCCAGCCGCGGCGCACCGCTGGCGCGTACGCGCTAGAGTCCGCGGCACGAATGCTCAGGGTTCCTCGTTTATAGATCAACCCCTTCTGAGCGCTATCGCAAATGAACCGGTTCAGCCGCACCGCCGCAATCCCTCCGCAACGACCCCTGACGCTCGCGCAGGAGCGCTCGCTGGTCGCGCTCGCGGCGCTCTGCCCGGGGCTGGGGGAGGAGGCGTCGGCCGCGGACGTCGCGGTCCGCAGCGGCCTGCGGCACGGCGCGACGACGCTCGCGCTCCGTGGGCTGGAGCGGCGCCGGCTCGTCGCCGGCCACGGCGAGGAGGCGCGGACCTGGGCGCCGACCCTCACCGGCCGCGCGCACGCCAAGCACCTGACCTCGCGCGACGGCGCCCCGCCGGCCGGTCGGCCCGGCGCGGCGTCCGAAGACGGCGACGCCCGCCACTCGCGCGACGACCCCGCCGGGGACTGAGGCGTCGTCTAGGTCGGCTGCGCGGTCGGCCGGATCAGCATCTCGTTCACGTCGACGTGCGGGGGCTGCGCGACCGCGTACATCACGGCCCGCGCGATGTCCTCGGCCTGAAGCGCCCCCTCGCCGGCGCCGTTGTCGAAGAACGGCGTGTCGACCATCCCCGGCTCGATCGACGTGACGCGGACGCCGGTCTCGTTGACGTCCTGGCGCAGCGCCTCCGCCATCGCCGTCACCGCGTGCTTCGTGCACGAGTAGAGCGACCCCTTCAGCGCCCGCCGGCCGGCCACCGACGACGTCAGCAGGACGTGGCCACGCGCCTCGATCACCGCCGGCAGCGCCGCGCGCGTCGTGTACGCCGCCCCGAGGACGTTCGTGAGCACCATCGAGCGCCAGTGCTCCGGCGTCTCCTTCAGCCACCCGCGCGCGGCGCCGAAGCCCGCGTTCGCGAAGACGACGTCGATCCGCCCGTAGGCCTCCAGCGCCGCCGCGACCATCGCCTCGTTGTCGGCCCACTCCGTCACGTCGCAGCGCACCACCAGCGCCCGGTCGTCGCCGCCCAGCTCCTCCGCGAGGCCGCGCAGCTTGTCCTCCGAGCGCGCGGCGAGGACCACGCGATAGCCGGCCTCGGAGGCGAGGCGGGCGGTGGCGGCGCCGATGCCGGTGGAGGCGCCGGTGATGAGAAAGACGGGGTCGTCGGCCATGCCCGGACAGTAGTCGCGCACGGGGTGCCGCCGGCGCCGCAGGGGGGTCCCGGCGCCGGCGCGTCATCCTGTGGGGGTGCTCTCAGACAAGGCGCGCATCTTCGTCCAGGGCGGTGCCGGCGGGAACGGCTGCCTGAGCTTCCGCCGGGAGGCCCACGTCCCCAAGGGCGGCCCGGACGGCGGCGACGGCGGTCGCGGCGGCGACGTCGTGCTGCTCTGCGACGGCTCGCTGCGCGACCTGCAGACCTTCAAGCGCAAGGCCCACTGGAAGGCGCAGCGCGCACGGCACGGCGAGGGCGCGCTCCGGCACGGGAGCAAGGGCGAGGACCTCGTCGTGCGCGTGCCGCCCGGCACCCAGGCGCGCCTGGAGGACGGCACGAGCTACGACCTCACCGTGCCGGGCCAGCGCATCGTCGTCGCCCGCGGCGGGCCCGGCGGCCGCGGCAACAAGCACTTCGCCAGCCCGACGCGCCAGGCGCCGCGCTTCTCCGAGCGCGGGCTCCCGGGCGACGAGGGCTGGATCGAGCTGCGCCTCAAGCTCCTGGCCGACGTCGGGCTCGTCGGCCTGCCCAACGCCGGGAAGTCCAGCCTCCT
The DNA here is from genome assembly GCA_036389155.1 of Solirubrobacteraceae bacterium. GTDB lineage: Bacteria > Actinomycetota > Thermoleophilia > Solirubrobacterales > Solirubrobacteraceae > CADCVT01. Next base: position 24,634 of record DASVQN010000026.1, read on the forward strand.
CGGCCGCCTGACGCGCGCGGCCCCGAAGGTCGGCGACTACCCGTTCACGACGCTCGAGCCGGTCCTCGGCACCCTCGACGCCGAGGACCGCCAGCTGGTCCTCGCCGACATCCCGGGCCTGATCGAGGGCGCCAGCGGCGGCGCCGGGCTCGGCCACGAGTTCCTCGCGCACGTCGAGCGCACTCGGCTGCTCGTCCACGTCCTCGACCTCGCCCCGCTCGACGGCAGCGACCCCGAGCAGAACTTCGCGACGATCGAGGCCGAGCTCGCCGCCTACGACGAGCGCCTCGCGAGCCTGCCGCGCATCCTCGCGCTGAACAAGGCCGACCTGGTGCCGGCGGAGGAGGCCGAGAGGGCGGCGCGGCAGTGGCGCGCGCGGCTCGGCGACGCCCCCGTCCTCATCACCTCGGCCGCGACCGGCCACGGCCTCGAGGACCTCAAGACCGAGCTGCTGCGCCGCGTGCCGGTCGACGCGCCGACCGCGCAGGACGTCATCGACCTCGAGCCGCTCGCCGAGCACCGCGTGTTCCGCCCCGGGGGCGACCGCGGGTTCACCGTGCAGCGCACGGGGGAGCGCGCCTTCCGCGTCTCGGGCCCGCGCGTCGAGCGCCTGCTGCAGCGCTTCGACGTCGAGAACGAGGAGGCCGCCGCCCACGTCGAGCACCGCCTTGACCGCATCGGCGTCATCCAGGCGCTGGAGAACGAGGGCTTCCAGCCCGGCGACGAGGTCGAGATCGCCGGCCAGACGTTCGAGCTCGATCCCGCGTCGTGAGCGCGACCGTCGTCAAGATCGGCTCGAGCATCGTCGCGCACGACGACGGGACGCTGCGCGAGGACGTCCTCGCCCGCATCTGCGACGAGGTCGCCCAGCTGCGCGACGGCGTCATCGTGACCAGCGGCGCCATCGCGCGCGGGATGCGGATCATGGAGCTGGGCGGGCGACCCGCCGCGATCGCCGACCTGCAGGCCGCCAGCGCGGTGGGGCAGGGCAAGCTGTTCCGCGTCTACGACGAGCTGCTGCGCGAGCGCGGGCGGATGGCGGCACAGGTGCTCCTGACGTTCCACGACATGCGCGAGCGCACGCACTACCTCAACGCCCGCCAGACGCTGCGCCGCCTGCTCGACTGGCGCGTCGTGCCGGTCATCAACGAGAACGACACGACCGCCACCGACGAGATCACCTTCGGCGACAACGACTTCCTCGCGGCGCAGGTCGCGGTCCTCGTCGGCGCCGAGCGGCTCGTGCTGCTCACCAACACCGAGGGGCTCTACACGGCGCCGCCGGACAAGGACCCCGACGCCCGCCTCATCACCGAGGTCACCGACTACGCGGCGCTGGAGGCGATGACGATCTCCAGCGAGACGTCCGTCCTGGGCAGCGGCGGGATGCGGTCGAAGGTCGGCGCCGCGGAGATGGCCAGCGCCGCGGGGATCCCGACGACCATCTGCAGCGGCCTGCGCCCCGGCGCCCTGAAGCGCGTGCTGGCCGGCGACGAGGAGGGCACCCGCTTCGCGCCGCTCGCCGAGCGCACGTCCTCCTTCAAGCTCTGGCTGAAGTACGCGAAGGCGTCGCACGGCACGGTCCTCGTCGACGGCGGCGCGGCGCGCGCGTTGCGCGAGGGCGGGACGTCGCTGCTGCCGGTGGGGATCGTCGAGGTCCGCGGCGGCTTCGACGCCGGGGACGCGGTGGACGTCGTCGCCGACAGCGGCCCGATCGGCAAGGGGATCGTCAACTTCGCGGCCGAGGAGCTGCGGCGGATCAAGGGCCTGAAGAGCGCCGAGGTGCGGGCGCTGTTCCCCGACGCGGGCGACGAGGCCGTCCACAGAGACTATTTTGTGTTGGCGTAGATGGCCGCGACGACCACCCCATCCGTCACCGAGCTGTGCGTCGCCGCCAAGCGCGCCGCCCGCCGGCTCGCCCAGCTCGACCGCGGCGCGAAGGACACGGCCCTGCACGCGATCGCCGACGCGCTCGAGGCGCGCCGGGCGGAGATCCTCGAGGCGAACGCGCGCGACATGGAGGCAGGGCGGGAAGCCGCGCTGACCGATGCGCTGCTCGACCGCCTCCGGCTCGACGAGGGGCGGATCGCGGGGATCGCCGCGCAGGTGCGCGACATCGCCGCGCTGCCGGATCCCGTGGGAGAGGTCGTCGACGGGCAGCGGCTCCCCAACGGCCTCGCCCTGCGCCGCGTCCGCGTGCCGCTCGGCGTGATCGGCGTCGTGTACGAGGCGCGGCCGAACGTCACGATCGACGCCGCCGCGCTCTGCCTGAAGTCCGGCAACGCGATCGTCCTGCGCGGGTCGTCGTCGGCCGCGCACTCCAACGAGCTGCTCGCGCGCATCGCCGGCGAGGCCTCCGGGCTGCCCGAGGGCGCGGTGACGCTGCTGGGCGGCGGCCGCGAGGAGCTGGCCGAGCTCGCGACCCAGAACGGCCTCGTCGACCTCGTCATCCCGCGCGGCGGCGAGGGCCTGAAGAAGGCGCTCGAGGCGGTCGCGACGGTCCCCGTGATCTACGCGGCCTCCGGCAACTGCCACGTGTACGTCGACGCGTCGGCCGACCTCGACAGCGCCGAGGAGATCATCGTCAACGCCAAGACGCAGCGCCCGGGCGTGTGCAACGCCGCGGAGACCCTGCTCGTCCACGTCGACGCCGCGCGCGAGCTCCTGCCGCGCGCCCTGCGCCGCCTGGCGGCGGAGGGCGTCGAGCTGCGCCTCGACGGCCGTGCGCGCACGATCGCCGGCGACGGCTACGCCGAGGCCACGGAGGAGGACTGGGACACCGAGTACCTCGCGCTGACGCTCGCCGTCGGGGTCGTGGACTCGGTCGACGAGGCGATCGAGCACGTCAACCGCCACGGCTCCGGGCACTCGGAGGCGATCGTCACCCGCGACCTCGCGGCGGCGCGGAGGTTCCAGCTCGGCGTCGACGCGGCCTGCGTCTACGTCAACGCCTCGACGCGCTTCACCGACGGCGGCGAGTTCGGGATGGGCGCCGAGATCGGCAACTCGACCCAGAAGCTCCACGCCCGCGGCCCGATCGGGCTGCGCGAGCTGTGCACGTACAAGTACCTCGTGGAGGGCGACGGGCACGTCCGCTGACCCCCTCCGCCTCGGGATCCTCGGCGGCACGTTCAACCCCCCGCACGTCGGGCACCTGATCCTCGGCCAGGAGGCCCACGCCCAGCTCGGCCTCGACCGCGTCCTCCTCATGCCGGTCGCCTCGCCGCCGCACAAGCCGCTCGAGGACGACCCCGGCCCGGAGGAGCGCCTGCGCCTGTGCGAGCTCGCGGTGGCGAAGGACGACCGGTTCGGCGTGTCGCGGCTGGAGCTCGACCGGGGCGGCCCCTCCTACACCGTCGATACCCTGAGGGAGATCCATGCGAGCTCCCCGGGGGACGACCTGACCTTCATCGTCGGCGGCGACATGGCCCACAGCCTGCCCGCGTGGCGGGAGCCGGAGGCCCTGTTGCAGCTCGCCACGCTCGGCGTCGCCGAGCGCGAGGGGATCGCTCGGCGCGACATCGCCGAGCGCCTCGGCCCGCTCGCCCCGCCCGACCGGATCCGCTTCTTCGACATGCGCCGCATCGACATCTCATCCAGCGACATCCGCCGCCGCGTCCGCGAGCTGCGCCCGATCCGCTACCTGGTCCCCGACGACGTCGTGCGCACGATCGGCGCGGAGGGGTGGTACCGGCGATGACGCCCGACGAGATGGTGGAGGCGATCGCCGGCTACGCGTCGGACAAGAAGGCGATCGACGTCGTCGCGCTCGACGTGCGCGAGGTCCTCGGCTACACCGACTACTTCCTCGTCTGCAGCGGCAACACCGACCGCCAGACCAAGGCGATCCACGACGGGATCCACGAGGGCATGAAGAAGGACCACGGCCTGCTCCCCCGCCGCGTGGAGGGCCAGCAGGAGGCGCGCTGGATCCTGCTGGACTACCTCGACGTGGTCGTCCACGTCATGACGCCCGAGACGCGCGAGTTCTACGCGCTCGAGCGGCTGTGGGGCGAGGTCCCCGCCCGGGCGCTGACCGCGTAGGCCGCGCCCGGACGGGCTCCGCCGCGCGCCTACTTCACGCGCACCGTCAGCACCGGCGTCCCGGAGCCCTGGCGGCCCGAGTCGCCGGCCCACTGCGCCACGACCTGGACGGTCGACCGGACGCCGGGGAGCGTGGCGGTGAACGACCCGTCGTTGGCGCCCGCCAAGACGGTCGTCGTCGACCACGTGACCGACCCGCGGCGCCGCCACGTGACGGCGATCGTCTCGCCGCCCTGCGCGCCGGGCAGCGTGCCGTTCACGGTGACGGCGTTGCCGGCGCGCGCGAGCTGCTTCTTCGTCAGCGTGCGCCGGCGCGTGGTGACCGTCAGCCGCGAGGCCTCTCCCGCGTCGCCACCGGTCGAGGTGGCGAACAGGCTGCGGATGACGCCGTCGCCCGCGGCCGGCGTGCTCGTGACGGCGAAGGCCCGGGTCGCGTCGGCCGCGACGACCGCCTCGCTGCCGGGGAACCCGCCGCTGGACACGCGCTGCGGGCGCCAGCTGCGCCCGCCGTCGCTGGTCCGCACTACGTAGGCGCCGGTCGGGTCGCCCGCGAACTGCTGCACGGTCACGAAGCCGTTCAGGGCGTCCGTCATCACGAGGGAGCGCGCGCGGTCGGTGCCGATCCCCGCGAGCTCCGTCCACGTGCGCCCGCCGTTGCGGGTCGCCCAGATCCGGAACAGCTCGTCGAGGACGAAGCCCTGCCGCGGCGCGACGAAGTCGACGTCGACGACGGGGATCGCGACGCGCCGGCGCCCGGACTTGCGGGTCGGTAGCGGGACGCTCCGCCATGTCTCGCCGGCGTCCGTGGAGAGCGCCGCGCGCGTGCGGCCGAAGGCCACGACGCCGGCGCCCGCGCGGTCGAGGCGCTCGATGCCGCCGCGCAGCGCCCGGCCCGAGACCTGCTCGAAGCGGCCGTTGCCGACCTGGCGCTTGACGCCCGGCCGCGACAGCAGGACCACGTCGCCCTCCAGTGCGAGCACGGACGCGGCCGAGCCGGCGCCCGGGTCGAGCGTCTGCCAGCTCTGGCCGCCGTTGGCGGTGCGGAACAGGCCGCCGCGCTGGTCCAGGACGTAGCCGGCGTCGGCCGTCGTGAAGGACGCGTCGAGCAGGTCCGCCGTCGTCGACACCCGCAGCTGGCGCCACGAGGCTCCCCCGTCCGTCGTGCGCGCGAGGTCGCCGCGCGCGCCCAACGCGAACGCGATGTCGCGGTTCGGGCCGGCGCGCAGGCCGAACGGGTACGAGCCGCCGATGTCGCCGCCGACCGGCGCGTACGTGCGCCCCTCGTCGTCGGAGGTGACGGTGGCACCGCCGGCCCCGGCGCCGACGGCGCGGGTGGGGGAGGCGAAGCCGGCCGCGAACACGCCCTGCGTCGTGTTGATGCGCTGCGGCGGGGTCTCGCCGCCGTCCTCGGTGCGGATGATCGCGTCGCCGCGGGCGACGGTCATCAGGCACAGCTGCGGCGTCGCGCACTTGATCGAGGTCAGGTCCTCGTTGGCCCCGCCGGGGCGCGTGCGCCACGTCAGCCCGGCGTCGGTCGAGCGCAGGAGCGTGCCCGGGCCCGTCGCGTACAGCGTGTCGGCGCCGACGCGCTCGACGCGCCGGACGGTCCCGGGATCGGTGTCGGCGCGCTGCCAGGAGGTCCCGGCGTCCGTCGTCCGGTACGCCACGCTCCCGCCGCCGAGGAAGACGACGCCGGTGTCCGGGCTCGTGAAGATCGCGTCGGCCGGAGCGGCGCCGCCGCCGCGCTGAGGCGTGTCGGGAACCGCGGTCTGCGTGCGGCCGAACGTCTCGCCGCCGTCGGTGGTGCGCAGGACGGTCCCGTCGCGCAGCACGAGGTACCCGACGCGCGGGTCGACGAAGAAGGCGACCTGCACGCGGTCCGGGCAGCCGGCCTCGGCGAGCACGTAGAGCTTGCGGAACGTGCGCCCTCCGTCGTCGGAGCGCCGCAGCACGCAGCCGTCGCCGCCCAGCACGATCACGACGTCCTGCGTGACCGCCTGGACGCGGTCGAGGCCGAGCGAGGTGCCGGTCGCCATGCCGGACCACGTGGTCCCGCCGTCGTCGCTGCGCAGGCCCGTGCCGGCGTCGCCGACGGCGTACGTGCGGCCCGCTGCGAAGTCGATCGCGCGGATCGTGTTGCCCTGTGGCTGGGGGTTGCCCCATGCCCACCCGGACTGGCTGTTCTGGACCGCCGCAGGGGCGGCCGGGGCACCCGCGAGCATGCCGAGACCGGCGCCTGCGAGCAGGACGGATCGAAGTAGCTTCACCGCTGCATCTCCTCCAAGATGGTGTGATGGGCGGTGAGACGAGGCGGCCCGGGAAAGGTTGCGCGGACCTCGCGGAGGGGAACGAAAGAGGCCGCCCGAAGGCGGCCTCGTGAAGTGGAGCTGAGGGGGCTCGAACCCCTGACCTTCTGGCTGCCAGCCAGACGCTCTCCCAGCTGAGCTACAGCCCCAGCGTCCGCCGCATTGTAGCGTTGGACCATGGACGTCGCGATCGCCGGAGGACACGGTCGGGTCGCGCTGCGGCTCGCGGCGCTGCTGGCCGCGCGGGGGGATCGCGTCCGCGCGATCGTCCGCAACCCCGAGCACGTCGCGGACGTCGAGGCGGTCGGCGCCGGAGCCGTCCTGTGCGACCTCGAGCGCGAGGAGGCGCGGGGCATCGCCAAGCACGTCGCGGGGGCGGATGCGGTGGTGTTCGCGGCCGGCGCCGGACCGGGCAGCGGACCCGAGCGCAAGCGGACCGTCGACCTGGGCGCGGCCCTGAAGCTGATCGGCGCCGCCGAGCGCGCGGCCGTCCGGCGCTACGTCATGGTCAGCTCGATCGGCGCGCACGATCCCGACGGCGCCGGCAACGCGATGCGGCCCTACCTGCAGGCGAAGGCCGAGGCCGACGCCGCGCTCGTCGCCAGCGGGCTCGACTACACGATCGTCCGTCCCGGCTCGCTGGGCGACGACGCGGGCACGGGACGCGTCGCGCTGTCGACCGACCTCGGCGGGCGGGGCCCGATCCCGCGCGACGACGTCGCCGCCGTCCTGCTCGCGTGCCTCGACGCGCCCGAGACGATCGGCGTGACGTTCGAGGCGTTCGCGGGCGATCAGGAGATCGACCTCGCGGTGCGGGCCCTGGCGCGGGGCACCTCCTGATGGCGACCGCGGGCGAGCAGCGGCCGCGCCACGGCTTCGAGGCGCTCACCGAGGCCGAGATGCTCCGCGCGCTGAGCCATCCGACGCGGCAGCGGATCTACGCGGCGGCGGTCCGCGAGGCGGTCAGCGCGAAGGAGCTCAGCGAGCGCCTCGAGCAGCCGCTGGCCCGCGTCAGCTACCACGTGAAGGCGCTGTTCGACGCGGGGCTGCTGGAGGTCGTCAGCCGCACGCCGCGCCGCGGCGCGACCGAGACGCATTACCGGGCCATCGCGACGCTCGAGCTCTCCGAGGAGGCGCAGGAGCGCGGGGGGACGGAGCTGCGGGCGCTCTTCGCCGAGAGCATGCTCCGGCTGCTGGGCGACGACGCGGTGCACGCGTTCGTCAACGGCGCCACCGAGGAGCACGACTCGCTGCTCACGCGGGCGCACTTCGTCACCAGCGACGCCGGCCGGCGGCGCCTGCGGGCCGAGATCCAGGCCTTCTACGACCGGCTGGTCGAGCTCGAGCAGGAGCTGTGGGAGGAGGCGCAGGCGGGCGACGGCCCGACGCACCACCTCGCGCTCGGGCTCGTCTTCTATCCGGGCGACCTGCGGGGCGAGCGCAACCGCTCGATGATCCTCGCCAAGGCGACGCCGGGCGAGCCGGAGCCCGACACGATCCCGCCCTACAGCGTCGACCGCTACTAGGAGCGCGCGGGCTCGGGAGCCGCGGCGTCCGGCGCCGGACGGGAGCGGGCGCCGAAGGTCCCGCGGCGCGCGAGCACCGCGCCCGCGACCAGCATCACCACGATCACGCCGCCGCCCGAGACGCCGAACGCTACGCGCGGCGAGAGGAGCGCGGTGACCGCGCCGCCGAGGACGAACCCGAGCCCCGGCGCGATCATCATCAGCGCCTCCAGCACGCCGGCGACCCGCGCCTGGAAGCGCTCCTCGGTCGCCTCCTGCAGGGCGGTGACGACCGAGATCCACTGCACGCCGTTGCCGACGCCGCCCAGCGCGGACGCGGCGCACGCGCTCACGAGCTCCGGCGCCACCGCCATCCCCACGTAGCCGAGCGCCAGCAGGAGCGTCGCCGAGACGATGAGATTGGACGTCGAGCGGGCGCGCTCGCGGGCGAAGAGCACGCTGCCGAGCACCATGCCGGCGCCCCACGACGTGAGGAGGGCGCCGAGGCCCACGTCGCCGGCGTCCAGGCTCTCCTTCGCGTAGACGATCTCGATCGGCGTGACCATCGTCAGCAGGAGCATCACGCACGCCTGACCGAACAGCAGGGTCCGGAGCGTCACGTCGGCGCGGACGTACGCGAAGCCCTCGCGCAGGCGCTCCTGCCACACCGCCTTCTCGGGCTCGCCCGCGGGCAGCCCGCGCGCCGTCCCGATCAGCAGCGCCATGAGCGCGAACACCGCGGCCGCGATCGCGAGCACGGCGCGCGGCTCGAGCAGCGCGACGAGGACGCCGGCGGCAAGCGGCGCGCCCGCGTTCATCGCCGAGAAGCCCAGGTTCAGGGCGGCGTTGCCCTCGCGCAGCTTGTCCTGTGGCTCGAGCACCGCGACCGTCGCAGTGCGCGTGCCGGCGCGCGCCACCGCGGCGAGCGTGCCGTCGAAGAGCGCGAGGGCGAGCACGAGCGGCAGCCAGAACGACTCGGCCGTGGCCGCCAGCACCACGAGCGCGAGCGTCTCCAGGGTGTACAGCCGGGCCAGGAGCCGGCTGATGCCGACGCCCTCCAGGCGCGCCGACAGCGCGGGGACGACGAATCCGGGCAGGAACTTCGCGAAGAGGAAGAGCGCCGTGGTCGCGAGGGGGTCGCGCGTCGCGTCGTAGACGAGGATGGACAGTGCGATCGTCGCCAGCCAGTCGGCGACCTCGTTCAGCGTGTACGTGACCGCGAGCCGGCCGAAGCCGGGGAGGCGCAGGGCTTGCACGATCGCATGCACGTCTCCCGTATCGGCCCCCGATCAAGGCTGCTTGAGGGCTGCAGTCGCTCGTACTTTCGTCCATCGTCTTGTAACGGGCTAAAGGTCGGATCAGAGTCCCGGTCAGCGGTCGTACTGACAATCGAAGAGGGGGCACGGATGAGCTACAAGATTCGTTAGCCCGAGTTGGACGGAGCGGGGCCTCGTGCCCCGCTTCGCATTTAAGCCCGCGCATGATGCGCCCGATAGAAGGGGGGTGCGCAGGGCCACGCTGCTCTCCATGTTCGGTGCCGCCGCGCTCTCGGCGTCGCTGGTCGGCACCGTGCTGCTGGCCGGCCGGGGGACGTGGGACCCGTCCGTGCTGGCGCTGCTGGCCTTCCTCGTCGTCGTCGCGAACTTCGTCGAGTTCGAGATGCGGCGCGTCTCGATCTCGGGCGACTTCCTCGGCCTCGTGGTCGCCATGGCGCTGCTCGGCCCCTCGCAGGCTGCGGTCCTCGGCCTGCTGGCCACCACGGTGTGGCTCACCCGCGGCCGCACGCGCCTGCCGTTCGCGCTGACGACGCTCGCCACGATGTCCGGCGTCGGGCTCGTCGGCGGCCTGTTGATCGAGAGCGTCGCCGGCGCGCTCGACGCGCACCCCACCGACCCGATCTTCGCGATCGCCGTGGTGGCCGGCTTCTCCGCCGCCCACCTGCTCAACGTGACGATGATGTTCGGCGCTGCCGCCGTGCTCGACCGCGTGCCCTTCTTCGTGCAGGTCCGCAAGGTGATCGTCCCGCTGCTGCCGTCCGAGGCGGCGATGGTCCTGCTCGCCAGCATCATCGTCTACGCCGAGTCGCACCTCGGTCCCGTCGCGCTCGGCATGCTGATCGCCCTCTTCTTCCTCTACGTGCACCTGCTCCGGGAGTTGGCGCTCTCGCAGCGCCGCGGTGACGAGCTGGTGCGCCGCACCGAGGAGCTCGCCTCGCTGCAGGTCGGCGTCCTCACCGCGATGCTGCGCACGCTGTCGATGCGCGACCGCATGACGGCCCGCCACTCCGCCGCCGTCGCCCGGTACGCCCGCGAGCTGGCCAAGGCCGCCGGGTGCAGCGAGGAGGAGCAGGACCTCGTGCACACCGCGGGCCTGCTGCACGACATCGGCAAGTTCATCCTCCCGGACCACATCCTGCTCGCCGACACGAAGCTCAGCGAGGAGGACTGGGGCCTCATCAAGATGCACCCGTACCAGGGCGCGAAGGTCGTGCGCGAGGTCGAGGGCTACGGCCCGATCGCGGACATCATCTGGGCCCACCACGAGCGCTACGACGGCCGCGGCTACCCGCGCGGGCTCGAGGGGGAGAGCATCCCGCGCTTCTCGCGCATGATCTCGATCGCGGACACCTACGACGTGATGACCTCGCGCGACTCCTACCGCGACCCGGTCTCCTCGGCCGAGGCGATCGAGGAGCTGCGCCGCGTGAGCGGCAAGCAGCTCGACGGGGAGCTCGTCGAGATCTTCATCGCGATGCTGCAGGCCAAGGGCGTCGCCTTCCGGCACGCCGACGACGCCGACTTCGAGGCCGAGCTGGCCTTCGACCGGCGCGTCCGCGACCACGCCGCGCCCCGCACCCAGGTGCCCGCCGCAGCCTGATCGCCCGCGCTGCGGTCCGACCACCGCGACCTCTGCGTCCCTCGTGCGTTGATGGACTTGATCGCGTCCTCGCCGGGGCGTATGGTCAGCGCGCTGAGCAATCGGTGCGTCCAGGGTCATGAGACACGTACTCGACATCGAGGTGGCACGGTCGGCCGCGACGCTGCTCCAGTGGTTCGTCCACGTGAAGAGCGCGGTGCTGGCCGACTTCGTGAGCGCGCTCGGCAGGACCCAGCTGCCCCAGCTCGCGCACGAGCTCGCCCCGCTGGCCGACCACGCGGACACCGAGGTGCGGGTCGCGGTGGCGCAGGCGCTGGGCGAGCTGGCCGACGGCTCGGCGGCCACGGTGGCGGCGCTCGTGCTCCTCTCGCGCGATGCCGACGACGAGGTGCGCAGCTGGGCGACGTTCGCGCTCGCCGCCGAGCAGCTGGATGGCGCCGCGGGCGTGCGCGACGCGCTGGCCGCGCGGCTGCGCGACGACTCGGAGGACGTCCGCGTCGAAGCGGTGCGGGGCCTCGCCCGCCGCGGCGACCCCGCGGCGATCGACGCCGCCTTCGAGCTCGCGCCGTCGCGCTGCGACGACCCGCTGTTCCGCGACGCCGTCGAGCGTCTCGGCCTCGGCCGGCACTTCGGCTGACGGCTCGCTAGCGGCGGCCGGGGTGGAACTCGGGCACGTCGAGGTCGGTCGTGATCGTTCCGGCGCGATCCGGCGCCGACGCATCGGGCACGACCTGGTCGAGCCGGGCGTTCATCTCGGCGTGCGCGCCGCGCACGTCGCGCAGCAGCAGCTCGGCGTTCGCGCGCAGCGAGTCCGACAGCTCGCGCAGGTGCCCGCTCAGCTCGGTGCCGTCGTGCAGCACGCCCCGCGCCGCCGACGACGCCTCGCCCACGATCTCGCGCGCGTCCTGCCGCGCCGCGTCGCGGATCTCGTCCGCCCGCGCCTGCGCCTCGCGCACGATCCGGTCGGCCTGCTCCTGCGCGTTGGCGAGGATCTCGAACGCCTCGCTCTCCGCGGCCTCGACGCGGTTCGCGGCCGCCCGCTCGCCCTCCGCGATGCGCTCGCGCATGCGCTTCTCGGCCTGCGCGTACAGCTCGTCCGCGGCGCGCTCGGCGGCGGCGACGATGTCGGCCACGCGCGCCGACGCCTGCGCGACCTGGTTCTCCATGCGCGAAGAGTACGCGTTATGCAGGTAGATCGCGCAAGAATGCGCGCACGGCGCCGTTCAGCACCTCCGCCTGCTCCCACTGCAGGAAGTGGCCGGCGCCGGTGACGACGAACGGGCCGACGCGCTGCGGGAAGCAGCGCTGCGCCCGCTCGGGGAAGTCGGGCCAGATGACGTGGTCGTCGGGGCCGTAGAGGACGAGCGTCTCGATCGGCGAGGGTTCGAAGAACCTGGGCTTCCCGCTCGGCGGGCGGTTCCCGAACGCGCTCTCGTAGTTGCCGAAGCCGGCGCGGAGCTTGTCGGGGTCGGCGAACGGCTCGGTGTGCCAGTCGACGTCCTCGGGCGTGAACGTCCCGGGCGACGCCCAGAACCGCGAGCCGTAGAAGGTCGCGATGTAGCGCCGGCGCTTGTCGGGCGTGTCGAGCTCGGCCGCCAGCGCGTCGGCGTCGGTGCCCTGGCGGACGAAGTAGTCCGACGCCGCGCGGGTCCGCCGGGGGATCTCCGGCAGGTCGGGCAGCAGCGGCAGGATCGAGTTGAAGATGACCTGCCGGACGACGAGCCCGGGGAACCGCAGGCCGAGGTCGATGATCACGCCGCCGCCGAGGTCGCCCCCCGCGCAGGCGCACGCGTCCAGACCGAGGCGATCGAGGAGTGCCTTCAGGTCGTGCGCGTGCGCGGCGAGGTCGTAGTGGCCGTCGGGCGCGAGCGGGCTGTCGCCGAAGCCGCGCAGGTCCGGGGCGATGACGTCGAAGCCGGCCTCGGCGAGCGGCTGGACGTTGCGCGCCCAGATCCGCCGCGTCTCCGGCCAGCCGTGCACGAGGAGGAGCGGGAAGCCGCCCTCCCCGGCGCGGTCGAACGTGAGCTCGACCGTCTCAGCCAAGCCGCGCGGCGATCCCGCGCGAGACCATGTGCGCGGTCGACTCGATCGAGATCATCGGGTTGACGCCGCACGCGGTCGGGAACGTCGAGGCGTCGGCGACGAACAGGTTGCGCACCTCCCACGTCTCGCCCGCGGGCGTGCACGCGGACGTCGACGGCGAGCCGCCCATGCGCGCCGAGCCCATGATGTGGAACGACCCGAGCGCCACCTGGCCGGGTGCGAAGCCCGCGCGGTCGACGTCGGCCATGAAGCCGGAGAGCCCGCCGTTCTTCCCCGGGCGGTACTCCGGCATCGCGCTCTGCCCCGACCAGATGTGCTGCGCTCCGGCGGCCTCGAGGATCTGCGCGCCGCCCTCGATCCCCGCGCGCAGGTGGCGCGCGTCGTAGTCGGAGAGGCGGTAGCGGACGATCGGCCGCCCGTCGCGGCCCACCCGCACCTCGCCGGAGTCGCGGTCGCGCACGATGATCCCCACGCCGCCGGCGAAGCGGATCGCCCCCATCAGCTCCGCGTGCTGGTGCGCCGAGCGCCAGGGGAGGAACGGCAGCAGGAGGGAGGGGTTGAGCGGCCCCGTCTCGTACTTGACGCCGTAGCCGCGACCGTCGAGGTCGGCGTGCTCGTCCGAGTAGCGCGCCTGCATCGTGCCGTCCCACGGCTCGATGTCCTCGTCGAACACGGCGCCGACGAACCCGACGGGGTGCAGGCGCAGGTGCCGGCCGACGTTCTTGTTCGCCAGGCCCGAGCGCTTGAGGAGCGCGGGAGTGTGGAGCGCGCCGCACGCGGCGACGACGGCGCGGGACCGCACGGTCACCGGGTGGCCGGACGCGGTCCGCGCCTCGACACCCGCTGCAGCTCCGCCCTCGATCAGGACCTTCTCGACCTCGGTACGGACGAGGATCTTCGCGCCCGCGTCGCTCGCGTCCTGGATCCACGTCTTCGTCGTGGAGCGCTTGGCGCCGAGCCGGCAGCCGAAGCCGCAGCGCCCGCAGTTGACGCCCTGGTCGCACTTCGGCGAGACGTTGCGCACGATCGGCTCGACGTGCCAGCCGAGCTCGCGCAGCCCGCGCTCCATCACGCGGTCGCGCGCGCCCGCGGCGCTGTGCTCGGCGTTGATGCCGAGCCGCTCGACCACGGCCTGCGTGCTCTGCTCGTACGCCTCGCCGGCGAAGTCCGGGACGCCCGTGGCCGCCCACTCCTCGCGCACGTTCGTGGGCGTGGGGAACGAGGTGGAGTAGTTGACGACGGTGCCCCCGCCCAGGCAGGCGCCCGCCGCCAGGCCGAGCGAGCCGTCGTCGCTGGCCATGCCGCCCGCGTTGAGGTAGAGGTTGCGCAGGCCCGACAGCTCGCCGCCGTCGAAGTCCTCGTCGTCGTAGTAGTCGCCGGCCTCGACGATGACGACGCTCAGCCCCGCCGCCGCGAGGACGCCGGCGGCGGTGCCGCCGCCCGCGCCCGATCCGACGACGACGACGTCGCAGTCGAGCGTCAGCGGCCCGTCAGGGCGCAGCGGCTCGAGCGCCTTCGGCGGCGCGCCGGTGTTCGGCCCGAGCGGGCCCGGGTAGCCGATGGCCTCCCACACCGGGCTCTTCGCGCCATCGGGGCCCGGCAGCGCGTAGTAGTGCACGAGCACGGCCCGGCGCAGCTGGTGGAACGCGCCGCGGCGCTCCTTCAGCGACGAGTCGGCCCACGACAGCAGGACGGCCTCGCGCCGCTCGGCCGGCAGCGCGCTGAAGCGCGCGTACCCGCCGCCGCCGACGGCGGTCAGCAGCTTGGTGTCCCACGCCGTCAGGAGCATGCCGAGCTGCTTGCGCTCGGCCTCGCGCGGGTTGTGGTCGATGGCCTGGGCGATCGCCTCGGGGACGCCGAGCTGCGAAGCGCTCGGGACGCCTTCGCTCCCGGGCGCGAAGGTGTCGCTGATCGCCGCGAGCGCGCGGCGCTGGCGAGCGGACAGTTCCATTCCGCGACCCTATCCTCTGCGGCCCATGGCCGACCACCGGTACGACCCCAAGGAGATCGAGCCCCGCTGGCAGCGGCTGTGGGCCGACGAGCAGACGTGGCACGTCGACAACGCTGACGCGGTCGGCGCGCAGGGGTCCTACGTGCTGGAGATGCTCCCGTACCCCAGCGGCGAGCCGCACATCGGCCACCTCAAGAACTACACGATCGGCGACGCGGTGGCCCACTTCCACCGCCGCACGGGACGGCGCGTGCTGCACCCGATGGGCTACGACGCGTTCGGGCTGCCCGCCGAGAACCACGCGATCAAGACCGGCCAGCATCCGCGCGACTCGACGCAGGCGTCGATCGACTCCTTCCGCGAGCAGTTCCGCGACTGGGGCGTGTCGATCGACTGGTCGCGCGAGTTCGGCACGCACGAGCCCCGCTACTACCGCTGGACGCAGTGGATCTTCCTCCAGCTCTTCCACGCGGGGCTCGCCTACCGCAAGGATGCCGCGGTCAACTGGTGCCCGGTCGACCAGACCGTCCTGGCGAACGAGCAGGTGATCGACGGGCGCTGCGAGCGGTGCGGCAACGAGGTAGAGGTCCGCCAGCTCGAGCAGTGGTTCTTCCGCATCACCGACTACGCCGAGCGGCTGCTCGCGGACCTCGACACGATCCACTGGCCCGAGCACGTCAAGACGATGCAGCGCTACTGGATCGGCCGCTCGGAGGGCGCGGAGGTCACGTTCCACTGCGAGGAGCTGGGGACCGACTACCCGGTGTTCACGACGCGCCCGGACACGCTGTTCGGCGCGACGTTCTTCGTCATGTCGCCCGAGCACCCGGACGTGGTGAAGCTGGCGGAGGGAACAGAGCACTACGACGCGGTCCGCGAGTACGTCAACCACGCGGCGTCGGAGTCGGCGGAGGAGCGCGGGTCGGCGGAGCGCGCGAAGACGGGCGTCCCCCTGGGCCGGACGGTGGTGAACCCGGTCAACGGCGAACGCCTGCCGATGTACGTCGCCGACTACGTGCTGATGGAGTACGGGACCGGCGCGATCATGGCCGTCCCCGGGCACGACGAGCGCGACTTCGCGTTCGCGCAGGCGTACGGGCTGGAGGTCCGCAGGGTGATCGAAGGCGGGGACGGCGAGCTGCCGTACACGGGCGACGGGCCGCTCGTGAACTCCCACCCCGACTTCGACGGCCTGCCGAACCGCGAGGCGCTCGAGCAGATCGTCGTCTGGCTGGACCGCGAGGGGCGCGGGCACGCCACGATCAACTACCGCCTGCGGGACTGGCTGCTCTCGCGCCAGCGCTACTGGGGCTGCCCGATCCCCGTCGTCTACTGCGAGCACGACGGGCTCGTGCCGGTCCCCGAGGACCAGCTGCCCGTCCTGCTGCCCGACGTCGAGGACTACGCGCCGAAGGGCCGCTCGCCGCTGGCGGCGGCCGAGGACTGGGTCAACACGACGTGCCCGCGCTGCGGCGGTCCCGCCCAGCGGGAGACCGACACGATGGACACGTTCGTCGACTCGTCCTGGTACTTCCTGCGCTACTGCGACCCCGACAACGACGCGGCGCCGTGGGCGCGCGGCGCGGTCGACGCGTGGATGCCGGTCGACCAGTACATCGGCGGCGTCGAGCACGCGATCCTGCACCTGATGTACGCGCGCTTCTTCGTGAAGGCGCTCGCGGACATGGAGCTGCTCGGCTTCCAGGAGCCGTTCGCGCGGCTCTTCACGCAGGGGATGATCACGCGCGACGGGGCGAAGATGTCGAAGTCGAAGGGCAACGTGATCAGCCCGCGCGACTACGTCGAGCGCTACGGAGCCGACACGGCGCGCTGCTACATCCTGTTCATCGGCCCGCCGGACCAGGGCGCGGACTGGTCGGACGAGGGCGTCGGGGGGGTGCACCGCTTCCTCGCGCGGCTGTGGCGGCTGGCGTCGGAGGTGGGCGCGGGCGACGCGACGCCGGCCGGCGAGCCGTCGGCGCTGCTGCGCAAGACGCACTGGGCGATCGACAAGGTCACCTCCGACCTCGGCGAGCGGTTCGCGTTCAACACCGCGATCTCGGCGGTGATGGAGCTCGTCAACGAGGTCTACCGCCAGCGCGACCAGGTTGACGCCTCGGACGTGCGGTTCGCCGTGGCCACCGCGGGCTCGCTCATCTTCCCGTTCGCCCCGCAC
>DASVQN010000027.1:0-140850 GCA_036389155.1 Solirubrobacteraceae bacterium
CCCGCTCCCCGCAGCGGATGAGCGCGCCCATGAGCCACGGGTCCTCCTCGGCCGTCTCGAACCGCACGCCCATCTGGTCGACGAGCGAGCGGATCGCCTGCTCGCGCTTGACGCCGATGACGCCGCCGCGCGGTCCGGTCATGCCGACGTCGCTCATGTAGGCGGTCCCGCCGGGGAGGACGCGCTCGTCGGCGGTGGGCACGTGCGTGTGGGTGCCCAGCACCGCGGTGACGCGGCCGTCGAGATACCAGCCCATCGCGACCTTCTCGCTCGTCGCCTCGGCGTGGAAGTCGACGAGCACGTGGTCGGCCTGTCCGTCGAGCGACTCGAGCACCGTCTCGACCTCGTCGAAGGGCGAGCGCGCGGCCTTGAGGAAGACCGTGCCGATGAGGTTCGTCACGGCGAGGCGGACACCGTCGCGCTCGACGATCGCGACGCCGCGGCCGGGGTGGCGGCGCAGGTAGTTGGCCGGCCGCACGATGCGGTCGTGCTGTGACAGGTAAGGGAGGATCTCGCGCCGGTGGTAGGCGTGGTTGCCGAGCGTGATGGCGTCGACGCCGGCCGCGAACAGCTCGTCGGCGATCTGCGGCGTGATGCCCAGCCCGCCCGCCGCGTTCTCGCCGTTGACGACCACGAACGTGGGCTCGAGCTCCTCCCGGAGCTGGGGCAGCAGGCCGAGGAGCGTCCGGCGCCCGAGCCCGCCGACGACGTCGCCGATGAACAGGATGCTCGTCACGGCTGGCCCGCTTGCGAGAATGGGGGCATGGCCGCGGAGAGCCCTCCCCCGCAGGTGCCGGCCACGGTCGTCGTCCCGCGCTGGGTCCAGCTCGTCACGCTGCCCGTGCTGCTGCTCGGGCTGTGGGCGCTCGCGCGCGCCGCCGGCGTGGTGCTGCTCGTGTTCATCGTGGCGGCGGTCACTGCGCTGATCCTGAACCCCATGGTGACGATCGTGCAACGCACCCGTCTTCCGCGCGGGCTCGCGGTGGCCGTCGTCTACATCGGGTTCTTCGTGACGCTGGTCACCGTCGGGTACGTCCTGTCGGGGCCGATCGCCGACCAGGTGGCGGCGTTCCAGCGCGACGTGCCGCAGTTCGTCGACGACGCGAACGCGTCGCTGGCCGACGTGCAGGAGTGGCTCGACGAGCAGGGGATCAACGTCGAGATCCAGGCGCAGGGGCAGACCGCCCTGGAGACCCTGCAGGACCAGGTGCTCGAGGGCTCGGGCGAGGTCGTGTCGTTCACGGGCGACCTGCTGCGCGAGGTCATCCAGGTCTCGATCCAGCTGATCCTCGTGCTCGTCCTCAGCGTCTACATGCTGCTCTACGGCCCGCGGATCGGGAAGCTCGTGCGCTCGATCATGCCGCCGGGGGACGGGACCCCCGAGGACGACTACCCGACCCGCGTGCAGAAGGCGGTCTCGGGCTACGTGCGCGGGCAGATCCTCTTCAGCACGATCATGGGCACGAGCGCGGGCGCGTCGCTGTGGATCTACGGCCAGCTGGGGATCTTCGAGGAGGGCAAGACGTACGCGCTCGCCTTCGGCGTGTTCTTCGGACTGATGGAGCTCGTGCCGTTCGTCGGGCCGGTGCTGGGCGCGCTGCCGCCGCTGCTCGTCGCGCTGTTCGACGATCCGCTCACCGCGGTGTGGGTCGGCCTGCTCTTCCTCGCCCTCCAGCAGCTCGAGGGCCACGTCGTCGCGCCGCAGGTCTTCTCCTACACCCTGCGCATCAACCCGCTGCTCGTCATCTTCGCCCTGCTCTTCGGCGCCGAGATCTACGGGATCGTCGGCGCGCTGATCGCGCTGCCGCTCGCGGCCGTGCTGCGCGAGACGGTCATGTACCTGCGCCGCCACCTCGTCCTCGAGCCCTGGGGCGACGCGCAGCTCGCGGTCGTCGCGGTCGGCCAGCGAGCGCCGCCGTGCGGCGAGTGCGGGGCGGAGCCGCGCGCGGGCGACGCGTACTGCCGGCAGTGCGGCAGTCCGCTCCGGTCTAGCCTGCCCGCCGCATGATCGCGGCCGACTCCGTCACCAAGCGCTACGGCGCGCGCGAGGCCCTGCGCGGGGTCAGCTTCAGCGCGCCGCCGGGCGAGCGGCTGGCGGTCATCGGGCCGAACGGTGCGGGGAAGACGACGCTGCTGTCGATCCTCGCGGGGATCGTGGAGCCCACGAGCGGCTCGGTCGCGATGGAGCGCACCGGCTGGGTCCCGCAGCAGCCCGCGGTCTACGGGAAGCTCAGCGTGGCGGAGAACCTGCGGCTGTTCGCGCGGCTGGAGGGCGTCGACGACATCGGCGCCTCGGTCAGCCGCGCGCTGGAGCAGACCGGCCTGACCGAGCGCGCGGGCGACGAGCTGTCGACGCTCTCGGGCGGCAACCGCCAGCGCGTCAACATCGCCATCGGGCTGCTCGCCGGCCCGCCGGTACTGCTGCTCGACGAGCCGTCGTCCGCGCTCGACCCGCGCCACCGCCAGCGCGTGTGGACCTTCCTCGACCGCCTCGCCGCGGAGGGCACGACGATCGTGTTCGCGACGCACGACCTCGCCGAGGCCGCGCGGCACGCCGACCGCGTCCTCGTCCTCGCGGACGGGGAGCTGCTCTTCGGCGGAACGCCCGGCGAGCTCGAGACGGCGGTCGGCCCGACGCGCGACTTCGAGGCCGCGTTCGTCGCGTACCTGCGGGAGCGAGGGCATTGAGGTGGCTCCTCCTCAAGGACCTGCAGATCCTGCGGCGCTCGCCGCTGCTCGTCACCCTGCTCGTCGCCTATCCCGTCCTCGTCGCGCTGCTGATCGGCTTCGCGATCTCGGGCGGGCCGGACAAGCCGACCGTGGCGTTCTACAACGGCGTCCCGCCGGGCGAGTCGACGATCGACGTCGGCGGCCAGCAGCGCGACGCGTCGACCTTCGCGGACCAGCTGTTCGAGGCGGTCGACCCGATCCGCGTCAAGAGCCGGGCCGAGGCGATCGAGAAGGTCGAGAGCGGAGAGGCGCTGGGCGCGCTGATCGTCCCCGCGGACGCCGCGAAGAAGCTGCGCGACTCGCTCTCGCTGACCGGCGCGCCGCAGCGCCCGACGGTCGAGGTCATCTACAACGGCGAGGACCCGGTCAAGCGCCGGTTCGTCGAGTCGACGGTCGAGGCGCGCCTGGCCGAGGCCAACCAGGCGCTGAGCGGCGAGATCACGAAGATCGGCGCCGACTACCTCGACATCCTGCTCAAGGGCGGGACGATCGACCTGTTCCTGCAGAAGTTCGAGGTGCTCGGCCTCCAGCGCTCCGAGCAGATCCTGCGCAAGCGCGCGGAGGCCCTGCCGCGGGGCTCGCAGGCGCGGGAGGAGCTCGAGCGCGTCGCGCGGTTCGCCGGGCTGGCCGTGGACAACCTCGACCTGTCCGACGCGATCCTCGCCTCGATCGGCGAGCCGGTCGTCGTCAAGCAGACGGTGCTGAACGGGGCGAGGACGCCGCTCGACCGCTTCGCGGTCGCCGTCGCCGTGACCGTCTCGCTGATGTTCGTGACCGTGCTGCTCGCCGCCGGCATGCTCGCGCTCGAGCGCGAGGAGCACGCGTTCGGCCGTCTCGTCCGCGGGCTCGTCACGCGCCTGGAGCTGCTCGCCGAGAAGGTGGTGCTGGCGGCGCTGTGCGCGTTCGCGCTGGCGACGGTGATGGTCGCCGGGCTGAGCGCGTTCGTCGACATCGCGTGGTCGCAGGCGCCGCTGTGGCTGCTCGCGCTGGCGGCCGGCGCGCTCGGCTTCAGCGCGCTCGGCGTCGCCGTCGGCGGGCTGGCCCGAGAGGTGCGCGCGGCGTCGCTGCTCGCCTTCCTGCTGTCGCTGCCGATCGCGTTCCTCGCGCTCGTCCCGAGCGGCACCGTGTCGGCCTCGCTGTTCGACGTCATCGAGGCGGTCTCGGCGGCGTTCCCGTTCAAGCCGACGCTCGAGGCGCTCGACCGGACGCTCAACGACACGGGGGAGTCGGTGCTCGGCCCGGTGCTCCATCTCGGCGCGCTCGCCGCAGCGTATCTGGCGATCGCCCGCATCGCGGTGCGTCGGTTCGATTGAGCACCTGTACAGCACTCCACTAAGGCGCTACCTTGCGGTTCATGCCTGCCGCACGGATCGCGGCGCTCGCCGTCTGCGCGCTCACCCTCGTCGTCCCCGCCGCTCACGGCCACGCCTGGTCTGACACCCACACGCTGACGACGGACGGCGCCGGCCCCGTGGCCGACATGTCCCGCTCCGGCTACGCGATCGCCGGCTGGTCGGCGTCGGACGGCGGATACGTCGCGACCGCTGCGCCGGGCGCCGGGTTCGGTCCGGCCGAGAAGCTCGCGACGCAGGGGCGCGGGATCGCCGACGTGGCCGTCGCCGAGAACGGCGACGCGTTCGCGCTCTGGTACGGCTCGAGCGGGACCGTGTTCGTCGCCACACGCGAGGCGGGCGGCACGTGGCAGGCGGGCGAGCAGCTCCCGATGTCCGGCGGCCTCGGCAACGCCGACCTCGTCGCCGGGCCCGACGGCGACGCCGCCGTGATCACCGACGGGCCGGAGGGCGCGCGCGGTGCGCACACGTACCAGCGCGAGGCCGGCGACAACGCCTTCGCCGCGGGCGGGACGAGCACCACCTCGTACCAGCCGTTCGTGTTCGCGGGCTACGTCGGCGACCGGGTCGTCATCGTCGGCGAGGTGGACAACAACCAGGTTGCGACCTCCACCCTCGAGCCCGACGGCACCCTCAGCCCCTCGCGGAAGATCGACGACATCAGCGGCCCGCCCGGGATGAGCCTCGCGACCAGCGACACGGGCGCGGTCGTGGCGTGGCCGGCGTTCGCGGACACCGACGGCGACGGCGACTCGGAGTCGCACATGCGCGCCGCCCGCGCGGGCGCCGACGGCGCGTTCGACGACGGCGAGAAGGTGTCGGGCGATCTCTACAAGGGCGTCATGTATCCCGACAGCGCCATCGCCGCCGACGGGCGGACGCTCGTCGGGTGGGGCGACGCCGAGTACGACCCGGTAGCTCTCGTGAGCGCCCCGTCGCCGACCGCCCCGTTCGCCGCGGCGACGCCGCCGACCGTCCCCGGCAACCGCTCCGACGAGATCGAGCTCGAGGTCGACTCGCGCGGCGCGGACCTCGCCGCGTGGTACTTCCAGGACAACGCGGGCGGCAGCGCGACCCGCGTGGAGGTCGCGACCAGGCTGCCGGGGCAGAGCGCGTGGTGCGGAGCGGAGACGCTCGCCTCGCACCGGGCCAATGCGTACACGCTGCGCCTGTTCACGGACGGCGCCGCCCGCGGCTTCGCCATCTGGCAGACCCCGGCGGCGGGCCCGACCGGCACCTCGTCGGTGTGGGTCTCGCGGTACGCGGCGAAGGACGACTGCCCGCCCACGCCGCCCGCGCCGCCCGCCCAGGAGGTCAACCGCGAGGAGGTCGTGTACCTCCCACCGCCACCGCCCCCGCCGGTCGTCACCGTCGTCAAGCGCTTCGTCCAGCTGTCGCTGCCCAAGCAGGCGGCGGTCGACCGCAAGGGCCGCGTCAAGCTGGCGGTCGGCTGCAGCGGCGAGGCGGCGACGTGCGCCGGCCGGCTCGTGCTCAAGCGCGGCAGGGCGACCTGGGCGAGCCGCGCCTTCTCCCTCGCCAAGGGACGGCGCACGCTGACCCTGCAGCTGCGCAAGGCGGCGCGCAAGGCGCTCAAGCGCCGTCGCCGCGCGGCGGTGACGGTCGAGCTGCGGCTCGAGGGCCAGGCCGTGAGGCGCGCGCGGCTGACGCTCGCGCGCCGCTAGCCGGGGGCGGGCAGGCGGAACAGCTGCGGCAGGCGGATGGCGAGGACGAGGTCGCCCTCCACCCGCAGGCGCCCGTGCAGGAACAGCAGCGGCCCCTCGGCGACGCCCGCGACCAGGCGCAGGAAGTCCACGGCGTCGATCTCGAACACGACGTCCGCGGCGCCCTGCGCGTCGCGCTCGACCGTCGCGCCGCCGCCGCGGATCGCCACCTGCCACGCGTCGTGCCCGCCGTCCTCGCGCCCGGTGACGCGCCACTCGACGACCGCGTCGACGCCGGCCGCCGCACCCGGGTCGAGGTTGGCCGGCATCTGCCGGAAGACCTCCGTGAGGATCAGCTCGCGGTTGGCCTCCAGGCCGGCGGCGAGCTGCTCGTCGGTCGCGTCGCGCACGAGCCGCGCGAACGCGTCGGGGCTCATCGGGGTGCCCACAGTCTCCCCTCCATCACGTTGCCTATGCCGTTCCACGTCAGCTGCATCACGCGCAGCGCCTGAAGCTCCGCCGGCTCCTCGGGGTGCTCCATCCACCAGCGGCCCATGTTCACCGCCGCCGCGACGAACCCGTGCGCCATCGGCGCGGCGTGCTGCTCGGCCACCGCGCCCATGCCCTGCGAGCGCAGCGTGTCGACGAACTGGTCGGTGATGAGGCGCGCCATCCGGTCGCTCGCGTTCGCGGCGGGCGCGGCGAACGGGCTGCCGCCGCTGCCCGGCGACCCGTAGAGCACCGCCCACGCGTGGCGGTGCTCGGCGATCCAGCGGAACACGGTGAGCAGCCCCTCCCACATCCGCTCGGCCGGGTCGGTGTGGTGGGCGGCCGACTGCTCGAGCGCGGCCACGAGGCGGTCCGCCGCGCGGGTCGCGCACGCCTGGAACAGCCCCTCCTTCGACCCGAAGTACGCGTAGACCATCGGCTTCGTCACGCCCGCGCCGGTGGCGACCTCGTCGACGGACACGGCGTGGTAGCCACGCTCGGCGAAGAGCGGCAGCGCGACGGCGAGCATCTGCTCCTCGCGCTCGGCCCGTGGTACGCGCTTGACCACCGTCATTACCCGCAGTAAGGTTACTCGCAGTAGGGGCGACTTGGGAGGGTCGGATGAGGGGGACGATCGCGGCGGCCGCGCTCGCGTTGCTGCTCGCCGCGCCGGCGCAGGCCGCGCCGCGCACACAGCTGGTCCGCAGCCAGGACGTGGCGCCGGACACGCAGCGCCTGACGTACCGCTACGGCCCGCTGCAGGCCGTCGCCGGGCAGAACCTGATCATGGTCGGGCCGGTGACGATCGAGAAGCCGCCCGGCGACGTCTTCGTCACGCGCGTGGCACCCGACCTCGTCCTCGCCGACGGGAGCGTCCCGCCCGTGGAGCGCGTCCACATGCACCACGCGGTGATGCTCAACATGTCGCGCCAGGACGCCGGCGCGCCGTCGCTGCCCGAGCGCTTCTACGGCTTCGCCGAGGAGAAGACGATCGGCCAGATCCCGGCCGGCTACGGCTACCGCGTGCGCCCGAGCGACGTGTGGGCGATCAACTACATGCTCCACAACGGGACGGCGACCAACGAGACCGTCTACGTCCAGTACACGATCGACGTCGTGGACCTCGCGTCGCCGACGGGCCAGGCGATGAAGGAGGCGCACCCGCTGTGGCTCGACGTCCAGAACGGCAGCGCCTACCCGGTGTTCGACGTCAAGCGCGGCGCCGGCGGCGACGGGCGCTTCACGTATCCGGACGAGGCCCGCGACCCGTACGCCGGCGGCGCGCGGCTGGACGAGTGGCGCGTGCCGCACGACATCACCCTGCTCGGCGGCGCCGGCCACCTGCATCCCGGCGGGCTGTGGGTGGACCTCGACGCGGTCCGCGGGGCGCAGCGACAGCGCCTCTTCCGGTCCGACGCCGTGTACTTCGACCCGAACGGGCCGGTCTCGTGGGACCTCGCGATGGCCTACACGCCGGCCACGTGGCGCGCGAGCCTGCGGGAGGGGGACGTGCTGAAGGTCAGCGCCACGTACGACGCCTCGCGCGCGTCCTGGTACGAGTCGATGGGGCTGATGCTCGTGTACTACGCCGACGAGGGCGGCGCCGACGCGTTCGCGTCGCCGCCCGTCACGCGCGGCGAGCCGACGCACGGGCACCTCGACGCGGCGTCGAACCACGGCGGCGCGGCGGACGCGCTGCCGGACCCCACGAAGTTCGGGCCGATCGAGACGATCGACAACCGCGTCGGGATCGCGAACTTCGCCTACCTGCCCGGGGACGCGCTGGCGCCGGAGGGGCTGCGCGGCCTGCCGGAGGTCGAGCCCGGCGCCGCGCTGCGGTTCGGCAACGTCGACGCCGCGACCCAGGTCTTCCACACGGTCACGGCGTGCCGGGCTCCGTGCAACGGGTCGACGGGCATCAGCTACCCGCTCGCCGACGGGGAGGGCGACTTCGACTCGGGCGCGCTCGGCTACGGGCCGCGCGGCTACACGGCAGCGGCCCAGCGCGCGGAGTGGGAGACGCCGAAGGACCTGCGGCCGGGGACGTACACGTACTTCTGCCGCATCCATCCGTTCATGCGCGGCGCGTTCCGGGTCAAGGGCGAGCGCGGTCGCGGCGCCGACGGGCGCGCGGACGGGACCGCAACGCGCCCGTCGCGGCGCACGCGGCTGTGGGTGCTGCGCCGGCTGCTGCGCGTGCACGGGCGCTCGGTACGGGTCGCGGTGCGCTGTCCGGCGGGCCGGCGCTGCACGGGGACCGTCGCCCTCCTGCGCGGCAGGCGGGCCGTCGCGCGCGGCCGCTTCGGGCTGCGCGCGGGGAGGCGCGGCGTGGTGCGCCTGCGCCTGCGCCGCCCGCTGCGACGCGCGACGCAGGCGCTCCTCGTCGTCCGGCAGAGCGGCGCGCCCGTGCGGTCGATCGTGGTGCGGCTGCGGTGAGGGCGCTGCTTGCCGTCGCGGCGGCCCTCGTCGCTCCGTCGAGCGCCGCGGCGGACGCCACCATCACCGCCCTGCCGCGCGATCGCTTCGAGCCCGCGGAGGTGACGATCGATCCGGGCGAGCGGGTCACGTTCGCCAACCGCGACATCGACGTCCACGACGTCGTCGGCGACGGCTTCAGGAGCAGCCGCGCGGACCCGGGAGCGGACGCGCAGGTCGCGGGCGCGGAGGCGCTCGCTCCCGGGCGCTACGCGTTCGTCTGCTCGATCCACGCGTCGATGAGAGGGACGCTCGTCGTGCGCGGCGCTCCGCCGCCGCCGGACGGCGAGCCGCCCGCGCCGCAGCCGCAGCCGCAGCCCCGCGACACGACCGGGCCGCGGGTGGCCGTGCGCCGGCGCGGGCGGCGCCTGCGCGTGAGCGTCGACGAGGCCGCGCGAATCGTCGTCCGGGCCGGCGGGCGCACGCTGCGCCGATCGACGTCCGGCGCCGCGACGGCGCGCTTCCGCCTCCCCCCGCGCACGCGCCGGATCCTCGTCACGGCGACCGATGCCGCGGGCAACGCGACGCGCGTGCGGCGCTAGCCTCCACTGCGTGGCCTTTCCGGAAACCCGGCTGCGGCGCCTGCGCCGCACGAGCCCGCTGCGCGACCTCGTCCGCGAGACCCGGGTCGACGCCGGCGACCTCGTGCTCCCGCTGTTCGTGGAGTCGGACCTCGACGGCCGCGCGCCGATCGGCGCGATGCCGGGCGTCGACCGCCTCAGCATCACCGCCGCGGTCGAGGATGCCGGCCGCGCGGAGCGGCTCGGGCTCGGCGGCGTCCTGCTGTTCGGCATCCCCTCGCACAAGGACGAGGAGGGCTCCGGGGCGTGGGACGACGAGGGCGTCGTGCAGCTCGCCACCCGCGCGATCAAGGAGTCGCACCCCGACCTCATCGTGATGACCGACGTGTGCCTGTGCGAGTACACGAGCCACGGGCACTGCGGCCTCGTCCGCGCGGACGGGCACGTGGACAACGACGCCTCCGTCGAGCTCATCGCGCGCACCGCCGTGTCGCAGGCGCGCGCGGGCGCCGACGTCGTCGCGCCGAGCGACATGATGGACGGGCGCATCGGCGCCGTCCGCCGCGCGCTCGACGAGGATCGTTACAACGACATTCCCATCGTCGCCTACAGCGCGAAGTTCGCCTCCGCCTTCTACGGCCCGTACCGCGAGGCCGCCGACAGCGCGCCCGCGTTCGGCGACCGCCGCGCCTACCAGATGGACCCCGCCAACGCGGACGAGGCGCTCCGCGAGGCGCTGCTCGACGTGCAGGAGGGCGCCGACGTCGTGATGGTCAAGCCCGCGCTGCCCTACCTCGACGTCATCCGCTCGGTGAAGGAGGCCACGAGGCTGCCCGTCGCCGCGTACAACGTCAGCGGCGAGTATGCGATGGTCAAGGCCGCCGCGGCCGCGGGCCACCTCGACGAGCGCGCCACGGTCCTGGAGACCCTGACGTCGATCCGCCGCGCCGGCGCGGACATCGTCATCACCTACCACGCGAAGGACGCCGCCGAATGGCTTCAGTAGCCAAGCCGAAGCTCCGCAGCAGGAAGGACGGCGCGGCGCGGCCGCTCGACGAGCTCGACAAGAAGCTGCTGAACCTCATGCAGGGGCGCTTCCCGCTCGAGCCGCGCCCGTACGCGAGCGTCGCCCGCGCGGCCGGCATGACCGAGGACGAAGCGCTCGCGCGCGTCCAGTCGCTGCTCGACGACCGGATCATCAGGCAGGTCACCCCCATCTTCGACACGCGCGCGCTCGGCTACGCGTCGATGCTCGTCGCCGCGAAGGTCGACCCCGAGCACCCGTGGCGCGCGGCGAAGATCGTCAACGAGCACCCCGGCGTCAGCCACAACTACCTGCGCAACCACGACTTCAACATGTGGTTCACGCTCGCCGTCGAGGAGGACTCCGCGCTCGGCCTGCAGGGCACGCTCGACGTCCTGCAGGAGCTGACCGGCGCCACGTCGATCCGCCAGCTCCCGACGCTCAAGCTCTTCAAGATCCGCATGGACCTCGAGATGGAGGGCGGCACCGACCAGCTCGCCCAGGCGGCGGAGGCCATCGACCCCGCGCCCGAGGTCAAGCAGCCGTTCGACGAGTTCGACAAGGCGGTCATCCGCGCGACGCAGGGCGACATGCCGGTCGTCGCCGAGCCGTACGCGCCGGCCGCGGCCGAGCTCGGCATCACGCAGGCGAAGCTGCTCGAGCACCTCGAGGGGATGAAGGAGCGCAGCCTGCTGCGGCGCGTCGCCGCGATCCTCTTCCACCGCCGCGCCGGCTTCAGCGCGAACGGCATGGGCGTCTGGAAGGTGCCCGAGGACCGGGTGATGGAGATCGGCCCCAGGATGGCGGCGTTCCGCGGGATCTCCCACTGCTACCAGCGCCCGACCTACGAGGACTGGCAGTACCAGCTCTTCACGATGGCCCACGGCCGCTCGAAGGAGGAGTGCGACGCGATCCTCGACGCGATCGAGACGGAGATCGGCTGCATCGAGCAGCGCGCGACGCTGTACTCGTCGACCGAGTTCAAGAAGATCCGCCTCCTCTACTTCACGGACGACTTCAAGGAGTGGGAGCGCAGGCACGCCTGATGGCCGTCTCGGTGCGCGACACCAAGTCGGCCGAGCTGTACGCGCGCGCGCTCCAGTACCTGCCGGGCGGGGTCAACTCGCCGGTGAGGGCCATGAAGTCGATCGGGCGCGACCCGATCTTCGTCGAGCGCGGCGCGGGCGCCGTCCTGACCGACGTGGACGGCAACCGGTACGTCGACTGGGTGCTGTCGTGGGGACCGCTCATCCACGGGCACGCGCACCCGGACATCCTCGAGGCGATCGCCGCGGCCGCCCAGCACGGGACGACGTTCGGCGCCCCGACCGCGGGCGAGGTCGCGCTGGCCGAGGAGGTCTCGCGGCGGATGCCGTCGGTCGAGATGCTGCGGATGACGTCGTCGGGGACCGAGGCGTCGATGAGCGCGATCCGTCTCGCGCGCGCGGTGACGGGCCGCGAGAAGCTCCTGAAGTTCGCAGGCCACTACCACGGCCACGTCGACGGGCTGCTGGCCGAGGCCGGCTCGGGGCTGGCGACCGCCGGCCAGCCGTCCTCGCCCGGCGTGCCCGCGGCGGCGACGGCGAACACCATCGTGATCCCGTGGAACGACCCGGACGCCGTGGATCGCGCCCTCGCCGAGCACGACTTCGCCGCCATCCTCGCCGAGCCGTTCCCGGCCAACATGGGACTCGTCCCGTCGGAGGACGGCTTCCTCGAGCTGCTGCGCGACCGCGCGACCGCGAGCGGCGCGCTGCTCGTCTTCGACGAGGTCATCACCGGCTTCCGCGTGGCGGCCGGCGGGGCGCAGGAGCTGACCAGCGTCGAGCCCGACCTCGTCGTCCTGGGGAAGGTCATCGGCGGTGGCCTGCCCGCCGCGGCGTACGGCGGGCCGCAGCACCTGATGGAGCGGATCGCGCCCGCCGGCGACGTCTACCAGGCGGGGACGTTGTCGGGCAACCCTCTCGCGGTGGTTGCCGGGCTGCAGACGCTGGCGATGCTCGACGAGCAGGCCTACGCGCGGCTGGCCCACACGACGGACATGCTCGCCGCCGGGCTGCGCGAGGCCGCGGGCGACCGCCCGGTCCAGGTCCCGACGGTGCCCGGCCTGCTGACCGTCTTCTTCGCCGAGGAGCCGGTGCGCGACTACGCGGCCGCCCAGGCGGTCGACCACGACGCCTACGCGGCCTGGTGCCGGGCGCTGCTGGCCCGCGGCGTCTACGCGCCGCCGTCCGCCTACGAGGCCTGGTTCCCCTCGCTGGCCCACGGGCCGGAGCACATCGAGCGGACCCTCGAGGTCGCCGTGGCCGCGTTCGCGGAGATCGGGTGAGCGCCGACCAGGCCGCCCGGACGGCCGCCCTCGCGCTCGTCCGCGAGGGCCACGACCTCCACTACGCCGGCGCGGCCCAAGATGCGGACCTCGCCCTCCTCGACGGCGACCGCCTCTACGCCGCCGGTCTCGAGAAACTGGCCGAGAGCGGGGATCTCGAGGCCATCCGCGCGCTCGCCGACCTCATCTCCGAGTGCGCCCGCGCGGCCGCCGAGGAGCGGCCCGGTGCCGCGAGCGAGGCATGGGGCGCGGCGACGCTCCGGGTGGGCGTGACGGGGTTCACTCCGTCGTAATCTGCAGGTCGGTAGATTCCCCCGCCCGCGACCCCTCGCGCCGCTGACCTGACCCGTGCCTGACCGACACCTCAAGTCGAAATCGAAGTACACGGCCGACCGCCAATACCCCGGCGCGTTCGAAGGCGAGACCGTCACGCGCCGCCGGTTCATGACCGGAACCGCCCACGTCGCGGGCGCCGTCGCCGTGTCGGCCATCGCCCTCCCGGCCGTCGGCTTCGCCCTCGGGCCGATCTTCGAGGAGAAGGAGGTCGACTGGCAGGCCGTCGGCGACTTCGACGACTTCAACGCCGAGGAGTACATCCCCAAGACGATCGTCGAGGAGGAGGGGATCGGCGTCGTCGGGGCCACCACGGTCTACATGCGCAAGCGCAACGACAAGATCGACCTCGAGCCCGCCGACGAGTACAACAAGATCGTCGCGATCTCCACGCGCTGCATGCACCTCGGCTGCCCGGTCCGCTACATCCCGGCCTCCGAG
This sequence comes from Solirubrobacteraceae bacterium, assembly GCA_036389155.1. Classification (GTDB taxonomy): domain Bacteria; phylum Actinomycetota; class Thermoleophilia; order Solirubrobacterales; family Solirubrobacteraceae; genus CADCVT01. The sequence continues at coordinate 13,356 of DASVQN010000027.1, forward strand.
CGCTTCATCTGCCCGTGCCACGGCGGCGTCTACGACTTCCGCGGGAAGGTCGCCGGCGGCCCGCCGGTCCGCCCGCTCGACCGCTTCTACACGCGCGTGAGCGCGGACGGCCGCGTCGAGGTCGGCCCGCGCTTCTCCGTGAACTCCGAGCTGCGGCGCTTCTCGCCGCGCTACCCCGGCGAGGACCTCGACGGGGTCGGCCAGTACCTCTATCCCTCGCGCCCGACGATGCGCAAGCTGCCGGACACCTAGGCCATGCCCAAGCTCAAGCTCCCCGCTCCGCCCCTCCCGCCCGCGCTCCGGCCGCGCCCGCCGCGCCCGGGCCAGACCGAGAAGCTCGGCCCGCTCGACCACGCCAAGGAAGCGGGCATCAGCACGGTCGACTGGATCGACGAGCGCACGTCGCTGTCCGGCGCCGGGCGCTGGCTGCTCTTCCGCAAGGTCCCGAAGGGGACGAACTGGTTCTACACGCTGGGCTCGGCGACGATGTTCGCCTTCCTCAACCAGGCGCTCACCGGCGTGTTCCTGGCGATGTACTACCGCCCGTCGGCCAACGAGGCCTACGAGTCGACGCGCCACCTGACCAACGACGTCTTCCTTGGCGAATTTGTCCGCGGCATGCACAAGTGGGGCTCGTCCGTGATGGTCATCCTCGTGATGCTCCACATGGCGCGGACCTTCTTCTTCGGCGCCTACAAGTACCCCCGCGAGCTGAACTGGGTCATCGGCGTCGTGCTGCTGATCCTCACGTTCGTCATGTCGTTCACGGGCTACCTCCTCCCGTTCGACCAGCGCTCCTACTGGGCGACGATCGTCGGCGTGAACATCAACGGCACCGGCCCGCTCGTCGGCCCGTACCTGTCGGACTTCCTGATGGGAGGGCCCGAGTTCAACGCGACGACGCTGTCGCGGTTCTACGCGATCCACATGATGCTCGTCCCCGGGCTGATAGCCGCGCTGATCGGCGCCCACCTCTACCTCGTTGCGAAGCTCGGCACCACGGCGCCGCCGTGGCTGAAGGCCGAGGAGACCGACGAGCTCAAGACGGAAGAGCGGTAGGGGAGCGCCGTGAACCGCCAGGAGAAGGAGCGCTACCTCCGCGAGTACTCGATCCTCAAGGCGCAGGGCAAGCCGTTCTTCCCCTACGCCGTCGCGAAGGACAGCGCGATGGCGTGCTTCACGATCTTCACGATCGTGATGATGTCGCTGGTCCTCGGCGCCGAGCTCGGCCCGAAGGCGGACCCGACGACGACGACCTACGTGCCGCGGCCGGAGTGGTACTTCTTCTTCCTCTTCGAGCTGCTCAGGGTCATCAAGCCGGCGGCGCTGGTCCCGCTGGCCACGATCGGCATCCCGACGATCTGCATGATCCTGCTGTTCCTGCTGCCGTTCTACGACCGCAACCCCGAGCGGCGTCCGGAGCGGCGGCCGATCGCGACCTTCGCCGGCATCTTCACGATCGCCGCGATCGCGTACCTCACCTTCCTCGGCGCGAACGCCGGCTCGCCGACCGCGATCGAGATGGAGCCGCCACCCGCGGTGATCGCGCAGGGCGGCGAGACGCTGAAGAAGTTCGAGGAGGGCAAGCAGGTGGTCGCCCAGTCGGGCTGCCTGGGCTGCCACAAGATCGGCGAGAACGGCAACGACGGCCCCGGGCCGCCGCTGACCGAGGTCGGCCGGCGCCTGCCGCGTCAGGCCATCGCCCGGACGCTCATCAACCCCACGGCGCCGATGCCCGCCTTCACCGAGGTGCCCCCCGAGCAGTTCGACGCCATGGTCGAGTTCCTGGCGCACCTCAGGGGCACGTCGGTCAACGAGTAGTGGCCGCGGCCGGCAGGCTCCCGGACCCGCAGGTCCGGGCCATGTTCGACCGCATCGCCGGGGTCTACGACGTCATGAACGGCGTCATGACCGCGGGGATGCACCACCGGTGGCGCTCGCGCGCCGCGGACCTGGCGCACGTCGGCCCCGGCTCGCGCGCGCTCGATGTCGCGACGGGGACGGGCGACCTCGCCCTGGAGCTGGCGTCGCGCGGGGCCGAGGTGGTGGGGATGGACTTCTCCGAGCGGATGCTGGAGCTCGCGCGCGCGAAGGCGCCGGGGCTGACGTTCGAGTCGGGCGACGCGCAGGCGCTCGCCTACCCGGACGGGTCGTTCGACGCCGCCACCGTCGGCTTCGGCGCGCGCAACTTCGGCGACCTGCGGCAGGGGCTCTCGGAGATGACGCGGGTCGTGAAGCCGGGCGGCCGCGTCGTCGTGCTCGAGATCACGACCCCGACCACGCCGCCGCTCTCGACGTTCTTCTCGCTGTGGTTCGACCGCGTCGTGCCGACGCTCGGCAAGGTCGCAGGCGACCCCGACGCCTACACGTACCTCCCGGCGTCGGTGAAGCGGTTCCCGGACGCGCCCGCCCTCGGCGCGCTGCTGCACGACGTCGGCCTGCGCGACGTCGGGTGGATCCTGACGGCGGGCGGGATCATCGCGCTGCACCACGGTGTGAAGACATGAGCGCCGACCCGGCGGTGGTGCGCGTGGTCGACGCCGGTGGGGCGGAGATCCCGTCGCTGCTCGCCGCCGTGGAGGCGCGGCTGGCGTTCGCGGCCGGCGGCCACGGCGCGGTGCTCGCCGAGCACGCGGGGGCGACGATCGCCGCGGGCGGCAAGCGGCTGCGGCCGCTGCTCGTCCTGCTCGCGGCGGGCACGAGCTCGGAGTCGCTGGTGCGCGCTGCCGCGTCGGTCGAGCTGGTCCACGCGGCGACGCTCGTCCACGACGACGTGCTCGACGCGGCGTCGCTGCGGCGCGGCCGGCCGACTGTCGTCGCGGTGGCGGGCCGGCGGATGGCGACGGCCACCGGCGACCTCCTCTTCTCCCGCGCGTTCGCGGAGCTGGCGCTCAACGAGGACGCCGAGCAGATCCGCTCGCTGTCGCGGGCGAGCTCGGCGCTCGCGCGCGGGGAGCTCATGCAGCGCGAGGACGCCTGGAACGCGAACGTGGCGGTGGAGCGCTACCTCGAGCGGTGCGAGCTGAAGACGGCGGCGCTCTTCCACGCGGCGTGCGAGCTGGGCGCCCTCGTCGCGGGCCGCGAGGTCGCGCCGCTCAGCGCGTTCGGGCGCCGGATCGGCCTGGCCTTCCAGCTGCTCGACGACGTCCTCGACGTCAGCGGCCCGCCGGACCGCACCGGCAAGCACCGCGGGACCGACCTCCTCGACGGGACGATCACGCTCCCGTTCATCCTGGCCGACCTGTCGATCGACCCGCGCTCGATCACCACGCCCGAGCGGGCGGCCGAGGTCTGCGACGCGATCGCGGCGACGGGAGCGCTCGAGGCGTCACGCGCGCGCGCGCTCGAGATCGTCGAGGACGCGAAGCGGGAGCTGCCCGACCTGCCGCAGCGACGCGCCCTGGAGCTCGTCGCCGACGGGGTCGTCGAGCGGTACAGCTAGAGGCTAGAAGTCCTCGGGGAGGACGTGGTCGCCCTCGAGCGCGGTGATGAAGCGCTCGATCTCGTCCTCCATGTTGGCCTGCATCAGGCGCTTGAGGTCGCGGACGAGAGCCTCGGTCCCACGGTCCAGCTCCTCGTCGAAGCGCTCGACGACGTGCTGCTCGTAGACGCCGGTGCCGCTCCACTCGCAGTTGGGGCAGCGGAGCACGACCTCCCAATGGGTCGCGCCGGCCTCCTCCCACTCCACCGGGTAGACGAGCTCGGAGTCGCAGGTCCCGCACATGTGCAGGTCGCCGACCTCGGTCGGGTGCGGCGCAGGGAGCGCCGGCATCCGCGGGGCGGCGCCGGTCGGCTCGTTCTCGAAGTAGACGACCTCGATCGTCTTCCCCGAGGGGAGGACGACGCGGCGGACGTGGTGGTGATGATCGGGGTGCTGGCTCATGGGAAGCTCTGCGCCCTTCATCGGTCGGTCGCCGACTGAACTTGACAGGAGATTCAACGTGTGATCGACGCGGGCGCGAGGCACGTACCGGCTACGCTTGCCGAACCGCTACGGAGGAGTCGCAATGCCGGGCATCGGCATCCCAGAGCTCATCATCATCCTCGTCATCCTGCTGGTCATCTTCGGGCCGAAGCGGCTGCCCGGTCTCGGGCGCTCCCTCGGCTCCGGGATGCGGGAGTTCAAGGACTCCGTCACCGGCCGCTCGAAGGACGACGACGACGAGGACGGGCCCCTCGCTCTGGAGCGGGCCGCGACGTCCACGGCGGCCGAGACGCGCCCGGTCGACGACCGGGTCACCGAGCCGCGCGCGTAGCCCTTGGCCACGGCGCTCCGCGGGCCGGTCGCGCACGACGAGCACCTCAGCCTCGTCGAGCACCTCGACGAGCTGCGCTCGCGGCTCATCGTCTGCATCCTCGCGTTGGTCGTCGCGTTCGCGTTCACGTTCTGGCAGAACGAGGCCGTCCTCGACATCGTCAACAAGCCGCTCAAGCAGACGCAGAACCTGAGCGGCGAGAAGAAGTCGCAGGACCCGCTCGAGCAGAGCGCGCGCTACCAGGTCACGGGAGGGAAGGCCGCGAAGGCGACCGCGGAGGCGGCGCACCGCCAGCGGCTCGTCATCGAGGAGCAGCTGCGCCAGCGGTCGCTGTCTCCCGCGCTGCGCGCGGCGCTCGTCACCGCGCGCGACGGGTGGGCGGCGGCCGAGCGTGCTTCCAGGGTGCAGGCGGCGGCGGTCCCGACCAACCGCGAGCGCCTGCCGGTGACGCTCGGCGTCGCCGAGCCGTTCACGACGACGATGACCGTCGCCTTCTACGCGGCGCTGCTGCTCGCGCTGCCGTTCCTGCTCTACCAGGCGTACGCGTTCATCATCCCGGCGTTCGAGCCGGGGGAGCGGAGGATCGCGATCCCGCTGCTGGGGATGGTCCCCGCGCTCTTCCTCGCCGGGGTCGCGTTCGGGTACTTCGTCGTGCTGCCGCGCGCGGTCCAGTTCCTCCAGAACTTCAACGACGACGACTTCGACATCCTCATCCAGGCCCGCGACTACTACAAGTTCGCGATCCTGTTCATCGCGGGGATCGGGGTGCTGTTCCAGATCCCGGTGGGCGTGCTCATCATCACGCGGCTGGGGATCGTCACGCCGCGGCAGCTCCACAAGAACTGGGGCTACGTGCTGCTGGCGATCGCGATCCTCGCCGCGGTCGCCACGCCGACGCCCGATCCCGTCACGATGACGCTCGCGATGGCGCCGCTGATGGTGCTGTTCGAGCTGAGTATCCTGCTCGCTGCCTGGGTCAACCGGGTGAGCCCACCGGGCTCGCTGTGGGGCGACGACGAAGACGACGACCTCGCCCCAGACGACGACACCGACGAGGACTGACCCCACCGATGCTGTTCGACCTCCGCGGCCGCGGGCGGCGCCGCACCGTCCAGGTGATCTACCTGGGTCTCGCCCTGCTCATGGGCGGCGGCCTCGTGCTGTTCGGCATCGGCGGCGACGTCAACGGCGGCCTCTTCGACGCGCTGTCGAGCAACAACGACGACGGCAACGGCGCGATCGAGCAGCAGGTCGAGGACGCCGAGAAGCGCGTGAAGGCCAACCGCCAGGACCCCAAGGCGTGGGCGCAGCTCGCGCAGGCCAAGTACCAGCTCGCGGGCGTGTCCGACGGCTACGACGAGAACGAGGGGACGTTCAGCGGCGAGTCGCGCCAGGTCGTGCAAGACGCGACGCGCGCGTGGGAGCAGCACCTCAAGCTCGCCGGCAAGAACCCGGACGCGGACGTCGCCGGCGTCCTCACGCGCGCCTTCCTCGCGCTCGACCAGCCGGAGAAGGCGGTGAGGACCCAGGAGATCGTCATCGACTCCCTGAAGAACCCGGGCTTCGGGGACTACTCCGCCCTCGCCCAGTACGCCTACCTGGCCGGCCAGACCCGCAAGGGGGACCTCGCCGCGCAGAGGGCGGTCGAGGACGCCAAGGAAGAGGGCATCCCCAAGGACCAGCGCGACCAGATCAAGACGCAGCTGGACTCGATCAAGCAGCAGGCGGCCCAGCAGGCGGCGCAGGACGCGACCCAGGGAGCGGGCGGAACACCCGCCCCGGCAGCGCCCTAGAGGCACCCCGGCCCGGCGACGACCCGTCGCTATCCTTCGCCGCCGCGCCCCTGTAGCTCAACTGGCAGAGCAGCGGACTCTTAATCCGAAGGTTGAAGGTTCGATTCCTTCCGGGGGCACTCGGAAAGGCCCCGCTTGCCGGGGCCTTTTGTGTTTCGCGCCCTCCGTGGCAGAGCCGTCTGGGTACCAGATGAGTACCAAGGAGCGCGCAGGTGTCACGGTTGCAGCAGGTCGGAACGGCGTCGGGGTTCGTGTTCCGGGTCGAGCGGGCGCGGGGCCCGCAGTGGTACGCCAAGTGGCGTGAGCCCGGCGGGCGACAGGTCAAGCGGAGGATCGGTCCGGCGTGGACGTCGCGCGGCCGTCCTGGGCCCGGGTTCTTCACCCGCCGCACCGCGGAGGACTGCCTCCGCGCGACCCTCGTGGACCTCGACGACGCGGCCGCGCGCGGCGCCCAGCTCGACGTCACGTTCGCGGAGGCCGCGCGCGAGTGGCTCCGCTACGTCGAGGAGGACCGGGCGGTGAAGGCCACGACGCTGCGCGACTACCGCTCCGGCCTGGACCACCACCTCCTCCCGGCCTTCGGCGACCGCCGGCTCGTGAGCATCACGGCTTCGGAGTTGGAGCGCTGGCGGTCGACGCTGCAGCTCTCGCCGCGCACGAAGAACAAGCTGATGATCGCCGTCGGCGGCATCTACCGGCGGGCGGCGCGCGTCTTCGGGATCGCGGTCAACCCGGCCGCGCAGGTCGAGCGGCTCCGCGAGCGCCGGCAATCCGACATCGACGTGTTCAGTCCGGAGGAGGTGTGGGCACTCGTGCGCGCCGCGGCCGACGAGCAGGACGGCGTCATCTTCCTCGCCGCCGCCTTTACCGGCTTGCGCCGCGGCGAGCTGATCGCCCTGCGCTGGCGAGATGTCGACTTCGCAGGCGCTGCCATCCGGGTGCGCGCGAGCTACACGCTCGGCGAGCTCACCTCACCGAAGAGCGGCAAGGCGCGCGCAGTCCCCCTCGCACCCGACGTCGCCACCGCCCTCGCCCGTCTCGCCGATAGCCGCGCGCGGGCCAGCGACGACGAGCTGGTCTTCGTCGGTGAGTTCGGCGGCTACGTCGACGCGTCGGCGCTCCGGAGGCGGTACCTGCTCGCGCTCGAACGCGCCGGCCTGCGCCGCCTCCGCTTCCACGACCTGCGCCACACCTTCGGGACGCGCGTCATCGCGAAGGCCGACATCGTGCGCGTGCAGGAGTGGATGGGGCACGCGGACATCCAGACGACGAGGCGCTACCTCCACTTCCGTCCGCAGCACGACGACGCCGCGCTCGTCGCAGAAGCGTTCGCGCTCACGGAGCCGTGCTCGCCGCTCGTCAGCGCGTGACTCCTGCCTGCGAGGCGAGCCACCGCTCCACGGTGCGCCGATCGAACCGCCGGTGCCGACCGATCAACACCGAAGGCAACGGATGCACGCGCCGCCGCGCATACTCGTAGACGCTCGACCGCGGAACCGCGAGTAGTGCGGCAACTTCTTCCGCCGTCAGCAGCGGCCGGTCGAGGGCAATCGAGCAGAGAGCGGTATCGGTTGTGCTGGTCACGTCACCTACGGCGCGGCTGGGACGGCAGCCCGGCCGCAGGCCGGAAACAGCGCAGCCTCCCCGTGTAACTCGGTTGTCCGCGCCGGAGGAGAAGACCCGGGCGATGCGCCACCTCGGCCGATCGTGGCAACACCCCCAGCCGTCGCCTCCTCGCCGAGCCGTTCGCCGACCTCCTAAGAGGCGAGAGCGCGAGCTAGTCGCGCCTGCGCGTCGCGTGGCAGCCCCGGCCACGGCAACACCTTCACCGGGCAGGGCCGCACGCCGAGCCGCACGATCGACGCGTCTGGCCGGCCCACCAGGCGCGCGATCCGGCGCCCGAGCGGCGCGTTCCGCACGAAGACCAAGGTTTCGCTGTACGCGCTCTGCTCGTACGCGGCGACGATCCCAGCTAAGCGCGCCGTGCCCTTCGGCGCGAACTCGATCTCGATCGCCCGCCGCATGCCGCCGACCTCGACGGCGAGATCAGGCCAGCGGCGACGAGTCGCCCCGACATCGACGTCGACGCAGTACCGGCGATGACCGTCCGCCTCGAGCCGCCGACACTCGCGTTCTGTCAACACCCGCACCGACGGTCCGGCCTCACGCTCCAGCTGCGTCACCAGCCAGACGATTGCGCCCTCATGCTCACGCTGCACGTGCGCCCGAGGCGCGCGCCGCCGGGGCCATCCGAGCAGCTCGTGCCCGCGTCCCGTCAAGAACACCGCCCGCGGCTGCGACACATGCCCGCGCTGGCACCCAAGAAGCCTAAGCCGCTCCAACCGGCGAACCCGAGCGTTAGCGCGCTGCCATGACACATGGAACCGCTCCGCGAGCGCCTGCGCCGTCACGAACCTGAACCGCCCAATCCACGCGAGCATCTCCAAGTCCCGCCGCGCCTCGTCGACCTCCCACGCACAGCGCCCGACGAATCCGGGCTCGGGAACGTCGAGCTGGTCCCAGACCCCGGTCACCACCGCCACCCAGGCCCATACCGTTCATCCCGACTACCACCAACGTCTGTGCCGGCTGCCGCTCGGTCCCGTCCCTCGTGCCTCTGGGCCGAAGAGGGCCTGACCACCCGATCACACGACTGAACTTGTTCACGGTGTGAGTGGGTGGTCAGGCACGAGGAGGCCCCAAGCTCGTCAGCAGGCACGGGACCGAGCGGCAGCCGGCCCCGCGCGCCTGTTGAACGCCTTGTTGAACGACCCATCAAGCTCAATGGCGCATGTGAAGCCGAAACCCGGCGCCCCTGCGAAGCGGAACGGTCGAGCCTAAAGAGCGCGCCGGAGCGGATGAGAGTTCAGGCAGCGTGTGCGAGAGTGGCCACCATGATGCGTGCTGGACGAACGCCTGACGGCCGCGCAACCGCCCTCTGGGGCCGCAGCACGCGGCCTAGGCATCACGGATGCTCGGCAGTTGGCGCTCCGACTCGCTTGGCGTGGCTCAGGCAGCAAGGCCGCGCGCGCCGATGAGTCCACCGTATGGCAACAATCCATACCGCGCCGCCGGGGTCGACTACGAGATCCTTGACGAAGGTAAGCGGCGGGCGCTGGCTGAGGCCATGCGGACGTCTCCCGCCCTTCATGGGTTCGGGGGAAAGGCACTAGATGCGTCGCGGGGAGAACCCGCATTCGTCTTCGAGGTAGGTGGGTTGACTCTCGGCTTCGTCCTCGAGGGCCTCGGGACAAAGTCGATGATCGCGCACAGCGTTCACGCCGAGATGGGCCTGAACCGCTTTGACGCCATCGCGTACGACACGGTCGCGGCGATCGTGAACGACCTGATTTGTGTCGCTGCACTGCCGATGGTGGTGAACGCTTACTTCGCGGCCGGCGCATCCGAGTGGTTCGAGAACCAGGAGCGGATGACCGCCCTGCTCGCGGGATGGCGTCGCGCCTGCGATGACGCCGGGTGTGTTTGGGGCGGCGGCGAATCTCCAAGCCTGGCGGGCTTGGTCGCTGCGGACGAGATCGAGCTCGCGGGCAGTTCAGTCGGCCTGATCGATCCAGCGCGAGGACCGATATTCGGCGCCGATCTCGATGTCGGCGATGACATCGTGCTTGTCGCTTCCACGGGGCTGCACGCGAACGGCTCATCGCTCGCGCGAAAGATTGCTGATGCTCTGCCCGACAAGTACGCGACATCGTTGGCGAGCGGACGCACGTTCGGCGAAGCGCTGCTAGACCCCTCCAATATCTACGTCCCGCTAGTGCGCGACCTCTTGGCCGGCGACGTGCCGGTGACGTACCTGAGTCACGTCACTGGGCACGGACTACTGAAGATCATGCGGCCGGCGAAACAGCTCACCTATCGCCTAACTCGACTCCCCCCGGTTCCGGAGGTTCTGGATTTCATGGCCGCCGAGTCCGAGATGTCGGCCCGGATCGCGTATAGCACCCTCAACATGGGAGCTGGCTTCGCGGTCTACTGTCGTTCGGGCGCAGGCCAAGCAGTCGTTGCCCACGCACGCCGCTTGGGACTCTCAGCGATTCTTGCTGGAACCGTCGAGAGCGGGCCACGTAGAGTGATCATTGAACCCGTCGACGTTGTGTTCGAGAGCGAGCAAATGCTGCTGCGTGACGCGGCGAGCGACGCGCCGTAGCGCGAGGAACCTCAACTTCCCGCGTCGATCTTCGTGCCGCAGTCGTCTGTACGATGGCGCGCTCGCTCGCGCCGGAACTACTAGATGTTCCCCAATTCTCAACAGGCGAGAGACAAAATCGGAGCCGACGCCGGCGCGCTACTGCGCGACGTTGGGTCTTGGCTGCTGCGACGCAAAGAGACCATCGAGTTCCTCGATGAGCGTCTAGTACGTCGCAGGATGAGCGTTGACTTTCGTCTGCCTGACTGGCTCAAGCCGATCCATCGCTCGGGAAGCGGCGAGCCTGTCTACTACGCACCGCTGTTTTTTCTACAGAAGGGCTCCGATGATCTGCCGCCGCCAGGTCCCGAGCTCGTCGAACCTCAGCCTCACTTCGCGCGATTCGATCTCCGGGACACGAGGGAGCAAACCATGCTGCTGCCGCCGCGGACCTGGAACGCGCGGATTTCAGTCTCGGCCCTTCACGCGGCGGCCAGCCGCGCATCGGCGCACCATGCGCTACCGCTACCGCCGCACCATTGGCTCGAGCGTGTTTTCACGTTCATCGCGTCAAGCGCGCGTAACGACGCCGTACTCGTCCTGCAGGCGCTCCGGACTGAGGATGTCGAGGGCTTCGCTGACCTGAGGGCGTTGCTCAACGCCGACCCGGACCTCTCATGGCTGCTCGCGGCGTGTGCTGTTAGCTCCATCGCGCCTGTCGCTCTGGTTGGGGAAGCGGCGCGTGAGGGCGTCGTCAAGCTCTCGTATAACGAACAGCTGCAGGAGGTCACTGCCGACGCGTTTCGCGACGACCCGGAGAGTGAGAATGCTGGCCTCTCGGGGCTCTACGGGCGGTACGTTTCGCCGCTCCTCCGGCTCGCCAGGTCGGAACTGGGATGGGGCGGCTACTCCATGTTTATCGACTCGCCGTTCATCGGCGCCTCGACGTACCACGTCGAAGTACCTGCTCCCGAAGGGATGGAGATTTACGACGCTGGCGTCGTTGAAGTGCCTGAGATTGCGGGAGCGTCCGTCGCGGTTCCGCACCGCCAGCGGCCCGAGTATGAGCTTCACCTCGCGCGCGGGTCGAAGGTGTCGAGCGAGGTGCACCTCTACGTCGACAACGCCTCCGCAAAGCACTCCGCGTTCACGTGGGTGGATCTGCGTGCCCGCCGCCAAGGCTTTCTGACGGGAGCATGCTGGGCCTCTGTCCTCGTCACAGCGGTCCTGTACGCGGGCTGGCGGTTTGAGGATCGTGTAACCGCGGCCCCCCGCGGCGTTGCCGAGTTGCTGTTGATCTTCCCCGCGGTTGTCGCGACCTACGCCGCTCGGCCCGACGCCCACCGCCTCACCAGCCGGAGGCTCCGTGGCGCCCGTGCGTTGCTGGCGCTTGTCGCACTTGCGCCGTATGTGGCGGCGGGGGCATACGCACTCGAGCCGCGAGGAGACAACGGTCGGGCGCTCTCCGACACGTTCGCGACCTGGTGGTTCTGGCTCGCAGTTGGGAGCGCCGCGTGTACGGCAGTCCTCGCCGTCGCGCGTGTTTTGCCGATCACTCAGCTACGTCGGCAGCGCCTCCTCGCGTCGGCCGGTCTGCCTTACGCGCGCCGGGAAGTCCTACGCTCGTGGTGGCGGTATCCCTGGCTGCCGAAGTGGGCACCCAAGTTCATACCGGGGCGCCGGGCGCCGGTTGAGCAGCTACCGCCTGCTGTGGCAGCGGCACCGGCACCAGCACCGAGCCGAGCGGGCGGAGCCGCCCCGCGCGTCGCGCCCCCTGCGGTTGACCAGCAGGCTGCCACGGAGGGGCCTGCCCTGGACGAGCGATCCCTGACCGGCGGCGAGGACGAGCCAGGACCTACGACAAGGTCGCGGAGCTAGTTCCGGGAGCCGTCGACGCTGCGAGAGGTCGGCGCTTCGCGTTCGCGCTCTTGCGCGTCTTCCGCGCGGAGATCCTCGGCGAGCTTACGCAACGTCGTCTTCGGGATGTGCCGCTCGTGGCCGTTGTTGCGCCCCAAGTACAGCTGGGGCGTCTTCAGGCCGGCGCGGCGAGCCGCGTCGAGGATGTTGTGCGGGATCCACTCCGAGGCACGCTTGGCCATCACGCGACCCCCTTCGCGATAGGGAAGGCAGATCGACACACGGTCAACAACAAGGAACGCAACATGGACGAGGGAACCACAACGTGCCGCGCCGGAAGCGCGGACTCGACGAACATCCTAGCGTGACTGACGCGTCGGACGGCTCGCCGCCGACCACACCGAAATTCCGAGTGGCACGCGTTCGCTCATCCATGAGGCCGGACCCTAACGCACCGCGTGCAATGGTCTGCCACCATGGTGACCGTGACTGTGGCACGGTGCCCGGACGGAACGATCGTCGAGCCAGCTCCGGATCGTCCACGAGTCGAAGCCCCACTCGCGTGGTCGCGTCATCCGGCGCCCTTTGACACCTGGACGCTGGCCGCGGCGGGTACGGCAACTCGGATCCCCCCCGGCGGCCTGATGATCGATCCATTCGCAGGCACCGGAGCGGCCGGAACGTTCGCCGTCACCCGAGGCGACCGCTTTTGGGGGCTCGACGCGCACCCCTTGATGGCCGAGATCGCCGCGCTGAAGTTCAAGCGACCCGGACCGCCAGATCAGCTCGTAGAAGCGGCGCGAGCCCTGGTTGAACACGCGCGAGGCGTCACCCATGACCCGACTCGTGAGCACGAACTTATCCTCCGCAGCATCGGGGCTGAATCAGCCGCCGTCCTCGGAGCGCTCCGCGACGGAGCCTCGGCGCTCGGCGGCGAATGGGTAGGGCACCTCCGCTGGGCCACGGCTGGCGTGCTCCGAGATCTCGCGGGCCCCGGCTGGCCGGTCCCGCGACCCCGCGCGCGCGGCGGCGCGCCCCGATCGCCGACGGTCCTTCTCCTTCGCCGGGTCGACCAGATGGCGGCCGACTTGCTGCTCGCGCCGCGTCGTCCGAGGGCCACCGTCACCTGCGGGGATGCGAGACACGCGGACGACTGGGCGGACGTCCCGCCGGGAACGGCCGACGGCTGCTTCACTAGCCCGCCGTACGTCAACCAGGTCCACTGGGCCGAGAGCTGCCGCCTAGAAGCGTTCTTCTTAGGCGCCGCGGGCACCTGGAGCGAGCTTCTCGAGCTTTCCTCACGGCGGCTAGTCGCATCTTCAACGCAGCAGGCGACGTCGCAGCGCGCTGCTGATGCGCGGCTCGTCCTTCGATCGCTCCCGCCGTTGGAGGCGGCGGCGGCGCCGCTCATTCTTCGGCTGGAGCGGGCGCGGACGGAGAGGCCGCGGGGGAAGGCGTATGACCGGCTGCTGCCGTGCTATCTGGTCGACATGACCGCTGTGCTCTCAAATGTCTTCGTCGCGTTACGGCCTGGGGCGCGGGCCGCACTGCTCGTTGGCGACAGTGCCCCTTACGGCGTGCTCGTTGACACGCCGTCGCTGCTCGCTATCGCCGCGCGGATGCTTGGTTTCATCCTCGTGGAGGATCGTTATGTCCGGCCGCGCGGCCGCCGCTGGCCCGGGGTGGGAGCTCGCCACTCGAAACCGCTCTGCGAGAGACTCATCGTGCTCGAGCGCCCCCGATTGGGCGTGCAAACTCCTCTGCCAGGACTAGAGGCGGGTTGAGGACCGCAGGTCAGAGGGTGAACGCGTAGGTCGCGCGTGCGACGAATTCGCGGCGGACGGACTCGCGGGGTCTGCTGACGCCGGCGGCATCGAAAACGGCTCCCTGACGGTCAACTTCATCGAGCATCCGTTCAAGTGCTCGCACCGCAGCGCCACCTGCAACAGGCGTCCCCCGCCGACGGAGGTCCTGAGCGCACCGCTCCAGCACCCAATCCTGTCTGTCGCCATCTAGCCAGATCCGCATCGGGCCTCCAGCGTCCCGCCGTCGGATCATGACGCCAGCGAGCCGAACTTCGGCCTTTTGCGTCGGGTAGCCATCGAACTGCGCGCTGCGGCGCTCCTGGTTGCGAGGCTCTCCGCCGAGGGAATCGGCGAATGCTTCGACGCAACGGCGGAGCGCGATCGCGAGGGGGTCCTCCGTGTCGGCTGGTACTTCGACCGCGCTTGCTTCTGACGTCCATCCGCACGCTGCGGTGAGCAACGCTGCGCCAATCGCAACGAGGAAGGGTTGTTCCGCGCGACCTTCGACCTTGGCCGAAAAACCCGTAAGGCTATGGCGGGACCATTCGCGGTACAGATCCAGCAAAGGCGACGCCTCGCCGGCATCGGGCTCGACCGGTATGGGCCGACCGTCGCGGACGGCGTTTCGCAATCGCTCGATACCGATCCGACCCTCGGGCGTTACCAGTAGGTGTTCGCCGAAGTGCGTGACGAACGACGAAGGCATGTCGTCGCTGACCGTCGTTGTCGGCGCGAGCTGCATCAATCGCAGCAAGGTGCTCGACCCTCGTTTCGGATGAAACCAGCGAGCCAGCAGCTCGAGGTCCACGTCCAGGGCGTCCGGAGGCCTAGCCGTCATTTGCTCCCAAAGACCGGTCAGCTCCTGCAGGAGGGAACACGCCTGCTCTACCGACAGCACCGCTGCGCTGTTACCCGGCATCAGCCCCGACGTTCGTCGACCGAACTAACGATTGCGTCAATAGCTTCGCTGCGTCGATCGCGACGCGTCAGAGTGCCAGCAAGATCCAGCTCATACCGCCGCCAGAATTCTCCTAGCGCCCGACACGCCGGAGCGCGCCGGCCCGCGGCTCGGGCTTCGCGCAACCGCGCTGCGATGAGCGTCGGGACTCGTGCGTCTTTCAGCGCAGCAATTTCCTCCACGGCCTGATCGACGACGACGCCTTCGTCGTCGAGAAGTAGGCCGGAGAGCAACTCGAGTGCTTCCCCGTCCCCGTGGGCGGCTAGCGCGGCCAGCGCGCGTACGCCGGCAGACCGCACGGCCGCAGGCCGGCGACCGTCTAAGACGATTTCGACCACCATGTTGCGGCTAGCGGGGTCGGCCACGTACGCGAACGCGCTTAGCGCCGCGCGCTGCTCGCGCTCGTCGCCACCGCGTAACACCGCTCGCAGCGCGGCGCCGGATTCGGCGATCACGTTTGGGTCAGACAAACTCATATGGTCCTCTCAGGTTCTTGCGCAGGTCGGACGGATTCGGGCCCGCGCTCGGCGGCGTAGCACGGTCGAAGCAATGTCTGCAGCCCGTGCGTCGAGTCATACGACCAGCAATTGCTCACACCACGCGGCTAGAGGCGGCGCGCGCCGTGCGGGCACGCCGGAGCAGGACAGCGGGATCCGGGCTGAGCGACAGGTTCGGACGCCCCGGCCGATGCGGTTCGGCAACGCGATCCGCACAACGAGCGTCGATTCGCTCTCCTCGGAGACCGCGCTGGCGCGCGCCTCATGCTGCGGCTCGACCGGCTAGATGCCTCGAATCCGTGACCGACGCTTCGCCCACCGGGTACCGCGCGAGGTACCACAGCGGCAAAAACGAACCGCGCGCGACCGGACGGCCGGATACGATTCCCCGTAAGCCAGCGGAACTGCACGAGCTTCGGGCCACTCTTAATCCGAAGGTTGAAGGTTCGATTCCTTCCGGGGGCACTCGTGCCGTGAGCGCGCCGCCGTTCTCCCGGAAACAGGCGCTCCCGGGTCCGCTCCCTCAAGTCGTTCTTCGCTCCTGTCGAGTGGACAGGTGTACGAGTGCGGTTGCCCCCTGAACGCCCGTAGTGTCGTCAAGCGGGCTCCCCGGGCGCATGTGCGCCCTGCGATCCGCACGACCCCGGGAGCATCCATTGCCACGAAGCAGGCGCAGACGTTGGGCAGCGGTCTGCCTCGGCCTGCTCGTGTCCGGACTCCTGATCGCGGCCTTCGCACTCGCCGCCGTCACGCTCTCCGCCGACCCGGACACGTTCGACTTCGGCTCCCACAGCGTCGACGACCCCCGGACACCCACGCAGGCGTTCACGATCACCAACGCCGGCGCCGATCCCGTGGCGATCACCGGCGTCTCGCTGGACGGAGACACCTTCGATTTCGCGTTGGACCCCCAGCCCGGCGACTGCGACGGCTCGACCGTGCTCGCGCAGGACGAGACGTGCGACGTCCACGCGTACTTCTGGCCGACGGGTCGGGGCGCGAAGTTCGCGACGATCCAGGTCAGCTCGGCTGACGGCGACGCGACGGTCGACCTCACCGGAACCGGGACGATCAAGCAGCTGGCGGCCACTCCCGACACCCTCGACTTCGGCGCCCAGGAGATCGCAGGGGGCCCCACCGCCTCGCAGACGTCGAGCATCGTGAACTCGGGCGACGAGGCAGTCCAGCTGCAGGGCGTTTCTATGAGCGGCGGCGATCCGAGCGAGTTCGAGCGGCTGACCGACAACGGGAGCGACTGCACGACCGGCATGTTTCTCTTGGTCGGCCAGAGCTGCAACGTGCGCGCGGTGTTCGACCCGACGACGACCGGCGCGAAGGTGGCCACCTTCACGGTCCAGTCCAACGCGGACGACGTGACCGTCGACGTGAGCGGCGACGGCACGCAGACGGAGCTCACGGCCGCTCCGGACACGTTGCCGTTCGGGTCGCACGACATCGATGACGGCGCGACGGCCGAGCAGACCTCGACCGTCACGAACACAGGGACGGAGTCGGTCGACGTCGACGCGGTCACGGTCGGTGGCACGGACCCGGCGCAGTTCGAGCGGCTCACCGATCAGGGCTCCGACTGCACCGCCACCACGACCCTCTCCCCGAACGGGACGTGTGACGTCCGGGTTCGCTTCAATCCGACGACGACCGGCGCGAAGTCGGCGACCGTCACGATCGAGTCGAATGCGCCGGACGAGACGGTGGACCTCAGCGGAACCGGCATCCAGACCGAGCTGACGGCGCAGCCGGACTCGCTCGACTTCGGCTCCCAGGACATCGACGACGGGGAGACGGCCGAGCAGGTCTCGACCGTCACGAACAGCGGCAGCGACCCCGTCGACCTCGACGCGGTGACGATCACCGGGACCGACGCGGCCGACTTCTCGCGCGCCACCGGTCTCGGAGACGACTGCACGGCGGCCACGACGCTGAACGCCGGCGACTCATGCAAGGTCGGGGTGGTCTTCGACCCGACGACGACCGGCGCGAAGTCGGCCGTGGTGACGGTGGAGAGCAACGCGCCCGACGAGACGATCGACCTGAACGGCGACGGGACGCAGACCGAGCTGTCGGTGAGCCCGGCGAGCCAGAGCTTCGGCTCTCAGGACATCGACGACGGATCGACGCCCGAGCAGCCCTCGACGGTCACCAACACGGGCACCGAGGCGGTCACGCTGACGTCGGTCGCGCTCGGCGGCGACGACCCTGGCGACTTCACGCTGGCGTCCGACGCCGCCAGCGACTGCGCGGCGGGTGACGTGCTGGGCACCGGCGACACCTGTGACCTCCGCCCGGCGTTCGACCCGACCACGACCGGGCCGAAGAGCGCCACCGCGACCGTCGAGAGCACCGCAGACCCGGTCACGGTCGACCTCGACGGAACCGGCACGCAGACGCAGCTGACCGCGGCGCCGCCGACCCTCGCGTTCGGCGGTCGCGATGTCGGCGACGGCGCCACCGACGTCCAGGAGTCGACCGTCACGAACTCCGGGACCGAGCCGGTCTCGATCGCCTCCGTCGGCGCGACGGGCGACACCGGGCAGTTCGAGCGCCTGACCGACGCCGGCAGCGACTGCACCGGCACGACCACGCTGGACGCCGGCGAGACGTGCAAGGTCCGCGTGCGCTTCGACCCGACGACGTCGGGCGCGAAGAGCGTCACGTACACCATCGACTCGAACGCGCCCGACGTCACCGTGCAGGCGACGGGGACGGGCACCGCGCGCGAGATCACGCCGAACCCCGGAACGCTGGCCTTCGCCGCACAGGACGTCGACGCGGGCGCGACCGTGGCCCAGACCTCGCTCGTCGAGAACACCGGCACGGGGCCGGTCACCCTCGCCTCCGTCAGCCTCGGCGGCACCAACCCCAAGCAGTTCCAGCGCCTCACCGGCGGGCCCGACGACTGCGCGGCGAGCACCGTCCTGCAGCCCGGCGAGGACTGCACCGTCCGGGCGACCTTCGACCCCTCGTTCAAGGGCGCGAAGAGCGCCACGATCACGGTTGCGTCGAATGCGCCGACGGTCGCCGTCAACGTCACCGGCACCGGCACCGAGGCCGCCTTCGAGTCGAGCGACGACGCGCTGGACGAGGCCTACGTCACCAACGGCCAGGTCAATGCCGTCGGGTTCGACACCAGCGGGCGCACGTACCTGGGCGGCACGTTCACCCAGGTCGGCCCGCGCACCGGGCACGGCGTGAAGCTCAGCCAGTCGAGCGACTCGCCGGCGAGCGGCTTCCCGGACGTCACGGGCACGATCCGCGCCGTCGCGGCGGACGGCAGCGGCGGCTGGTTCATCGGCGGCGACTTCACGTCGGTCGGCGGCGTCGCGCGCGGGCGGCTCGCGCACATCCTCTCGTCGGGCGCGCTCGACACCGGCTGGGACCCGAGCGCCGACGCTCGCGTGAACGCCCTCGCGCTCTCGGGCGGCCAGCTCTTCGTCGGCGGCGAGTTCTCGTCGGTCGACGGCCTGCAGCGTGCGTTCGTCGCGAAGGTCTCGGCCGGCAGCGGCGTGGTCGACGGGACGTGGCACCCCACCGTCAACAACCGCGTCTCGACGATCGCGATCAACGCCGCGGGCGTCCATCTCGGCGGCGACTTCACGCTCGTCGAGGGCGAGGCGCGCAGCCGCCTCGCGCGCGTCTCCGCCACCGGCGCGGGTACGCTCGACGAGCTGTGGGACCCGAGCGTCTCGGGCGGCACCGTGTCCGCGCTCGCGCTCTCGGCCACCGACGTCTTCGCCGGCGGCACCTTCACGACCGTGGGCGGTCAGGGCCGCGCGCGCATCGCGAAGCTGAGCGCCGACACAGGCGCGCCCGACCCGGCCTGGAACCCCGGCGCGAACGGCGCGGTCAACACGCTCCTCGTCTCCGGCGGCAACCTCTTCGTGGGAGGGGCCTTCACGACGATCGGCGGCGCGCCGCACGACCGCCTCGCGAAGCTCCTGACGGTCGACGAGACCATCGACGAGACGTTCCTGCCCAACCCCAGCGCGCCCGTCCACGCCCTCGCGCTCAGCGGCACCGACCTCTACGTGGCGGGCGAGTTCGGGCAGATCGGCGGGCAGAGCCGCAACCGGCTGGCGCGCGTCTCCACGAGCAGCGGCCTCGCCGATTCCTGGGATCCCGACGCAAACGCCCCGGCGCGCGCGCTCGCGTTGGCCACGACGAACGTCTACGCCGGCGGCGAGTTCACGTCGGTCGGCGGGACCACGCGCAACCGCCTCGCCCGGCTCGAGCCCGACGGCACGCTCGACGCGGACTGGAACCCCGACGCCAACGGCACGGTGTCGTCGCTCGTGGTCGGCGGCTCGGTCGTGTACGTGGGCGGCGCCTTCACAACGGTCGGCGGACAGTCCCGCGACCGACTGGCCAAGCTCGCGGTGGCCGGCGGCACCGTCGATGCGGACTGGAACCCGGGCGCGAGCGGCAGCGTCACCGCCCTCGCCGTCTCCGGCACGACGGTCTACGCGGGCGGGCTCTTCCTGACCATCGACGGCCAGGCGCGCAACCGCCTCGCGCGGCTCACCGGCGCGAACGGCGACCTCGACGCGACGTGGGCGCCGGCCGGGGCGGGCGGCCAGGTGAACGCGCTCGCGCTGTCGGGCACCGACCTCTTCGTGGGCGGCGCCTTCACGAGCATCGGCGGCGCGCCGCGCAACCGGATCGCGAAGCTCGACGCGGGCGGCACGGGCGCCGTGGCCGCGTGGGACCCCGGCGCCTCGAGCACGGTGTCCGCCCTCGCCGTGACCGGCTCCAGCCTGTACGCCGGCGGCTTCTTCACCACGATCGGCGGCGAGGCCCGGAACTTCGTGGCGCGGGTCGACACGGCGTCGGCGGCGGTCGATCCCGCGTGGAATCCGAACGCCAACGGGCCCGTGCGCGCCCTCGCGCTGTCGTCCGCCGACGTCTACGCCGGCGGCGAGTTCTCGCAGGTCGGCGGCCAGCCGCACAGCCGCCTCGCGAAGCTGCCGCAGACCGGCGCCGGAACCGCCGACGGCGGCTGGGACCCGGGGATCAGCGGCGGCAACGTGCTCGCGCTCGCGGTGTCGGGCGACCGGCTCGCGGCGGGCGGCTCGTTCACCGCGGCAGCGGGGCAGAGCAGCCAGGGCTTCGCGCTGCTCGAGCTGCCGACGCTGCGGTCGAGCCCGGGCGGGCTCGCGTTCGGCGAGGTCGAGCTGGCCGATCCCGCCACCGCCCCGCAGACCGCGACGATCACGAACCCGCGCGCGGAGACCATCACGCTCACCTCCGTCAGCCTCGGCGGCGCCGACGCGAGCCAGTTCCAGCGGCTGACCGACGACCCGGACGACTGCGTGGCCGGCACCGCGCTGGCGCAGAACGACACGTGCACCGTGCGCGCCGTCTTCGATCCGACCTCGTCGGGCGCGAAGTCTGCCGCCATCAGCATCGTCTCGAACTCCCCGGGCATCGAGATCGCCCTCACCGGCACCGGCGCGCAGACGGCGTTGTCGGCGAATCCCGCGACGCTCCCCTTCGGCTCCGAGGACGTCGACGACGGCGCGACCGAGGAGCAGACGTCGACGATCACGAACTCCGGCACCGAGCAGATCAGCCTGAGCGACGTCACGCTGGGCGGCACCGACGCGTCGCAGTTCGACGTCGTCGACGGCGAGACGACCGACTGCACCGCGGACGTGACGATCCTCCAGCCCTCGCAGTCCTGCGAGGTGCGCGTGGTGTTCGATCCGACGACCGTGGGCACCAAGTCGGCCGAGGTCACCGTGTCCGATACGGACGCCGGCGCCGACGTCATCGTCGCCCTGACCGGCACCGGGACCCAGACCCAGCTGTCGCGCTCGCCGGCGACGCTGAACTTCGGGCTGCAGGACATCGACGACGGCGCGACGTTCGTGCTGACGTCGACGATCACGAACTCCGGCACCGAGACCGTGACGCTCACCGGCGTGAACACGTTCCTCGACGCCGACCAGTTCGTCCGGCTCACCGACGGCTTGGACGACTGCGCCGTCGGCACCGAGCTCGACGCCGGGGAGACCTGCAAGCTGCGCGAGCAGTTCGATCCCACGACGGTCGGCAGCAAGCACGCCGCGGTCCAGATCACGTCGAACGCGGCGATGGTCCAGGTGGACCTGGTCGGCAACGGCACGCAGACCCAGCTCACCTCCGATCCGGACAGCTTCGGCTTCGGCGCGAAGGACATCGACGACGGGGCGACGGCGACCCAGGAGTCGACGGTCACGAACACCGGCACCCAGAACGTCACCATCACGTCGGTCACCACCCCGGCGCACTTCGTGCGGCTCTCCGACGAGGACAGCGACTGCGCCACCGACGACGTGCTCACTCCGGGCGCCACCTGCAAGATCCGCGCGCAGTTCAACCCGAGCAGCGTCGGGTCCAAGACCGGCGCGATCGTGGTCCACTCCAACGCCCCGGACGAGGGCGTCGACGTCAGCGGCACGGGCATCCAGACCGAGCTGAGCGCCGCGCCCGACCCGCTCGCCCTCGGCGCGCAGGACGTCGACGACGGCCCGAGCACCGGTCAGACGGCCACCGTCACCAACACCGGCACGGAGACGGTGACGATCCAGACCGTCACCGTCGGCGGCACGAACGCCGGCGACTTCACGAAGGTCGCCGCCGACACCACCTGCGTCGCCGGCACCGTGCTCGCCGCCGATCAGACGTGCGTCGTCCGGATCGTGTTCGACCCCAGCGCGCGCGGCGCGCGGAGCGCGACGGTCACGATCGACTCGGACGGCCCGGACGAGACCTTCGCGCTCACCGGCACCGGCACCCAGACGGAGCTGACGGCCACCCCGGCGGCCCTGCCGTTCGGAGCCAAGGACATCGACGACGGCGCGGCGACCGCGCAGACGTCGACGATCGAGAACACGGGCACGGAGCCCGTCGACCTCGAGGCGGTAACGCTCGGCGGAGCCGACTCGCTGCAGTTCCAGCACCTCGACGACCAGGCCGGCGACTGCGACGCGGACACCGTCCTCACCGCCGGCCAGACGTGCCTCGTCCGCGCGCTGTTCAACCCGTCCTCGACGGGAGACAAGACGGCGACGATCGCCCTCGAGTCGAACGCCCCCGATGCCGTCGTCGGGCTGACCGGCACGGGCACGCAGACACAGCTGACGGCCGCGCCGACGAGCCTCGCCTTCGGCTCGCGGGAGATCGACGACGGCCCGACGGCGGACCAGACCTCGACGATCGAGAACACCGGCACCGAGCCCGTCACCTTCACCGGGATCACCGTCGACGCGGGCTGGGTCCGCCTCAGCGGCGAGACCGGCGACTGCGCGCTCACCGAGACGCTGGAGGCCGGGGAGGAGTGCGGTCTGCGGCTCGCGTTCGACCCGTCGACGAGGGGCTCGCAGACGGGCTCGGCGACGATCGCCTCCAACGCGCCCAGCACGGCCGTCGCGCTCTCCGGCACCGGGACGCAGACGCAGCTGACGGCGAGCCCGGCGACGCTGTCCTTCGGGTCGCAGGACATCGCGGAGGGCGCGACCGCGCCGCAGACGTCCACCGTCACGAACAGCGGGACCGAGCCGGTCACCCTCAGCGCGATCACGCCGGGCGGCGACTCCGATCAGTTCTCCCGCCTCACCGGCGACGGCGACGACTGCACCTCGACGACGGTGCTCGCGGTCGGCGAGGACTGCACGGTGCGCGCGCAGTTCGACCCGACGACGACCGGAGCGAAGTCCGCGACCTACACGCTCGACTCGAACGCACCCGACACCGTCGTGACCGCCACCGGCACCGGGACGCTGAAGCAGCTCACGGCCGACCCGGACAGCCTGGCCTTCGATCCGCAGGACATCGACGACACCGGGGCCACGAAGACGTCCACGGTCAAGAACAGCGGCACCGAGAGCATCACGATCGCCGGCGTCGCCGTCACCGGCGACACGACGCAGTTCACCCGCCTGACCGACGAGACCGGCGACTGCTCGGCCGGCGACGTCCTGGCGCCGAACGGCACGTGCGCGGTGCGCATCGCGTTCGATCCCACGACGGTTGGCGGGAAGTCCGCGACCGTGACGGTCGACTCGAACGCGCCGGACGAGACGGTCGGGCTGACGGGCACGGGCATCCAGACCCTGCTCTCGGTCTCGCCGGACAGCCAGGGCTTCGGGTCGAAGGACATCGACGACGGCCCGACGTCGCCGCAGGAGTCGACGGTGACGAACGTCGGCACCGAGTCGGTCGACCTCGAGGGCGTGACCTTCGGCGGCACCAACCCCACGCACTTCGACCAGGTGACCGGCGACGGCACCGACTGCACGGCCGCGACGACCCTGGCGCCGAACGACACCTGCAAGCTGCGCCTGCGGTTCGACCCGTCGACCACCGGCGCGAAGTCCGCGACGGCCACTGTCGAGTCGAACGCCCCCGACGCGGCGGTGAGCCTCTCCGGCACCGGCATCCAGACGCAGCTGACGCCCGACCCGGCCACCCTCGCGTTCGGCAACCGCAACATCGACGAGGGCCCCACGGGGACGATGACCTCGACGGTCACGAACTCGGGGACCGAGAGCGTCACGCTCGTCTCGCTCGCGGTGACGGGCGACGGCGCGCACTTCACGCGGCTGACGGACGACGACGAGGACTGCACCGCGGGCGACGTCCTCGCGGCCGACGACACCTGCACCGTCCGCGCGCAGTTCGATCCCTCGACGACCGGCGCGAAGTCTGCGACGGTGACGATCGACTCGAACGCCCCCGACGCGACGGTGGGGCTCACCGGCACCGGTCGTCTCGCCCAGCTCGACCACAGCCCCGCGGCGCTGGCCTTCGGCGACCGGGACATCGACGACGCGGGCGACACGAAGACGTCGGTGGTGACGAACACGGGCAGCGAGACGGTCACCTTCACCTCGATCTCGCTGACGGGCGACACGACGCAGTTCACGCGGCTGACGGGCGTCGCCGGCGACTGCGCGGCGAACACCGCGCTCACCCCCACCCAGACGTGCAACGTGCGGGTGTCGTTCGACCCGAGCACAACCGGCGCCAAGACCGGCACGGTGACCATCGCCTCCGACGCGTCCGACGAGACGATCGCGCTCACCGGCGAGGGGATCCAGACGCTCCTGACGCGCGCCCCCGACACGCTGTCGTTCGGCGCCCGCGACATCGACGACGGAGCCACGGCCGTCCAGACGTCGACGGTCACGAACGCGGGGACGGAGCCGGTCGACCTCTCCGGCGTCACGGTGACGGGCGACAGCGGGGACTTCGTCCAGGTGACGAGCCAGGCCAGCGACTGCACGGCGACGACGTTGCTCACCGCGGGCCAGACGTGCGAGCTGCGCTTCCGCTTCGATCCGGCGTCGACGGGAGCCAAGGCGGCGACCGCGACCGTCAAGTCGAACGCCGCCGACGTGTCGGCCGCGCTGTCGGGCACGGGCACGCAGACCCTCCTCGCGCGGTCGCCGGCCACGCTGACGTTCGCGTCGAAGGACATCGACGACGGCGCGACCGCGGCGCAGACCTCGACCGTCACCAACACCGGCACCGAGCCCGTCACCCTCGTGGACGTCGCCCTGACCGGTGACACCGGCGACTTCGTCCGCGTGCACGGGACCGCCGGCGACTGCGAGGCGTCCACGGTCCTGACGGCGGGCGCGACGTGCGACGTCCGCCTGCAGTTCGACCCCGCCTCGACCGGGGCGAAGTCGGTCACGGCAACCGTCGACTCGAACGCCGCCGACGTGACGGTCACCGCGACCGGGAGCGGGATCCAGACCGAGCTCTCGCGCAGCCCCGCGACGCTGGGCTTCGGCTCCAGGGACCTCGCCGCCGGCGAGTCGGCGACACAGACGGCGACCGTGACCAACAGCGGGACCCAGCCCGTCACGCTCACGGCGGTCGGCGTCACCGGCGACAGCGGCCAGTTCGTCCGGCTGACGACCCTCTCCTCCGACTGCGAGGCGACCGACACGCTGACCGCGGGGCAGACCTGCAACCTGCGCTTCCGCTTCCGGCCGACGACGACCGGCGCGAAGTCGGCCACGGTGACCGTCTCGTCGAACGCCGCCGCCGTCGCGGTGGGCCTCACCGGCTCGGGCACCGCGACGCGGCTCTCGCGCTCGACGCCGAGCGTCGCGTTCGGTGCGCGCGACGTCGACGACGGCGCGAGCGCGGCGCAGGAGGTCGCGATCACGAACTCCGGCACCGAGGCCGTCGACATCGACGCCGTCCCGCTGACCGGCAGCGACCCGGCGCAGTTCGACCGCCTCACGACGCAGGGCAGCGACTGCACCGCCGCGACGACGCTCGCCGCGGGCGACACCTGCAAGCTGCGGCTGCGCTTCGACCCGAGCACGGTCGGCGCGAAGTCCGCTGCGGTGACGGTCGAGTCGAACGCCCCGGACGTGGCGATCGCGCTCTCCGGCACCGGCACGCAGACCGAGCTCGCCTCCGCGCCGGGATCGCTCGCGTTCGGCAGCCGCGACGTCGACGACGGGCCGGGCGCGACGCAGACGAGCACGATCACCAACGCCGGCACGGAGACCGTGAACATCACGGGCGTCGCCGCGACCGGCCAGTTCGAGCGCGTGACCGGCCAGAGCACGGACTGCACCGCGGGCACGAGCCTGACCGCGGGCCAGACGTGCGAGCTCCGCGCGCGCTTCGACCCGTCGACCACGGGCGACAAGACCGGCGCGGTGACGGTGACGTCGAACGCGCCCGTCGTCGCGGTCGCCCTGACGGGAACGGGCACGCAGACGTCGATCGCCGCGAGCCCGGCGACGCTGGCGTTCGGCTCGCGGGACGTCGACGAGGGCCCAAGCGCGGTCCAGACGTCGACGGTCGCCAACACGGGCAGCGAGCCCGTCGACCTGGACGGCGTGACGCTCGGCGGTTCCGGCGCGGCCAGCTTCGAGCGGCTGACGGGCGGCCCGGACGACTGCTCGGCGTCGATCACCCTCGACGCCGGCGAGGAGTGCGACGTCCGCGTGCGCTTCGACCCGGCGACGACGGGCGCCAAGGCCGCCGCGGTCACCGTGCAGTCGAGCCTGCCCGACGTGAGCATCGGCCTGACCGGCACCGGCATCCAGACCGACCTCGCCCTCGCGCCGGGGACCCTCGCCTTCGGCGACCGCGACATCGACGACGGCGCGACCGCCGTCCAGACGTCGACGGTCACCAACACGGGCAGCGAGACGGTCACCTTCACCAGCGCCGGGCTGACCGCGAACGCAACGCACTACGAGCAGGTCACCGGCGCCTCGGACGACTGCGCGCCGACGACCAGCCTGGCGGCCGGCGCGTCGTGCGAGGTCCGCCTGCGGTTCGACCCCACCACCGTCGGCGACAAGCCGAGCTCGTTCTCGATCGCCTCCAACGCGGCCACCGTCGTGATCGACCTGACCGGCACGGGCACCCAGACCGAGCTCACGCGCTCGCCCGCCGCCCTCGCCTTCGGCTCGCAGGACGTCGACAACGGCCCGACCGCCGCGCAGGCGTCGACGGTCACGAACTCCGGCACCGAGCCCGTCACCCTCTCCGCGCTGAGCGTGGGCGGCGCCGACGCCGGGCAGTTCGAGCGTCTCGGCGGGCAGGCCGGTGACTGCGCGTCCGGCGACACCCTCGCCGCGGGCGAGACCTGCGCGGTGCGCGTGCGGTTCGACCCGCCCGCGACCGGTGACCGGACGGCCGCGGTCACCGTCGACGCGGCAGCGCCGGCGGCGGACGTCACGGTCGCGCTGACCGGAGCCGGCACCCAGACGGCGCTCGCGCTCAGCCCGTCCGCGCTCGTCTTCGGCTCGCGCGACGTGGACGCCGGCGCCACCGCGGCCGACGCGTCGACGGTCACCAACACGGGCAGCGAGCCGGTGACGATCTCGGCCGTCGACCTCGGCGGAACGGACGCGGGCCAGTTCGAGCGGCTGGCCGGCGAGGCCGGCGACTGCGGCGCGGGCACGACGCTCGCCGCCGGCGCCACCTGTGTCGTGCGCGTGCGCTTCGACCCGTCCTCGGCCGGCGAGAAGTCGGCGAGCGTCACCGTCGCCGCGCCCACCGGGGATCTCGTCGTCGCGCTTGCCGGCAGCGGCACCCAGGCCGTGCTGACGACGCCGCCGCCGCCGGGCAACAACCCCGGCCCCGGTCCCGTCGCCCTCCCCAAGCTCGTCCTCGGTTCGGGGCCGAAGCGTGCCCGCCAGACCGCCCGCAAGCGCTTCCGCGTGCAGCTGTCGGCCGTCGGCGGCACGGTCCCGCAGGTCACGCTGACGCTCAGCAGGGTCTCCGGCGGCCGGATCAAGCGCGTGGTCGTCACCAACGTCTCCAGCCCCCGGACGGTCGCCATCAAGCTCTCCCGCAAGCTCAAGCGCGGGCGCTACAGGGTCACCGCGACCGGGCCCGCCGGCAGCGGGATCGCTGCGGTGCAGCGCACCTACCGGCTGCGCTAGCAGTCCACGAACGCGCCCGCTTCCTCAAGATCGCTCGGGATCCGCCGATTCGCGAGTGCACCATGGATTCGCTCGGCACAGCGCTGGGCGCCTCGTTGCGCGGCGGGAGCGGTCGCGAGCTGGGCGACAGCCTCGACGTCCCCGTTCAGCCCGAGGAGCTGACCGGGATCGAGCTGCTGGCCGGGCTGCCCTGGCAGGCGCTGCGCGAGCTGGCCGGCCACGCCCGGCGCCGCCGCTTCCGCCCGGGCGAGATCGTCTTCCGCGAGGGCGACCAGGGCGAGTCGATGCACGTCGTCACCCGCGGGCAGCTGTCCGTCGTCCGGCCGAGCCGCGACCCCGGCCTCGTCCTGCAGCGCCTCTTCCGCGGCGACGTGTTCGGGGAGGTCGGCGTGCTCAACGCGGCGCCGCGCCTGGCGTCGATCGTCGCGATCGACCAGTCCGAGACCGTCGAGGTCCGCAAGGAGGACCTCGACCGCGTCCTCGACGCCGACCCCAAGGCCATGCGCCAGATGCTCGGCACGCTCGCCTTCAGCCTCACGCTGGCCAAGGAGGAGCTCGCGCGGCACAACTCCAAGCTGGAGTCCAAGGTCCGCGAGCGCACCGCCGACCTGCGCGAGTCGCAGCTCGAGCTCGTCCGCCGCCTCGCGCACGCGGCCGAGTCGCGCGACGACTCCACCGGCATCCACATCACGCGCATGAGCCGCATGTGCGCCCAGCTCGCCCTCGACGCCGGCATGGACGAGGAGGAGGCCCAGCAGATCCTGCACGCCTCCTCCATGCACGACATCGGGAAGATCGCGATCCCCGACCGCGTGCTCCTCAAGGAGGGCCCGCTGGGCCCGGAGGAGTGGGAGGTCATGAAGAGCCACACGACCGTGGGCGCGCAGCTCCTGGCGGGCAGCCGCAGCCCGGTCGTCCGCATGGCCGAGGTCATCGCGCGCACGCACCACGAGAAGTGGGACGGCACGGGCTACCCGGAGGGGCTGCGCGGCGAGGAGATCCCGCTCGTGGCCCGGATGGTCGCCGTGTGCGACGTCTTCGACGCGCTCGTCTCCGACCGGCCCTACAAGTCCGCCTGGCTGGTCGACGACGCGCTGAAGGAGATCGAGCGCATCGCCGGCTCGCACCTGGACCCCGAGCTCTCGGCGCTCTTCATCGCCAAGCGCCCGGACCTGCGCGCGGGAGACTGATGCGCCGGCGGCTCGGCGTCGCCGCCGCGGCGCTCGCCGCCGCGCTGCTCGCGCTCGGCGCCTCCGCCGTGGGCCTGCTGGACCGCGTCGAGGGCCAGACGCAGGACGCCCGGTTCCAGATCCGCGGCGCCGAGCCGGTGCCGGACGTGGCGGTGATCGACATCGACGCCGCGAGCATCACCGCGCTCAAGCGCTGGCCGATCGATCGCCGGTGGCACGCGAAGGCGATCGACGCGCTGCGCCGCGCGAACGTGCGCGCCATCGCCTACGACGTGCAGTTCACCGAGGCGAGCCCGAGCCCGGCGTCGGACATCGCGCTCTTCGAGGCCGTGGCGCGGTTCCCCGGCACCGTCCTCTCCACCACCGAGGTCGACGCGAAGGGCCGCACGAACGTGCTGGGCGGCGAGCGCAGCCTGCGCGCCGCGCGGGCCCGCGCCGCGAACACCAGCACGCCGGTCGACATCGGCGCGGTCATCCGCCACCTCGAGTACGAGATCGACGGCCTCGAGACGTTCGCGGTCGCCGCCGCGGAGGCGGCCACGCACCGCCGCATCGCGCCGTTCGACACGGCCCTCATCGACTACCAGGGCCCGGCGGGGACGGTGGCCACGTACAGCTTCATGGACCTGCTGCGCGGCCGGGTCCGCCGCGACGACCTGCGGGGCCGCGTGGTGGTCGTGGGCTCGAGCGCGCCGTCGCTGCAGGACCTCCACCCGGTGCCGACCGTCCGCGACGGGTTGATGCCGGGCCCGGAGGTCCAGGCCAACGCGATCTCCACCGTCCTGCGCGGGTTCCCGCTGCGCGACGCGCCGGGCTGGCTCGACGTCCTGCTCACCGTCGCGCTCGCGCTGGTCGTCCCGCTCGCGTCGCTGGCGCTCAGCGCGCGGTGGTCGATCGTCGTCGGCGGCGCGACGCTCACGCTGTGGCTCGTCGCCGCGCAGATGGCGTTCGACCGCGGCACGGTCCTCGAGGTCGTGGCGCCGACCCTGGCGCTGCTCGTCGGCGGCGTCGGCGCGCTGGGCGCGGGGGCGCTCGTCGCGGCCCGGGAGCGCCGGCGGATGCGCTTCCTCTTCGGCCGCTTCGTCCCCGAGCCCGTGGTCGACGAGCTGCTGGCGCGCGACGAGGGCAGCGGCGGGATCGCCGGCGTCCGTCAGGAGTCGACGGTGCTCTTCTGCGACCTGCGCGGCTTCACGACGTTCGCCGAGAGCGCTGAGCCGGAGCGGGTCATCGAGGTGCTGAACACGTACCTGACCGAGATGAGCGAGGCGATCCTCGCCCACGACGGCACCGTCGTCTCCTACCTCGGCGACGGGATCATGGCCGTGTTCGGCTCGCCGGTCGAGAGCGAGGTGCACGCCGTCCAGGCGCTCGCGGCGGCCGAGGAGCTCATCGCCGTCCGCCTCCCGCGGCTCAACGCGTGGCTCGGCGAGCGCGACCTGCCGCCCTTCCGCCTCGGCATCGGGCTGAACAGCGGCCCGGTCATGTCGGGCACCGTCGGGTCGGAGCGCCGGATGGAGTACGCCGCGGTCGGCGACACGACGAACGTGGCCGCGCGGCTGCAGGCGGCGACGAAGAACACGCCGCACACGATGTTCGTCAGCGAGACGACGTGGGAGCGCCTCGACGAGCACAGCCGCGTCCGCCTCGCGCCCGCGGGCGAGAAGGCGGTCGCCGGGCGCGGCCAGCCGGTCCCGGTGTACGCGCCGCGGGCCGAACGCAAGCTGCACGCCGCCTGAGATGCCATCGCCGCGAAGCGGCTGTGACGCGGGTGAAACCGCGAAGCGGTTTAGACGTCGCCGGGCACGAGCGGGACGAAGCGCACGCCGCCCGCGTCGCGGCGGTGCAGCGCGCCGCCGCGGTCACGGTGGATCAGGATGAGCCGCTCGCCCACCGGGATCACCAGGCGGCCGCCGGGCGCGAGCTGATCGACGAGCGCGTCGGGGACGCCGTCGCGCGCGGAGGCCGCGACGTTGATCGCGTCGTACGGCGCCGCGGGCGGATGGCCGCGTGTCCCGTCGCCGACGACGAGCTCGACCCCCTCGACGCCCGCCGTCGCGAGGTTCTCCGCCGCTCGCGCGGACAGCGTGCGGTCGCGCTCGATGCTCCACACGCGCCCGCCCAGCCGGGCCAGGATCGCGGCGTGGTAGCCCGATCCCGTGCCGACGTCGAGCACGCGGTCGCCCTCGCGGATGGCCAGCAGCTCGGCCATGTGGGCGACGACCAGCGGCTGGGAGATCGTCTGCCCGCCGCCGATCGGCAGCGCCTCGTTGGCCCAGGCGGCGTGGCGGCGCTCGGGCGGCACGAACAGGTCGCGCGGCACGGCGGCGATCGCGGCGAGCACGCGGGCGTCGGCGACGCGGAGCCCGAGCTCGGCGATCAGCCCCTCGCGCGTCGGCGGCATGCGGTCGAGCATAGACTCGCGTCCCATGCCGCTCGCCTGCCTGGACGGCACCGTGTGCGACGCCGCCGAGGCGCGGATCCCCGTCACCGACGAGGGGCTCCTGCGCGGCGACGGCGTCTTCGAGGTGATGCGCCTGTACGGCGGGCGCCCGTTCGCGCTGGACGAGCACCTCGCGCGCATGCGGGGCTCCGCCGAGCGGCTGCGGCTGCCGCTCGACCTGGACGCCGTGCGCGCCGACGTGGACGCCCTCCTCGCAGCCGCCTCGCCCGGCGACGCGCGCCTGCGCGTCCTCGTCACCCGCGGCGGCCACCGCGTCCTGCTCATCGAGCCGCATGCCGACCCCGCGCCCTCCATAGGCCTGGCGCTCGTCGAGTTCGCCCCCCCGCGCCTGCTCGACCAGGTCAAGTCGCTGTCGTACGCGGCGAACATGCTGGCGACGCGCATCGCGAAGGAGCGCGGGTTCGACGAGGCGCTGCTCGTCACGCCCCACGGGCGGATCCTCGAGGGGCCGACGTCCTCGCTCTTCTACGTGCTCGAGGGCAGGCTGTACACGCCGCCGCTCGAGGACCACATCCTCGACTCGATCACGCGCCGGCACGTGATGGAGCTGACGGACGCGGAGGAGCGCGTCACCGCGCGCGACGACATCGCCCGCATGACCGAGGCGTTCCTCGCGTCGACGACGCGCGAGGTGCAGGCGGTGCACGCGATCGAGGACCGCGAGCTCGAGCGCGGCGGGCCGCTGACCCGCGACGCGGCGGCGAAGCTCCGCGAGCGGATCGCGGAGACCCTGGCTTGAAGGTCGTCACCGTCATCGGGAACCGGCCGCAGTTCGTCAAGGCGGCCGCGGTGTCCGGCCCCCTGCGCGAGCGCTTTGACGAGACGCTCGTGCACACCGGCCAGCACCACGACGA
This sequence comes from Solirubrobacteraceae bacterium, assembly GCA_036389155.1. GTDB lineage: Bacteria > Actinomycetota > Thermoleophilia > Solirubrobacterales > Solirubrobacteraceae > CADCVT01. The sequence continues at coordinate 45,599 of DASVQN010000027.1, forward strand.
CGAGCTGTCGACGGTCTTCGTCGAGGAGCTGGGGATTCCGCGGCCGGAGATCGAGCTGGGGATCCACGGCGGATCGAACACGTCGCAGACGGCGCGGATGCTCGAGGCGCTCGAGCCGCTGGTGGCCGAGCAGCGGCCCGACGTCGTCCTGGTCTACGGGGACACGAACACGACGCTCGCCGGCGGGCTCGTCGCCGCCCAGGCCGGGGTGCCGGTGGCGCACGTCGAGGCCGGCATGCGCTCGTTCGACCGGACCATGCCCGAGGAGCTCAACCGCGTGCTCGTCGACCACGCGGCGCACCTGCTCCTGTGCCCGTCCGAGACGGCGGTGGCGAACCTGCGCGCGGAGCGGGCGGCGGGCAAGGTGGAGCTCGTCGGCGACGTGATGGTGGACGTGGCGCTCGCGATGCAGCCACGGGCGCGCGAGCGCGAAGTGGTCGTGCCCGACGGGGCGTTCCTGCTGGCCACCGCCCACCGCGCCGGCAACGTCGACGACCCCGCGCGCCTACGGCGCCTCGTCGACCTGCTGTGCGCGATGCCCTTCCCGGTCGTGCTGCCGCTGCACCCGCGCACGCGGGCGCGCCTGGAGGCGGCGGGGCTGCTGGACCGCCTGGCGGGCGCGGTCGACCTGCGCCCGCCGCTCGGCTACCTCGACTTCACGGCGCTGCTGCTCCGCGCTCGCGCCGTCCTGACCGACTCCGGCGGGGTGCAGAAGGAGGCCTACCTCGCGGGCGTCCCGTGCATCACGCTGCGCGACACGACGGAGTGGGTGGAGACGCTCAACACGGGGTGGAACGTGCTCGTCGACCTCGACGCCGAGGCCGCGCAGCGCGCGCTGGAGACGCCGCCGCCCGACGACCGCCCCGAGCTCTACGGCGACGGGCGCGCGGGCGAGCGCGTGGTCGAGGCGCTCGCGGCGTTCACGGGCGCCCGATCCGCCTGACCTCGACGCCCTCCGGCACGCTCTCGACGACGCCCCGGCCGTCGACGACGACGCTCGCGCCCCCAAGGTCCTCGAGCGCCCGGTACTCGGCGTGGTCGGCCTGGACGATGACGAGATCCGCCGTACCGCCCGCCTTCCAGGGCTCGAAGCCCTCCGCGCGCAGCTCCTGCGCGTCGTAGAGCGGGTCGGCGAAGAGCGCCGTCGCCCCGCGGCGGCCGAGCTCGTCGCGCAGCGCGTGCGCGCCGCTGAACGCGGTCTCCTTCACGCCGCCGCGGTAGGCGACCCCGAGCACGAGGACGGTCCTGCCGCGCACGTCCCCGAGCAGGTCGATCGCGTACGCCGGCATGGCCTCGTTGACCTCGCGCGCCACGGCGGGCAGGCGCGCGGACGGGTCGCCGGCCAGGTAGAAACGCGGGTAGACGGGGATGCAGTGCCCGCCGACGGCGACGCCCGGCCGGTGGATGTGGCTGAACGGCTGCGAGTTCGCCGCGGCGATGACGCGGTCGACGTCGATGCCGCGCGCGTCGGCGCCGCGCGCCAGCTCGTTGGCGAACGCGATGTTGAGGTCGCGGTACGTCGTCTCGGCGAGCTTGGCCATCTCGGCGGCCTCGGCCGAGCCCATGCCCCACACCTCCGCGTCCAGGAACGACGCGTACAGCTCGCGCGCGCGGTCCTCGCCGGCCTCGCTCAGCCCGCCGACCAGCTTCGGGTAGGTCGCCAGGTCGCGCAGGACGCGCCCGCTGAACACGCGCTCGGGGCTGAAGACCGTGAAGAAGTCGTCCTCGCTGCGCAGCCCGCTGCCGGCGGCGAGCGCCGGGGCGATCCGCTCGCGCGTCGTCCCCACCGGCACGGTCGTCTCGATCGAGACCACGGTCGTGCCGCCGCCGCCGCCGCCGCCGCCGGCCTGCCTGCGCAGTCCGTCCGCCACGTCGCCCACGACGGCGTCGAGGATCCTCCAGTCCGGCTGCGCGCGCTCGTCGACGTAGAGCGGCGGGACGGCGACGACGAGGTCCGGGCCCTCCGCGACGGCCGCGGCCGTGTCCGTCTGCGCGCGCAGCAAGCCGCGGTCGATCGCGTCGCGCAGCGCCTCCTCCAGGCCCGCCTCGTTGGGGAACGGGGGCTCGCCCGCGCTGACGAGGTCGACGACGCGCTGGTCGACGTCGCAGCCGACCACCTCGTGGCCCGCGGACGCGATCTGGGCGGCAAGGGGCAGGCCCACCTTGCCGAGCGCGACGACGACGGCCTTCACCGCGCCGGCGCCAGCCTGACGGTCTCGCCGCGCCGCGCGCTCTCGAGCACGGCCTCGGCGGTCAGCACGGTCTCGAGCCCCGCGTCGAGCGGGACGACGGGCGCGTCGTCGTCGCCGGCCACGTACGCGCGGAACGCCTCGTGCTCGACGACGAGCGGCTCGCGCCGCTGGAGGGCGAAGCTGATCGAGTTGCCCTCCGACACGCCGCGCAGCTGCTGGGTCTGCGCCCACTCGATCGCGACGTCGGCGTTCTCGTGCAGCGTGAGGTCGCCGGTCAGCGTGTCGGCGACGAGCATCCCGCGCTCCCCGAGGATCCGCGTGCGGCGGGTCTTCGTCGGCGTGAGCCAGTCGACGGCGCAGTGGAAGGGAACGTCGCTCGCCAGCCGCCCGGTCGCCAGGACGAGGTCCTCGTGCTCGCGGCCCATGCGGTGAGACGTCTGCGCGGCGACGACCTCGACGGGCGCGCTGCCCAGCCAGCGGACGAGGTCGAGGTCGTGCGTGGCGAGGTCCTTGACGACGCCGACGTCCTTGATGCGGTCGGGGAACGGGCCGGAGCGCTCGGTGGCGATGAGCATGAGCGGACCGAGCTGGTCGAGCTTGTCGCGGGCGGCGAGCAGCGCGGCGTTGTAGCGCTCGACGTGGCCGACCGCGCCGCGCACGCCGGCGCGCTCGACGGCGGCGATGATCTCGCGCGCCTCGTCCGCGGTGGCCGCGAGCGGCTTCTCGACCAGCACGTGGACGCCCTCGCTCGCCAGCCGCTCGACGCAGGCGACGTGCTCCTCCGTCGGCACGGCGACGACGGCGAAGTCGAGCGGCGCCCCCTCGCCGGCCGCCGCGCCCCCGAGCGCGCTGCCTCCGCGCAGCAGGTCGTCGAGCGACGTGTAGAGGTGCTGGGGATCGTGCACCGCGCGGAAGCGGTCGCCTCCCGGGTCGACGGCGCCCGCGAACTCGACGCCGGGCGTCGTCTGCAGGATGCGCGCGTGGTGGCGGCCGATCATGCCGAGCCCGAGCACGGCGCCGCGAAGGGGTGCGTCCATCGCGCCGGTAGCCTACTTCGCGTGCCAGCGGGCCTCCCGGGAACAGCGCGCCGCCGCCGCGCCGCGCTGCGCGTCGACCGGCGGACGTGGGCGCTCGGCGTCGTCGCGCTCGGCACGACGATTGCGGTCGGTGCGGGCGAGCTCGCGCGCGTCTGGCACCGCGGCTCCGCGCCGCTGCCGACCGAGACGGCCGACGTCCTCGGGGCGACCGAGGAGGCCGTGCGCGAGACGGTCGAGGTCGCCAAGGCCGGCTACCGCGGCGGCTCGACGCGCGAGAACGCGCTGCTGAACCTGCTCGGCTCGTTCACGCTGACGTTCGGGATCGCGCGGGCGCTCACGTACGTGATCCGGCGCCGGCGGCGGCTCGGCCCGATCCGCAACTATCGCGTCGGCGACCGCCACGTCCACCACTTCGTGCCCGGGATCGCGCTCGCGTTCCTCGCCGGCGGCGCCTCGGTCGTCTCGCGCAACGAGGAGCTCGACCCGTGGCTCGCGCTGCCGTTCGGCGCGGGGGTCGCGCTGACGCTCGACGAGTCCGCCCTGCTGCTCGAGCTCGACGACGTCTACTGGACCGAGCGCGGCGTCGTCAGCCTGCAGATCACGCTCGGCACGCTCGCGCTGCTGTCGTCGGTCGCGCTCGCGCTGCGCGTCCTGCGCCGCGGCGAGGACGAGGTGCTCGAGGTCGAGGAGGCGCCGGCATGAGCTCCGGCGACCCCGAGGCGCCCGCGCGCGGCGACGCCGCGTACGGCTCCGGCCGGGTCCCTCCAGGCGCCTTCGTCCCGCGGGATCGCGGCCCGGTCGACGACCCCTTCGCCGGCGCTCCGCCCGCCGAGTGGTGGCGCCGCGCGGTTGCGGCCATCATCGACGCGGTCATTATCTCGATCGCCGCCGCGATCGTGTTCGCGATCGCGCTCCTCCCGCTCGGGATCGGACAGGACACCGGGAGCATCGCGGGCGCCGTCTTCCTCACGCTCCTGGCGATCGTCGCCGTTGCCGTCGGAGCGCTGCTCTACGCCCCGATGATCATGGCCTCCACGAACGGGAAGACGTGGGGGAAGTCCGCGATGGGCTGCCGCGTCGTGCGGGGCGACGGGCGGCCGATCGACGTGGGCTGGGCCGCGGTGCGCGAGGTCGCCGTGAAGGCGATCGCGCTCGGCGTCGCCGCCTCGCTGACCGGCGGCATCGCCTACCTCGTCGACATCCTCTGGCCGCTGGTCGACGGCCGCAAGCGGGCGCTGCACGACATCGTCGTCGACTCGCGCGTCGTGCGCGACTAGGCCGCCGCGCGGGCCTCGGCGGCGGCGTCCATCCAGACGACCTGCTCGCGCCCGGGCCCGACGCCGACCAGCGCGACGGGGACGCCGACGCGCTCGCCGATGAAGTCGAGGTAGTCCTGCGCGGCCTGCGGGAGGTCGCTGCGGGTGCGCGCCTCGCCGATGTCCTCCTGCCAGCCGGGCAGCTCCTCGTAGTCGCCGGTCGCGTGGTGCAGGACCGACTGGTGGTAGGGGAAGTCCTCGAAGACGGCCTCGTCGCGGCCGCGGTACCGCGTCGCGACCTTGATCCGGTCGAAGCCGCTCAGGACGTCGAGCTTGGTGATGGCCAGCGCGGTCATGCTGTTGATGCGCGCCGCGTAGCGCAGCGCGACGACGTCGAGCCAGCCGCAGCGGCGCGGGCGGCCGGTGGTCGTGCCGTACTCGCCGCCGCGGTCGCGCATGAGCTGGCCGGTGTCGTCCTCGAGCTCGGTCGGGAACGGGCCTGCGCCGACGCGCGTGGCGTACGCCTTGGCGATGCCCCATACCTCGTCGATGTCGCGCGGGCCGACCCCGGCGCCGACGCACGCCGACCCGGCCACCGGGTTCGACGACGTCACGAAGGGATACGTCCCGTGGTCGATGTCGAGCAGCGTCGCCTGCGCGCCCTCGAAGAGGACGGTGCGACCGGCGTCGAGGACGTCCCACGCCAGGCGCGCGGTGTCGGCGATGTACTGCTCGATCCGGTGGCCGTGGGTCAGGTACTCCTCGGTCATCGCCTGCAGGTCGAGCCGCGGGTCCTTCATGAACGGGCGCAGGCTGAGCCGCTTGGGGTCCATCGCGGCGACGATCTTCTTCTTGAGGATCTTCTCGTCGAGGAGGTCCTGGACGCGGATGCCGAGCCGCGCCGCCTTGTCGGCGTAGCAGGGGCCGATGCCGCGGCGGGTGGTGCCGATCTGCAGCTTGCCGAGCTTGGCCTCGCCGGCGCTGTCGAGCAGCAGGTGGTAGGGCATGATCAGGTGCGCGTTGGCGCTGATCTTCAGCCCGCCCATGTCGATGCCGCGCGCGCGCAGGCCGTCGATCTCCTCGGTCAGGACGCGCGGGTCGATGACGACGCCGTTGCCGATCATGCAGCGCTTGCCGGCGTGGAGGATCCCGCTGGGGATCAGGTGCAGCGCGAACTTCTCGCCGTCGCGGACGATCGTGTGGCCGGCGTTGTTGCCGCCCTGGAAGCGGATGACCGCGTCCGCCCGCTCGGCGAGCAGGTCGACCACCTTCCCCTTCCCCTCGTCGCCCCACTGGGCGCCGACGATGACGATGCCGGGCATCGTGTCGACAGTCTAGGTGGAGGGCCCGCCGCGCCGCATTCCGGCGACGCGGCGCTCGAGCTCCTCCATGTACGACGTCGTGTGGTCGACGGCGGGGCCGGCGAGGGAGCGCTTGTCCTCGCCCATCAGCAGGACGGGGTCGCCGCAGATCTCGTTGATGCGGCTGACGATGCGCGGGCCGAGCTGGTCGGCCAGCTCCTCGGGCTGGAGGTTCGTGGTGATGACGAGCGAGCGCTGCTCCTCGTAGCGCGCGTTCACGATCGCGTAGAGCTGCTCGAGGACCCAGTCGGTCGCGCGCTCGGCGCCGAGGTCGTCGAGGTGCAGGAGGTCGACCTGGCTGAGGTCATCGACGAGGCGCAGCAGGCCCTCCTCGCTCGACATCGACTCGCGCAGGACGCCGAGCAGGCGCGGGAGGGAGTAGATCGCCGCCGAGCGGCCCGCCTCGATCGCCGCCTTCGAGACGAGCATGGCCAGCGTCGTCTTGCCCGTCCCCACGTCGCCGACGAACCAGATGCCGCGGCCCTGGTCGAGGTTGCGGTCGATCTCGCGCGTGAAGCGCCGCACCTCGCGCACGACGGTGTCCGGCATGTGGACGACCGGCTCGCGCTCGAAGGCGACGTGCTGGTAGCGCCTGGGCAGGCGCGCCTCGAGCCGCCGCGCCTTGACCTGGCTGCGGCGGACCGGGCGGCACGTGCAGTCGCGCGCGGTGTTCGTGGCCTCGTCGATGAGGAACCCCGAGCCGTCGCACGCGTCGTGGGGGCAGGCGCCCTGCGGCAGCCCGCTCACGCCTGGAACCGCTCGCCGGCGTAGTTCAGGAACTTCGGGTACTCCTTCTGGAACGTGAGGATGACCTCGCCGATCGCGCCGTTGCGGTGCTTGGCGATGATGATGTCGGCCTCGCCCTCGCGCTCGGACTCGCGGTCGTAGTACTCGTCGCGGTAGATGAAGGCGACGAGGTCGGCGTCCTGCTCGATCGATCCCGACTCGCGCAGGTCGGAGAGGACGGGGCGCTTGTCGGTGCGCTGCTCGACGCCGCGGTTGAGCTGGGAGAGGGCGACGACCGGGACGTCGAGCTCGCGGGCCAGGATCTTCAGCCCGCGCGACATCTGCCCGATCTGCTCGACGCGGTTCTCGACGCGGCCGTCGGCCCGCATGAGCTGCAGGTAGTCGATGATGATCATCCCGAGGCCGTGCTGCTGGTGCAGCCGCCTGGCCTTGGCGCGGATCTCGAGCAGGCCGACGTCCGACGAGTCGTCGATGAAGAGCGGCGAGCGGGCGAGCTTCTGGCTGGCCTCGAGGATCTTCGGCCACTTGTGCTCGGCCACCCGCCCCTTGCGCAGCTCGTCGCCCTTGATGCGCGCCTGCGACGCCACGAAGCGCTGGGCGAGCTCCGTCTCGGACATCTCGAGGCTGAACAGGGCGACCGGGGCGTTGTGGTCGATCGCCGCGTTCTCGGCGATGTTCGTGACGAGCGCCGACTTCCCCATCGACGGGCGCGCGGCGATGATGATCAGGTTGCCCGGCTGGAAGCCGCCGGTCATCTCGTCGAGGTCCTTGAAGCCGGTCGGCGTGCCGGTGAGGGCGGTGCCCTCCAGGCTGAGGCGGTGGAGCTTGTCGAGCTCGGTGTGCAGGACCTCCTCGATCGATCGGAAGTCCTTCTGGCGGTCGTCGTGGGCGACCTCGAGCATGGACCGCTCGGCACGCTCGACGAGGTCGCGCGGCGAGCCCTGCTGCTGGGCGACGCTCTCCTGGATCGCGTAGGTCGTGGCCAGCAGGCGGCGCATGAGCGCGTGCTCGCGGACGATGCGCGCGTACTGCCGGGCGTGGCCGGCGGCGGGGACCGCCGCGGCGAGGCCGTCGATCGCCGCCTGGCCGCCCGCGGGCTCGAGCTTGCCCTCGCTCTTCAGCCGCTCGGTGACGGTCAGGACGTCGATCGGCTCGCTCTCGCCGTAGAGGTCGAGCATCGCGCCGTAGATGAGCTTGTGGCGCTCGCGGTAGAAGTCCTCGGGCTTGAGGCCCTCCTCGATGACGAGCGCGTACATCGCCCGCTCGGACAGCAGGATCGCGCCCAGGACCGACTGCTCGGCCTCGAGCGAGTGCGGCGGCCCGGCGGCGACGGGTGCGCCGTCGAGGGGTGTCGCGAAGGTCGTCACTGCCCGGCGATTATCGGACCCCTCCGAGGCCCGCCCGACCATCCATCCCGCTCTCAGCGAGGAAAGAAGCTGCGCCCGGTCCGCTCACGAACGGATGTTCGCGCGCGAGCAGGACGGAAGCTGCGCGCTGCGTCTACTTGCTGTCGACGACGATCGTCTTGACGTTCGCCGTCACGCCGTCGCCGATCTCGACGACGACCATGTACGTGCCGACGTGGCGGATCGGCTCGTCGAGGTGGACCTTGCGGCGGTCGATCTCCAGGCCGCGCGCGTCCTTGATCGCGTCGGCGATGTCCTGCGTGGTGACGGAGCCGAACAGGCGGCCGTCGTCGCCGGCCTGCTGGGCGATGGTGAGGACGGTGCGGCTGAGGACCGCGGCGCTCTCGCCGGCCTTCTCGGTGCGCTCGCGCGCGGCGCGCTCGGCGGCCGCCTGCTGCGCCTTGGCCTGGTCGAGCAGGCCCTTGGTGGCGGGCTGGGCGAGCTTGCGCGGGATGAGGAAGTTGCGCAGGTAGCCCTTGGAGACGTCGACGACGTTCCCCTTCTCGCCGAGGTTCTCGACGTCCTGGAGGAGGATGGCCTCGGGCATCGCGCTAGTCGCGGTCGCGGTCGCGATCCCGGCCGCCGCGCCCACGGCCCGGGCCGTCCTCGCGGCCTGCGGCCTCGTTGACGTAGGGCAGGAGCGCGAGCTCGCGGGCGCGCTTGACGGCGCGCGCGATCTGGCTCTGATGCCGGCGGCACGCGCCGGTGATGCGCCGCGAGCGGATCTTGCCCTTCTCGGACACGAACCGCTTCAGCCCGTCGACGTCCTTGTAGTCGACGTGCTCGATCTTGTCCTTGCAATACGGGCAGGGCTTGCGCCGCCCGCTGGACGGCCCACCCTTCCGATCTCGGCGCCGCACGGGCTTCCGATTGCGCTGCTTGGCCACTGGAGGAACCTCTCGAAGTCTTCGACGTCAGGCCGCGCGCGATCCCGCCTGCGCTGCGGCGAACAGACATTGTGACACGTCGGCTCCGAACGGCCCGTCGCGAGTCGCAGGGCGACTCGCTCGGGCGAGTTCGTGGCTTCGCGGACGAACTCGCGCGCGCGGCATCGAACACCCTTCCCAACGACGACGGGCCCCCCGCAGGAGGCCCGTCGAAAGTCCCTCCGGCCGCACCCTGACGGGGCGGCCGCACGGCGTCGCCGCCTAGAAGGGGATGTCGTCCTCGGACGGCGAGGACGAGCCTCCTCCTCCTCCTCCGCCGACCGCGGCCGGGGCGAAGTCGTTGGTGTCGACCGGGACGTCGGAGCGGGGCGCGAAGCCTCCGCCGTTGCCGCCGCCTCCCGCGCCCTCGGGCGAGGAGAGGAACTGGACGTTGTCGGCGACGATCTCCACCGACTGGCGGTTGTTGCCCTCCTTGTCCTGCCACTCGCGCCACTCCAGGCGGCCGTCGATGGCCACCGGGCGGCCCTTCGACAGGTACTGGGCGGCGTTCTCGCCCTGGCGGCCCCAGATCGTGACGTCGAAGTAGTTGGGCTTGTCGACCCACTCGCCGCTCTGGCCGTCCTTGCGACGGGTGTTCGACGCGATGCGGAGGCTGCAGACGGACATGCCGCTCGGCAGCGACCGCAGCTCGGGGTCACGGGTCAGGTTCCCCGTGAGGATCACCCTGTTGATGTTGGTCGCGGCCATTCCGCGGACTCCTTTCGGCAACGAACTTTGCGCTCGACGGCGAGTGTACGTGTGGGTTCGGCGCGAACCGGCGGATATGCCGGAATCTCCGCAGGTTCGTTGCGGAGTCGTTGCGAAGTGGGGCGGTTGCGGCGCGGGCTAGGCGCCGCGCGGGTCCGCGGGGTCCGGATCGCCGCCGGTGACGACCGCGACGGACTTGAGGTCCGGCGGATCCGGCGTGCCCGGGCGCAGCTTGATGATCCGGTAGCGGACGACGCCGTCGGTGATCCGGAGGGTCCGGTCGAGCCGGTCGAGCAGCTCGCGCGGCCCGTGGAACTGGATCAGGTGGTAGTCGGCGTCGGTCTTGTGCCGGATCTCGTACGCCATCGTCCGCCGGCCCCAGTCGTGGGCGGAAACGATCGTCCCCGTCTCGGCGACCATCGCCTCGACGTCGGCGAGGATCCGCTCGCGCGTCTCCTCGGGGAGCTCGCTGTCGAGCAGGATGTTCAGGTCGTATGTGATCTCGGCGTCGGCCATCGGCGCGCCGGACACTGTAGCGAGGGGGCGATTGCGAGCGGCGCCCGACCTGCTCGCTGCATGGACCTTCTCCGCCGCATCAGATGGGGCAACGTCGGCCGCGCGCTCGCCGTTGCCGGGGTGGTGGTGTTGATCGTGTTGTGGCCGCGGTTGCGGTCGGAGCCTCCGGCGGTGCCGGTCCCTGAGCCGGTCGGTGTTGGTGCTCCGCCTGCGTCGGGTTCGTCGGGTTCGTCTGGCGCTCCGCACGGGGTCGACGTTGAGACCGGGCCGGGTTCGTCGGGCGCTCCGCGCGGGGGCGACGTCGAGACCGGGCCGGGTTCGTCGGGCGCTCCGCGCGCAGTCGAGGTTGGGACCGGGCCGGGTTCGTCGGCTGGTGAGGGGGACCGAGAGGCGCGGCGTTCGCGGCGTCGGCGCGCGCGTCGGTCGCGCCGGCCGCGGCTTGCGCCGGGCGTCGCCGCTCCTCCGCCGGCCGCCCCACGCGCGCCCGCGCCGCCGCCCGCGGCTCCGAGCGCCGGCCCTGGCGCGGGCGCCTCGAACGGGTGGAGCGGCGGGGGCTCGGCGACCGAGTTCGGCTTCGAGTGAGCGCCCGTTTCTCGCATCGTGTGAGAAGGGCGCGCTCCACGACCGGTTTCTCGCATGATGTGAGAAACCCGCGTCATGCACGGGTTTCTCGCACGATGTGAGTTTTCGGACCCGGGGGCCTACGACCCCGCTCGGTCCAGCGCGTCCTTCTTGTGGCGGATGTCGTCGAGCTGGTCGTCGATCCAGTCGCCCGGGTCGCGCGCCGTCACGATCTCCTGCAGCCCGCGCATCCGCCGCGCGCGCTCCTCCGGCGCCATCGTCAAAGCCGCGTGGATCGAGTCCGCCGTCTCCTGGATGTCGAAGGGGTTCACGGACAGCGCGAACTCCCCGAGCTCCTCGTGGGCGCCCGTGTTCTCAGACAAGATCGAGACGCCGTCCTGCTCGTTGACCAGCGGCCCCTCCTTCGCCACGAGGTTCATCCCGTCGAACATCGCGTTGACGAGCAGCACGTCGTAGTGCTTGTAGGAGGCCATCGCCTCCTCGAGGTCGTCGCGCAGCTTGAGCTGGATCGGCATCCAGTCCGGCGTCCCGTGGTTGTGGTTGACCACCGCCACCAGCGCCTCGATCCGCTCCAGGTACTCCGCGTACTCCGGCACGTCCGTCCGCGACGGCATGAGCTGGGCCACGAACGTCACTCGCTCGCGGAACTCGGGGTGCTGCTCGAGGAAGAGATCGAAGGCCGAGAACCCGCGCAGGACGTTCTTCGACAGGTCGGCCCGGTCGACGCGCAGGATCAGCGCGTCGCGCCGCCGGCGCAGCAGCTCGGCCTCGAACTCGCGCGTGCGATCCGACGATGCGACGCGGCACGTCGCCCCCGCGTCGATCGGCAGCGGATACGCGCGGACCCACACCTCGCGGTCGTCCCAGAACACGATCCCGCGCCCGAAGTCGACGTCGAGGTCCATCAGGTCGCGGCAGCACTGCAGGAAGTTCCACCTGTACGACCGCGTGTGGAAGCCGACGATGTCGTTGGAGAGCAGCCCCTCGAAGATCTCGCGCCGGATCCCGCGCGGGAGCACGCGCCACGCGTCCGGCTGCGTCCACGGGATGTGGATGAAGTGGTGCAGGAACGCGTCCGGCCGCGCCCGCCGCACGAGCGCCGGCAGCGTGTACAGGTGGTAGTCGTGGACCATCACGACGGGGGAGTCGACCCCGTCGATCTCCTCGAGCACCGCCTCGGCCAGGTCCTCGTTGACGACGTTGTAGCCGTACTCGAACGCCTCGACCTCGTTGCGACGGATGTCCGGGGCGTTCGAGAGGTCCCAGAGGTAGTGCTGGATGAACCACAGCATCGGGTTCGCGAAGACGTTGTAGAACCGCTCGTACGCGACGGGGTCCGACGCGACGAGCCGCACCTCGTAGGAGCCGCCGGCAGGGGACTCGACCGTGAACGGCCTCCCGCCCTCGCTCGCCGCCTTCTCGACGTCCTCGTCGGTCATCGCCGAGGCGATCCACGTCGTCTCGCGGTGCGACGCCAGGCCGGTCAGCGCCGTGACGAGTCCGCCCGTCCCTCGTTTCACCTCGCCGTCCGGGCCGAAGGTCACCGGCCCGCGGTTGGAGACCAGGATCAGCGGCGCCGGCATCAGGCCGGCGGCTCGGCGGGTGCCGCCGCGGCCGCCGCGGAGACGGGCCCGCCCGCCCCTCCGCCGTTCAGGCTCGCGTTCATGATCCGAAGGTAGTCGCGCAGGTAGCGCGGCATCAGGAAGTGCTTGCGGACGTGCTCCTTGCCGCGGCGGCCGAGCGCCTTGCCGAGCGCGGGGTCGCGCACGATGTCCAGGGCGCGCTCGGCGCACTCCTCGACGTCGTCCACGAGGTAGCCGGAGATCCCGTTGCGGACCTGGAGCGGGATCCCCCCGACGTTGCCGCCGATGAACGGGCGCCCCTTCCAGATCGCCTCCGACACGGTCAGCCCGAACCCCTCGCGCGTCGACTTCTGGATCAGGACGTCCGCGTGCGACTGGAACGCGTTGACCTCGATGGCGCCGACGTTGTTGAAGTTGTTGAGGATGTGGATGTCCGGGTCGCCGGCCGCGTGGGCGATCGTCGCGTTGAAGAAGTCCCAGCCCTCGGGGTCGTCGGAGGCCATCGAGCCGACGAGCGCGAGCTGGATGTCCGGCATCCGCTCCTTGACTAGCCGGTAGGCGTCGATGACGCCGAGCGGGTCCTTCCACGGGTCGAAGCGCGAGACCTGGCAGAGCAGCGGCCGGTCGACGTCGATGCCGAACTGCTGGCAGACGTAGGAGGCGTCCTCGGGCGAGAGCGCCATGTTCTTCGGCGCGAGCGGGTCGATCGCCGGGGGGACGATGTTGACCGTGCCGCCCATCCCCTCGGGGACGTAGGTGTCGACGTGGAAGAGCGACTGCGGGTACTCGCGGATGTACGGCAGCAGCTGGGCGATCGTGTCCGGGTTCGGCGTGGAGACGTCGATGTGGCAACGCCAGATCCACGTGCGCGCCTTGTCGCCCACGAGCTGGTACATCGCAGCCGGCTGCGGGTCGTGGACGATGCAGACGTCCCACCCGCCCGACAGCTCGCGCGAGTTCATCTCGTTGTAGCGCCGCCAGACGTCCCACTGCTCCGGCGAGAGGTCCTCGGGCGCCCCCTGGAGCGCGTTGTGCATCAGCTTCGTCGCGTTGAAGAACTCCTCGCGGCCGTAGATGACCTGCCACTCGCAGTCCAGCCCGACGTCCTTCATGAGCGGGATCAGCGTGTAGAGGATCTCGGCGACGCCGCCGCCGAACGCGGTCGCCGACAGGTGGAGGACGCGGGCGCCCTTCAGGGTCTCGGAGAGCTCGCGGATCTCCTCGACGAGGTCACGTCCGACGATGTGCTGGTAATCGGCCAGCGTCTTGCTGCCGACGGCGACGGGCTGGAGCATGGGGAGTCGCTAACGCTAGCGGTCGGATGCAGTTTCGGTAAGCCGCCGGACACCTTCGTCGACGGCGGCCAGGAGGAGGGCGTGCAGGGCGGGGTTCGCGGCCGCCACGCAGGACATCTGATGCTCCGGGCCGGACCCGAGCAGGGGCCGGTCGTCGAGCGGCTCGCCGCGCGCGTCGGTGACCACCGCGCCGCCCTCGGCGAGGCACAGCACCGCCGCCGCGAGGTCGTACGGGGTGTTGTTGAGGATCCCGCCCCGGCCGACGCGCTCGAACTGCTCGCGCATGCCGTCGACCTCCTCGACGATCCGCGGCGACGGCTCGACGTACGCGTCGAGCTGGCCGGTGAGGATGCGGGTCATGTCGTAGGTGGCGGAGCCGAGGTCGAAGGCCGCGCCCCACGTCGACGAGGCGTCGAGCAGCTCGGCCAGGACCTCGACGACCGCGCGCGACGGGCGCCCGCGCAGGCCGTAGACCCAGAACATGCGCTCGACGTCCTCGTTGGGCGAGAGTCGCACCGGCACGGTCGACTCCACTCCACCGCCGCGGCGCGCGACGAACCGGTGGCCCGACTTGATCTCGACGATCGCCGCCTCCTCGACGTCGCGCATGCGCGGGTCGGGCATGCCGGCGGCCAGCGCGACCGACACGCACGCCGACTCGAAGCCCGCCATCGCGGGGCGCGTCCCGTCGATCGGGTCGACGACGAGGACCTTGTCGCCCTCGCCGACGAGCCCGCGGTCCTCGGAGAAGAACGCGACGCCGGGCGCGTGGCGACGCACCCAGTCCTCGAGGTGCTCCTCGGCGCGCGCGTCGATCGCGAACGTCGCGTCGCCGCCGGGCGCCGTGCCCTCCTGCACCCGTCCGGCATGCGAACCGAGCTCGGGAAGGACGACCTCCCGGAGCGAGAGCGCCAGCTCCAAGACGGCGCTCACTTCGTGATCGCTGTCGAGTTGCTGCGCAACTCGCGCACTACGGGCGGTCGACCTGCTCGGGGCGCTCGTCGAGCTTGACCTTCACGGTCCGGCGCTCACCGTCGCGCAGCAGCTCGAGCTCGATCGTGTCGCCCGGGCGGCGGTTGGCGACGATGATCCCGAGGTCCGTCTCGCTGTCGATGTCCGTGCCGTCGATCTTCGTGATGACGTCGCCGCCCGGCGCGACCGTTCGCGCCTGGAAGCGCTGCTCGTCCTTGCCCGCCTTCACGCCGGCGTCGTCGGCGGGGCCGTCCTCGACGACCTCCTGCACCCACGCCCCGTGGTCGACGCCGAGGTCGAAGCGCTCGGCGAGCTGCGGGTAGACGGCCGTCGTCGACACGCCGAGGTACGCGTACCGGACCTCGCCGTCGTTCTTGATGTCCTCGATCGAGCGGCGGATGTTGTCGACGGGGATCGCGTAGCCGACGCCCTCGCCGCCGCCGCTGCGCGTGCGGATCTGCGCGTTGATCCCGATGACGCTGCCGTCGCCCTCGAGCAGCGGCCCGCCGGAGTTGCCGGGGTTGATCGCGGCGTCGGTCTGCACCGCGCCGAGCGTGTCGAAGCCGGTGAGCGACTCGATCGCGCGGTCGGTGGCCGAGACGACGCCGACCGACAGCGACTGCTCCTCGCTGAACGGCGAGCCGATCGCCGCCACCGGCTCGCCGACCTGCACGTCGCCGCTGTGGCCGAGCGGCAGCGGGCGGATGGTCAGCCCCTTCGTCTCCTTGAGCTTGAGCAGCGCGACGTCGGCGTTCGGGTCAAAGCCGACGATCTCCGCCGGGACCTGGTTGTCGTCGGCGAACTTCACGTAGACCTCTTGGGCCTTCTCGATGTCCTTGCCCTCGCCGGAGGTGACGACGTGAGCGTTGGTGACGATCTCGCCCTTCTCGTCGACGACGAACCCCGAGCCCTGGCCGGCCTGCGGGTCCGAGCCGCTGCCGCCGAAGAGCCCGTCGCCGTCGCCGCCCTTGAACACGCTGAGGATCGTGACGACGCCGGGGCTCGCGCGGCGGTAGACCTCGCGCGCGTCGAACCCGCCCTCCCCGTCCCCCTGCTGCTTGATGACCTCGACGCGGGTCGTCTTCTCGACGGTCTGCGTCGACGCCTTCGCGTCGTCGTCGGAGTTGCCGGACCCGCCGAGGCCCGGCCCGTCGCCGCCGCAGCCGGAGGCCGCCAGCGCGAGGGCGGCGAGGAGGATCGCGGGCGCGCGGCTCACGCGGGCAGGTCGAGGGTGAAGGTGGTGCGCCCGGCCAGCGCCTCGACGGAGAGGTGGCCCTGCATGCGCTCGGCCAGCTCCCGGGCGATCGCCAGCCCGAGCCCGGAGCCCTGGTTGTCGCCGGCGGAGTAGAACGGCTCGAAGAGGCGCTCGAGCGAGTGGCGCTTGATGCCCTCGCCGAAGTCGCGCACCGACAGCGTCAGGCGCCCGTCGACCCGCCCGGCCGTCACGACCATGTCCGTCCCCTGCGGCGTGTGCGCGAGCGCATTGTCGATGAGGATACGCAGGATCTGCGCAACCCTTTCCGGGTCCACCTCCGCCTCGACGTGGCCGCCGCTCAGGCGCAGGTCGATGCGCGAGCCGTGACGCGCCAGGCGCGGCTCGAACTCGCTCGTCACCGCCTTCGTCAGCACGCCGAGGTCGGTCGGCTCGGGCCGCAGCTCGAGCGAGCCGGCCTCCAGCTTCGACAGGTCCAGGAGGTCGGTCGCGAGCTTGCCGAGCCGATCGACCTGGTCGCGCAGCTGGGTGAGGAAGGCGTCGCGCGTCTCGGGGTCGAGCTCCTCGTCCTGGAGCAGCTCGAGGAACCCGCCGAGCGAGAAGATCGGCGTGCGCAGCTCGTGCGACGCGGTGGCGATGAACCGCTTGCGCGCGCTGTCGAGCTGGGCGAGCTGGCGCTGCATGTCGTCCAGCGACGCCGCGAGCTGGCCGAGCTCGTCGTCGCGGTCGACCGGGAAGCGCACGGTCATGTCGCCGCGCGCGACGCGGCGCGCGGTCGTCTCCAGCACCTTGATCCGCCGCGCCAGCCGCGAGGCGAGCAGCAGGCCGGCGGCCAGCGCGATGATCAGCGCGATCGCGCCCGACACGAGGATCCGGTCGCGGACGAGCTGGACGTTGCCCTCGACGTCGCTCAGCGGCGCCGAGTAGACGATGACCCGCTCGACGTCCTTGCCGCGCAGCACGGGCAGCGCCGCCTGCGCGAGCTGGCCGTCGACGCTCGTCTCGGTGCCCGTCGCGATCCGCCGCGAGCGCGCGGCCTGCGAGGCGACCTCGAACTGCAGGTCGCCGGTCTCGCCGATCGAGTCCGCCGTCGGCGCGACCTGCAGCGTCCCGCTGACGCGGTCGACGCGCAGCAGCGTCACCCGCGCGCTCGCGCGGTCCCCGGCGCGCTGGACGACCTTGCGCAGCTTCTCGATCTCCAGGTCGCGCGCGGCGATGATCTGGTCGGAGAACTCGCGCGCGTCGGAGGCCAGGCTGTCGAGCTTCTGCTCCTCGAGGTTGGACTCCAGCGACGGCGCGACGTAGACGTAGACGAAGCCGACCGCGGCGACGGCGACCGCGAACACGAGCAGCGCCAGCCGGGTGCGGATGAGGCGCAGGGCCACTAGTCGTCGGTGTCGCGGAAGCGGTAGCCGACGCCGCGCACGGTGAAGAGGTACTCGGGGTCCTTGGCGTCGCTCTCGAGCTTCTCGCGCAGGTGGCGGATGTGGACGTCGATGGTCCGCGGGTCGCGGAACGCGGAGTCGCCCCAGATCCGCGTGAGGAGCATCTCGCGCGTGAACACGCGGCCGGGGTTGCAGGCCAGCGCCTTGAGGATCTCGAACTCGACGTACGTCGCCTGCACGTCCTCGCCGCGGACGCGCACGGTGCGCTTGGCGAAGTCGATGCGCATCTCGCCGACCTCGAGCGGCTCGTCCTCGCCGAGCTCCTGGTTGCGCTGGGCCCACGACGAGCGCCGCAGCGCGGCCTTGACCCTCGAACGGAACTCCCTCAGCGAGAACGGCTTGGTGATGTAGTCGTCGGCGCCGAGCTCGAGCCCGACGACCTTGTCGACCTCCTCCGCGCGGGCGGTGAGCATGATGATCGGGACCGTGCTCTTGGCCCGCAGGCGACGGCACACCTCGAGGCCGTCGAGGCGGGGCATCATCACGTCCAGGACGACGAGGTCGTAGCTGCCGTCGTCGAACCGCGCGAGCGCCTCGCGGCCGTCGGATGCGCACGTCACGTCGTACCCGTCCTTCTGGAGCGGATAGGAGAGCAACGTCTGGATGGCGCGCTCGTCGTCGACGAGCAGGATGCGGGGAGAGCGCTCGGGCATGTGTCCGATCTGCTCATATGGTGACAACCGCCCTGATGCTGGACGTCCGCATCTATCGCAGCGCGTTCGTTCCGCTCCTCGTGGCGGTGGTCGTCGTCGCGTTCGCGCTGGCCGACCGGCCGCGCCCGATCGGCACCACGCTCGCCCCCGACGCCTTCTCCGGCGAGCGCGCGATGGCGCTGCTCGAGGAGGCCGACGAGCGCGACGACCCGTTCCACGACCGGCGCCCGGGGTCGCTCGGCGACGACGCGCTCTCGGTCCGCGTGCAGTCCGTCTTCAAGCGAACGGGGTTCGACACGACGATCCGCGCGGAGGAGGGCCAGACGATCGACGGCGAGACCGCGCTGCCGACGGTGATCGGCGAGCGCGCCGGTCGTGAGCAGCGGCGGATCCTCGTCATCGCCGAGCGCGACGCGGCCGAGCCGGGGTCGCTCGGGAGGCTGACGGCGACCGCCGCGCTGCTCGAGCTGGCCCGGGTCTTCGAGGGCCGCGCGACGCGGCGGACGCTCACGCTCGTCTCGACGAGCGGCGGCAGCGGCGGCGCCGCCGGGATCCGCAAGCTGGCGCGCGAGTACGGATCCGAGGACGCGCCGGTCGACGCGGCGATCGTCCTGGGCGACGTGGGCAGCACGAGCGACTACGACCTGCCGGTCGTCGTGCCGTGGGCCGAGCGCGACGGCCTGGCGCCGATGCGGCTGCGGCGGACGGTCGAGAACGCCGTCGAGCTGGAGACCGACGTCGAGGACTCCGGCTCGCCGCGCGCGCTCGCGCAGTTCGCGCGCGAGGCGGTGCCGATGACGCTGACCGGCCAGGGCGCGCTCGGGGCCGAGGGCATCGCCGCGGTGACGCTGTCGGTCACCGGCGAGCGCGCTCCCTCGGCCGGCGCGCCGGTCTCGCGGGCGCGGCTGGAGAGCTTCGGCCGCGCCGCGCTGCGCTCGATCAGCGCGCTCGACAACGGGCCCGACGTGCCCGCCGGCCCGCGCCAGTACCTCGTCTTCCAGCGGCGGGTGATCCCCGTCTGGGCCGTCCGGCTGCTCGGCGGCATGCTCCTCTTCCCGCTCCTGCTCGCCGCGGTCGACGGGCTGGCCCGCGTGCGCCGGCGCGGCTCGCCGGTCCTGCCGTGGCTGTGGTGGATCGCCGCGGCGGCCTTCCCGTTCCTGCTCGCCTGCCTCGTCGCGCGGCTGCTCGGCGCGACCGACGTCCTGCCCGCGCCGCCGGGGCCGGTCGACCCCGAGGCGCTGCCCGCGGACGGCGCCGGTCTCGGTGCGGTGGCGCTCGTGCTCGTGCTCGGCTTCCTCGTGCGCCCGCTCGTGCGGCGGCTCCTGCGCGCGGGGCGCACGCGCGACGCGGGGGAGGACGCCGGCGGGCCCGCCGCCGCGCTGGCGCTCGTCCTCGGTGCGCTCGGCGTCGCGGTGTGGATCGTCAACCCGTTCACGGGGCTGCTGCTCGGCCCGGCGCTGCACCTGTGGTTGCTGGCCACGGTGCCCGAGGTCCGCCTGCCGCGCGCGGCACGGCTGCTGCTCGTCCTCGTCGGCCTGCTCCCGTTCGCGCTCGTCGGCGCCTACTACGCGGAGCAGTTCGGGCTCGACCCGATCGAGCTGGCGTGGGAGGCTGTGCTCGTGCTGGCGGGCGGCTACGCCGGGCCGCTCGGGTTCGTCGCGTGGAGCCTGGTGCTGGGCTGCGTGCTGCTCTCGGTGGCGGTCGCGGTGCGCCGCCGGGCCCCCGGAGCGACCCCGGGCGAGGCCGGTCCCGTCACCACCCGCGGCCCGCTCGGGTACGCCGGTCCGGGCAGCCTGGGTGGAACCGAGTCGGCCTTGCGACGATAAGAGGGACATGAGGACCGCACTGCGCGCCATCTCGACCGTGCTCATCGCCGCCGGCATCCTGCTGCTCATGGACGCCGGGCTGACGATCGCCTGGCAGGAGCCGGTCTCCGCGCTGTACGGCCGCGTCAAGCAGCACGCGCTCGGCGGCGACCTGGAGAAGCTCGAGAAGCAGGGCCCGACGCCGCTCGAGCAGCGCGTCCTGAAGAACCTCCCCGACGAGAAGCGGCGCCTGGCCTTCCTGGGGCGCTCGCTCAAGCAGCGGCTGGACGGCGGGGAGGCCGCGGGCCGCCTGCGCATCCCGAAGATCGGCCTGAACTTCGTCGTGCTCGACGGCACGTCGGGCGAGTACCTGCGCAAGGGGCCGGGCTTCTTCCCCGAGACGCCGTTCCCCGGCAGCGGCGGCACGACGGCGATCGCCGGGCACCGGACGACGTACGGCGCGCCGTTCAACGACATCGACGACCTCGACAAGGGCGACGCGATCGTCCTCGAGATGCCGTACGCCCGGTTCGAGTACCGCGTGCAGCAGACGCGCATCGTCGACCCGGACGCGTTCTGGGTCACGAACCGCGTCGGCTACGAGCGACTGGTCCTCAGCGCATGCCACCCGCTGTACAGCGCCTCGCAGCGGATCGTCGTCTTCGCGCGCCAGGTGCGTGTGGAGCCGCGGAACCGATCTGTGGACGGGTAGCCGAGGGAGGGTCGGCCTCGCGTCCAGTCGGGGCGTGCCGCGGTGCTGCGGTGGGAATGACGGTGTCGATGGATCGCCAGATGCTGGTCAAGGATCTGAAGGCCCGGGTCGCGCGCCACGAGTACGACGTGGACTGCCGTGCGGTGGCCGAGGCGCTGCTCGCGCGTCACGCGCGATGCTCGAACCCGCTGAGCGAGACCTCGCCCTGGGCGTCCCTCAGCGCGATCCCGGCAGGTCCGCGGATCACCCGGCCGACGGGCACCCCCGGCAGCCCGCCCGGGCCGCACGCGAGCAGCTCGTAGTCCTCGCCGCCCGCCGCCGCGAGCGCGGCCACCGGCACGCCGAGCTGCTCCGCCACGTCCGCGACGCCGTCGGCGACCGGGAGCGCGTCGAGGTCGATCTCGATGCGGACGTCGCTGCGTCGCGCGACGTGCCGGGCGTCGGTGGCCAGGCCGTCGGAGAGGTCGATCATCGCGGTGGCCCCGGCGCGCGCGAGCGCGCGGCCCTCGTCGAGCCGCGGCATCGGCCGCAGGTACGCCTCGACCAGCGCGCGGGCGCCGCGCGCGCGGCCCTCGAGGATCGCGAGGCCCGCCGCCGATCCGCCGAGCGGGCCGGTGACGACGACGGTGTCGCCAGGCTGCGCGCCGTCGCGGCCGACGAGGTCGTCGGCCTCGTCCGCCCAGCCGACGACGGTGACGGCGATCGTGAGCGCGGGCGCGCGGGTGACGTCGCCGCCGGCGAGCACGGTCCCGGTCCGCTCGGCGAGCGGGAGGAGGCCGTCGAGGACGCCGAGCGCGTCGTCCTGGGACAGGTCGTCCGGCAGCCCGAGCGCGACGTACGCCTCGCCGGGGTCGGCGCCCATGGCCGCGAGGTCCGACAGCGCGCCGGCGAGCGCGCGATGGCCGGCGTCGGCCGGCGAGGCCTGCCCGAGCCGGAAGTGGACCCCGTCGACCATCTGGTCGATCGAGGTGACGGCGTAGGGGCGAGCGCGCACGACGGCGGCGTCGTCGCCCGGAGGCGTGACGATCCGCTCGGTCGCGGTCCCGGCAAGCGCGCGCTCGATCGCCCCGACGAGAGAGAGCTCAGACCACGGTGCGGCACCCCGCGAAGCCGCTTCGCGCCCTCGCGTGCTGCCGCGATCCCCACCACCCACCCCGGTCACCACCGGATGACGACCCCGGTCACCACGGAATTACTTGTGCCGGTAGACGATGCGCGCGCGTTCCAGGTCGTACGGGGAGAGCTCGACCCTCACGCGATCCCCCGGGAGGATGCGGATGCGGAACCGGCGCATCTTCCCGGCGACGTGGCCGAGCACCGAGTGCCCGTTGTCGAGCTGCACCCGGAACATCGCGTTGGGCAGGGCCTCGGTGACCTCGCCCTCGAACTCGACCTTCTCCTCCTTGGACACGGCGCGCACGACCCTAACCCCTGGGCGGGACGGCGTGAAGGGGTGGCCGGCGGCGCGGCGCCGGACGGACGGCGTGAAGCGGTGGTCAGCCGTCCTTCTTCGCCTGGCCGGGCGGCGTGCCGCCCTGGCCCGGCGGCGTTCCGCCCGAATCCGGCGGCGACTGCGTGGGCGGCGCCGCCTGGGGCGGGGTCTCGTAGAGGTCGGGGTCGTACGCGGGCCCGCCGGTGCCGTCGGGGGTCGTCGTCGTGCCGTCGGGCGCCTGCGTCGCGCCGTTCGGCGCGCCGGTGCCCGGGGTGCCGGTCGTCCCCGTGCCGTCCGTCGACGTCCCACCGGGCGCGCCGGTCGACGCGTAGCGGCCGAAGAACGGCGCGGCCTGGAACGGCGTCTTGGGCGGCTTGAAGTCCGGGCACCCGCGCTTGACCTGGCTCATGTACGCGTGCCAGATCTCCGCCGGGTACGTGCCGCCGGCGACCGAGATGGGCGTGGTCGGCGGGTACATCTCGATGCGCCGCTCGGGGAACCCGACCCAGACCGACGAGACGAGGTTCGGCGTGAAGCCGACGAACCACGCGTCGGTGTGGTTGTCGGTCGTGCCGGTCTTGCCGGCCGCGGGGCAGCCGATGTTCGCCGCCACGCCCGTCCCGCCCTGGATGTTCTTCTCGAGGATCTCGGTCGCCTTGGCGGTGACGCCGTCGGGGAAGGCGCGCACGCGCTTGCGCTCGTCGAGGCGCTCGGTGTGGCCGTCGGGGAAGACGACCTTCGTCACGGCGATCGGCCGGTTGCGCAGGCCGCCGTCGGCGATCGTCGCGTACGCGTTGGCCATCTCCAGCGGCGAGCAGCAGTACGCGAGGCCGCCGAGGATCTCGCCCGGGTAGCCCTGCATCTTCGACGTGATCCCCATCTTCTTCGCGGCCTCGCGGACCGCGTCCGGGCCCACGTCGAGGCCGAGCTGCTGGTAGACCGAGTTGTCGGACTTCAGCGTCGCCGTGACGAGGTTCATGCTGCCGCCGTACGAGCCGTCGTACGTCTTGACGTCGATGTGCCCGTATTTCGGGTCGTTGAAGTCGAGGTGCTTGGACACGTACGTCGTGCTCTCCGGCGAGACGCCGCGGTCCAGCGCGGCCATGAGGCCCATGATCTTGAACGTCGACCCCGGCTGGCGCTTGCCCTGGGCGGCGAGGTTGAACTTCGTCTCCGCGTACTTGGCCGACGACGCCATCGCCAGGATGTGGCCGTTCTTGGGGTCGATCGTGACGATCGCCGAGCGGGGCGCGTTGGGGAAGGTGAGGACGCTGTCGATCGCCGCGCGCGCCTTCTCCTGCATCTTCAGGTCGACGGTCGTGTAGATCCGCAGGCCGCCGTCGCGCACGGTCTTGATGTCGTACTTGTCGATCAACGCCTGGCGGACGTAGTCGAAGAAGAAGCCCTCGCGCCGCTGCGTGTAGAACCGGCTCGTCTCGACGCCGAGCGGCTCGTCCTTGGCCTCCGCCGCCTCCTGCGGCGTGACCATCCGCAGCTCGGCCATCTTGTCGAGGACCTGGTTGCGGCGGCGCAGCGCGGCCTCGGGCGCGTTGAACGGGTTGTACTGCGACGGCGCCTGCGGCAGGCCGGCGAGGAGCGCTGCCTCGTGCAGCTTCAGCCGCGTGGCGGGCTTGTCGAAGAACGTACGCGAAGCGGCCTGGATCCCGACCGCGGTCTGCCCGCCCTGCGTGCCGTACGGGACGCTGTTGATGTACTTGTCGAGGATCCACTCCTTGCTGTGGACGTTCTCGAGCTGCTCGGCCAGCTTGGCCTCGTGGACCTTGCGCTTGAAGGTGCGCTCCTTGGTGATGTAGAGCGTGCGGACGAGCTGCATCGTCAGCGTGGAGCCGCCCTCCACCGTCTTGCCGGACTCGAGGTTCTTGATCGCGGCGCGGATGACGCCCTCGGTGTCGACGCCCTTGTGCTTGTAGAAGCGCTCGTCCTCGATCGCGATCGTGGCGTCCTTGACGATCTTCGGGATCGTGCTGCCGGGGATCGGCGTGCGGATGACGCTGGACTGGATGTAGCCGAGCTTCGAGCCGTCGGCGGCGTAGACGACCGAGGTCTCGCCCGGGTCGATCGGCTTCAGGCGGTCGATCGACGGAGCGCCGTTCGCGATGCTGACGACGTAGCCGACGACGCTCGCGATGCCGATGCCGACCACGGCCGCGGTGACGCCGAGGATGACGAAGATCGGGCCGGTGGACGCGTTGCGCCGCCGCCGGCGGTGTCGGGCCTGCCGAGACATGCAACCACCCATTCTGGCACGCGCCGTTTCCTCCTCTCAGCGCAGGCCCGCGCCGCGCAGCGCCTGCAGCGCCCTGCCGCGCAGGTCGGCCTCGCGCGCGGCGCGGTCGCCGACGGTCACCGGTGGCGCGCTCACGCTGAGGACCACCCCCTCCGGCGTGACCTCGGCCACCCCCGCGTCGACGTCCTCGCCGAGCCCCTCGATCGCGGCGATGGCGCGCCCCTCGTCGACCTCGTGCGGGATCCACACCTGCACCTTGAGCGTGACCGTGTCGCTGACGATCGAGTCGTTGCGCAGGATGCTCCCGGCCAGCCGCTCGTTGGGGACGATCAGGCGCGCGTCGGTGCCGGTGCGCAGGAAGGTGTAGGTGAGCCGGATGTCCTCGACGACGCCGGTCTCGCCGTCCAGCGTGATCAGGTCCCCGATGCGGATCGGCTGGTTGACGGCGAGCATCACGCCGGCCACCACGTTGGCCAGCACCTGCCGCGCCGCGAAGCCGACCGCGGCCGCCGCGATGGCCCCGGAGGCCAGGATGCTCGCCGCCAGGCGGTCCAGTGCGGTGAACTGGGAGATGGCGATGGCGATCCCGATGACCAAGAGCGTCGCGGCGACCAGGCGGCGGACGAACCGCAGCCGGGTGTCGAGCACCGGGTCCAGGTGCGGGCGGTGCCGGCGGAAGGCGCGGTCGACCGCGTAGATGGCCACCCCGACGAGCACCAGGGTGATGACCGCGGTGACCTCGTGGTTGAAGCGGTTGAGGAAGCTGGCGAGCGCCGGCACGGCCGCGGACCGTAGCCGAGCGCTGGGCGCGTTCGCGCTCTCGCGCGCGCTCGCGTGGGCCGCGGGCGGCGCGGCGATCGGGCTGTGGGGGATGCACTCCAACGCGGACCGGTTCGACCCGGGGAGCGTCGCGCGGGGGCCGTGGGCGTACTGGGACTCGACGTGGTTCTTGGAGATCGCGCGCCACGGCTACGACCGCGCCGAGGACGCGGCGTTCTTCCCGCTCTATCCGCTGCTGCTCAAGGCGACCGGCGCGTCGGTCGCGGGCGGGGTGCTCGTCTCGCTGGCCTGCTTCGCGGCCGCGCTGTGGCTGCTGCACCGCCTGGTCGCGCTCGACTTCGGCGAGCGGGTCGCGGGGCTGACCGTGCTCCTCGTCGCGCTGTTCCCCGCCTCGGCCTACTTCTCCGCGGTCTACAGCGAGTCGCTCTTCCTGCTGCTGTCCGTCGGCGCGGTGTACGCCGCGCGCACCGACCGCTGGGCGCTCGCCGGCCTCGCGGGCGCGCTCGCGACCGGCACACGCAGCGCGGGGATCGTGCTGCTCGTGCCGCTGGCGCTGCTGTGGTGGCGGTCGGCGCCGCGTCGCCCGGCGGCGGCCGCGTGGCTCGCGCTCGTCCCGCTCGGGCTCGTCGCCTTCTGCGCGTACCTCGGCCTAAGCGGCGAGGACGCGCTCGGGCCGTTCCGGGCGCAGGACGCGTGGAACCGCGGCGCCACCTGGCCGTTCGGCGGCGCGTGGGACGGCGTGCGCGCCGCGTGGGAGGGCTTCGGCGAGATCGTCCGCGGCGAGCCGCGCACGTGGCCGGTCTACGACACCGCGTGGCTCGACATCGGGCTGCTGGCCACGCTCGTCGCCGCGCTGGTCGCGCTCGCCGGGGCGGTCCGCCGGCTGCCGACCGCCTACTCGCTGTACGCCCTCGCGGCGCTCGCCCTGCCGCTCACGTTCCCGACCGAGGGCCAGCCGCTGATGTCCCTGCCGCGGTTCGTCGCGGTCCTGTGGCCGCTGCACCTCTGGCTCGCGCTGGCGGTCGTCGAGCGGACGGGCCCGCGCCGCGCGGTGCTCGCCGCCTCGGCGTGCGGGCTCGTGCTCGTCAGCGGCGAGGTGTCGACGTGGGGGTGGGTGGCCTAGTGCCGCGGGCGGTGCTCCTCGACGCGCTCGGGACGCTGCTCGAGCTCGAGCCGCCGGCCCCGCGGCTCGTCGGCGAGCTGGCCGCGCGCGGCGCGCGCGTCACCGAGGAGGAGGGGTGGGCGGCGCTGCGCGCGGAGATCGGCTTCTACCGCCAGCACCACGACATGGCCTCCGATCGCGAGGGCCTCGCGGTCCTGCGCGCGCGGTGCACCGAGGTGCTGCGCGCCGCGCTGCCGGCGCACGCGCGCGACGTGCCCGACCTCCAGGACGCGCTGCTCGCGGCGCTGCGCTTCCGCGCCTACCCCGAGGTGCCGGAGGTGCTGCGCGCGCTGCGCGGCGAGGGCGCCCGCCTCGTCGTCGTCTCCAACTGGGACGTCTCGCTGCACGACGCGCTGGCCGACACCGGCCTCGACGCGCTCGTGGACGGCGCGCTCAGCTCCGCCGAGGTCGGCCGACCGAAGCCCGACCCGCTCATCTTCCGGCGCGCGCTCGACGTCGCCGGGGCGCAGCCGGCCGAGGCGCTGCACGTCGGCGACTCCGTCGCCTTCGACGTCGAGGGGGCCCGCGCCGCGGGGATCGAGCCGGTGCTGGTCGTGCGCGACGGCGCCGCACCGCCGGAAGGGGTCAGGGCGATCCGGTCGCTCAGTAGCCTCATCGCCCGGTGAGCCTCGCCGCCCCCGAGAGCCCGCTCGCGCCGCAGCCGCCCGCGAGCCCCAGCGGCGCCGACGCCTGGCCGGCGTGGGTGGCGCCCGTCGGCCTCGTCGCCGGGCTGATCGGCGCGTTCGTCGGCGGGCTGATCGTCGTGATCGTCGCCCAGGCCTTCGGGGTCGACGCCACCGGCGACGACACCCCGCCGGGCGTGCTGCTCGGCGCGACGTTCGTGCAGGACGTCGCCTTCGTCGGGGCGGTGATCGTCTTCGCCCGGATGACCGGGCCGGTGTTCGCCGAGCACCTCGGGCTGCGCCCGACCCGGCTCGTGCGGGCGGTCGTGGGCGTCCTCGCCACCTACGTCGGCTTCCTGGTGCTCGCCGGGCTGTGGTGGCTGATCGTCGGCACGCCGGACGACGAGCCGCTGCTCGACGACCTCGGCGTCGACGAGAGCACCGTCCTGCTCGTCCTCGGGCTCGTGACGGTGTGCGTCCTGGCGCCGCTCGTCGAGGAGGTCTTCTTCCGCGGCTTCTTCTTCCGCGCGCTGCGCAACGCGATGACCGTCCCGATGGCGGCGATCTGCACCGGCGTCGTCTTCGGGCTGATGCACCTGCTGTCGTCGCCGATCGAGGCGATCGTCCCGCTGGCGATCCTCGGCGCGCTGTTCTGCCTGCTCTACCAGGCGACGGGCTCGATCTACCCGTGCATCGCCGCGCACGCGATCAACAACTCGGTCGCCTTCGGCGTCGCCGAGGACTGGGGGTGGGAGATCGCGCCGCTGATCGTGGGCTCGCTCGCGGCGTGCGCGCTCGTCGTGTGGGCGGCGACGCGAACGTGGCCTCCCGCCGCGACGGCCGCGGCCTGAACGCAGGCGGCGCGGCTCCGACGGCGAATCATGCGCCGTACAATCACCGCCCCCTCATGCGTCGACTCAGCTCTCTCACCGCCCTC
This sequence comes from Solirubrobacteraceae bacterium, assembly GCA_036389155.1. GTDB lineage: Bacteria > Actinomycetota > Thermoleophilia > Solirubrobacterales > Solirubrobacteraceae > CADCVT01. The sequence goes on from DASVQN010000027.1 coordinate 73,190, forward strand.
GTCCTGCTCCTCGCCGCCGCTCCGGCCGCCGCCCAGGACCCCGCCGCGTCCCCGCCCCCGCCGCCCGCTCCGCCCCCGGCGCCCGCGGCCGCCAAGCTCCACATCGCGGCCCAGAAGGTCGGGTCGGACCGGGCCGTGCTGGCCGGCGCGCCGTGGCGGATCGTCGGCAAGCTCGACCCCGCGACCGACGGCCAGGTCGTCGTCGTCCGCCTCTACTCCCGCGGGAAGAAGGTGGCGGCGAAGAAGGCCAAGGTCCGCGCCGGGCGGTTCGTCGCCCGGTTCCGGATGAAGAACGCCGCGTCGCTCGCCGTGCGCGTCGTGCACCGCGCGACGCCCGAGCTCGGCCGCGCCAGCGCCGGGCCGCTGCGCTTCGACGTGCTGCCGCGCAAGGTCGAGGCCGGCCAGACCGGCACCGCGGTGAAGATCCTCCAGCGCCACCTGCGGGCGAAGGGGTACGTGACCGGGCGGTTCGGCGTCATGGACGGGCGCACCCAGCGCGCCATCATCGCCTTCCGCAAGGTCGCCGGGATGGCCCGGACGACGAGCGCCGACCGCGCGATGCTCGCCCGGCTCGCGCGCGGCGGCGGCACGTTCCGCCTCAGGCACCCCGAGGTGAAGGGCCGCCACGTCGAGGCCGACCTGTCCCGCCAGGTCCTCGTCCTGGCCGTCGGGAACAAGGTCGAGCGGATCTACCACACGAGCTCGGGAGCGCCCGGCACGCCGACCGTGCAGGGGACGTTCAACTTCTACCTCAACGGCCCGGGCTACAACGCCAAGGGGATGTACTTCTCCAAGTACTTCATCCGCGGCTACGCCATCCACGGCTACGCCTCCGTGCCGGTCTTCAACGCCTCGCACGGGTGCCTGCGGGTCCCGCTCGACGACGCCGTCTCGATCTACAACTGGATCCAGATCGGCGATCGCATCGACGTCTACGCATAGCCCTTGCGAGCATCCGGCTCGCGCTCTTGAGACGGCTGCTCGCCGTCCGGGCTCGGCTTAACCCGCTGCGCCTCCAAGGGTCTCCTCGGCGAGCGCGGCGAGGAGCCCGTCCATGCCCTCGCGGGCGTGGACGGCGCGCTGGCGGTCCGCGCCGTTGCCGTCGCGCAGGATCCGCTCGACCTCCTCGAGCGCGGGGACGTCGCGGTGCCGGCGCGCCAGCGCGACCGCGCGGCGGGCGACGTCCGCCACCGGGTGCAGCGCGCCGTCGAACCAGATCGTCGCGCGCAGCCCGTCGCGGGCGGCGCGGAAGCTCGACTCCATGAGGACCCCGCTGTCCACCGCCGGCGACGGGCTCGCGGCCTCGTGCAGCGCGAGTCCGTGGACGAGCGCCGCGAGAGCGGCGACCGCCCGGATGTCGGACTGCGCGTCCATGGCCCGCACCTCGACCGTTCCGAGGAGCGGGTGCGGCCGCACGTCCCACCACAGGAACGTGTAGTCGGCGATCTCCGCGCCGGCGACGATCGCCTCGATCGTCCGCTCGTAGTCCGGCCACCCGCGGAAGGCCCGCGGGATCACCGCGCGGGGGTAGGCGCGGAACAGCTGCGCGCGGGCGCTGTCGAAGCCCGAGTCCTTGCCGAACCAGAACGGCGAGTTCGCGCTCAGCGCCTGGAGCAGCGGCAGGTGGCTGCGCAGCCCGTTGTAGGCGAGGATCGCCGTCGCCGGGTCGGGCATCCCGACGTGCACGTGCGTGGCCGCCGTCGGCGTGCGCGTGATGAGGCCGCGCAGCATCGCGACGATCGCCGCGTAGCGCTCGCCGGGCACGTGCTCGACGTCGCCGAACTCGGCAGCGGGGTGCAGCCCCGATCCGATGGCGCTCGCGCCGGCCGCGCGCAGCTCGCCGCGCAGGGCGAGCAGGTGGGCGGCGGCCTCGTCGGCGTCGGCGCTGATCGGCGCCTTGAGCTCGATCTCCGCTTCGTAGGTGTCCGGCGCGAACCGGCCGTGGGGCGAGTCGAGCGGCAGGCGCGGGAGGAGGTCGCTGCCGGTGTGCGAGACGGCGCCGGTCCCGGGGTCGACGAGGACGAACTCCTCCTCGACGCCCAGCCGGTACGACGGCCCGCGACCGAAGCTCACCTCGGGGATGCCGTGGGCCACGCACGGAGAGTAGGGGTGTCGGAACGACCGGAACCCTGATCGCAGCGCACCGGTTCGCGGTCACTGTCAAGGCGCCAGCTCCTGCCTCCTTGAGGCCTATAGCAGGCGAAGTGGACGGATGTTCGATGTCGGTCGGTCATCCCGCGCCGATGGGGTGAACGCACACGGAAGTCACCCCCATCCCCCGCGGTCGGTGCCGGGCAGTCGCCGCCGCAGATCAGGAGTCCCCCTTCGATGTCCCCCACCCATCCCCCGCGCGCACGACGCGTCGCGCGCAAGCTGCTCCTCCTCCCGGTCATCGTCGCCGCGCTGCTCGTGGTGCTCGTCCCCGCCCCGGCCAGCCCTCCGAGCTGGAGCAACGGCGGCGGTGGCGGAGACAACGGCTACGGCGGCTCGGCCGTCGAGACGCACCAGCCGTACGGCGTCGGCAACGGCCGCAAGATCAAGTAGCGCTCCCGCAGCGCCATGGCCGCCGCCGAACCCCTCGCCGCCGCACCGGTGGTGGTGGGCCGACCCCGCCCCGGCGGGATCGGCCGCCCGCTGCTGGCCGCGTTCATCGCCGCCACCGTCGTGGTGGGCGCCGCCGTGGCCGCGCCACTGCTGGCGCAGGCGGACTGGGCCATGGCGCGCGACGGGGAGCTGCTGGCCCTCGCCGGGTTCGTCCTCGTCGGCGAGCTGTTCCCGATCCGCCTGCCGCGGCGCGACCAGCTCGACGAGATCACCCTGTCCGGCCCGTTCGCCTTCGCGCTGCTGCTCGCGTACGGGCCGGCCGCGGCGATCGCGGCGTACGCGCTCGCGTCGGTGCTCCAGGACGCCCTCGACCGGACCTCGCCGGGGAAGGTCGCGTTCAACGCCGCGCAGTACGCGCTGTCGGTGGCGGCGGCGGCGGGCGTCCTCGAGCTGTTCGGCGCCCAGATGCCGGTGCTCGACGGGCAGCTGCCCGCGGTCCTGCTCGCGGCGGTCGCGATGTTCGCGGTCAACCAGGTGCTCGTCGGCGTGCTGTCGGCGCTGCTCACGCATCGCCCCGCGCTGCGGACGCTCGCGGCCGACCTGCGCTTCCAGGCGTGGACCGCGGGGTTCCAGCTCACGCTCGGGCCCGTGGTCTTCGCGGTCGCCGAGCGCGACCTCGCGCTCGTGCCGCTGCTCTTCTTCCCGCTGCTCGCCATCCACGTCGGCGGGCGCCAGGCGGTCCTCAACCAGCACCGCGCCTACCACGACGAGCTGACCGAGCTGCCCAACCGGCGCCTGTTCCTGGAGCGCCTGCGCGAGGACGTCGACGAGGGCGCCGGCTGCGTGACGCTGCTGCTCGACCTCGACGACTTCAAGTCGGTCAACGACACGCTCGGCCACCAGCACGGCGACGAGCTGCTCGTGCAGGTCGCGCACCGCCTGGTCGTCTCGCTGCCCGAGTCGGTGACGGTCGCGCGGCTCGGCGGCGACGAGTTCGCGCTGCTCGCAGCGCGGCACGCCGGCCGGCCCGCCGAGGCGCTCGCGCGCGCCGTCGCCGACGGCCTCGAGGCGCCGTTCGAGCTCGGCGGCCTGCTGCTCGACGTGCGCGCGACGATGGGCCTCGCCGTGCATCCCGATCACGGCAGCACGCCCGAGGAGATCGTCAAGCACGCCGACGTCGCGCTGTACGCGGCCAAGGAGGCGGGCGCGCCGTGGGGGCTCTACGCGCCGGAGGGCGACGAGCACAGCCTGGACCGGCTCGCGCTCGCCGGCCAGCTGCGGCGCGGGATCGAGCGCGGCGAGCTCGTGCTGCACTACCAGCCCAAGCTCGCGCTGCGCGAGGGCGGACAGCACGGGGTCGAGGCGCTCGTGCGCTGGCAGCACCCGCAGCTCGGGCTCATCGCGCCGGAGGGGTTCATCGGCCTCGCGGAGCAGAGCGACCTCATCACCCACCTGACGCACCGCGTGCTCGACGAGGCGCTGCGGCAGTGCCGCGCCTGGCGCGACGACGGGCTGGATCTGCGGGTCTCGGTGAACCTGTCCGCGCGCAGCCTGCTCGACCGCGACCTCGCGGCGTTGATCGGACGCCTGCTCGACCGCTGGACCCTGCCGTCGACCGCGCTGCAGGTCGAGATCACCGAGAGCCGGCTGATCGCCGACGTCCCGCGCGCGCTGACGACGCTCGAGCAGCTGCAGCGCCTCGGCGTCGCCGTGGCGATCGACGACTTCGGGACGGGCTTCTCGTCGCTGCAGCAGCTGACGCGCCTTCCCGTGGACGAGATCAAGATCGACAAGTCGTTCGTGCTGGGGATGGAGACGAGCCGCAGCGACGAGGCCATCGTGCGCTCGACGATCGAGCTCGGGCGCAACCTTCACCTGCAGGTGACGGCCGAGGGCGTGGAGACGCGCGAGGCGCTCGATCGCCTCGACGCGCTGGGCTGCGACTTCGCGCAGGGCTTCCACGTCGGCCGGCCGGTCCCCGCCGACCGCTGCCGCCGCGACCTCGAGCGCTTCGTCCGCGCCGGCCGGGCGGCCGCGACGGCGGCGGCCACGACGCTCGCCCTCCTCGCCCTCCCCGCGATGGCGCTCGCCGATCGCGACGTCGCCGTGGCGGCTCTGGGCGCGAAGCCGTACGTCGTCGTCTACTCCGGCGCGACCTCCCCGGGCGCCACGACGCAGCGCGAGCGGGCGCTCGGCTTCCGCGCGGACAAGCGGTTCGACGCCGCGCTCGACGGCTTCGCCGCGCGCCTGACCGACGCGCAGGCCCAGACGCTCCGCGCCGACCCGGCGGTCGCCTACGTGACCGAGGACTACCCGGTCGCGGCCACCGGCACGACGCCGCTCGCCGCCGGCGAGACGGTGCCGACCGGCGTCTCGCGCGTGGGCGCGGCCGGAGGCGGGCTGGCGCAGCAGCCGGCGGACGGGCCCGTGGCCATCCTCGACACCGGCGTCGACCTCAAGAGCCCCGACCTCAATGCGATCGCCGGCACCAACTGCGTCAGCGCGGCGTACCCGCCGCAGGACGACAACGGCCACGGCACGCACGTCGCGGGGACGCTCGCCGCGCGCAACGTCGGCAGCGGCGTCGTGGGCGTCGCGCCGGGCACGCAGGTGATCGCGGTCAAGGTGCTCGACAAGAAGCGGGCCGGGACGCTCTCGATGCTCCTGTGCGGGATCGACTGGATCACGCGCAACGCGGCGGCGTACGGGATCCGCGTCGTGAACATGTCGATCAGCGCGGGCGGCGCGAACGACAACGCGTGCGGCGCGGTCAACAAGGACGCGATGCACCAGGCGATCTGCCGCTCGGTCGCGGCGGGCGTGACGTACGTCGTCTCGGCCGGCAACTCGAAGGTGGCGATCACCAAGACCGTCCCGGCCGTGTACCCGGAGGTGCTGACCGTCACGGCGATGTCCGACTCCAACGGCCGCGACGGCGGCGGCGGCCCCTCCTTCTCGTGCAAGTCGGGCGAGCGCGACGACCAGTACGCGACGTACTCGAACTTCGCCACGACGGCCGCCGAGCTCGCGCACACGATCGCCGCGCCGGGCACGTGCATCCTGTCGACGAAGCTCGGCGGCGGCACGGGCACGATGTACGGCACGAGCAGCGCGGCGCCGCACGTCGCGGCGGTCGCGGCGCTGTGCGACGGCTCGGGAGGCGTGCCCGGCCCGTGCGCCGGCCTCGCGCCCGCCGACGTGATCGGCGTCGTACGCGCGCGAGCGGCGGCGGTCGCGACGACGGCGAACGGCTTTGCCGGCGACCCGCTGCGCCCGATCAGCGGCAAGCAGTTCGGGCACCTCGTCGCTCTGCCCTGAGGTGTGACCCGCGCCGCGTGCGGGGAACCCCCGGGCGATGGCTCAGGCATCCACGCATCCCTTCTCGCTCGGTCGCGAGGCAGGCCGCGACGGCCGCTTCCACCGCCAGGTCTCCAAGTTCCGCGACCGGCCGTCCGCGATCGAGGCCGGCCGCTACGTGCTCTACGTGTGCCGCGCCTGCCCGTGGGCGCACCGGACGATCATCGCGCGCCGGCTCCTCGGGCTCGAGGACGCGATCGAGATGGCCGAGGTCGACCCGATCCGCGACGAGCGCGGCTGGGCGTTCACCGGCGGGCCGTACGCGGACCCGGTGAACGGCTGGGCGTTCCTCAGCGAGGCCTACGAGACCACGGACAAACGGTTCGAGGGGCGCTTCAGCGTCCCGGTGCTGTGGGACAAGGCCGAGGGGCGCATCGTCAACAACGAGAGCGGCGACGTCCTGCGCCTGCTCAACGACGACTTCCGCCCGCTGGCGACGACCGGCGTCGACCTCTACCCGCCCGACCTGCGCGACGAGATCGAGGCGCTCGAGGAGCGGATCTACGAGAGCGTCAACAACGGCGTCTACAAGGCGGGCTTCGCCTCGTCGCAGGAGGCGTACGAGGAGGCGGTCGTGCCGCTGTTCGAGACGCTCGACTGGCTGGAGGAGCGCCTGTCGACGCGGCGCTACGTCGCCGACCACGAGCGGATCACGGCGGTCGACTGGCGCCTGTTCACGACGCTCGTGCGCTTCGACGCCGTCTACTACCTGCACTTCAAGTGCAACCGCGACCGGATCGTCGACTTCCCCTCGCTGTGGGGCTACCTGCGCGACCTCTACCAGCAGCCCGGGATCGCGGAGACCGTCGACATCGACGCGATCAAGGCGCACTACTACGGCACGCACCCGTCGATCAACCCCAGCGGGATCGTCCCGATCGGCCCGCGGATCGACTTCAGCGCGCCGCACTCGCGCGCGCAGCTGGGCGTCAGCGCGACGTGAGGCCGCAGGCGCCCGCCGCCTGCGCGTAGAGCGCCGCGCGGGCACGGTAGCCCTCGTCGGTGGCGTGGACGCGGTCGTCGCGCAGCCACCGCGGGTGCGCCTTCACCGCCTTGGCCCACGGCACCAGGACGATCCGCGGCTCCTCCCGCGCCAGCGCCTGGAGCGCGTCGTTCGCCGCGCGGTAGGAGACGCCGCCCACCCTGGGCCGCGCGATCGTCGGCCACAGCGCGCACGAGCCGGGCGCGAACCCGTCGAGCGACCGCCGGGCGGCCGCGACGAGATCCGCCGCGCGGCGCGGATCGTCGTTCGTGAAGAGGCTGAAGGCCACTGCGACGGGGCGCCTCGGCGGCTTGCGCAGCGCGTCGCGGATGGCCATCCCGGTCAGCAGGAAGCGGCTGCGCGCGGCGTCGGCGGTGACGCGCCAGCCGGGCAGCATCTCGGGGAGGTACGGCGCCGTGCCCTGCGCGAGCGAGTCGCCGATCAGCACGAGCTCCGGGGCGCCGGGCACGACGGGCGGGGGCGCGAGCGGAAACGACTCGCCGTCGTCGGGCTCCTGCTCGCGCGGATGGCCGGCGTAGACGGTGAGCGCGGACGTCGTGCGGCGCGCGACGACGTGCAGCACCGCGCGCCAGCGCCCCTTGCGGTTCGCGCGGACGATGGCCGCGGAGGCCGTCACCGCATCCGGCGTGAAGACGTCGAGGGTCGCGCGCGGCTTCGCCCGTCCCGTGACGGCGAGGTCGACGACGACGTCGAGCAACAGCGGCTGCGTCGCGGCCGGCGCCTCGGGCGGGTCGATCGTCGCGCGCGCCTGCGCGCCCGGCGCGCCGGCGACGAGCAGGGCGACGAGGGCGGCGAGCGCGGCCACTCCACCGCGCGCCGACGACCCGCGGCGCGAGGTCACGTCGTGGCGCGCGCGCCTCACCCGCGGCACGACCTGGCCGCCGCCGCGTACAGCCGTGCGCGCTGCCGGTAGCCCTCGGGCGTCCCGTGGACGCCGTCGCCGGCGAGCCAGCCCGCGCGGCTCGCCTGCTCGGCCCACGGGACGAGCGCCAGGCGGCGGCCGAGCTGCGCGTCGAGGCGGTGCAGGAGGGCGTTCGCCGCCGCGTACGACTGCCCGTTGAACGGCGGGCGGGCGATCGTCGCCCAGACGGCGCAGCCGCTCGGACCGGCGCGCTTGACCGTCGCCCGCACGGCGGCCTCGAGCTGGGCGGTGTGCGTCGGGTCGTCGTTGGTGAAGAGGCTGATCGCGATCACCGCGCCGTCGGGAACTCGCGTGCGGGCGAGGACGGTCATGCCCGCCGCGAGGGGACGGCTGGTGAGCGCGTCGCTCTCGACCCTCCATCCCGGCAGCTGGGCAGGGAGCAGGCCCTCGATGCCGACGGCGAGCGAGTCGCCGATGAGGATCAGGTCGCCGGGACCCGACGGCGCCGGTACCGGCTGCGGGTCGATCGAGTCGGGCGGCACGACGTCGCCGCCTCCGCCGCTCCCGCCGCCTCCTCCGCTCCCGCCGCCTCCTCCGCGCCCGCTGCCGCCGCCGCGCCCGCCCCCGCCGCCGCCGCGCACGCGCTGCGGCCTCGGCCCGACGAGCCGCACCTCGACCTTGTCCTCCGGCCCGACGACGAGCCCGCGGTAGTAGACGCTCACGTGCGTATCGGGCGCGTCGGCCGGCGCCTCCAGCCGCACCCGCGCCTCCCACCGGCCGTCCTCGTCCGCGGGAGCGTGGACCACGCAGCCCTCCTCGTTGCACGCGCCGGTGACCACGACGTCGGAGCCCGGGTCCGCCGTCCCCGACACCGTCGGCCGCGCCGCGAGCTCGCCGCCGTCGTCCGTCGCCTTCACCTTCGCGCCCCGGTCCGGCGCGGCGATCCGGATGGGGCCGGGCGGCTTCGCCGCCGCGGTCGTGGTGGGGGCGGGCGCGGGGTCGTCCCCGCCGCAGCCGGCGACGGACCCGGCGACGAGGATGGTGACCGCCGCGCCGAGAGCGGTCACGAGGCGAACCATGGCGGCGCATCGTAGCCGCCGTCGCCGCCGCATTTGCCACGATTCGCCCCCGCATGCGCGCGCCCGTGCTCCTTCTCGCCGCGGTCCTCGCGACCGCGCTCGCCCCCTCCGCGCGCGCGGCGGGCTGGATCGTGCGCGGCGCCGGCTTCGGCCACGGCGTAGGGCTCAGCCAGTACGGCGCGTACGGCATGGCGCAGCAGGGCGCGGGCTACCGCCGGATCCTCGCCAACTACTACCGCGGCACCCGCATCGAGAACATCGGCGGCCGGCCGATCCGGGTGCTCCTGCGCGAGCGGGCGCGCGAGATCGTGGTGACGAACGCCGCCCGCATCGGCGGGCGCAGGGCGAGCCCGCGCCGGCGCTACACGGTCACGCGCCTGCCGAACCGGCGCGTCACCGTCCGCACCGCAGGCAGGCGCTTCGGCCGCTTCCCCGCGCCGCTCGTCGTGGCCAACGACGTCGCGGCCGTCGTCCTGCACGGCCGCGCGCTCAACGGCGTCACCGGCGGCGCCTACCACGGCACGCTGGAGGTCAGCCCCGCCGGCCCGCGCGGCCTCGCCGCCGTCAACGCGCTCCCCGTCGACGCGTACGTCCGCGGCGTCGTCGCGGGCGAGATGTTCTCGTCGTGGGACCTCGAGGCGCTCAAGGCCCAGGCCGTCGCCGCGCGCACCTACTCGCAGACCACCGATGCCGGGGGCGACCTCTTCGACCAGTACCCCGACACCCGCTCGCAGGTCTACAAGGGCATCGCGGGCGAGACCCGCCGCTCGGACGCGGCGGTCCGCGGCACCGCCGGCGAGATCCTGACCTACCGCGGCCGCCCCGCCACGACGTTCTACTTCTCGAGCTCGGGCGGCCAGACCGAGAGCGTCGAGTACGGCTTCCCGGGCGGCACGCCCACGCCCTACCTCGTGTCGGTGCAGGACCCGACCGACCGCATCTCGCCGCACTACCGCTGGGCGGTGCGCTTCACGACGAAGGGCATCCAGCGGCGCCTCCGCGGCATCCTGCGCGGCAGGCTCCGCGCGATCCGCGTCGTCAGCCGCGGCCGCTCGCCGCGCGTCGTGCAGGCCGAGGTCGTCGGGACGAAGGGCCGGCGGCGCGTCGGCGGCGACGTCCTGCGCGACCGGCTCGACCTCAGGTCCACGTGGTTCCGGGTGGCGAAGGGATGAGGTGCCGGGCCGCCGTGCTGCTCGGCGTCGCCGCAGCGATCGCGGTCGCCGCGCCCGCCGTCGCCGCCCCTCTCTCCCTCGACGCGCGCCTCGGCGCCACGGGGTGGATCGACCTGACGGTGACCGGCCGCCCCGGCGCCACGGTCCACGTCGCCGAGGACGACGGCACCCCCGTCGCCGACCTCCCGCTGCGGGGCGAGCGCGCTGCCAAGCGCCGCGCGACGCCGTGGCGCTGCGACCGCGCCGTCCGCGGGTTCGTCGCCACCGCGCCCAACCCGAACGGCACGACGGAGACGGCGACCGCCCAGGTCCGGACGCCCGGCTGCCGCGACCGCCTCGCCCTCGCCAGCCGCCCGTTCGCGCCCAGGGCGCGCACGAAGCTGCTCGTCCGCGTCCGCGACCAGTGGCGCCTCGGCGGCTTCACGGCGCGCGTCTGCCTCGCGAGCCGCTGCAAGGACGTCGCGCTCCCCAGGGGCGCAGCCACGCGCAACGTCCGCATCAGGACCGGCGCCGCCGGCATCCGCGCCGTCACCGCGACCGCTCCCTGGCGCCAGCGCGTCAAGCAGACGATCGAGATCCGCCGCCGCCCGCTCACCCTCCTCGCCACCGGCGACTCGATGATCCAGATCGTCGACTCGCACCTCGAGCGCCGCCTGAAGCCGCGTGGCGTGCGGGTGCAGAGCGACGCCCGCATCGCCACCGGCATCTCCAAGCCGTTCATGCTCGACTGGGTCGCCCTCGCGCGCCGCCAGGCCCTCGCCCGCCGCCCCAACGTCACCGTCATGTTCCTCGGCGCCAACGACGGCTTCCCGATCGCGGGCGCCGGCTGCTGCGGCCCGCGGTGGATCGAGGCGTACGCGGGCCGCGTGAAGCGCATGATGGCCAGCTACCGCCGTCACGGCGTGGCGCGGGTCTACTGGCTGACCCTGCCGGCGCCGAGCAAGGCGACCTTCGCCCGCGTCTTCCGCGCGGTCAACGCCGCGCTGCGCCTCGCCGAGCCCGCGCTGCGCGGCGGGGGCGGGCGCCTCATCGACATGGGGCGCGTCTTCACGCCGGGAGGGCGGTTCCGCAGCTCGATCGGCGGCCACGTCGTCCGTCAGGACGACGGCGTGCACCTGAACGTGCGCGGCGCGTCGATCGCGGCGGGGCTCGTGATCCGCGAGCTCCGCCGGGACGGCGTCCTACCCTGACCGACCGCCCCCATGCTGTTCCCCACCGTCGAATTCGCCATCTTCTTCCCGATCGTGCTCGCGCTCTCGTGGGCGCTGATGTCGCGACCGGCGGTGTGGAAGCCGTTCATCGTCACGGTGAGCTACCTCTTCTACGCGTCCGCGAACTGGAAGTTCTGCTTCCTCATCACGGTCGTGATCCTCGGCAACCAGCTCGCCGCGGTAATGGTCCACCGCACCGACGACGAGCGCCGGCGCAAGTGGATCATGGCCGGGGGCGTCGCGCTCGACCTCCTCGTCCTCGGCACCTTCAAGTACTACGCGTTCTTCGTCACCGACATCGACCGCGTCCTCGGCCAGGCGTCGCTCAGCCTTCCGCTCCCGCTGCTGACCATCGCGCTCCCGGTCGGCGTCAGCTTCTTCACCTTCCAGGCCATCTCGTACGTCGTCGACGTGCGTCGCCGGCTCATCGAGCCGTCGCCCACCATCGACCTCGCGATCTACCTGAGCTTCTTCCCGCACCTCGTCGCGGGGCCGATCGTCCGCGCGCGGGAGTTCCTCCCGCAGCTCGAGACGCCGCGCGACCCGCGGGACATCCCCGGCGGCGCCGCGATGTGGCTCATCGCCATCGGGCTGATCAAGAAGGTGGCGATCGCCGACTTCCTCGCGCGGGAGGTGGTCGATCCCGTCTTCGCGGTGCCGGGCGCGTACAGCGGCGCCGACGTCATCTTCGCGACGTACGCGTACGCCGCCCAGATCTACTGCGACTTCTCCGGCTACACGGACATGGCGATCGGCCTCGCCCTGCTCATGGGCTTCGTCTTCCCGAACAACTTCGACCGCCCGTACCGCGCGCACAGCTTCCGCGAGTTCTGGCGGCGCTGGCACATCACGCTCAGCCGCTTCCTGCGCGACTTCCTCTACATCCCGTTCGGCGGCAGCCGCGGGGGGAAGGTCAGGACCGTCCGCAACCTGATGGGCACGATGCTGCTCGGCGGCCTGTGGCACGGCGCGGCGTGGACGTTCGTCATCTGGGGCGGGATCCACGGCGCCGCGCAGGCGGTCGAGCACGTCTTCCGGGGGAAGGTCCACGTGCCGCGCTGGCTCGGCTGGCTGCTCACCTTCCACATCGTGTGCGCGGCGTGGGTCCTGTTCCGCAGCCCCGACATCGGCGTCGCGGCCGACGTGTTCCGGCAGATGGCCGAGCCGGGCGCGGCTACCCTCATCACCGCGCCGGCGCTGATCCTGGTGCTGGTGGTCATCGGCCTGCAGCTCATCCCGCCGAAGCCGATGGACGCCCTCCAGCTCCGCGTCCAGCAGTGGAGCCCAGCCGCTCTGGGTGCCGCCCTCTTCCTCGTCATCCTGCTCGTCGGGGCGACGATCCCCGAGCAGGGCGTCCCGCCGTTCATCTACTTCCAGTTCTGACCCCATGGCCGACGACCCGCCCCGCACCCTCATCGACCTGACGAAGGCCAGGCGCTTCGACGTGCGCCAGCTGCTCAAGGCCGTTGGGATCGTGTCGGTGCTGCTGTTCATCACCAGCGGGCCGGGGATCCGCGAGGCCGGCGAGCAGATGGACCCGGGCCTCGACAAGACGCTCGTGCTCGCGGTCGGCGAGCCCGCCGGCGCCCTGGGCGACGTCATCCCGCTGCACGAGGTCGCCGACGAGGCCACCGCGTGGCTGTCGCCCGACGACGACCTCGGCGAGGGCGGCGGCTTCACCGCGGCCGCGCAGACGCAGGGCGCGCCGGGGTCGGTGCCGCCGGTGACGCCGGACGCGTTCGACCCGGCCGCGCTGGGCGAGCGGACGAAGCCCGCGCCGCTGAAGACGATGCTCGTCACCGGCGACTCGCTGGCGATGCCGCTCGACGCCGAGCTCGCGCGGCGGCTCTCGGACCGCGGGGTGAAGGTGGACCGCGACCCGCACATCGGGACCGGCATCTCGAAGGACGCGGTGGGCCTCGTGGACTGGGCGAAGCTCTCGGCCAAGCAGTCGAAGGACAACGACTACGACGCCGTCGTGATGTTCATCGGCGCGAACGAGGGCTTCGACATGCCCGGGCCCGGCGGCAAGAAGGTCAAGTGCTGCGGCCCGGACTGGGCGGCGGTCTACGCGACGCGCGCGCGGACGATGATGAACACCTACCGGCGCGACGGCGCGACGAAGCTGTACTGGCTCACGGTCATGACGCCGCGCGACGCCGAGCGGGCGCGGATCGCGCGGTCGGTCGACGCCGGCATCTTCGCCGCGGCGGCGGCGTACCGCGCGCAGGTGCGCGTGATCGACACGGTCCCGATCTTCACGCCCGGGTTCGAGTACCGCGCGTCGATGGACGTCGACGGGCGCGACACGATCGTGCGCGAGTCCGACGGCATCCACCTGAACGACGCGGGCGCGAAGATCGCCGCCGACCACGTGATGGACGCGCTCGCGCGCGACTTCTCGGAGTAGGGCGATGGTGCTCGAGGACGTCGGCGTGCCGATCGTCCTCGCGCCGCTCGCCGGCGGGCCGTCGACGCCGGAGCTGTGTGCCGCCGTCTGCGAGGCGGGCGGCCTCGGGTTCGTCGCCGCCGGCTACCTCTCCGCCGCGACGCTGCGGGAGCGCATCGCCGCGACGCGCGCGCTGACGGCGCGGCCGTTCGGGGTGAACGTCTTCGTCCCCGGCCCGCGGTCGCCGCTCGACCTGTCGGAGTACGTCGCCCGCCTCGGCCCCGGCGCCGGCGAGCCGCGCTGGGACGACGACGACTTCGATGCGAAGCTCGCGCTGCTGCGCGGCGACCCGCCGGCGGTCGTGTCGTTCACGTTCGGCTGCCCGCCGGCGGAGGTGATCGCGGCGTTGCCGAGCGAGGTGTGGGTGACGGTGACGCGGCCCTCGGAGGCGCGGCAGGCGGTGGCGGCGGGCGCCGACGCGCTCGTGGTGCAGGGAGCGGAGGCCGGCGGGCACCGCGGCTCGTTCGCCGACGACGACGACGCGCCGATCGGCCTGCTCGCGCTGCTGGCGCTGGTGCGCGAGGCGGTGGACGTCCCGCTCGTCGCGACGGGCGGGATCGCGACGCGCGCGGCGGTCGACGCGGTGCTCGCGCTCGGGGCGGCCGTGGCGCAGATCGGGACGGCGTTCCTGCTGTGCCCGGAGGCGGGGACGTCGGAGGTCCACCGCCGCGCGATCGCCTCTGACGCGCCCACCGCGCTCACCCGCGCGTTCACCGGCCGCCTCGCGCGCGGCATCGTCAACCGGTTCATGGAGCAGCACTCGGCCGTCGCCCCCTCGGCCTATCCCGAGATCCACCACGCGACCGCGCCCCTGCGCGCCCGCGGGCGCGAGCACGGCGACGCGGACGTCGTGAACCTCTGGGCGGGCCAGGCGCACGCGCTCGCCCGGGAGGTCCCCGCCGCCGAGGTCGTGCGGTCCTTGTCACACACCGGCCCGTCGGGGGCGTGAGGATGCGCTCGTGAGCGACGACAGCCAGGAGCTGATCGACGACCTGCTCGCGGCGGGGTTCTCGCGGCAGGAGGTGGACGAGGCCGCCGCGGCGGGGCGGCTCGGGCTGCTGCTCGTCGAGCGCGCCCTGGCGCAGGACGACGCGCGCTGGACGGCGCTGCAGATCGCCGAGCAGAGCGGGCTCGAGCTCGAGTTCCTGCGGCGGCTGTGGCGCGCCCTCGGGTTCGCCGACGCCGGCGACGACGAGGTCGTCTACAGCGACGGCGACCTGGAGGCGGCGCGGCTCACCGCCCAGTTCCGGGCGGGCGGGCTCGACGAGCACGCGCTCGTGCTGATCAGCCAGGTGCTCGGGCACGGCATGGCGCGCCTGGCCGACACCCTGCGCGAGGCGACCGCCGACGCGCTCCTGCAGGCGGGCGACAGCCACCGGACGGCGGGCCTGCGCCTCGCCCAGGCGGCCGAGCACATGGTCCCGCTCCTGACGCCGATGCTCGCGTTCGTGCTCGAGCGGCACCTCACCGAGCAGATCCGCGGCGACGTCCTCTACGACAGCGAGCTCGCGAGCGGCCGCGTCGAGGGATCCCGCGAGATGACGGTCTGCTTCGCGGACCTCGTCGGCTTCACGCGCTTCAGCGAGGCAGTGGAGGCGGACGAGCTCACCGGGGCGGGGCGCCGGCTGACCGAGGCGGCGGTCGACGTCGCGCGGCCGCCGGTCCGGCTGGTGAAGATGATCGGCGACGCCGCGATGCTCGTCTCGCCGGAGCCCGCGCCGCTGCTGCGGGCGGCGCTCGACCTCGCGTCGGCCGAGACCGCGCTCCCGCTCCGCGTCGGCGTCGCGTCCGGCACGGTCATCGCGCACTGCGGCGACTGGCTCGGCGCGCCCGTGAACCTGGCCAGCCGGGTCACGGGCGCGGCGCGGCCGGGGACCGTGCTCGCCACGCGCTCGGTGCGCGACGCCGCTCGCGACGGCTTCGAGTTCAGCCGCGCCGGCACGAAGCGGCTGAAGGGGATCAGCGAGCCGGTGCCGCTCTACCGCGTTCGACCGGTCTCGCCGCCCGCGCCTCTGTAGTGTCGGCCGATGGAACGCCTCCGCTGCCTGCTCGTCGCCTCCGCGGCGCTCACGCTCTCCGTCGCCGGGACGGCATCGGCCGCCCCCGCCGTCGCGCTGAACGCGCCGTGCTACGCCCATCTTCCCGGCGAGGGCTCGGAGCCGATCGTCGCGACGATCACCGGCGGCACGCCGGGCGCCGACTTCACCCTGACGGCGAAGGGCAAGGGCGGCCAGACCGCGGGGTCGACGTCGGGGACGTTCGACGAGGCGGGCAACGCCGTGGCGCAGATCGACGGCGTGCAGCCGCCTTCCGGCACCACGCAGCCGTCGAAGGGCCAGGCGCTCCAGATCTCCATCCAGGACTTCGGCGCCGGCGGCGCCGAGACGCCGGCGGCGTCGACGCTGGTGACGAACATCTCTATGCAGGTGTCGGCGAAGCCGCGCAACCCGCAGCGGCCGCGCAAGGTCCGCGTCTCCGCAGGGCGCGCGTTCGCGGGCAAGACGCTCTACGGGTTCGTCACCAAGCCGGGCTCCGGCCGCGTCCTGCGCCGCGTCAAGCTCGGCAGGGCCAACGTGTGCGGGTACGCGGCGACGAAGGCCGTCGTCGCGCCGCGCGGCGGGGGCGCCGGCAGCTATGTCCTGTACGTGAACGCCGGGCCGCGGCTGAACAAGCGGCGCGCGATCTCGTTCTCGTTCAGGATCTTCCGCTTCTGAGCCCGGGCCCCGTGCGCTCTACCGCTTGCGCTCCCTGAACATGTGAAGCGCGGGCCGCTCCGGCGGGCCGAACCCGAAGCGGGTGTAGAGGCCGTGAGCGTCGCCGGTGGCGAGCGCCCACCGCCGCAGGCCCTGCAGCTCGGGGTGGTCGAGGATCGTCTGGACGAGCCAGACGCCGAGGCCCTTCCCGCGGTGCGGCTCGAGCACGAACACGTCGGCGAGGTACGCGTACGTCGCGCGGTCGGTGATGACCCGCGCGAAGCCCGCCTGCGAGCCGTCGGGCGCGAGGAGGCTGAAGGCCATCGAGTGGGCGATCGAGCGCACGACGGTCTCGCGGTCGATCCCCGACGACCAGTACGCCGTGGCCAGGAACGCGTGGACGGCGTCCACGTCGATGCGGCCGCGGTCGGTCGTGATCTCGAAGCCGTGCACGCCCCACATCCTGTCGGGTACGGTCGCGCGATGCGTCTCCTCCTGGCCACCGCAGCCGTCCTCCTCCTCGCCGCCGCGCCGGCCTCCGCCGCCTACACGATCCGCACGAACGCGGACGGGCAGATCACGAAGATCGGCGACCTGCGCACGCGCGGCGGCAAGCCGCCGACCTTCGACCGCGCCGTCGCGGTCTTCGGCCGCCCGACGCGCGTCGCGCCGGTCGGCACGGGGACCGAGGCGTGCAGCATCGACTGGTCGCCGATCAAGCTGCGCACGACGTTCGCGAACTTCGGCGGCGGCCGCGCGTGCGCGCCGACCGAGGGCGTGCTGCAGAAGGCGACGACCCGGTCGCGCCGGTTCCGCACGGCCAAGGACCTGCGCGTCGGCGACCCCTCGTCGACGATCAAGGAGAAGTACCCGAAGGCGAAGTTCAGGCGCAACGTCTGGCAGATCGTCACGGCTCCGAACCCGGCGGGCGAGGAGTCGACCGAGATCGCGACGATCGAGGCGACGGTCAAGCAGGGCCGCATCGAGGTCCTGCGCCTCTGGATCGGCGCCGCGGGCGACTGACGGCGCTCCGGCGCCGGTAACGCCCCGAGCTGGATTCGAACCAGCGGCCTACTCCTTAGGAGGGAGTCGCTCTATCCATCTGAGCTATCGGGGCCTGGGGCCGGAGCGTACAGCCAGTGCGAGAGGTCGCGGCCGAGGAGCTCCTGGAGCGCGAGGACGTCGGGCCGGAAGGCCTCGACGAGCCGCGCGCGCGTCTGCGGCGGCATCTCCGGGCGGACGAGGTCGTGCATGACGCGGGCGTAGGCGGCGTCGCGCAGGCGCGCGGGGAGCGCCGGGCGCAGCCGCGAGCGCGCCCGTTCGGATCGCTCCCAGGCGATCCGCAGGACGGGGTTGCGCACGATCCCCGTCCGGCCGCTCTGCCCGGTGACGTCGGGCACGAACGCCGGGTCGACGCCGACGAACGCGAACAGGTCCGCGAGGACGCGCTCGGGTTCGTCGCGCAGGTCCTCGGTGAGGTGGACGCGCAGGTGCTCGGCCGGGAAGTGCTCGCGCCACCGCGACAGATGACGGTGGTACCGGCCGTAGGCAATCAGCCGCGAGTACGGGGGCGGGGCCGCGGCGTCGCGTTCCTCCCTCAGCAGCTCGTCCTCGAACGTGCGCGCCCTGGTCGTGCCGTCGCGCCGCCGGCCGAGGTACGACGCGTACGCGCGCTCGACCGGGTTGCGCAGGATGGCGATCAGCCGCGCGTCGGGCAGCACGCTGCGCACGCGCGCCGGCACGACGGGGTTGGTCAGGTACGACGGAGAGGACTCGCCGCGCGCGACGGCACCGACCCCGCCGGCGAACTGTGCCTCGTAGGCGTCGCGGGTGAAGATCGCGTTGTGCCGGATCCAGTCCCCGAACGGCCCTCGCGGCGGGAGCGGGCTCGCGCCGTCCATGAAGTCGAAGTACCGCGGCTCCTTGACCGGGCTCATGAACACGTCCGGGTGCTGGCCGAGGTAGTCGTGCAGCGACGTCGTGCCCGACCGCCCGGCGCCGATGACGAGGAAGGTCGGGAGGGCCATCGGCCGGAAGGCTAGGTTCTCGCCATGCGCTTCGCGTGGACCTTCCTCCCGGTGCTCGGCGCCCCGCTCGCGCACGCCCCCGTGCTGCGGTTCGACCTCCTGCGCACGCTGAAGCGCCCGCTCGACGGCGGGCGGTCGCTCCGCGGCGAGAGGATCTTCGGCGACAACAAGACGTGGCGTGGCGCGCTAGTGATGACCGCCGGGACCGTTGTCGCGAGCGCCGGGCTGCGGCGGATGGGCTGGTACGAGCGGCGGCTGCCGCCCTCCGTGCGCGAGGCGGGCGCGGTGGACGTCGGGCTGCGGCTCGGCCTGGCGAGCGTCGTCGGCGAGCTGCCCAACAGCTTCGCCAAGCGCCGCCTCGGGATCGCGCCGGGCACGCAGCGCCGGTCCGCGACGGGCGTCCTGGTCTCGCTGATCGACCAGGCCGACTGGGTGCCGACCGCCGCCCTCCTGCTCCGCCCGGTCCACCGCCTCACCAAGCGCGAGGTCGCGCAGGTCGCCGCCATCGTCACGGCGATCCACCTGCCGATCAACGTCGTCGGCTACGCCGTCGGCGCCCGCACCTCGCCGCTCTGAGCCTGCCCGTCGCATACGGTCCTCGGCCATGACCCCGCCCCTCCAGGACAAGACCCTCTTCATCTCCGGCGCCAGCCGCGGCATCGGGCTCGCCATCGCGCTCCGCGCCGCGCAGGACGGCGCCAACGTCGCTCTCATCGCCAAGACGGGCGAGCCGCACCCGAAGCTCGAGGGGACCGTCTACACCGCGGCCGAGCAGATCGAGGCGGCGGGCGGGAAGGCGCTGCCGATCGTCGGCGACATCCGCGACGAGCAGCAGGTCGACGCGGCGGTCGCGCAGGCCGTCGAGCGTTTCGGGGGCATCGACGTCTGCGTCAACAACGCGAGCGCGATAAATCTCAGCGGCGCGGACGAGCTGGACATGAAGCGCTACGACCTCATGCAGGACATCAACGAGCGCGGCACGTTCGTGGTGTCGAGGGCGTGCATGCCGCACCTGCGCAAGGCCTCCAACCCGCACATCCTCACGCTCTCGCCGCCGATCAGCCTCGACCCGAAGTGGCTCGCGCCGTTCACCGCGTACATGCTGGCCAAGTACGGGATGACCCTCTGCGCCCTCGGGTTCGCGTCGCACCTCAAGGAGGACGGGGTCGCCTCGAACACGCTGTGGCCGCGCACGCTGATCGCCACCGCCGCGGTCCAGAACCTGCTCGGCGGCGACGAGGCGATGCAGCGCTCGCGCAAGCCGGAGCTGTACGCCGACGCCGCCTACGCCGTCGTCACCAAGCCGAGCCGCGAATGCACCGGCAACACGTTCCTCTGCGAGGACGTCCTGGCCGCCGAAGGCGTCACGGACATGGATCGGTACGCCTATGTGGCAGGGTCCGAGCCGCAGGTTGACCTCTTCGTCGATCACATCTGACATGCGGTTGCTAGCTTCGGCGCAATGGCCGCTCTAGCCCGCTTCGTCACCCGCCGCTGGTACATCGTCATCGCCGCCTGGGTCGTCGGCGCCGTCGCGCTCGGCGGCCTCGGCTCCGGGCTGGCCGACAAGACCAAGGACGACTTCGAGAGCTTCCTGCCCAAGGACACCGAGTCGTTCCAGGTCCAGTCGCTGATCAAGGAACGCTTCCCCGGCGGCGAAACCAGCACCGGCCTGATCCTCTACAAGCGCGAGGGCGGCCCGCTCACCGCGGTGGACAAGCGCAAGATCGAGCAGGACGCCGCGAATGTGGCCAGGAAGATCCCGGTCGTCGGCCGCCCGCTCGTCCCGTTCGCGGCCGGCGCACCGGCGGCGCTCGTCTCGCCGGACAAGAGCGCGGCGTACACGATCGTCCCGATCCCGCAGGACTTCGAGAAGACCGCCGACCGCGGCAAGGCGGCGCGCGAGGTCGTCGACCAGGGCAAGCCGCCCGGGCTCGACACGTACGTCACCGGCGAGCTCGGGTTCTTCGCCGACTTCGAGGAGGTCTTCAAGAACCTCGACGTGCTGCTGCTGCTGGCGACCGTCCTGCTCGTCGTGACGCTGCTCGGCGCGATCTACCGCGCGCCGCTGATCGCGATCACGCCGATCATCGTCGTCTTCCTCTCCTACGCGGCGGCGACCGGCTTCATCTACCTCTACGCGGACGCCGGCAACAACGTCAACTCCAACTCGACGAGCATCCTCGTGGTGCTCATGTTCGGCGTGGGCACCGACTACTGCCTGCTGCTGGTCAGCCGCTTCCGCGAGGAGCTCCACCGCGTCGAGGACAAGCACCTCGCGATGGAGCGCGCGCTGCGCCGCGCCGGGCCCGCCCTCCTGGCCAGCGGCTGCACGGTCATCGCCGCGATGCTCGTGCTCCTGCTCTCCAAGGCCGGCTCGACGAAGTCGCTCGGCCCGGTGTCGGCGATCGGCGTCGCCTGCGCGCTGCTCGCGGGGCTCACGCTGCTGCCCGCGCTCCTCACGGCGTTCGGCCGGGCCGGGTTCTGGCCGCGCCGTGACGTGGTCGCGTGGCGCCCGGAGGAGGACCTCGACCAGCGCCCCGGCCTGTGGCGGCGCTTCGGCGGCCGCGTCCTCCAGCGGCCCGGCCTGGCGCTCGGCGCCACGGTCGCGCTGTTCGCCGTGTTCGCGCTCGGCCTCCTGTCCTACAAGGAGGACTACAGCATCAGCGGCTCGTTCAAGAAGGACGTCGAGAGCGTGACCGGCTTCGACGTGCTGGCGGACTCGTTCCCGGCGGGGTCGACGCAGCCGACCGCGGTCATCCTGCGCCGCGCGAACGGACCGGTCACCGACGCCGACATCGCGGAGGTGCGCGCCCGCCTGCAGGGCGTCGAGGGCGTCGCCGCGGTGACCGAGCCCGCGATCCGCTCGAAGGACGGGCGGCTCGCGCGCGTCGACGTCGTCTTCCGCGACGACCCGTACGGCGACGCGTCCCTGGCGCGCGTCGACGTCATCCGCGACCGCCTCCAGGAGCGGCTGCCGGAGGGGCTCGAGGGGCTGCTCGGCGCGGGCAGCGCCGTGCAGGAGGACTTCAACAAGGCGGCCGAGCGCGACCTCAAGGTCATCGTCCCGGTCGCGCTGCTCGTGATCACGGTGATCCTGGCCATCCTGCTGCAGGCCGCCGTCGCACCGCTCGTCCTCATCCTCACGGTGATGGCGTCGTTCTTCGGGACCCTCGGCCTGTCGCTGTTCTTCTTCATCGAGGTGCTCGGCGACGCCGGCGTCGACGCGTCGCTGCCGACCTTCGCGTTCATCTTCCTCGTGGCGCTCGGCGTCGACTACACGATCTTCCTGATGAGCCGCGTGCGGGAGGAGGCGCGCACCCACGGCACGCGGGAGGGCACGCTGCGCGCGCTCGCGGCCACCGGCCCGGTGATCACGAGCGCCGGGATCATCCTCGCCGGGACGTTCTCCGTGCTCATGACGCTGCCGGTGACGTTCGCCTTCAACATCGGCTTCATGGTGGCCGTGGGGATCCTGCTCGACACGTTCGTCGTCAGGACCGTCATGGTGCCGGCCGCGGTCGAGCTGCTCGGCGACCGCGTCTGGTGGCCGTCGAGCGCCCAGGGCGGCGGGCGCGCGCTGCGCGAGTCGACCGACGCCGAGCCGCAGCCGCCCGACGAGCGCCTCGCGGCTTAGCGCGGGCCGCGGTCGCGCAGCTCGGGCCAGGCGTACGCGCTGGCCAGGCGCCAGTGCTGCGGGAGGTCGTCGTCGAGCACGAGCTTCCAGCACAGCACCCGCGGCCGCGGGTGCCGATCCGACACGACGGCGTCCACCGTCACGAAGACGGACGGCCGCGGGCCCGGGTGGAAGGCGACGATGTCGAGGCCGCGCAGGCGCACGGGCAGGTCGGCGGAGAGCGCGTAGTCGGCCACGAGCGGCTCGCACACCGCGGCGAGCCCCGACTGCCGCCCGGTCGCCGCGGCGCGCTGCCACTCGCGAGTGACGGACCGCACGGCCGACTCGATGACCGCCGGGGTGAAGCGCGCGTCGACGAGCGCGAGGTCGAGCAGCTGGTGCGGCGGGTCGGTGTCGTGGTCGAACGGCAGCGTCTCGCCGGCGGGGATGACATCCTCGTCCGCGATCTCCTGGAGCGCCTCGTCGGCCAGCGACGCGTCGTCGGTCAGCCGGGGCACGGGCTGCGCATCCAGGTGGTACCTCCCCTCGCGGTCGACCTCGACCCGCGTCAGTGTCCAGCCGCCACCCGCGTCGCACAGCGTCAGCCAGAGGTCGTGACGCTCGCGCCGCACGCCGCCGCCGGCGAGCCGCGCGAGCGCGCCGAACAGCCCTGGCCTGCGCGGCCGCGCCTCGAACGAGACCGGCGCGCGCACGACGACGTGCGCAGCCTCCTCCGCGCCCGGGCTGTGCACCGTGACGACCTCGAGCGCGCCGACCGTCGTCTCGACGCGCCAGCTCCAGGGCATCCGCGTGATGCGCCGGGGGAAGCCGTCGTGCTCGTCGTCCGCCCTGGCGAGCACCGCGCGGAGCGCGAGGTGCAGCTCCTCGCCGTTGTTCGCCCGGTCGACGCGCTCGAGGATCCGGTCCACGGCCGCCCGCACGCGCTCCGGCGCGAAGCGCGGGTCGCCGGCCGCGGCGTCGAGGGGCGCTCCGACCAACGGCTACGCCCCCTCGATCTCCTTCTTCAGCTTGCCGGGCATCGACTCGACGAGCTGGCCGCGCAGGACGCCGACGAGCGGGCCGCGGATGACCATGCCGAGCATGCGCCCGAGGTCGACCGTCATCTCGTAGGTCGCCTTCGTGCGGCCCTCGCCTGCCTCCTCGAAGGTCCACGAGCCCTCGACCGACTTCAGGTCGCCGGACTCCTGCCGCCACGACAGGCCGTTCGGCGGGTCGTAGCTGAAGCGCAGCGTCGACTTGAGCGTGCGGACCTTCGCGTCGGTCTCGGTCTCGACGAGCGTCTGCTCGTCGCCGTCGTGCTCGACCGCGCGGGCGCTCTTGATCTCGGGCTGCCACTTCGGCGAGCCCTCGATGTCGGCCGCTACCGCGTAGACCTCGTCGATCGGTGCTTCGATCTCGGTGCTCGCTGATCCTGAGATAGCCATTTGCGCATCTTCCCCGACCGCGTGATCCAGCGACGCCGCTTCATCTCCGCCACGAACCGCGCGCGCGTGTCGGGGTAGTGGTGGATGCGCGCGTCCGGCCAGTAGCCGTTCCAGAACGGCGCCGCGAAGAACCCGCCCTCCTGCCAGTCGATCGAGATGAGCGAGAGCGCCTGGATGTCGAAGTCCTCGACGAGCTTGAAGGTGTGGTCGAGCCAGGCGACGCTGTCGGCGCCCGAGTCCGCGCCCACGTAGGCCGGCGTCGACTCGGAGATCTGCAGCGCCAGCCCCATCGACCGCGCCTCGCCCAGCAGCTCGCGCGTGCGCAGCTCGTACTCCTCGCGCGCCTGCTCGGACGAGCGGCCGAAGCAGCAGCTGTCCTGCCAGTAGGAGATGCCGAAGGCGTCGACGTAGTCACGCCCCGGATAGAAGGCGGACATCGGCAGCGCGGGGCCGCCGCGCGCCGCCTTGGCGAGCGTCCCGCTGCCGGTGGCGAACAGCGACGGGTCCGCGCCGCGCCAGAACGCGCCCGCCGAGTGCCAGACGAACCGCACGTTGCGCACGCCTTCCGCGCGCAGCACGTCGACGACGCGGCGGTAGGCCGCCTTGTAGACCTCCGGCGGGCCGTACTGCCCGCCGAGCAGGTCGAACTCGTAGCCGGGGCGCAGGTAGACGACGGTGTCGAGGTCGCGCAGCCCGGCGGCGACGCGGCGCAGCGTCGCGTCGTAGGCGCCCGCCGCGATCGCCGCGCTGTACGGCGGCGACGGCGTCGACACCGAGCCGAAGCTGAGGCCGAGGTTCACGACGAGGCCGCGGTGGGTGCGTACCGCGGAGCGGATGTCGCCGAGGACGCCGTCGACCGCCGCGTCGTCCTCGTAGACGCCGACGTACCACATCGCCCCGGCCGGCCTGACGCCCGTCCCGCGCTGCACCGCGTCCGCCTTGTCGACGCCCGACTGCCCGACGATGAGCAGCGTGTGGCCGGGCCGCACGTCCGCCGCGGCCGGGGCGGCCAGGAGAAGCGCCGTCAACAGGGCGAGGAGGCAGACGCGCACGTTCACATGAACGTGACGCGAGCGCACTACTTGCGGCGGAGCATCTCCTCCGTCGTCACCACGGCCGCGAACTCCCCGTCGAGGTTCGCCGCCGTCACCCGCGCGAGCGTGTCCGCGTCGAAGCCGCCGTGGTCGAACGTCGCCGTCGCGTCGATGACGAAGTCCACGTCGTAGCCGAGGTTGCCGCCCATGCGCGCGGTCGTCTCGCAGCACATGTTCGTCTGGATCCCGCAGATCGCGATGCGGCGGATGCCGCGCTCGTCGAGCCACGCGCCCAGATCCGGCTCGCCGATGAAGGCCGAGTTGACGTGCTTGGCGACGAGCAGGTCCGGCGCCCCGCTGACCTCGGGCTTGAAGTCGTTGCCGGGGTGCCCGGGCGCGAGCGGCGAGCCGTCCTCGTCGGAGTCGTGCCGCACGAACACGACCGGCTCGCCGCGGCGGCGGAAGTCGTCGATCAGCGTCGCGACGTTCGCCTCGCACCCCGGGTTGTTCCGCGGCCCCCACGCCGGGTCGTCGAACGCCCGCTGCAGGTCGACCACGATCAGCGCCTCGCTTGCCATGCTGGCGATCCTACGTGTGGCTCGTGGACGGCAACAACGTGATGGGCTCGCGCCCCGACGGCTGGTGGCGCGACCGCGCCGGCGCGATGCAGCGCCTCGTCGCACAGCTCGAAGAGCTGGCGCAGCGGACCGGCGAGGAGGTCGCCGTCGTCTTCGACGGCCGCGACCGCGACCTGCAGGCGACCCACGTCGACGTCGCCTTCGCGCCCCACGCCGACGACGCGCTGGCCGAGCGCGCGCGGCCGGGCGTCACCCTCGTCACCTCCGACCGCGAGCTCGCCGAGCGCGCGACGGCGCGCGGCGCCGCCGTCGAGGGCGCGGGCGCGTTCCTACGCCGGCTGTAGCTCGGGCTCGACGTACTGCGGCGGGGTGTCGCCGCTGTCGAGCGTGCTGAGCGGCGACTTGGTCGACGCGGCGATCTCCTCGCGCGTGACGTTCAGCGGGAAGTGGCAGTGCGCGAGGTGCCCGTTGGGGTACTCGCTGAGCCGCGGGATCTCGCTGCGGCAGATGTCCTGCGCCCGCGGGCAGCGCGTGTGGAAGACGCAGCCTGACGGCGGGTCGACCGGCGACGGCGGCTCGCCGCCGACGACGATCCGCACGCGCCGGCGGTTCTCGCGCGGGTCGGGGATGGGGATCGCCGCGAGCAGGGCCGAGGTGTACGGGTGGATCGGCTTGGAGTAGAGCTCCTCGGCGGGCGAGAGCTCCATGATCTTGCCGAGGTACATCACGGCGATCCGGTCGCTGACGTGGCGCACCACCGACAGGTCGTGCGCGACGAAGACGTAGGTCAGGCCGAACTCGTCCTGCAGGTCCTCGAGCAGGTTGACGATCTGCGCCTGGATCGAGACGTCGAGCGCGCTGACCGGCTCGTCGAGCAGGATCAGCTTCGGCTCGAGCGCGAGCGACCGCGCGACGCCGATGCGCTGGCGCTGGCCGCCCGAGAACTCGTGC
Organism: Solirubrobacteraceae bacterium; assembly: GCA_036389155.1. Classification (GTDB taxonomy): domain Bacteria; phylum Actinomycetota; class Thermoleophilia; order Solirubrobacterales; family Solirubrobacteraceae; genus CADCVT01. The sequence continues at coordinate 99,211 of DASVQN010000027.1, forward strand.
GGGAAGCGGTTGATGTGCTCGCGCTGCAGCCCGACGCGCTCGAGCAGGTCCGCCGTCTTCTTGGCGATCTCCCGCTTCGGGACGCCGTGCAGCTCGAGCGGTCCGCCGATGATCTGGCCGACGCGCTTGCGCGGGTTCAGCGACGCGAACGGGTCCTGGAAGACCATCTGCATGTCGCTGCGCAGCGGGCGCATCGCCTTGCGCGACGCGTGCGAGATGTCCTGGCCGCGGAAGCGGATCGTGCCGTCGGTCGGCTCGAGCAGGCGCAGCAGCGTGCGCGACAGCGTCGTCTTGCCGCAGCCCGACTCGCCGACGAGGCCGAGGGTCTCGCCCTCGCGCAGCGTGAACGAGATGTCGTCGACCGCGTGCACGTGGCCGGCGACCGTGTTGAGCACGCCCTTGCGGATCGGGAAGTGCTGCTTGACGTGCTCGACCTCGAGCAGCGCCCCGTTCTCGCCGGCGCTCAAGCGATCGCCCCCTCGGCCTCGAGGCCGATCTGGCCGTCGGCGACCATCCGGCGCTTGCGCTTCTCCTCGACCGACAGCCAGCAGCGGTCGTCGTGGCCGGGCGCGTCGGGGATCCGGCCCTCGAGCTGGGGGTACTTCGTGCACTCCGCGAACTCGTGCCGGCAGCGAGGGCGGAAGTGGCAGCCCTCGGGCTGGTTGATGAGCGACGGCGGCTGGCCCGGGATGGAGGGCAGGCGGTCGGGTCGCGGGCGGTCGACGCGCGCGATCGAGCCGAGCAGCCCCCACGTGTACGGGTGCTGCGGGTCGTAGAAGATCTCGTCCAGCGTCCCGGTCTCCACGATCCGCCCGCTGTACATCACCGCGATGCGGTCGGCGATGTCGGCGACGACGCCGAGGTCGTGGGTGACGAGGATGATGGCCGTGCCGGTGCGCTCGCGCAGCTCGCGCATCTCGCGCAGGATCTGCGCCTGGATCGTCACGTCGAGCGCGGTCGTGGGCTCGTCGGCGATCAGCACCGCGGGGTCGCACGACAGCGACATGGCGATCATCACGCGCTGGCGCATGCCGCCCGAGAACTCGTGCGGGTAGCTGTCGACGCGCTCGCGGGCCCGCGGGATCCCGACGCGCTCGAGCAGCGCGACGGCGCGGTCGCGGGCGTCCGCGTCGGAGACCTCCTCGTGCGCCTGGATCTGCTCGACGATCTGAGCGCCGATGCGGTGCACCGGGTTCAGCGACGTCATCGGGTCCTGGAAGATCATCGCGATCTCCTTGCCGCGGATCCGGCGCAGCTCGTCGTCGGTCGCCGTGACGAGCTCCTGCCCGCGCAGCTTGGCCGAGCCGCCGAAGCGCGCGTTGGGCGAGCGCGTCAGGCCCATGAGCGTCATCGCGCTCACCGACTTGCCCGAGCCGGACTCGCCCACCACGGCCAGGACCTCGCCCGGCTTGAGCGAGAAGGAGACCTTGTCGACGGCGTGGACGATGCCGTCCTCCGTCCGGAAGTGGACCTCGAGGTCCTTGACCTCGAGCAGCGGTGCGTCGTTCACTGGAGGCGGATCCTCGGGTCGAGGGCGGCGTACACGATGTCGACGAGCGTGTTGAACACGACGACGAAGAACGCGCCGTACATCGTCACCGCCAGCACGGGCGGGACGTCGAGGCGGCCGATCGACTCGGCGAAGTACTGGCCGACGCCCTGCAGGTCGAAGACGGTCTCGGTGAGGATCGCGCCGCCGCCGAGGACGAGGCCGAAGTCCAGCCCCCAGAGCGTGATCACGGGGATCAGCGAGTTGCGCAGCACGTGGCGGACGAGGACGCGGCGCTCGGGCAGCCCCTTCGCCCGCGCCGTCCGCACGTAGTCGTCGTTGATGGTGTCGAGCACGCTCGAACGCACGACGCGCGAGTACACGCCGACGAACAGCGTGGCGAGCACGATCCACGGCAGCAGCAGGTGGTAGAACCACTCCCACAGGCCCTTCTCGCCTATCTCGGTGTAGCCGCCGTTGGGGAAGATGCCCCACTCGTAGCCGAGGTAGTTGCGCGCCAGCGCACCCAGCCAGAACACGGGCATGGATATGCCGATGATCGCCAGCACGGTCACCAGGCGGTCCGACCACTGCCCCGCTCTGACCGCGGTGAACAGGCCGAGCGCGACCCCCGTCGCGAACCACAGCAGCGCCGCGCCGATCGCCAGCGCGAGCGTCCGCGGCAGGCCGCGCTTGATCTCCTCGGTCACGTTGATCCGGTTGGTCTGCGAGATCAGGTTGCCCGAGAAGAGCTTCTTCATCATCGTCGCGTACTGCGAGTAGATGGGGTCGTCGAAGCCCCACTCCTTCTTGATCTGCTCGATGACCAGCGGCGTCGCCTGCTTGCCCGCCATCCGGTCCGCGGGGTCGCCGTTGGGGATGACGTTGAAGATCAGGAAGACGAGGACCGAGACCGCGAACAGCACCAGCACCATCGCGATGAGCCGGCGGATGATGAACGCGGTCACGGGCTACTGGTCCAGCTTGATCGTGGCGCGCGGGTCCAGCGCGTCGCGCACGCCGTCGCCGAAGACGTTCAGGGAGAGGACGGTCAGCACGAGCATCCCGCCCGGGACGATCGTGAGGTGCGGCGACGTCACGAGCAGCTTGATGCCGTCCGAGATCATCGTCCCCCACGACGGGTTCGGCGGGCGGACGCCGGCGCCGAGGAACGACAGCGCCGCCTCGAGCAGGATCGCGTTGGCGACCAGGATCGGGACGAACACGAGGATCGTCGAGAGCATGTTCGGCAGCAGCTCGCGGAACATGATCCGCGCGTCCGACGCGCCCTGCGCGCGGGCCGCCTCGATGAACTCCTTCTCGCGCAGCGACAGCACCTGCCCGCGGATCGGCCGCGCGAGGTAGACCACGGACACCGAGCCGATGATGAGCGTGGGTATCCACAGCGAGTTGCCCTGCACCGTGGTGAAGCCCAGGTTCAGGCCGCCGAGGGACAGCGACACGCCGAGCGCGATGCCCAGCAGCAGCACGGGGAAGGCCCACAGGACGTCCATGCCGCGCGAGATGATCGCGTCGACCCACTTGCGGTAGTAGCCGGCGAGCAGGCCGAGCGTGACGGCGAGGAGCACGGTGATGATCGAAGCCGTGATCCCGATGAAGAGCGAGTTGCGCGCGCCGTAGAGCAGGCGCACCATGACGTCGCGGCCGCTGCCGTCGGCGCCGAGGAAGTACTTGCCGTCGGCCTTCAGCCACTGCGGGCCGATCGGGACGCCGTCGAGCGCTACGACGTCGGTCCCGTCCTTGCCGACGTCGATGCGGTCGGTCAGGTGGGTCTTGTTCGGCCCGGTGTGGGCCACCTGGTTGGACCAGATCGGCGCCGCGAGGGCCGAGCCGACCAGCAGGAGGAACAGCAGCCCGAAGGCGAGGGCCACCTTGTTGCGCCGCAGGCGCCGGAGCGCGAGCTTGCCGGGGCCGATCCCGGCGACGACCTCGTCGGGGTCGGCCTGCTCGTAGACGCCTTCGGCGTCGGGGAGCTTGGTCGTGATGGGGTCGGTGGCAGCCATCGAGCGGTGGGTCAGCGCATTGTGACGCGAACGGGGGGCCGCCGTAGCAGCCCCCCGTACGTCGCGTCCGTGGCTAGCTCGAGCCCGACTTCAGGCAGAGCTGCGTCAGGTCCAGCTCGTACACCGGGCTGGTGACCGTGCAGTTGTCGAAGTCCACGTTCTCCGAGACGAAGTTCGCGAGCTTGCGATGTCCGTACGGAGCGATGTGGGCCTTGTCGACGAGCAGCCGGTCGGCCTGGGCGTACTGCGGAGCCGCCTCATCCAGGTTGGCGTTCTTGTTCGCCGCGTGGATGAGCTTGTCCACCTCGGGATCGCTGACGTTCCCGAAGTTCTGGTTGTTGGTCTGCTGGATGGACTTCGAGTCCACGAGGAACATGAAGTTCCGCGGGTGCGGGAAGTCCTGGAACCAGTTGGCGAAGCCGGCCTGGGCCTTCGTCTTCTGGTTGCCGATGGTCGTGAAGTAGACCGAGGCCTCGACGATCTTCGGCTCCGCCTTGAAGCCGATGTCGTTGAGCACGTCGGCGAGGTACTCCGTCACCGGCTTCGACGGATCCTCGTCGTTGCCGTAGACCGACACCTTGGTGCCGGCGAGGCCCTCGTCCTTGATGATCTGCTTCGCCTTGTCGACCTGCGGCTCGGCGTTCGGATCGCCGTACGGGCAGTCCTCGATCTTCTCGTAGCCCTTCATGCCCGGGGGCAGGAAGTTGCAGCCGGGCTCGAGCAGGCCGCCGAACAGACGCGCGAGCGCACGCTTGTCGATCGCGAAGTTGACCGCCTTGCGGGCGTTCTCGTTGTTGAACGGCTTCACGCGCTCGTTGAGGAAGTAGTAGTACGTCGAGTTGGTGACGTACTCCTCGAACCGGTCGGCGTACTGCGCCTTGACCGTGCGGAGCTGATCGGCCGGCGGCGGATCCAGGATCCAGTCCACCTTGTTCTGGATGACGTCCTGCGTCTGGCGCTGCTGGTTCTTGACGATGTCGACGTGGATCTTGTCGAGCGTCGCCTCGGGGATGCCCTCGATCTGCGGGAACTGGTCGTTCTTCACGAGGTCGAACGAGCGGTTCTGCTTCATGTTCTCGATCTTGAACGGGCCGACGCCGGGCGGCGGCTTCTTCGTCAGGTTCTCGAACGGGGTGTCCGCCGGGACGATGCCCGCGAAGTCCATCGCGAGGACGTACTGGAACGAGCCGTCCGGCTCCTTGAGGTCGACCGTGATCTCACCCGTGGAGTCGTCCGTCTTGATGCCGGCGATGTCGCCCTTGGCCTTGCCCTTCTTGACGTACTCCTCGGCGCCGACGATGCCCAGGTAGAAGGCGCTGCCGCCTGACTCCAGGTTGAGCACGCGCTTGATCGTCGTCTCGAACGCGCTGGCCGTGACCGGCGAGCCGTCGGAGAACTTCAGGCCCTGGCGCAGCTTGAGCGTGTACGTCTTGCCGCCGTTGGAGATCTCCGGCAGCGCCTCGGCCAGGCCCGGGATGAGCTCGGCACCGGCCGCGCCCTCCTCGTGCTTGTACGAGAGAAGCGGCGTGTACGCCGTCCAGAGCGAGTTCCAGCCCTCGAGCGTGTACGCAAGAGCCGGGTCCATGTAGTCCGGGAACGACGTCAGGTTGATCGTCGCGTTCCCTCCACCGGCGCTCTTCGCGGGCGTGCCGCTCGTATCGCCGCTGCTGCCGCTCTTCTCGTTGTCGTCGTCGCCGCCGCAGGCCGCGGCGCCGAGGGCGAGAACGAGCACGGCCATGAGGCCCAGCAGGGTCCTCAGTGTGCTTCGCATGTGCATCCTCCTCTTAAGGTTTCGGAGCCCTCGGCCCCGACCTCCCTTTCCAGCAAGCGCGTGGAGCGTACAACTGCGCTGGCGAAGGGCAAGCCGCGGTTAACGGAAGATCAATCGCCGAGGGGTCATTCAAGGTACGTCACGACGTCCCTCGTCGGGGCCCGCTCGGGCACGCGCTGCTCCTGACGGGGGTGGCCGAGGTGCAGCAGGCCGAGCACCTGCTCGCCGTCCTCGACGCCGACGGCGGCGCGCCCCTCCGGCGTCTGCAGGACGGCCGGCGTGCGCCAGTAGGTCGCGAGTCCGCGTGCGTGCGCGGCGAGCAGCACGATGTACGCGGCGGCCGCGGTCGCGTCGCGGTCCTCCTCGTCGCCGAGCGCGGACACGACGACCAGCGTCGGCGCGCGGTCGAGCTTCGCCGCGGCCTCCGGGCCGGCCGCCTGCTTGAGCCGCTCGAGCGCGTTCGGGCCGACGACCCGGAAGCGCCACGGGTTCGTCAGGTGGTGGTTGGGGGCCCAGCGCGCGAGCTCGAAGAGCTCGTCGAGCGTCTCGCGGTCGACGGGCTCGGGCGCGTACGCCTTGTGCGTGCGCCGCGTCCGGATCGCGGTCTCGAGGTCCATCAGTCGTACAGCGACTCCCGGGCGAGCTCGTTGCCGCGCCCGTCCCACAGGAGGACCTCGAGCGTGTCGCCGCGGTAGTCGTCGGGGGCGACGAGCGTGAAGCGCCCCTCGAGCAGCGCCGCCTGGTCGACGGCGAGGCCGGCCAGCTCCGCGGTCACCGCCGCGCCGCCGCTGAGCAGCGGGCGGCCCCAGACGAGCGTCATCGCGGCGACGTTGCCGTGCTCGCCGCGCCAGCCCCCGAGCACCTCGTCGCACAGGTCCAGCCGCCACTCGGGGTGGGCCTCGGCGATCTCGTCGGTGAAGTCGGCCACCGCCGCGAAGTCCTCCGGCTCACCGCCCTCCTCGGCCGGCGCGAACGAGACGTAGCCGAAGAGCTCGAGGTTCGTCGTGGTGCGGCTGGTCGCCGGGACGTAGGTGCGCCCGTTCCACGTGCGGTCGGGGTACCACGCGATCTCGCCCGGCTCGCCGAGGTCCTCCCCGTCGGGCTCGACGGTCAGGCAGGCGGCGAGGAACTCCTGCTGCAGCCGCTCGGCCCAGCGCCCGTACGGCAGGCCCTCCTGCGGGGGCTCGGCGGCGAAGCGGCACACGAAACGGTCGGTCGGTGGCATCAGGGAAGCTCTAGCAGGAGGGTCACCGGGCCGTCGTTGACCAGCGTGACCTGCATCGCCGCGCCGAAGACGCCGCGCTTCGCGTCGAGGCGGTCGCTGAAGCGCTCGTACAGCGGCTCGGCGTGCTCGGGGCGTGCGGCGGCGACGTAGCTCGGCCGGTTGCCCTTCCGGGCGTCGCCGTAGAGCGTGAACTGGCTGACGCAGAGCACCTCGCGGCCGCCGAGAGGGTCGTTCATGCGCCCCTCCTCGTTGGCGAACACGCGCAGCGCGCGCACCTTGTCCGCGAGCCGGTCGGCGACCTGCTCGTCGTCGTCGTGGGTGATCCCGAGCAGCACGAGGAGGCCGGCGCCGATGGAGGCCACCTCTTCACCGTTGACGAGGACGTTCGCGCTCGTCACCCTCTGGACCAGGGCCCGCATGGCCCGCATCATGCCCGTGCGCGTCGTCCTCTCCATCCTGGCCCTCCTGATCGTCGCGGCGCCGGCCCACGGCGCGACCGGGACGTACGGCCTCACCTCGCGGCCCGACTACGTCGACCCGGCGCTGTCGTACACGCTCGAGGGGTGGAGCATCCTGGCGGCGACGCACACGCCGCTGCTGACCTACGAGCACGTCGACGGCGACGCCGGCACCCGGCTGATCCCGGCGCTGGTCGAGGGGATGCCAGAGGTCTCCGCGGACGGGCGGACGTACACGCTGCGCCTGCGCGAGGGGCTGCGGTACACGGACGGGCGCGAGGTGCGGGCGCGCGACTTCGAGCACACGATCAAGCGCGTCCTCAACCTGGAGTCCGGCGGCGCGGCGTTCTACCTCGGGATCCGCGGCGCGGACGCGTACGTCAAGAAGGGGAGGGCGCGGGCGGACATCAGCGGCATCGTCACCGACGACGCGTCGCGCACGATCCGCATCGACCTGACCGAGCCGGACGGATCGTTCCCGTTCGTCCTCGCGATGCAGTTCGCGGGCCTGGTGCCGGCGGGCACCCCCTTCGAGAACCTCTCGAGAAGGCCGCCGCCGGGCGTCGGGCCGTTCCGCATCGCGTCGTCCGGCCGCCGCACGCTCGTGCTGCGCAAGGACCCCGCGTTCGCGGTGCCCGGTCTCCCGCAGGCGGCGCTCGACGCGATCACGGTGCGCTACGGCGCCCGGCACGGGACGGTCGACGTCCACATCGACCCGCCACCGCGCCGGCTGCGCACCGGCGACCGCTACCTCGAGCGCGACACGGCGTCGACCTACTACTTCTTCCTCAACGAGCGGCTGCGGCCCTTCGACGACGTCGAGGTGCGCCGGGCGGTCAACCTCGCGCTCGACAAGCCGGCGCTGGCGCGGCAGTTCAGCGGGCTCTTCACGCCGGGCTGCACGTTCCTGCCGCCGAAGATCCCGGGCTACGAGGCGCGCGACTGCCCGTACGGCGACCCCAACGGCGCGCCGCAGGTCGACCGGGCGCGGGAGATGATCCGGGCCGCGGGCGCCGAGGGCGCGCGCGTGACGGTCTACGGCAACGACGAGTCGCCGTCGCGCGGGGTGACGTTCGCGTACGCGCGGATGCTCCGTGCCGTGGGCCTGCGGCCCCGCGTCCGGATCGTCGACGCGGGCGTCTACTTCACGACCGTCGGCAACCGGCGCACGCGCGCGCACACCGGCTTCGCCAACTGGTTCCAGGACTTCCCGCACCCGCGGAACTTCTTCTTCCTCGTCGACGGCGACTCGATCCAGCCCACGAACAACCAGAACTTCGGCAACGTCGACGACCCCGAGCTGAACGCGCTCTTCGACCGCGTCAACGTCGCGCCGCTCGACCGGCTGGCCGGCGTCGCCGCCGAGGCCGACCGGCGGATCGTCGACCAGGCGCACGTCGCGCCGTACGGCTACCGCAAGCTCGGGTTCCTCTTCTCCGAGCGCGTGCCGCCGCAGTGCCGCGCGCTCCAGCCGGTGTACCACGTCGACCTCGCGCGGCTCTGCGTGGCCTAGCGGCGGCCGAACGTCGTGACGTAGATCGCGAGGTCGCCGTCCTTCGCGATCGCGATGCCGATCTCGTCGAAGCCGGGGCGCAGGACGTTCGCGCGGTGGCCTGGGCTGTGCATCCAGCCGTCGACGATCGACGACGGCGCGCCCGCCTCCTTCTCCCCCTCGGCCAGGTTCTCGCCGGTCAGCCGCGGGTCGCGGTAGCCGGCGCGCAGGATCCGCTCGTTGGGGTCGCTCCCGTCGGGCGCCTCGTGCGCGAAGTAGTGCCGCCTGGCCATGTCGTCGGCGTGGGCGCGCGCGGCGCGGCGCAGGGCGGGGTTCGGCCGCAGCGGCGGCAGGCCCTGGCCTCTTCGCTCGGCGTTCAGTAGGCACAGGATCGGTCGCGGCGCCGGCTCGTCGCGTGCGCCCGCGCAGCCGTGGGCCGGACCGGTCGGCTCGGGGCCGCCGGGGCGGACGCCCGGGAGGAGGAAGGTCCCGGCGGCCGCCAGCGCGACGAGCGCGAGGCCGATCCAGTGGCGAGCGGTCACAGCAGCGCGGCGACGAGAGCGACGGCGACCACGAGGCTCGTCGACCAGGCGAGGACGGCGGAGGTGATCCGCAGGTCGAGGCCGTAGGCGTGCGCGACCACGAGCGAGTTGATACCGGACGGCATGGCGGCCTGCACGAGGTACGCGTGCGGCAAGCGGACGAGCGCGGCCGAGAACGCGAGCATGAGCGCGGGGGCGGCGAGCAGGCGCAGGGCGAGGCCGGCCCCGACGGCCGCGTCGAACGGCGGCGGGAAGGGGAGCGCGCCCTCCTCGGACTCCGCGGCGAGGTTGACGCCGAGGACGAAGAAGCCGAGCGGGAGCACGGCGTAGACGAGGACGGTGGCGACGTCGACGAGCGCGTCGGGGGCGAGCGCGTCCGGTGCGAGCAGCGCGGCGACGACGGCGAGGAGCGGCGGGTTGCGCAGGACGAACGCGCGCACGCGCTCTCGCTTGGTCGCGCCGGCGGCGGCGCCGAAGACCGCGCCGATCGCGAACCCGACGACGTAGAACATCGGGCCGGAGACGACGGTGTCGAAGGCGATGGCGGGCGCGAGGTCGTCGCGCCCGAGCAGCGCGCCGTTGAGCGGGACGCCGAGGTAGCCGGTGTTCGCGAGGACGACCACGACCATCAGCGCGCCGGTCTGCGGCCTGGAGAGGTGCAGGACGCGGGTGGCGACCGCGTAGGCGCACGTCCCGACCACCGCCAGCTCGAGGTACCCCAGGGCGAGGCCCGCGCCCACGCCCGCCGTGATCTCGAGCCGCGCGAGCGTGAAGAACGTGACGAACGGCAGCGCGGTGAACAGCAGCACCGTGAGGCTCGCGCGCGACGCCGCCTGCGCGCGCTCTCCCCACCGGCGCTCCGCGCCCACGCCGGCCGCCGTGGAGACGACGATCGCCAGCGCGACGAGGATCAAGCGTCGCGCAGCTCGGCCGCGGCCTGCTCGGGCGCGACGACGTTCAGGTGCACGCCCGTGCCCAGCTCCAGCCCGGCGAGGTGCGTCAGCCGCGGGACGATGTCGATCCGCCAGCAGAAGTGGTCGGCGCCGCGCGGCGCGGTCCGGACCCAGAGGTTCAGCGGCGGGCTTGCGCCGAGGCGGCGGCGCAGGCGCAGGAGCGCGTCGTGCAGGAGGGCGGCGCCGGTGGGGCCGTCGTCCTCGAAGCTGGCCCGCACCGCGCGCGGCGCGACCATGAGCTGGTAGGGCAGGCGCGCGCCGTAGGGCGCCATCAGGACGGCCTCGTCGTCGATGGCCACGATCCGTACCCGCCGGCGGACCTCCTCCTGCACGAGGTCGGCGAGGAGGTTGCCGCCCATCGTCCGCGTCGCGTACGCGCCGAAGCGCTCGCGCTCCCGGGCGATCTGCGCGGGGACGAAGTCGAGCGCGTAGAGCTGGGCGTGCGTGTGCGGCAGCGACGCGCCGCCCTCGCGCCGCTCGTTGACCAGCACGTGGACGTACGCGGCGCCGTCGTGGGCGCGCATGCGCTCGCGCCACACGTCGACGGCGAGCGCGACCTGGCCGGCCTCCAGGTCGGCGAGCGAGGTGACCGGGTCCGGCGCGTTGACGATGACCTCGTGCGCGCCGCGGGCCGGCGTCGCCGTGAAGAGGTCGGGGTTGGCGTGACGCTCGGGCTCCGGGCTCTCCGGGTCGAGCGCTGGGTAGAGGTTGGGGACGACGCGGACCTTCCACCCCGGGGAGTTCGGCCCGCCCACCCCGCCGCCGGCGTCGCGCAGCGCGAAGACCTCCGGCGGCGTGCGGTCCTCGTGGCCCTCGGCGAAGGGGTCCTTCTCGACGTCGATCGGCGCGGCGGGCTCGGTCGTCAGCCCGGCGCCGGGGCGCGTGGCGCGCTCCCCGGCGACGATCGTCTTCAGCCCCGTCAGGGGGTCGACGCGGACCTCAGGCACTGGGCGCGTAGCGAGAGATGTCGGCGAGCAGGGCGGTCGCGTTCGGGTAGCCGCCCTGGTGGACGAACGACCGCCGCCCGTGTGCGTCGAAGAAGACCGTCACCGGCAGCCCCCTCACGCCGCCCGCGGCCTCGCGCAGGAGCTTGCCGTCGCCGTCCTCCAGCGACGGGTAGGCGACCGGTCGGCTGCGCAGGAAGCGCTGCGCGTCCGTGCGGTTGTCCTGCACGTTGAGCGCGAGGAACGCGACCTTCGTGCCGACCTTCGCCGTCGCCTGCTGGAAGAACGGGAACTCGAACTTGCACGGCCCGCACCACGACGCCCACGCGTTCAGCACGACCGGGTGGCCGCGCAGCTCGCGCAGCTGCGCCCTGAGGTCGTCGACGCTCGCGTCCTCGATCGTGTTCGCGCGACGGTAGAGCGCGGCCAGCGGCGGGGGCGCGCCCTCGAGGGACGCCTTCGGCGTGGTGGTGGAGGATCCGCCGGCGGACGCGCCGTCATCGCCGCCGCCGGCCTGTGTCAGGCCGATGACGAGGATCGCGACGAGTGCCGCCAGCGCGAGGAACGGAAGCGCTCGGCGCACGGAGAACAGCTTCGCAGACGTCCGGGTGTGCGCTAGAATCGCGGTCAGCGAAGGCCGTAGGGAGGTCCTTCGTGCCTGACTCCGGCCCTTTTCACGTCGGAGTGCCGCGTCGAGCCGAGACCCCGCCGACCGCGGTCATCTCTTCCTGTACCTGACGAGCCAGCATGGCTGAGCCCACGCCAGCGGCGGCCACCGCCGCGCCCCTTCCTGATCCGGAGACGCTCACTCGCGCCGAGGAGTTCGTGCGCGAGCCCTTCGTGCTTCCCGGAGAGGATCCCGCGGAGGCGCTCGCCCCCGGCGGCGCCCGGCGGCGGGCGCTCGACGCCGCGCTCGCGGAGATCGCCACCGGTGCCAAGCACCCGTCGACGCAGTGGCGCCGCGAGTACTCGCTCATGCTCGGCCTCGAGCGCGTGCTCAACGAGGAGGAGCCCAAGCTCGCCGACGGCGCGCAGCTCAACCCGCACCAGGTCGACGCACTCTCCGGCACGCTCACCGCGCTGCTCGCCGAGGCCCAGCGCGGCGCGGCGAACGGGAACGGCGGCGCCGCCAACGGCGCCGCGCCGGTCGCCTCCGGCGGCAACGGCACCTCCGCCCCGTCGACGCTCGTCGGGCCCGAGGACGACGCGGTGCCCGAGGAGATCGACGAGGAGGTCCCCGAGGACGAGGAGCCGCTCGACTGGGACGCCGCCAAGGAGGCCGACGACGAGCAGCTCCCGGAGGCGCCCGAGGACCCCAACGCGCACAAGCGCTTCTGGTTCGAGCACGCGACGGGCGCCGGCAAGACCGTCGCCGCGATGGGGTTCGTCGAGGCGTCGCGCACCGGCGGCATCCTCATCCTCACCCACCGGCGCAACCTCGTCGACCAGTTCAACGGCGAGCTCAAGCAGCGCGGCTACGGCCATCGGGCGCGCCCGGCGATGCTCGGCGATCAGGACGACCCGAACGGCCCGGTCACCGTCGAGACCTACCAGTGGTTCGTGCGCAACGCCGGCTCGATCTCGTCGGCGTACACGGTCGTCATCTGCGACGAGGCCCACACGGCGCTCGGCGAGAAGACCGCCGCCGCGATCCGCAACTGGACCGGGCCGATGTTCATCGGCATGACGGCGACGGGCGCGCTCATCGCCCGCCACGTCACCGACCTCTTCCCGACGCAGACCTCCCGCTTCGACCTCGCGCAGGCCGCGCGGCGCGGCGTGATCTCCCCGCTGCGCTGCGTGCGGATCCCGCCCGGCCCGGGCGTGCGCACGATCGCCAAGGTGCCGCTGCGCCGCGGCGAGGTCGACACCGAGTTCGACCAGGAGATGCTGGCCGAGCTGCTCGACCAGCTGCCCTTCAACCTGGCCGCCGCGAACCTCTACAAGACGCGCTTCAACGGCATGCCCGGCGTCGTGTACGCCGCGGGCGTGCGGCATGCGTACAACCTCGCCGAGGCCTTCCGCGAGGAGGGCATCAAGGCCGAGGGCGTGTCGGGCGAGACACCCAAGCGCCAGCTCGCCGAGATCCTCGCCAAGTACGAGCGTGGCGAGATCGACGTCCTCATCAACGCGCAGCTGCTGGCCGAGGGCTGGAACTCGCCGCGCGCGACCGTCTGCTTCCACCTGGCCCCGACGGCCTCGAGGCGCATCTACCAGCAGCGGGTCGGCCGCGTCACGCGCCGGCACCCGGGCAAGGAGGCGGGGATCGTCGTCGACTTCGTCCATCCCGGGACCAAGCACGACGACCCGGTCGTGACGCTCCACTCGCTGCTCGACCGCGACGTCTACCGCGGCGGCGCGATCGTCGTCGGGCCGGTGCGCCGCGGGCGCGGGCGCCGGGTGCGCGTCGAGCGCCGCGTGCTGCCGGTCGCAGCGGACGAGAACCGGCGGATCGAGGTCTTCGAGCGCGAGCTGTGGCGGATCGCCGTCGAGCACCTGGACTGGGGCGAGCAGATCCAGTGGGCGGCGCTGGCGGGTGCGCGCGTCGCGCCCTCGGGCTGGCGGCGTGCGCGGGCGATGCTCCACTTCGACCGCGGCGGCGAGCTCAAGCGCGCCTTCCTGTTGACGGCCGTCCAGCGCAACAAGAATCCGCAGCTGCGCCTGCGCGCGATCCAGGAGATCGCGGCGGCGCGCGACCCGGAGGCGTTCGACAGCGCGCTGGACGAGGTCGGCAACTGGCCGCGCGACGAGAAGCGCGAGGCGGCGAAGGTCATGCTGCAGGCGCTGGCGGAGAAGCGGATCGGCCGGCGCGACCAGGCCGATGCGTGGATCTGGCGTGTCGCGGCCTACACGGCGGAGCTGCACGAGGAGTACGCCGTGCAGCGCTGGCCGGAGACCAAGCGGCTGCTGGGCCTGCTGGCCAACTCCTCGGGCGGGGGCCACGCGCGCAACGCGCGGCGGGTCGTGCATGCGGCGCGCAAGCAGGACCGGCGGCTGGCGGCCGCGCTGCTCGCCGCGGCGACGCGGTACACGCACACGCCGGAGGCCGAGGAGATCCTGCGCGGCGCGCGGACGCGGATGGCCCGCAAGCCCTCGTCGTTGTCCCGTGAGCTGCTGCGCAACTTCCCGAAGGGCCGCCGCGGCCGCGGCCGGCGGCGCAAGAAGAAGGGCGCCGAGGACGCGGCGGGAGCCTCCGCGGGCGCGACCGGGGCGGCGCTCGCCGCGGCCGACGCGCTCGACGACGACGACCTGCTCGACGACGACACGCCCGACGAGCTGCCGGAGATCGACAGCGACGAGCTCGACGACGACGTCGGCGAGCAGGAGGCCGAGCAGGACGACGAGGCGGTCGGCGCCGACCACGACGAGGACCCGCTGCACCCGGAGTCGCTCGAGGAGGCCAAGCCGAAGCGCCGCCGCTCGCGCAACCGCCGCCGCAAGCCGAAGACCGCGAACGCGGACCCCGATCGCGACGCGGTCGCACCCGGCACCGGCGACCCCGACGACGCACAGCGAACCGCTTCGCGCCGCGCCGACCCCGTCGCGCCCGGCACCGGCGACCCCGACCTGTCGGCGGAGCGCGCGAGCCTCGAGGCGGACGCGCCCGCGGACGCGACCCCGTCCGAGATCCGCGGCGAGGCCGCGGCCGAGCGCGTCGCGGCGGCCGCCGACGACGTCGCCGCGCCGAAGCCCAAGCGCCGCGCGGCCAGGCGCAAGCCCGCGCCGAAGCCGACCGCGGAGGAGGCGGCAGCCGCCGTCGAGGCGGCGGCCAGCGCCGTCCTCGCCGCCCGCGCCGCCGCGCCGCCCGAAGCTGCGCCCGTCAACGGCGATGCCGCGACGGCTGCCGTCGACGCGACCAGCGGCGACACCTCGACGATGGCCGTCGACGCGACCAACGGCGACGCGACGAACGGCGCCGCTTCCACGGCTCCCGTCGCGGGCCCTCCGGCGGCCGCGGACGCGCCGTCCACCGCCGACCCTGCGGCGGAGGCTCCCGCGAAGCCGAAGCGTCGCACCACGCGCCGCAAGCCCGCTGCGAAGGCGGCGACCGACCCCGCCCCGCTCGAGGCGCTTGCCGGCGAGGTCGAAGAGGCTGCCGCGTCCGAGAACGGCGACGCTCCGGAGCCTCGCCGGCGCCGCCGCGCGACGCCCGCCTCCTCGCCTCCTCCCGCCGACGACGACGGCGGCGGCGAGCAGGCCGCCTAGCTCGCCGGCGGGACGCGGCCGAGGTGGACCTCGCCCGCGCCGAGCGACGTCTTCCCTCCGCCCGGCAGCTCGACGACCAGCTGCCCGGAGCTGTCGACGCCCGCCGCCACGCCGGTCCCGCCGTTCCAGGTGATCTCGCGGCCACGGAGGGCGTCGCGCTCGCGCCAGGCGTCAAGGGTCGTCTCGGCGTCCTCGGCGAGGCGGCGCTCGAGCGCGGCGAGGAGGTCGGCGAGCGTGGGCTCGACGTCGGCCGGCTCGCGGCCGAGACCGGTCGCGGTCTCGCGCAGCTCCTCCGGCAGGTCCTCGGGCCGGACCGCGACGTTCAGCCCGATCCCGAGGACGGCCCAGCCCTCGAACGGGCGGCCCTCGACGAGGATCCCCGCGGCCTTGCGGCCGTCGATCAGGACGTCGTTCGGCCACTTGATCTGTGCGTCCGGGCCGCACAGCTCCGCCACCGCGACGGCCGCGGCGAGCGGCAGGAGCGTCGGCGGGTCGCGCAGGACGAGCGACATGAGCAGCGCCCGCCCGGGCGGCGCGCTCCACGTCCGGCCCTGGCGGCCGCGGCCCGCGCTCTGCTCGGCGGCGGTGACGAGCGTCCCGTGCGGCGCGCCGGTCAGCGCGAGCTCGCGGGCCCGCGTGCTCGTCGAGTCGGTCGTCCGCAGGTGCAGCCGGGGCGTGCCGAGGCGCGTCACGCCGGCAGCACGCGCAGCTCGGCGTCCAGCGTCGCGCCCAGCCGCTCCTCGGCCGAGCCGCGGTTGACGGCGAGCGCGAGCGTGCGGTACGCGTCCTCGTAGAGCAGCAGCTCGCCGGGCGGGACGTCCGTGAACGCGTGGGTGTAGACCGCGGTGTGCTCGCGGCCCGCCGCCTCGATCACGACGCTCTGCCCGAGCCGCAGCCCGCTGCGCGCCAGCAGCGCATGCTCGGCGTCGAGCGTCACGTTCCCGTAGCGGTCGATGGCGAGCACGTGCGCGACGACCTCCTCGCCCTCCAGCCGCGCCGAGGGCAGCTCCAGCGCGACGAGCTCCCCCGGCTCGAGCGGCTCCCCGGCGTCGCCGAGATCGACGCCCGCCGCCAGGTGCGCGCCGACCGGGGCGAAGAGGTCGCGGCCGTGGAACGTCGCCGAGACGGGGGTCAGCCGGCACGGCGACGTGCTGATCTCCACGGCCTGCGCCACGCCGCCGAAGTGCTCGGCCGCGGGCAGCAGCAGCCCGTTGTCCGGGCCGACGAGCAGGCGCTCCTCCTCGGCCGTCCGCAGCGCGATCGCCCGCCGCCGCCCGCCGACCTCCGGGTCGACCACCGCGACGTGGACCCCGGCGGGCGCGTACGGGAGCGCGCGGCGCAGGACGAGCGCACCGGTGCGGACGTCGTGGCGCGGGATGCCGTGGGTGAGGTCGAGGATCCGCGCCTCCGGGGCGATCCCGGCGATGACGGCATGGCAGACCCCGACGAAGTCGTCCTCGACGCCGTAGTCGGTGAGGAGCGTGATCAGCAAGGCGACGAAGGGTAGGCGCGGGGCATGGAACGAGACGACGCGCCCCTCGCCGACGAGCCCCAGCCGGGCGCCGTGCCGAACGACATGCCCAGCGGGATGCCCGCGGGCGAGGACGACCCGGAGCCCGAGCCCCTCGGCGCCGAAGACCCCTCCGACGAGCCGGAGCAGGGCGAGGACGCCATGCCCGGCATCCCCACCGAGGGCGACGACCCCTACAGCGCGGGCTGAGTCAGGCGGCGCGCCTCGGCGAGCAGACCACGACCGGTATCTGGCGCTTGCCCGCCCGGTCCTGGTAGACCCCGAACCCGGGGTACATCTCGCACGCCGCGCGCCACAGCCGCGCGCGCTCGGCGCCGTCGGCCTCGCGCGCGACGTACGGCGCCGGCCGCCCGTCCGTCGAGAGCTGGACGTCGGGATGCGCGCGAAGGTTGTGCAGCCACGCCGGGTGCTTCGGCGCGCCGCCGTTCGACGCGACGAGCACCACGTCGTCGCCGTCGGTGAAGTACAGGATCGGGGTCGTGCGCGCGATGCCGGACTTCGCGCCGCGGTGCGTGAGCAGGATGCTCGGCATCCCCAGGCTCATGCGCAGCCGCCCCCGCGTCGCGGGCATGAGCTTGCGGTCGACGCGCATCGAGACGTTGACGTAGAACCACGAGCCCGGCTTCGTGCTCACCAGCCACGAGATGCGCCGCGTGAAGGAGCCGACCCGGGGTGGGTGGGGCTTGACGGCCATTTTGCGCGGGGAGGCTAGCCGCCCGGTGCGGCGTCCGCGAGGAGCGCGTCGACGAGGCCGTCCGGCGTGTGGGCGGTCGCCTCGACGTCCGGCTCGACGCCGTGCGCGCGCAGCTCGGCGCTCGTCGCCGGGCCGATGGAGATCGTCCGCGGGCCGTCGACCGAGCCGCCGACCGCGGCGAGGAAGTGGCGGACGCTGGACGCCGACGTGAAGGTGGCGTAGTCGGCCTGACGCGCCGCGTCGAGCGCGTCATCGTCGAGCGGCGCGGCCACCGTGCGGTAGAGCGCGAGCACGTCCACGCGCGCGCCGCGCTCGCGCAGCGCCTGTTCCAGGACGTCGCGCGCGTCCTCGGCCCGCGCGATCAGCGCGCGCTCGACCACGACGCTCGCGAGCGCCTCGACGAGGCCCTCGGCGACGGACCGCTCGGGCACGACGTCGGGCTCGATGCCGCCCGCCCGCAGCGCGCGGGCGGTACCGGGGCCGATGGCCGCGATCGTCGGGCCGGCGAGGGCGCGGGCGTCGCGGACCTCCTCGAGCAGCCGCTGCGCGCCGTTCGGGCTCGTCACGCAGAGCAGGTCGTACGAGGTGAGGTCGGGGAGCTGCACCGCCAGCGGCTCGATGCGGATGGCGGGCGCCTCGACGACGGCCGCGCCCAGCTCGCGCAGGCGGGCGGCGAGCGGGCTCGCCTGCGCCCGGGCGCGAGTGACGACGACGCTGCGGCCGCTGAGCGGGCGCTGCTCGAACCAGGCGAGCTCGTCGCGCAGCGCGGCGACCGCGCCGATGATCGTGACCGCCGGGGCGCGGAAGCCCTGTGCGTCCTCCGCGAGCCGGCCCACCGTCGAGACGACGCTGCGCTGGCCGGGGAGCGTCCCTTCCTGCACGATCGCCGCGGGCTCGTCGGCCGGGCGGCCGTGTGCGACGAGCTGCTCGGTGATCCGCGGGAGCGCCTTCATCCCCATGTAGAAGACGAGCGTGCCGGGGAAGCGGGCGAGCGCCGCCCAGTCGATGGATGAGCCGGTCCCCTCCCGCCCCTTCGCGGGGTCCTCGTGCCCGGTGACGAACGCGACCGCGCTCGCCGCGCCGCGGAAGGTCACGGGGATCCCCGCGTACGCCGGTGCCGCGATGCCCGCCGTGACGCCGGGGACGACCTCGAAGGGAATGCCCGCCTCGCGGAGCCGCTGCGCCTCCTCGCCGCCGCGCCCGAAGACGAACGGGTCGCCGCCCTTGAGCCGCACGACGGTCCGGCCGGCGCGGGCGTGCTCGAGCATGAGCCGCTCCGTCTCCTCCTGCGGGACCTGCGGCCCGCCCCCGACCTTCCCGACGTCGACGAGCTCCGCCTCCGCCGGCGCGGCGGCGAGCGCCTCGCGGGGGCCGAGCCGGTCGTAGAGGACGACGTCGGCGCGAGCGATCACCTCGAGCGCCCGGGCGGTGAGCAGCCCCGGGTCGCCGGGCCCCGTGCCGACGAGATACACGAACCCCGTCAACGCAGCAGCTCCGCCGCACCGACGGCGAGCAGCCGCTCGGCGACGGCCGCTCCGAGGGCGGACGGGTCGTCGCCGTCGAGCTCGTCGGTGAGCCATGCGGATCCGTCGACCGCGCCGACGAAGGCGCGGAGGTGGAGCCGCCGCGAGGAGGAGTCCCCTTCGGGGAGCGGCGGCGCGGAGGCGGCCCCGTCGGGCGGCCGCGCGGAGGCGGTCGCCGCGGGAAGCCGCGTGCGGGGGACGGCGTGCACGCCGACCGCGCTGCGGCAGTCGGCGCCGAGCGCCGCCACGACGGCCCGCTCCGCCGCCAGCGCCGCCTCGGCGTCCGCGTTGCGCAGGTGGGCGACGGCCTCGGCCGAGGCGACGTCGCCGGCGCGGCCCTCGATCATCAGCGTCCCCTGGCCGGCCGCGGGGACGAAGTCGAGCACCGTCCCGACCTCGGCCTCGCGCCCGAGCCGCTCCAGGCCGGCGGCGGCGAGGATGATCGCGTCGACCTCGCCGTCGGCCAGCTTGCGCAGCCGGGTGTCGACGTTGCCCCGCAGCTCGACCACCTCGAGGTCGGGACGCCGCGCGCGCAGCTGCGCCGCGCGGCGCAGGGACGACGTCCCGACGCGCGCGCCGCGCGCGAGCTCGTCCAGCGACCCCGCTCCGCACAGCACGTCGCCCGCGGAGGCGCGCGGCGGCGCGGCGAGCGTCGCGACGGTGTCGGGCCGCTCCACCGGCACGTCCTTGGCGCTGTGCACGGCCAGGTCGACGTCGCCGCGCACCAGCGCCTCCTCCAGCTCGAGCACCCACTCGCGCTTGTCGTCGACCGCCCTGCGCCGGTCCCCCGACGTCATGACCGTGACCAGCTCGGCCGGCGGGTCGAGACGCTCGGCGACCCAGGTCGCCTGGGCGAGCGCGAGCGCGCTCCCGCGCGTCCCGATCCTCACCGGGGGCGCCGGCGCAGCTGACGCACCTCGGCGGGCTCGGCCGGGTCGGCCGCCGCCGGGACGTCCGTCAGGCCGAACAGCTCGCGCGCCAGCTCGAGCCGCGCGTGCGAGCCGTGCTCCTTGAGCTGCAGCGTGGGCTCGTGCAGCAGGCGGGTCATGACCGCTCGGGCGATCGCCTCGGCGCGCGCGACGTCGCGCGGCGACGCGCTCTCCCACCGCGCGGCGTTCTCGGCGAGCACGCCGGCGACGATGTCGTCGCCGTGGGCCCGCAGCGCCGCCACGGTCGGCAGCACGTCCAGCGATCCCATCCAGGAGGCGAAGCGCGCGATCTCCTCCTCGACGATCTCCTCGCCCCGCACGACCTCGCCCTCGCGCCCTCTCAGGTTGGTCGCGACGACGCGCTGCAGCCCGTCCATGTCCACGAGCCGGACGCCGGGCAGCTCGCCGCACGCCGCTTCGACGTCCCGCGGCACGGCGATGTCCAGCACCAGCAGCGGCCGCCCGCCGCGGGCGGCCATCACGAGCTCGAGCTCGTCGCGCTCGACGATCGGGTGCGGGGACGCTGTGGCGCACAGGAGCACGTCGGCCTGCTCGAGCTGCTCCGGCAGGCGGTCGAGCGGCAGGACCGTCCCGCCGAAGCGGTCGGCCAGCGACCGTGCCCGCGCCGCGTGCCGGTTGGCGACGAAGATCGTCGTGACGCCGCGCGCTGACAGGGCCTGCGCGGTCAGCTCCGACGTCTCGCCCGCCCCGATGATCACGACCGGCCGGCCGGCCAGGTCGCCGAGCATCTCCGTGGCCAGGTCGACGGCCACCGACGACACCGAGGCGGCGCCGACGGCGATGCCCGTCTCCGTCCGCACGCGCTTGCCCGCCGCGAGGGCCGCGGTGAACAGCCGGTTCGTCAGCGAGCCGGTCGTCCCCGCCGACAGCGCGACCTCGTACGCGCGCTTGACCTGGCCCTGCACCTCGGACTCGCCGACGATCATCGACTCCAGCCCGCTCGTCACGCGGAAGAGCTGGCGCGCGGCGTCGCAGTTGCGCGGCGAGTAGATGATGTCCGCGAGCTCGGTGGGGCGGATCCCGGCGCGGCCGGCCAGCGCGCCCAGCGCGGCGCTCTCGCCCTCGACGCCGTCCGTCGCCACGAGGTAGACCTCGGTGCGGTTGCAGGTCGAGATCGCGACGGCCTCGGTGATCGCGGGCGACGCGACGAGGTCCTGGAGGAACGCCGGCATCTGCGGGCCGGGCAGGGCGAGCTTCTCGCGCAGCGCCACCGGCGCCGTCTTGTGCGAGATGCCGAGGAGGATGAGCTCGCTCATGCCACGGGCTCCCGTTCGCGCGGAGCGGCTTCGCGGGGCTCGGCGAGCTCGTTCAGCTCCGCGAGGTCGCGCTCCAGGCGCCCCAGCCGCACGGCCATGATCCCCACGTAGATCAGGATCAGCGCGAGGAAGACCAGGTACGCGGCCGCCACGTAGCCGTCGCCGTCGATCATCAGGCGGTCACCTGCGGCGCGGCGCTGCGGCCCGCGGTCGGTCCGCCGTCGCCGGTCAGCCTGCGGCGCAGCGCCTTGATCTGGAAGCGCGCGTGCTTGGCCGCCATCTCGTACTTCCACAGGGTCACGAACAGCAGCGCCATCCCGGCCAGGGCGACGAGGAACGTGAGCATCATCTCGCCGGGCATCCCGCCGGTCGTCGTGCCGAGCGTGCGCGGGTGGACGTAGGACTGCGCCATCCGCACCGCGGCGAAGTTCAGCGGCACGAACGAGCCCGCGACGATCGCGAAGACGCTCGCGTAGCGCGCCTGGCGCTCGGGGTCCTCGATCGAGAAGCGCAGGGGCTGGTAGGTCGCGTAGAGCAGGAACACGATCAGGAAGGACACGAGCATCGGCTCGTCCCACACCCACCACGAGCCCCACGACCCGCGGGCCCAGATCGAGCCGGTGATGAGGACGCCGACGGCGAGGATCAGGCTCAGGTGGATCGCCACGTACGACTTGAGGTCGTAGGAGCGGTCGCGCGTGCGCAGGTGCAGGATCCCGAAGATCCCGCCCGCGACGAAGCCGCACAGCGCCACGATCGCCATCGGGACGTGGATGTAGAAGGTCTTCTGGATGATCCCCTGGTCGGCGTCCTCGGGCGCGTAGAACGCGGCCAGCGCGAGGGCGCCGACGAGGACCACGACGGTGGCGATGGAGAGGGGCTTCAGGCCCTTGCCGTAGAGGGACATGGTCAGTCCTCGAGGAGGAAGTCGAAGACCCCGTAGGCGACGAGGCCGATGGTCAGATCATAGATGGCGAGGATCGCCAGCCAGCGGCCGGGGGGCCCGCTCGCGCCCGCTTCGGCCAACAGTGGCGCGGTGGCCTCCGATGCCGCCAGCACGACCGGGACGAGGAGCGGGAGGGTGAGGAGCGGGCCGATGAGGTCCCGCGCCCGGGTGCGGATCGCGATGCCCGCCACGAGCGTCCCGACGATCGCGATGCCGGCGTCGGCGAGGAGGAGCACCGCGATCAGGCCCGGGAGCGGGTCGAGAAGGTCCGGGCCGAGGAGGAGGATCGCGAACGCCGGGATCGCGACGACCTCGACGACGACGAGGAACGCGAAGAGCGCGATCGCCTTCGCGACGAAGAGCGCCGTGCGGTCGACGGGCGCCAGGAGGAAGCCGTCGAAGCCGCCCTGCTCCTGCTCGGCGACGAAGAGGCGGTTCTGGCCCAGCACGGCGGCGAAGAGGAGCGTCACCCACAGGACGCCGCCGGCGAGGTCGCCGTCGAGGCTGTTGCGGTCCAGCCCGAAGTGGAAGAGGACGAACGTGGTGACCGCGAAGAGCGTCATCGCCGGGATGGACTCGAGCGTGCGCAGCTCGGCCCTGAGGTCCTTGCGCAGCAGCGCGCCGACCGCGTGCCTCACCGGTACAGCGCCCCGAGCTCGTCGGCCGTGGCGGTTCCGGTGATCTCCGCGCGCCCGGCGCGCAGGCCGAGGACCTGGTCGGCCTCCTCGAGCCCGCCCACCGGGTCGTGGCTCGTCACGACGCGCGTGCGGCCGCTGGCCCTCCCGATCAGCGGCTCGACGAGGTCGATGCTGCCGGGGTCGAGGTTGGCGCGGGGCTCGTCGAGGAGCAGCAGCGCGGGATCGTGCAGGACCGCGCGACAGACCGCGAACCGCTGGACGAGCCCGCGGCTGAGCGCGTGGACCGGCTCGTCGGCGCGGTGCGTGAGCCCCGTCCGCTCGAGCAGCTCGGCGATCCGGCCGTTTGGGACGCCGTGCAGCCGGGCGTGGAAGCGCAGGTTCTCGCGCCCGGTCAGCTCGCGGTAGAGGAGCGGCTCGTGGCCGAGGAAGCCGACTTGCCCGCGGACGGCGTACCCGTCGCGCGGCAGCTCGCGGCCGAGGACCCTGACCGTGCCGGCGTGCGGTCTGAGCAGGGTCGCGAGGATGCGCAGCAGCGTCGACTTCCCCGCGCCGTTGGGGCCGAAGACGACGAGCGTCTCGGCCGCGCCGACGTCGAGGTCGACCTGGTCGAGGGCCACGCGCTCGCCGTACGAGCGCGTGACGCCGCGCAGCTCAATGACGGCTGTCGCCCTGGAGGGTCTCGACGACATGCCGCAGCGTCGGCGCGATGACGGGGAAGAGCTCGCCGACGGCCTTCGGGCTGCCCGGGAAGTTGACGATGAGCGTGCGGTGGGCGATGCCCGAGACGCCGCGGGTGAGGATGCCCATCGGCGTCCGCCGCAGGGCCTCGGCCCGCATGGCCTCCGCGAAGCCGGGGGCGTCGCGGTCGACGACGGCGCGCGTGGCCTCGGGCGTGACGTCGTCGGGCGTCAGCCCGGTCCCGCCGGTGGTGAAGATGAGCGCCATCGCGTCGTCGACGTAGTGGTGCAGGCGGTCCTCGATGAGCGCGAAGTCGTCGGGGACGACCTCCATCGCCTCTACGTCCGCGCCCGCCTCCTCGGCGAGGTGGGCGAGCAGCGGCCCCGACTCGTCCTCGGCCTCGCGGCGCGACACGCGGGTGGAGATGGTCAGGACGGCCGTCCTCAAGCCCGGCGCCAGTCCCCGCTCTTGCCGCCCGTCTTCTCGAGGAGGACGACCTCCGCGATCTCGACGCCCTTCTGCAGGCCCTTGACCATGTCGTACACGGTGAGCGCGGACACGGTCGCGGCGGTCAGCGCCTCCATCTCGACGCCGGTCTGCGCGGTCGTCCGCGCCTCCGCGCGCACCTCGACGCTTCCGCCCGGCGCATCGACCTCGAGCTCGACGCCCACGAAGCTCAGGGGAAGGGAGTGGCAGAGCGGGATCAGCTCGTCGGTGCGCTTGGCCGCCATGATCCCGGCGAGCCGGGCGGTGCCGAGCACGTCGCCCTTCGGCGCGTCGCCGTCGAGAACGGCCTTGGCGGTCGCCGGGCTCATCCGGACGATCGCGCGGGCGACGGCGCGCCTCTCGGTGACGGCCTTCGCGCCCACGTCGACCATGGTGGCGCGGCCGCGGTCGTCGATGTGCGTCAGGTCACTCACGGCGGTGAGGCTAACGGGGAACGGATGTTCCCATGACCACCCTTGACTTCATCCCGTACTGGATCACCGGCATCGTGATCGTCACGTCGCTGCTCTGCCCGCTCTTCCTCGGGGCCCAGGGGTTCATCGCGACGGCGGCCGTCCTGCCCTTCGCGATCGCCTACCTCCTCCTCGACCGCGTGCTGCGGCGCAGGGAGGCCGAGGGGAGCGGCGCCGCGCACTAGCGGCCTCGGAACGCGGCCTCCCGGCCTCCTCTCAGGCCGGCTGGTGCGTGCGCTGCGCGGCGGCGATCAGGTCGAGCACGGCCCGGTCGTCGCCGGCGCGCAGCAGCTCGATCGGGTCCGGGTCGCCGTTGACGATCCCCTCGAAGAACTCCTTGCGGTCCTGGTAGGTGGGGAGGGTGCCCTTGGCCCAGCCGCGGACGTCGTTGAGCATCACGGCCAGGCGCGCGTACTCCTCGCCGAAGAGCTCGGAGACCTCGCGCTTCATGCGCTTGGCGAGCGCCGGCGAGGCTCCCGCGGTGGAGATCGCGATGGCGAGCGGGCCGGTCCGCACGATCGCCGGGAGGATGAAGTTGCACAGCGGCGGGACGTCGACGATGTTCACGAGCATCGCCCGCTTCTCGCCGTCCTCGTAGATCTTGATGTTGACGTCGGTGTCGTCGGTGCACGCGATGACGATGAACGTGCCCTCGAGGTCGCTCATGCCCGCGTACTCGCGCCGCTCCCAGGCGATCGACCCCTCGCGGGCCAGCTCCTCGAGCTCCGGGACCGCCGTCGGCGCGACGAGCGTCACGTCGCCCTCGCACGCGAGCAGCCCCTCGACCTTCTCCAGCCCGATCTCCCCGCCGCCGACGACGAGGCACCGGCGGCCCTTGAGCTTCAGGCACGCGATGTAGAACGGCGTGTCGAGCATGTCCCGGACGCAGGTCTGGTCGCAGATCCCGCGGCGGAACTGGCAGACGCATTCCTTTCCGGCGTAGGCGGCGGCAGGCATGGTCTGAAAGAGGGTATTGGCCCGTACCCTGCATGGAGATGCCGGACGCGCCGTCCTACTTCACCGACGACTCGATGCTCCGCCGGGTCCACCGCGAGTGGGCCGTCGCGCTGAGCGCCCCGCGCGCGCTGCTGATGCAGGCCGCGCACCCGGTCGCGTGGGTCGGCTTCTTCGCGAGCACGAAGTCGCTCGACGCCCCGTACGAGCGCCTCGAGCGCACCGCCGAGGTCATGGACACGATCGCGTTCGGCTCGAAGGCGAAGGCCGACCGGATGACGCGGCGCGTTCGCGCCATGCACCGGCGCGTGCGCGGCGAGGTCGACGGCGTTCCCTATCGCGCCGACGATCCCGAGCTGCTCCTGTGGATCCTCGCGTCCCTGGTCGACGGCGCGCTGCTCGTCTACCAGCGCTACGTCGGCCCGCTGACCCGCGACGAGCGCGACGCCTACTGGCAGGACTACAAGACCATCGGCCACCTCTTCGGGCTGCGCGACGCCGACATGCCCGAGTCGATCGAGGACTTCGAGCGGTACATGGCGGACATGCTGGCGGGCGACGTGTTGCAGGTGTCCGACGAGGTGCGCCGGCTCGCCGTCCAGATCGTCATGAACCCGCCCGTGCCGCTGCCGGCGGTCCCGCTGCTCAAGAGCGCGAACTTTGCGACGATCGGCCTGCTGCCCGAGCGGCTGCGGCGCGCCTACGGGTTCAGCTGGGACCCTGTCCGCGGGCTCGTCGTGCGCGCGGGAGCGGAGTACACCCGCCGCGTCCTCGTGCCGCTGCTGCCGGCGTTCATCCGGCACGTTCCGCGGGCTCGCGCGGCGTAGCCAGCAGCGTCAGCCCGGCGAGCGCGCCCGCGAGCGCGAGCCCCGCCGCCAACGCTCCGGCCGGTGCGCCCTCGGCAACTCCCTCGTCGATCCAGATCCCCGTCTGATCGAACCCGGCCGCGACCACGCACGCGCCGGCGAGGATCGCCCCCGCGCCGCACGCGACCGCAAGCCACGTCGGCGCGCGCCCGCTCGCAGTGCCCAGGAGCGCGAGCGCGAGCGCGACGAACGCGACATCGAGCGCGTGCCACCTCTCCCACCCGTTCGGCTCGACAGCGCTCCCGAACGCCGGGTTGGTCCCCCACGTCGCGAACAGCGAGGCGACGAGACCCCCGGCGCCGGCAGCCAGCAACACCGGCACGCCGACGCGCGGCCATGGCCAGGCGGCGGCAATGAAGCCCAGCCCGAGTGCGGCCAGCGCGACGTACGGCCCAGCCGCGACTCGCACCACGCCGTCGGTCCGGGCGTCCGGGGCGAATCCGTGCCCGAGCACGACCGCGATGCCGAGCGCGCACAGGACGCCGAGGATCGCGGAGTGCGCCGCCACCGGGCGTCGGAGCAGGAGCGCGCCGGCCACGAGGTCGACGGCGAGCACCGCGAGGACGACGTCCGCCCACGCCCAGTGCTCCCACCCGGACACGTCTGCGTAGAACGGGAGGAAGAGCGACGTCGCCAGCGCGGCGCCCGCGACGGCGAGTCCGATCCGCGCGGCGCTCATCGGCGGCGCAGGGCGCGCGCCGCGAGGCGGGCGAGCGGGAGCGCTCCCTCGCGCCACGCGCGCGAGCGGTCGCGGTCGCGCACGCTGCGCAGGAGCGTCAGCGCCTCGCCGGCGCGGGTGAGCGTCCGGTCGTACGGGTGCCACCACAGCGGGCGGCCGTTCGGCGTGTCCCAGGTGACGACCTTGTCGGTCACGCACTCGAGCAGCGCGGGCTCGCCGCGCGTGCGCCCGAGGCCCGAGTCTTTCACGCCGCCCCACGGCAGCTGCGGCGCCATCGCGGAGACCTGGTGGTCGTTCATCCACACCATCCCGGCGTGCAGCGCGCGGGCGATCCGGGCGCCCGCCGCGCGGTCCGTGGTCCACACCGACGCGCCGAGCCCGAAGCCGCCCTCGTTCGCGAGCCGGATCGCCTCGTCGATCGAGTCCACGGCGTCCACGGTCAGCACGGGTCCCGGGACCTCCTCCCGCGCGAGCGGCGCGTCGAACGGGACGCCGGTGAGCACCGCCGGGGCGAACCACGCCTCGCCGCGGGCGCCGCCGCAGTGGAGGGTCGCGCCGCGGGCGACCGCGTCCTCGACGAGCTCGCGCACGCGGGCGACGCGGTCGGCGGACGTCAGCGGCCCGACCTCGGTCGACGGGTCGAGCGGGTCGCCGACCCGCAGCGCCGCGGCCCGCTCCACCACGCCCGCGAGGAACGCGTCGTGGCGCTCGCGCAGGACGAACGCGCGCTCGATCGACCCCCCGGCCTGGCCGGCGTTCGCGAACGCGCCCCACGTGACGCCCGCGATCGCGCGCGGCAGCGGCGCGTCCCCGAGGACCAGCGCGGCGTCCTTCCCGCTCAGGGCGAGCGTGCTCGGCCGCAGCGCCCGCGCCGCCCGCTCGCCCGCCGCCCGGCCCGCCTCGGCCGAGCCCGTCAGCCGGACGTGCGCGACCGGCGCGTCGACCAGCGCCCGCCCCGTCTTCGAGCCGCCGTGCACCACCTGCAGCAGCCCCTCCGGCAGCCCGGCCCGCGTGAACGCGCGCGCGACCCGCTGCCCGGTCAGGCACGCCAGCGCCGCCGGCTTGAGCACGACGCCGTTCCCGCCGAGCAGCGCGATGGCGACGTCCCCCAGCGGCACGGCGAGCGGCTCCGAAGCCGGCGTGATGACCGCGATGACCCCCAGCGGCTCGTGCGTCACCCGGACGCGCTTGCGCAGGAAGAACGTCCGCGACAGGCCGACGCGGTGCTCGCCGAGCGTGCGCGGCCCCTGCTCGGCCAGCCACAGCAGCGTCTCGATCGCGGGCAGGACCTCCATCAGCTCGGCCTCCGCGACCGGCCGCCCCTGCTCGCGCGCGATCAGCTCGACGAGCTCGCGGCGCTCGTCGATCAGCGCCTGCGCGGCGCGGCGCAGGTAGCGCGCGCGGTCGGCGAGCCGCAGCTGCGCCCACAGCGGCTGCACCGCCGCGGCCTCCTCGACGGCGAGCGCGACGTCCTCGGGCGCGGTGGCGGGCACCGACCCGAGCACGGCGCCGGTGGCGGGCTCGATCGACTCCTGCAGGGCGGCGGCGGACACGCCGCCGGAGGCTATGCGACGCGGCGGCTCCAGGGCCCCGTGTACTCGCGCAGCGCGTCCTCGAGCACCTCGGCGACGGCCTCGTCGCCGAGCAGCGTCAGCTCGCCGGCCTCCAGCGCGCCGAACCCGACGAGGCGCTCGCGGCCGTCGACCAGCCCCGTCGCGCACAGGGCCACGCGCCGGCGCGGCACGCACCGCAGCGCGCGCCGGACGTCGAGGTCGTCGGCCGCGAGGCCGTAGCGCGCGAGCAGCTCGTGCAGCCCGTCACGATCGAGGACGTGGGGCAGCCGGAGCCGGACGCGGCCTCCGTCGGGGAGGGGGTGGAAGCCGTGCAGGTGCACCTCTCGCAAGGTACGGACGAGAGGGTCGCGTGGTGCAACGGACGTTGCTTTATCGACCGCGCGCCCGGCGGATCGCCTCGAGCCGCTCGGCCATGTGCGGCTCGTTCTCCGTCGGCTCGTAGAACGTCGTCCCCGCGACCTCGTCGGGCAGCAGCTCCTGCGGGGAGACGGCGCCCGGACGGTCGTGGGGGTAGTCGTAGCCGACCCCGCGGCCGAGCGTCTTCGCCGCGTTGTAGGCCGCCGACAGCAGCGGCGCGGGCGGCTTGGCGGCGCCGTATTCGCGGACGTGGGCGCGCGCGGCCTTCAGCGCCTTGTACGCCGCGTTGGACTTCGGCGCGAGCGACAGGTAGACCGCCGCCTGGGCCAGCGCGTGCGCCGCCTCCGGCATCCCCACATGCTCGACGGCGTGTGCCGCGCCGACCGCGACGAGCAGCGCCTGCGGGTCGGCGTTGCCGACGTCCTCGCTGGCGAGGATCACCATCCGGCGGACGATGAAGCGCGGGTCCTCGCCCGCCTCGATCATCACCGCGAGGTAGTACAGCGACGCGTCGGGATCCGAGCCCCGGGTCGCCTTGATCCACGCCGACACGTAGTCGTAGTGCTGGTCGCCGGCACGGTCGTAGTGCAGCGCCTTGCGCTGGAGCGCCTGCTCGGCCTGCTCGAGCGTGACCTCCTCGCCGCCGCTCGACGTGCACGCGAGCTCGAGCGCCGACAGCGCCGTCCGCGCGTCGCCGTCCGAGCGGTTCGCGAGGAAGTCGAGCGCCTCGTCGGCCACGCCGACCTCGCACTCCCCGCGCTCGAGCGCGCGCCGCAGCAGCGTCGCGACCTCCGCCGCGCCGAGCGACCGCAGCTCGTAGATCCGCGAGCGCGAGATCAGCGCCGAGTTGACCTCGAAGTACGGGTTCTCGGTCGTCGCCCCGATCAGCGTGACCAGGCCCTCCTCGACGGCGGGCAGCAGCGCGTCCTGCTGGGCCTTGTTGAACCGGTGGATCTCGTCGAGGAAGAAGACGGTCCGCTCGCCGGTCGCCTTGCGCCGGTGCTCGGCGCGCTCGAGCACCTGGCGGACCTCGGCCCGGCCCGCCTCGACCGCGCTCAGCTCCTCGAACGCCGCGCGAGCGCTCGCCGCCACGATCCGCGCGAGCGTCGTCTTCCCCGAGCCGGGCGGCCCGTAGAGGATCATGGAGTGGGGCTGGCCGTCCTCGATCGCGGTGCGCAGCGGCGCGCCGTCGTGCAGCAGGTGCTCCTGCCCGACGAGCTCGTCAACGCTCTGCGGCCGCATCCGCACCGCGAGCGGGGCCTCGGAGAGCGGAACCGCGGTCCGCGTGCGCGGCGGATCGCCCTCGTCGGGTGCGAAGAGCTGGTCCATGTGCGCAGTATGGTCCGCGAACCGATGGACGCCACAGCGCTGCTTCAGCGGCTGATCCGATTCGACACCGTCAACCCGCCCGGCAACGAGCGCCCGGCGCAGGAGCTGCTCGCGGGCCTGCTGCGCGACGCCGGGTTCGACCTCGAGCTGCACGGCAGGACGCAGGAGCGGCCGAACCTCGTCGCCACGCTGCACGGCTCCGACGGCCCGACGCTCGGCCTGCTCTCGCACGTCGACACCGTCCTCGCGACGCCGGAGGAGTGGGACCACGGGCCGTGGTCGGGCGACGTGGCGGACGGGTGCGTCTGGGGCCGCGGCGCGCTCGACATGAAGTCCCAGACCGCGGCCGAGGTCGCCGCCGCGATCGCGCTGGCCCGGAGCGGCTGGCGGCCGAAGGGGACGCTGAAGGTCTTCGTCGTCGTGGACGAGGAGACCGGCGGGTCGGAGGGCGCGGTCTGGCTCACGCAGAACCATCCCGACCTCGCGCGGGCCGACTTCCTCCTCAACGAGGGCGCGGGCGCCGTCATCCCCTTCGACGGCCGCCGCGTCTACGACGTCTGCATCGCCGAGAAGGGCGTCTTCCGCTTCAAGCTCGTCGCCGACGGCGTCGCCGGCCACGCGTCGATGCCGAAGATCGGCGACAACGCGCTGCTCAAGCTCGCGCCGCTGCTCGACGCGATGGCCCGCCGCCAGCCCGGCTACGACGTCACCGACGGGCCGCGGGCGCTGCTCGAGGGCCTCGGCGTCGGCCCGGTCGACGGCGACCCCGGCCCCGCGCTGCAGCGGCTCGCCGAGAAGGACCCCGGTCTCGCCGTCTTCGTCGAGCCGATGCTCGGCGTGACGCTCGCGCCGACCAAGGTCCACGCGTCGGACAAGATCAACGTGATCCCGTCGCGGGCGGAGATCAGCGTCGACTGCCGCGTCCCGCCGGGCCACGGCCTGGAGACCGCGCGCAGGCGGATCGAGGAGGTCCTCGGCACCGACGGCTACCGGATCGAGTTCGCCGAGCAGGTCGTCGGGAACGCGTCGCCGATCGAGACCCCGCTGATGGACGTCATCCGCGACTGGGTCGCCGACCACGAGCCGGAGGCCGCCGTCGTCCCCACGATCCTCCCGGGCTTCACCGACTCGCGCACCTGGCGCGACGCCTTCCCGGAGTGCGTCGCCTACGGCTTCTTCCCGCACGCGCACATGACCGCGCACGACACGAACCCGCTGGTCCACAGCGCCAACGAGCGCATCGACGTCCGCGACCTCGACCTCGCGACGGAGTTCTTCGGGTACGCGGCTCGGAGGCTGCTCGGGTGAGCGGCGGCAAGGAGAAGCTCCGCCTCGGCGGCATGGCGCTGCGCAACGGGCTGCTCGTCCACGGCCCGACGCACTGGGCCGCGGCCGTGCGCCGCACGGACGGCACCATCGCCGCGGCGTGCGGCCCGAAGCCCCGGTTCACGCGCCTGGACCCGGTCCCCGGCCTGCGCGGCGTCGCGCGCCTCGGCGAGGCGATGGCCGTCATCCCGCTCGTCAAGAGGCACCTCCCCGAGGCGCAGCTCCCGTTCCAGCAGGGCTCGGTCGCCGCGGCGGCGGCCGGCGCGACCGTCGGCGCCGCGCTGCTGCGCCGCCGCGCCCGCGGCTCGCTCGGCGGCGAGGCCGCCGCCGCGGCGCTGTCGCTCGTGCCGTCGCTCGTCGCGCTGCGCGGCGGCGAGCTCGCCGCCTACCACGGCGCCGAGCACAAGACGATCGGCGCGTACGAGGACGGCACCGCCGACCACACGAAGGAGCACGACCGTTGCGGCTCGCACCTGATGGCGCCGCTCCTGGCCTCCAACCTCGCCGGCGTCGCGCTGCTCAAGAGCGTGATGGAGAAGCCCACGCCGCTGGCCAGCGGCGCCGTCGCGGTGGCCAGCGTCGGCGTGGCCGTCGAGGTCTTCGCGTGGAGCGAGCGCCACCACGACACCGCGGCCGCGCGCGCGCTGCGCGTCCCCGGCCACGAGCTCCAGCGCGTGATCGGCACGCGCGAGCCCACCTCGGCGCAGCTCGAGGTCGGCCGCGCCGCCCTCGACGAGATCCTGCGCGCCGAGGGCGCCGGGTAGCGGCCGTTGTCCACGCGCGAGCGGCTCTCTCCCGACGTGTTCCGGCTCCCCGTCGAGCGGATCCGCGACGGCTACTACTCCGACATGTACTTCAACCTCACGAAGGAGCTGCTCGAGTGGGACGAGCGCCATCCGCGTGTGGTCGTGCAGGCCTTCCAGAAGAAGCACTCGGTGCTCGGGGGCATCGACGAGGCGATCGCGATCCTGCGGCAGTGCTCGGGCCGGCGCGGCGCCGACGGCGAGTGGGTCGACGGCTGGCCGGAGCTCGAGGTGCGCGCGCTGCAGGAGGGCGACGAGGTCCGGCCGTGGGAGCCCGTGCTGACGATCGAGGGCGACTACACGCTGTTCGCCCACCTCGAGACCGTCTACCTCGGCTGCATGGCGCGGCGCACGCTCGTCATGCGCAACGTCAAGGAGGTCGTCGAGGCCGCGAACGGCAAGCCGATCTGGTTCTTCCCCGCCCGGCACGACCACTGGCTCGTGCAGACCGGCGACGGCTGGGCGGCGCACGTCGCGGGCGCGATCGGCGTGTCGACGGACGCGCAGGCGTCGTGGTGGGGCGGGCGCGGCATGGGGACGGTGCCGCACGGGCTGATCGCGGCGTACGGGGGCGACACGGCGCTCGCGGCGCGCCGGTTCGCCGACCGCTTCGCGCAGGAGATGAACGTCACGGTGCTCGTGGACTTCGAGAACGACTCGGTCCGCACCGCGCTCGAGGTCGCCGACCGCCTGGGCGACGACCTGTGGGGCGTGCGGCTGGACACGAGCGACACGCTGGTCGACCGCTCGCTCATCCACCAGATGGGCCGCTTCAAGCCCACCGGCGTCAACGCGAAGCTCGTCGAGAACGTCCGCAACGCGCTCGACCAGGCCGGCCATCCCGGCGTCAGGATCGTCGTCTCGGGCGGCTTCACCGCGGACCGCATCCGCGAGTTCGAGGCCGCGGAGATCCCGGTCGACGCCTACGGCGTCGGCTCGTCGCTCATCCGGGGCGCCAACGACTTCACCGCCGACGTCGTGCGCGTCGACGGCACGCCCTGCGCGAAGGTCGGGCGCGCCGAGCAGGATGCGCGCCGCCTGTCGCCCGTCGACTAGTGTCGCTCCATGCTCCGGCACGTCCGCCGCAACGCGGTCGAAGCGCGGACCTGCACGCGAACGCGGTCACGTCGAGGAAGATCAGGGACCGCTCGATCCGCGCGCGCGACCTCGCCGCCGGCGTGCTGACGCAGGGCCCGCGGGGGGAGCCCGGATCGCCCGGCGCGCCCGGCCCGAAGGGGGCGCCGGGCACGGACGGCGCGCCCGGTGCGACCGGCCCACCCGGCCCGACCGAGGGCGGCTCCGACGACGCGTACGCCGACTCGCCGCCGCACCTGCACGCGGCGTTCGACCTCGCACCGTTCACGACCACGCGCGCCGGCCGCGTGTTCGTGTCGCGGTCCGGTGCACCGAGGGCACCGGCGCGAGCACGAAGGGATACGAGAACCGCGCCGTGTCGTTCATCGTCCTCGGGTAGCGGACCACCCTTCAGTCCCGCCACCTGCGTGCCGACCTAAGGGTCGATGGACACGATCAAGGACTTCTCCTACGAGTGGCAGGGCGTCTTCACGCTCATCTTCATGGTCGCCATCGTCTTCTTCCTGTGGCGCACGGTGAAGATGATGCCGAAGACCAAGCCGGTCCAGATCAAGCCCGACGTCAAGCACGCGATCGGCTGGACGGAGATCGCCGGCGTCGACCACGCCAAGGAGGAGCTGCAGGAGGTCGTCCAGTTCCTCAAGGACCCCAAGACGTTCAAGCGGCTCGGGGCGAAGGCGCCGAAGGGCGTCCTGCTGCACGGCCCGCCCGGCACCGGCAAGACGCTGCTCGCCAAGGCCGTCGCGCACGAGTCCGGCGCCGAGTTCTTCGCGCAGTCCGCGTCGTCGTTCGTCGAGATGTTCGCCGGCCTCGGCGCCGCGCGCATCCGGCGGCTGTTCCGCGAGGCGCGCAAGGCCGCGCCCGCGATCATCTTCATCGACGAGCTCGACGCCGTCGGCGCCGTCCGCGGGCACGACAACAACTCCGAGCGCGAGCAGACGCTCAACCAGCTGCTCGTCGAGATGGACGGCTTCCCCGACAGCGACCGGATCGTCGTCATGGCCGCGTCGAACCTGCTCGAGAAGCTCGACCCCGCGCTGCTGCGCCCCGGCCGCTTCGACCGCCAGGTCTTCGTGTCCCCGCCCGACGTCGGCGGGCGCCGCGAGATCCTCGACGTCCACTGCCGCGACAAGCCGCTGCGCGACGTCGACCTCGACCTCGTCGCCCGCCAGACCAGCGGCCTCACCGGTGCCGACCTCGCGAACCTCGCCAACGAGGCGGCCATCCGCTGCGCGCGCCGCAAGGGCAACGCGCTGTGCCAGGACGACTTCGAGCAGGCCATCGAGCGCGTCGTCGCGGGCGTGGAGTCCTCGCGCGCGCTCACCGACCGCGAGAAGCGGATCGTCGCCTACCACGAGGCGGGCCACGCGCTGTGCGGCGAGCTGCTGCCCGGCGTCGACCGCCCGCACAAGGTCTCGATCGTGCCGCGCGGCTCGGCCCTCGGCTTCGCGATGAGCCTGCCGGAGGAGGACCGCTACCTCAAGACGCGCGAGGACCTCATCGAGTACATGACCGTCTGCCTCGGCGGGCGCGTCGCCGAGCAGCTCGTCTTCGGCTCGGTCACGACCGGCGCGGCCAACGACCTGCAGAAGGTCGCGGAGATCACCCACGCGATGGTGCACAACTACGCGATGGCGGCCGCGGCGGCGGGCCAGCGCGCGCTGCTCGACCCGCAGGGCACGTCGGAGATCAGCCGCCGCATCCACGACGAGGAGCAGCGCGAGCTGGCCTTCGAGGCGGAGAGCTCGGCGCGCACGCTCCTCACCCGCCACCGCGCGAAGCTCGACGAGCTGGCCGAGACGCTGCTCGAGCACGAGGTGCTCGACCGCGCCGACCTCGACCGCATTCTCTCAGGCGTCCCGCGCGTCGAGCGCGAGCCGGGCGTCTCGCTGCGGATCGCCGCGGCGGACCCCGGCGAATCGTTCTAAAGGGCGCGGCGCGTTGTGAGGCTCTGCCGAGCAACCGCCAGCCGTTGACTCGCCCTGCGAGTCAACGGCCCTTGACGCGGAACGCGCCCCGCATGAACGGGTGCACGCGGCAGAAGTACGTGTAGGTGCCGGGCTTGAGGTTCTTCGGCGTCTGCCAGGTGTCGCGGTTGGCGACCGGCGACGCGTAGCGCGGCCCGAACCCGAGCTGGCCGGAGTCGAACTGGACGTTGCCGTCGGCGAGCGGGTAGGCGATGCCGGTGGCCTTGTTGCACGGCTGCTTACAGGCCGTGATCGTGTGCCAGATCGTCTCGTCGGAGTCGTTGTTGCGGAACGTCAGCGACTGGCCGACGGGGACCACGGGCGGGCGCCCCGCGACGCCGGCGCCGGAGAGGTCGCCGCGGCCGTAGACGAAGTCGTTGATCTTCACCGTGCCGGTCGGCAGGCCGCTCAGCAGGCGGCGCGGGTCCGGGAGGACGGCCTGGCCGCCGCCGTGGTTGTTGTTCTCGGGCAGGTGGCCGTGTGTGATGTCGCCGCGGGCGGAGACCGGCTCGTCGAGCGCGTTCTTCGCGTCGGGCGTGTGGCCGTCGACGTACCAGACGAAGTTGATCCCCATCGACTCGTACCAGGCGCCGCGCTTGGCGTCGTACGTCGCGGTCAGCTCGAGCTCGTCGCCCGGGCTCATCTTCACGCGCCAGTCGGGGTCGCTGACGGTCATGGCGACGTCCCACGACACCGCGCCCGCGGGCTCCCAGTACTTGGCCTGCGACTTGAAGATCGTCTGCTCGTACGGGCCGCGGCGCTTGACGAGGTCGGTCGAGATGCCGCCGGGATGGAGGTGGCCGCCCGTCCAGATGAGCGTCATGTCGCTCGTCGCGGTGAACCGGTGCGCGGGCCCGATGTTCCGGCGCTGCGCGGCGGTCGCGGCCTCGCGGG
This sequence comes from Solirubrobacteraceae bacterium, assembly GCA_036389155.1. Lineage (GTDB taxonomy): Bacteria > Actinomycetota > Thermoleophilia > Solirubrobacterales > Solirubrobacteraceae > CADCVT01. Next base: position 135,334 of record DASVQN010000027.1, read on the forward strand.
GGAAGGTGTACTTCCCGTCGCTGCCGCCCCACCCGCGCTTGACGTCGAAGACCGGGTAGGCCCTGATGCCGGCGACGTCCATCCACAGCGGCTTGGCCTCGGTGATCTGCTCGGCGGCCGGCGAGTCCATCGGCACGAAGTCGATGTCGTACGTCAGGTACACCTCGTCCTTGCCCGGCAGCAGGTTGTGGATCATGTGGTTCATGATCCAGACGTCCTCGGGCGCGTAGCGGTAGCCGAAGCCGTGCGGGAACTGCGTGATCGTCTTCTCCTCGCCCGCCGCGAACGTCGGGTAGTTGCGCATCAGCCACACGCCGTGGTGCAGGTGGATCTCGTCGACCGGCGGGACGGTGCCGTTGCGGCGGATCAGGTTCGGCTCGAAGCGCGTGATGTAGCCGGGCACCGACGGCTTGAGCTTGTTGGCCTCGAAGTCGATCGTGTTCTGCCCCGGCGCGATCTTGATCGGCCCGAACTCGTAGTGCAGCTTCTGCATCCCGGGGTACTCGACGTGCGGGACCGCGCCCGGCATGTTGACCTTGGCCGCGGGGGCGGTCGAGGGGAGCAGCAGGGCGGCGCAGACGGCGGCCGCGAGGGCGTACGGGATCAGGCGCGACATCGAGGGGGGTGGCCTTCCTGGCGGGGCGGAACGCACACAGCGTATCCTCCGGCGCCGCATGTTCGACCGGATCGACCACATCGGCATCGCCGTCGAGGACCTGGACGGCGCGCTCGCGCTCTTCGAGGGGACGTTCGGGATGCCCGCCGTCCACCGCGAGACCGTTACGGAGCAGGGCGTGGAGGCGGCGCTCCTCGACGTCGGCGAGAACCACGTCGAGCTGCTCCAGCCGCTCGGGCCCGACACGCCCGTCGGCAAGTACCTGGCCAAGCGCGGGCCCGGCATCCACCACGTCGCCTACCAGGTCGGCGACATCGAGTCCGCGCTGCAGCGGTGCAAGGACGCCGGGCTGCGGCTCATCGACGAGACGCCGCGCACCGGCATCCGCAGCTCGCGCGTCGCGTTCGTGCACCCGGCGGCCGCCGGCGGCGTGCTGACCGAGATCGTCCAACCCGCTCACTGAGGATTCGCATGGCATCGTCGTCGCGCCACATCTCGATCGGCTTCCAGGCCAGCATGCCCATCGCGCTGCGCGTCTCGCAGGAGCAGCTCGACCAGCTCCTCGGTGCGCTCGGCGGCGAGGGCTGGCACGACGTGGAGGGCGACGACGGGACGGTCCGCCTGAGCCTGGCCAACGTGCTCTGGGTCCGCGCGGACCGCGAGGAGCACCGCGTGGGCTTCGGCGCTTAGTACCGCGGGTCGAGCGGCAGCTGCGCCTCGTCGTCGGGGTCCGGCCTCGGCGGGCGCCTCCGCTGCGCGGGGCGCGCCTCGGCCAGCGCGCGCGGGATGAGCGCGGCGGCGTTGCGCGCCGTGAGCGCGCTGCAGCGCGCCTCCTGCGTGCGCGACGTCGGGAGGAGCGGATAGCCGTCGCGGCCGGGCTCGCCGAAGCGTTCGAGCTCGCTCCAGAAGTCGCCCCGGACGACCAGCGTGTCGAGCTCGGGCGGCCCGACGCCGCGTGGCGCCGGTCCGGAGCGGATGCCCTTGACGAGGCCCGCCTGGTCTTCGAGCAGCCACGTCGTGGTGCCGGCGCCGTCGTCCGTGCGACGCACGATCGGCCGGCCGTCGATGTCGTCGGGCCCGTCGTACACGCGGCCGTCGCGCTCCGTCGGACCGTCGGCGGCGACCGTCGCGCCGATCAGGAGCGTGACCGCGCACATCCCGGCCGGCGGGAGGTCGTAGAGGTAGTCGCTGCCGCCCACCATCGTCACCGGCCCCTCGCCGTACGCCTGCCCCCACCAGTACGGCCGGGGGAACGCCACCCAGGTCTTCCGGCTGAGCGTCTGCTCGTCGCCGCGCTGCAGGACGAGGTCCGCGTGGTCGGTGCGCTCGGCCGGCGGCTCGGGGCCCGCGCGCGTCGCGCTGCCGGCGAGCCGCTCCGGGAAGCCGCGGCCGCCGCGGCGCGTCGCGTCGAGCTTCGCGGTGATCGTCGTGGTCGAGGTGCGCAGGGTCCGGCTGCGCCACGTCAGGCGGTAGAAGGCGCGCCGCGCGCCGCCGCGGAGCACGAACCCGCCCTCGCACGTCCCGCGCTCGCCCACCTCCCACAGGCCGCCGCGGCACGCCACGCTCAGCTTCGCGATCCGCGCCTGCGCCGCCGCGTCGCGCACCGCGGCCGTCATCGCGGTCTCGGGTGTCGCGTAGGACGGGACGGCGGCCGCGAGCGCGGCGGTCACGACGGCGAGCATGGTTGGTGAAACGTAGCTACAGCGGTGGAGGTTGCGCTACGGCGTGAACTTGACCGTGATGACGTCGCCGTCGCGCATGACGTAGTCGCGGCCCTCGAGCCGCAGGACGCCCTTGTCGCGGGCTCCGGCGTAGCCGCCCGCGTCGACGAGCTCGCGCCAGCCGATGACCTCCGCACGGACGAAGCCCTTCTGGATGTCGGAGTGGATCGCGCCCGCCGCGTGCCACGCGCTCAGCCCGTCGCGCATGTGCCACGACTGCGCGGGCTTGGCCTCGCCGGCCGTGAAGAACGCGATCAGGCCCAGCAGCTCGAACGCGCCGCGCACGACGCGGTCCAGCCCGCTCTCGCTCACGCCGAGGTCGGCGCGCATCGCGGCGGCGTCCTCGTCGTCGAGCTCGGAGAGCTCGGCCTCGATGCGCGCCGAGACGGCGACGGCCTTGGCGCCCTGCGCGTCGGCGTGGGCGGCGATCGCCTCGGGCACCTCGTCGTCGCCCTCGTCGACGTTCGCGACGAAGAGCACGGGCTTGGCGGTGAGCGCGAAGAGCGTCTCGGGCAGGTCGGGCGGCCGCGGCACCGTCCGCGCGGGGCGGCCCGCCTGAAGCGCCTCGATCACCGCGCGCAGCCACGCCTCCTCCGCGATCGCCGCCTTGTCGCCCCCGCGCGCGGTGCGCACCACGCGCTGGTGGCGGCGCTCGGCCTGGTCGAGGTCGGCGTAGATCAGCTCGGTGTCGATCGTGTCGATGTCGCGCAGCGGGTCGACCTGGCCCTCCGGATGCACGACGTTCTCGTCGCGGTGCGCGCGGACGACGTGGACGATCGCGTCCGTCTCGCGGATGTTCGCGAGGAACTGGTTGCCGAGCCCCTCGCCCTCGTGCGCCCCGCGGACGAGCCCCGCGATGTCGTGGAAGGCGATCGTGTCGGGCACGATCGAGGAGGCCCCGATGACGTGCGCGACGTCGTTCAGCCTCTGGTCGTGCACCGGCACGATCGCGACGTTCGGCTCGATCGTCGTGAAGGGGTAGTTGGCTGCGTCCGCGCCGGCCTTGGTCAGCGCGTTGAACAGCGACGACTTCCCCGCGTTCGGCATCCCGACGATCCCGACCTTCATCGCGCGAGCACCCCTCCCGTCACCGTGCCGAGCGCGGCACCGGCGAGGACGTCGAACGGGTAGTGGACGCCGAAGTAGACGCGGCTGAACGCGATCGCGGCGGCGAGCGGCAGGAGCGGCACCGGGACGAGGCCCGCGTAGCCGCGCGCGGCGCAGAACGAGGTCGACGCGTGGGCGCTCGGGAAGCTCAGCGACTTCGGGATCGGGACCGTGGGCGGCAGGTCCTCGAGCGCGGGACGGGCGCGGCGGAAGACGAGCTTGAGCGCGGTGTTGAGCAGCTCGGTCGCGAGCGTCGCGCGCATGACCCGCCGCCAGCGCGGGCGGTTGCGGACGTCGAGCGCGCTCCCCGCCAGGCCGATCGCGTACCAGCAGGCGGCGTGCTCGCCGGCGATCGTCAGCGCGCGCAGCGGCCCGTCGAGGACGGGCGTGTTCAGGTCGCGGCGGACGAGGCGATAGAGGGCGACGTCGGCGCGCGTGGCGGCCGCGCGCGCACCGGCCCGGCCGCTACGCAACGAGCTCGAGCCGGCGCTCGTGGTCGGGATCGCCGGCGGGGAACGCGGGGGCGGGCTCCGGCTCGTCGCCGAAGCGCCAGATGTCGCGCCACAGCCACAGCATCGCGCCGGCCAGCGTGAGCAGCAGCCCGACGACGCCGCCGGTCAGCGCGGTCGCGCCGAGGCCGCCGTCCGCCTTCGGCCCCTCCTCCGTCACCGCGGCGACGGCCCGCGAGGGCGCGCTGCGGTAGAGCGGCGTCTGCGCGAAGTGGCCGGCGGCGACGTTCCACGCCGGCTTGCGCTCGCCGGTCTTGTAGTCGATGAGGCCCTTGTTGTGGATCGCGTCGCGCTCGACGTCGGTGCGCTCCGCTCCGCCGTCCCAGTCGGGCTTGACGGCGAACTCGCGCAGCGTCCAGTAGATGGCGCCCGACATGAACCCGAGCCGCTCGATCAGCGAGAGGTTCGCGTCGACGTACTGCGCCTGGAAGGAGTACGTCTCCTTCAGGTCGGCGGGGCCGTCCATCGTCGCCTCGGCGCCGAACTCCGTCATCACCAGCGCCTGGCGCGAGTAGTACCGCCGCGCCTTGCGCAGGAACGGCTCGAGGTCGGCCAGGTTCCCGGTCTCGTGCCCCTTGTCGCCCTGGTACCAGCCGAAGTAGCTGTTCAGGCCGAGCAGGTCGAACCGGTCGTAGATCCGCTGCTTGGGGAAGCCCGGCCACGCCAGGACGTCGACCGACGCCGGGACGCTGTGGTCGAGGTCCTCGGCCACCTCGCGCGCGGTGTTGAGGAACGCGCCGGTGGAGTGCATGACGTCGGGCCGCGGGGACAGCTCGTTCGCGACCGAGTGCGTGATGACCGACGGGTGGTTGCGCGCCTCGAGCACCGTCCGGCGCACCGCGCCGAGCTCGAACGAGCGGCCGGCCTTCGTCTTGAGCTGCATGTCGCGGTGGTAGACCGGCGCCTGGCTCCAGACGAGGATGCCCTCCTCGTCGAAGCGATCGAGCAGGCGCGAGTCCAGCAGGTAGTGCGCCCGCGTGACGTTCACGCCGAGCGCCTTGAGCTCGGCGACCGTGTTCTGGATGTCGGCGTTCGTGAGCGCGGGGCCGCGGCCGGGCACGTCCTCCTGGACCGAGGCGCCGCGCAGGTCGAGCACGCGGCCGTTGAGGCGCAGCATCCCGTCGACGACGTCGACGCGGCGCAGGCCGACGTGCCGGCGGTCGAGCTGGACGACGCGCCCGGCCGCGTGGGTCGCGACCGTCGCCCCGTAGAGGTCCGGATGCTCGGGCGACCACAGCTTCGGCTCGCCGCGCACGGGCACCGAGTAGCGCACCCGCAGGCGCTCGCCCGGCCGCAGGCTCCGCACCGCGGCGCTGCCCCGCGACAGGGTCCCGTCGGGCGCGCGCAGCGTGACGCTCACCGAGGGCCGCCGCGGGCGATCGCCGACGTTCTCCAGCCAGCCGTCGGCGAGCACGCTCCAGCGACAGCCGCGCCGGTCGCAGTGGCGCTGCGGCAGCAGCCCGGCGTCGTGCATGACGATCGGCCCGCGGGCGATGAGCGTCACCGGCCCCGTGATCCCGCCCCAGTTCCACCAGCCCTCGCGCAGCGTCGGGCTGCGGCGGTA